>CAYZBG010000056.1:0-35842 GCA_964476565.1 uncultured Opitutus sp.
TGTGCCTTTTTGTGGCTATACCCAAACCGCCCGGTGAGGGCACCGGGCCTACAGCGGCGCGCGGGGCGCGCTGGTTGACGTGGGGAGTTTAAGTTGAAGAGAACGCGCGCCGCGCGGTGTTCTTGCTTCAACTTCAGACTTTTCCCTTCCACGTGCGCAGCGCGGGAGGCCGGGCCGGCCGCGCTGCGCAAGTTGGCGGTGATCAATCCCGGCGCGCGTGCGGGCCGACCATCAGGCCGGTGAAGTGCAAGCCGCCGCCGGCGGCCTGCACCGTGAGCGGATAGGAGTCGCGGTCCTTCACGAGGGTGCGCACCGCTCCGCCGGCCGGGCGGGCGGAGACGGAGAAGGTCTTTTCCGCCACGGACAGGGTAAAGTCGATCGACGGAGCCGCGGCGACGATCTCGTTGGCAAGCACGGTGCGACGGCCTTGGTGGATCAGTTCGACGAAGAGGCTCATCCAGGCGCCGTTGCGACGGACACCGGCGTAGAGGTGCTGGGCTTCGTTCTGGAAGGCGGCAAGGCCGGCGGTGACGTTGCTGGCGGTCGGGACGGTGAGCGTCAGGGTTGTGTCGAAGGTGGCATGTTGCACCCGGCGTCCAAAGAAGGCGGGTTCGCCCGTGTCGGAGAGCGTGTCACGGCGCGGCGTGAGATGAAGCGCGTTGCCGTCGAGGCGCCACCACGGCTCGGCGGACGTGCGCAGGCGCAGCCATTCGAGTCCGAGCTCTTTGCCGGCAAAGTCGTCGCGCCAGGTGAAGTTGCCGGAGAGGGCGGGCGCGCCGGGCAGGGGCGCCGCAGGCGGTGTCTTCACGACCGGTGCGGGCAAGGTGAGGGGAACGCGTTCGCCGGGCGGCAGAATGCTCGGCCAGCCGTCGTTGGTCCACGTGACCGGGAGCAGGAAGGTCTCGCGTCCGGTCGTCCAGAAGTCGCCGCCGTACGGGCGGCAGGCGAGGAAGACCGCCCACCAGTTGCCGTCGGGACCGATCTCCATGTCGACGTGGCCCGTGCACGTGATCGCGTTGGGCGCGCGGCTGTCGAGGTCGCGCTGGGTGAGGATGGGATTTTTTTCCCAGGCGGTGAAGGGGCCGGTCGGCGACTTGCCGCGGTAAATCACCTGGGAGTGATGGATGCTCGTGCCGCCCTCGGCGCAGCAGAGGTAGTACCATTCGCCGCGGCGATAGAGGTGCGGTCCCTCGATCCAGACCGGCTTGGTCGTGATGTCGACGCCGCCGTTGATCAACTGGGTGCGCGGCCCGATCAACTTCTTGGTCGCGACGTCGAACTCCTGGATCCAGATCGCGCGATGGCCGTCGTAGAGCGGCGTGCCCTCGGGGGCGCCGTTGTTGAGCATCCAGGCCCGGCCGTCGTCATCGAAGAAGAGCGACGGATCGATGCCCTCGAAATCGTACCAGATCGGATCGCTCCACGGACCGGCCGGGTTGGTCGCGGTCATGAGGAAGTTGCCGCCGGCGCCGACCATCGTGCAGGTCAGGTAGAAGGTGCCGTTGTGGTGGGTGATGGCCGGGGCAAAGATGCCGCGCGTGGCGGCGAGGCCCTTGTAATCAAGCTGCTCCTGGCGATGCACGACGTTGCCGATCTGGGTCCAGTTGACGAGGTCGCGGCTGTGGAAAACGGGGATGCCGGGGAACAGGGCAAACGTCGAGGTGACGAGGTAGTAGTCATCGCCGACCCGGCAGATGCTCGGATCGGGAAAAAAGCCGGTGAGGATGGGATTGCGAAAATGTCCGGCCGGGAGCGGGGTGGAGAACACGGCGTCGCGGCCGGTGTAGACCAGCGTGTCGAAGGCCACGGAGGGGGAGGCGGGCTGCGCGGGCAGGGCAGTGGACATGGCAGTGGCGAGAAGCAGGGATGGGATCAGTTTCATGAAAGAGAAGGCGATAATGGGGTGGTGTCGGCTTAGCCTCCGCCCGGATTGCCGGGCATGTAGCGCAGGCGAAGCGATTGATAGTGGGCGAGGTCGTGTTCCGGCGCCTCGACTCCGGCCGGCAGGGGCCGTTGCGAGAACGTTTGGAAGTAGAGCAGGCAGGCGTCGCGCCATGTGCGGGCGTCGCGTTCCTGGCGAGCGAGGCGCGTCTTCACGTGCGCATGGCGCTCCGCGTCGATGCGACCGGCGAGACTGTCCCAGTCGCGTTGCAGGGCGCGCACCTCGTCGACGCCCTGCTGGTAGGTCAGGCACAGTTCATCCCAAAGCGTGCGCCCGGATTTCAGGCGATGGTCCCAGGGCACGCGGTGAAACCAGAGCAGCAGGTTTTCCGGCACGGTGGTGACGTCGCCCCAGAGCCGGCGCCAGGGTTCGGCATACTGTTCGAGGGCATTTGATCCGGACGGCGTGCGGTCGAAACCGATGCCGCCGGCATCGGCACGGTGGTAGTAAACGGAGGTCCAGTCGGCGCGCGGCAGGCGGTCGACCCACGGACCGGGCCCGTAGTGGTGGCCCACGGCCATGATGTGATGCAGCCCGAGCGGCATCGAATAACGCACGACGGTTTCGCGCGAGCCGAGCAACATGCGGTTGATGGTGTCGACCACCATCGGGTCGGCCCCGAAGGTCTGGCGGGTCCATTCATCGGCGATCGTCTCGGACGAGAGCTGGTGATCCCAAGCGAGGCGGCCGTAGGCGTACCAGTTGGCCTGCGCCATCACGTGGCCGGTCCAGTTGCGATCGGTGCCGGTGTTGGCCACGCCGGCGATCACGGAGAGATTCTGGCGACGCAGGCTGCCGTCGATCACGCGGGCGACAGTCGAGCCCGGACCCGAGGCGTGGGTGTCGGCATCGAGGACCTCCTTCCACATCGGGGCGAGGTAGGCGAGCTGCACGGACTGACCGAGGTACTCCTGGGTGACCTGCAACTCGAGTGCGAGGCGGGTGCGGGGCATGCCGCCGAAGAGCGGCGAGAACGGTTCGCGCGGCATGAAGTCGAGCGGGCCGTTCTTGATCTGCACGGTGACGTTCTGACGGAAGCGCCCATCGAGCGGGGAGAACTCGTCCCACGCCTGCTTCACGCGATCGGTGGCATTGTCCGGTGAATACACGAAGGCGCGCCACATCACGATGCCGTTGTGCGGTGCGAGCACGTCGGCGAGCAGGTTGGCGCCGTCGGCATGGGTGCGGCCGTAGTCCTGCGGGCCGGGCTGGCCTTCCGAGTTGGCCTTCACGATGAAGCCGCCGAAGTCCGGGATCAGCCGGTAGATCTCGTCGACCTTGGCCTGCCACCAGGCGACGACGGCCGGGTCGAGCGGGTCGGCGGTCTTCAGGCGTCCGAGTTCGATGGGCGCGCTGAAGCGGGCGGGCAGGTAGACGCGGATGCCGTAAGGGCGGAAGGTGTTCGCCAGTGCGGCGACCTTGCGCAGGTAGTCGAGCTGGAGGATGACGGCGTTGGCATTGACGTTGGTCAGCACGGCGCCGTTCAGGCCGATCGACGCCAGGGCGCGGGCGTAGTCGCGGTAGCGCGGCGAAATCTCGTCCGGCAGATGGAACCACTGCCAGAGCGAGAAACCGGCGTAGCCCCGCTCGACGAAGCCGTCGAGGTCGTCCCAGTGGTTGAGCAACCGGCGCTGGATGCGCGGGGCGCTGATGTGGGCGAGACCGTCCAGCGGTCGCTGCATCTGCAGGTGCCGCAACACGGCGAAGGCGCCGTAGAGCAGGCCGATGTCGCGGTTGGCGACGACGTAGGTGCGCAGGCCGCCGTCGACGGGCACGCGCCTGACGATGTAGCCCTCTTCCCCGGCGGCACGCAGGTCCGCTTCGGTGACCACGGCGGCGATGGCGGGATCGTTCGGGCGCCCGAGGATCAGCGCGTGAGGTTGGGTGGGCGTCTCCACCACCGGGACCGCGCGACCCAGCAGGCCGGCCAGCCCGGCGGCGAGTTCGTCCCGGGCGGTGGCCACGCGCGGCGACGGCCGCGCCGGAGCGACGACTTCAGGAAAGGCGGCGGCGTAGGCGGCGCGGACGGCGTCCGGCAGCGGATCGTGACGCAGCCACAGGCGGTAGCCGTCCTCGGCCCGGAGAGTGGCGGCGAGGAGGCTGCCAAACAGCACGAAGGGCAGCAGGCGAAGCATGACGAAGAATCAGGGCGTGGCGGCCGGACCGTAGACCTGGTAGTGTCCGCTGACCTGCAGCAGGGCGAGGAACACGAGCAGACCGTTGTAGTAGCGGTAGCGGCCCTCGGGGAATGGCAGGTCCCACAAGGCGCGCACCCAGCGTTCGCCGACGGCGCGATCTGCGGCGAGGGCGGCGGTTGCGGCCATCGCGGTCAGGCCGGGCGAGTTGGGGCTGGAGGGAATCGGCGTGCCGTCGACCTTGAACAACGACGGCACCTGGTCGCCGTGCGAGGCAAGGAAGGTCAGCACGCGGTTGGATTGTTCGATCGACCACGGATCGGCGGCCCACCACGACCAGTCGAGGGCGGGGTTGGAGAGCGTGCGCCACGCATCGTAGCGGAAGTCCTCGTGTCCGTTGAAGACGTAGGGACGCCCGTCGAAGTGCGCGTAGTCCGACATCAGGCCGGTGCGGGGATGCGCGGCCTTCTTGAAGAAGTCGCGGCTGACCTGCGTGACCTCGGCCATGAAGGCGCGATCCTCGGGTTCAGCGGCCCAGCGCGCCCAGAGCTCGGTGAAGGCGGGCACATGGTACGACGGATCGGTGAACCCGTTGCCGGGCGGCGTCGGGACGAAGACGATCTGCTTTTCCTTGCGGTCGAACATGTCGCTGACCGGCCCGCGGTTGGGCTGCTTGTGTTTGTGCAGCATGGCGCGGATCAGGGCCTGGGCCTCGGCCGCGTAGTTGAGCACGCCCTCGCCGGAGCCCCAGCGATGCGCGGCGAAGAAGAGGGCGGTGACAAACCACTCTTCGCCGTCCGGTGCCGGGCCGTTGCTCAGACGTTTGCCGTCATAGGACGTGTGCCAGGCAAAGTAGCCGGCGAACGGGCCGTCGGGGTGCCACATGTAATGTTTTGCGTAGCGCCAGATCCGGTCGAACTCGGTCTTCCGGTTCATCTGGACGGCGATCATCATGCCATAGGAAAGCCCCTCGGACCGGACATCGTTGTTGTTGATGTCGGGCACGTAGGCCATGTCGCCGTCGACCTCGTAGTAGAGACGCTGCGAGTCCGGATCGCCGGCGAAGAAATGGCGCCACGCTGCGTCCAGCTTGGCCTTCACCTCGGCGTCGCTCTTGCCGAGGTACTCGCGGAACAGATTGCGGTAGTTTCCGGTGGCCACGGCTCCGGCGGGCGCGGCGGCGTGGACGGAGGACATGAGCAACATTCCTAACAGCAAGGATCGGATCAGCATGATGGGACTCAGGGAAAGGCGCGTTCTTCGTTCAGGGAGCGTTTCCAGCCGACGAGCTGGCCCTCGAGCATGATGAGTTCGGTGACCTGAACGATGGAGATGGTCTCCTGGCTCTGGCGGATTTCCTTCTGCGGCCGGTAGGCGCCGGTCAGCGGATCGAAGAAGGGAACCTCCTCGACGGTCGCCGCAACCTGGCGATCGGTGCTGCGGAGGACCTGCCGGTAACGCCACGTCTCGCCGGGTTTGGGCGCATTCTCGAGGGGCACGATCTCGCTGGGTTCGCCCCAGGCGGCGCGCACCTGCTCGGCGGTCATGCCGACCTTGAGCGGAGGCGGTTGCGGCGCGGCGGCGGTGGTGCCGGCGGGCGCGGAGGAACGGGCGGTCGGAGCGGTGGTTTCGCAGCCAGCGCCCAGCAGCGCGGCGATACTGAGGAGAACCGTGGCGGCCAAAGGACGCCGGGAGGGAGAGGAAGATCGCACCATGGGAGGGGTGGATCAGCCGGCGGTTTGGGCTCGCCGATGCGCGAGTTCGCGACCGATCCGGAGGTTGAGGTCTTTGCCGATCGGATAAAACAACATGCAGAAGGCGCCGAGTGCAAACGGGAGCGCCGAGTAGAGGCTCACGGACAAACGAATACCGTTCAGGACCTCGGGCTGGCGCGCGGTCTCCGGGGTGTAGCCGTAGCCGGAAAGGATCAGCCCGAGGAAGGCGCCACCGAAGCCGAGGCCGGCCTTGAGGGCGAAGACGACGCCGGCGTAGACGAAGCCCGTCGCGCGCCGGCCGTGCTTCCATTCGGAGTAGTCGGCCGTGTCGGCGATCATCGCCCAGAGCAGCGGAATCGTCGGGCCGTAGCTGAGGCTGCCGAGGAAGGTGAGCAGGAACATCGTGCCGACCGACTCGGGACCGATGAACAGGTAACCGGTCTGGAACAGCGCCGCGCCCGCGAGGCCGGTCGTGAAGACGACCTTCTTGCCGAAGCGCTCGGCGAGCGGCTTCGCGAGCAGCACGCCGATGATGTTCACGAGATTGCCCGTCATGTTGAACAGGCTGAAGCCCACCTTGGACGGATCGGTGTCGCCCGTGACCACGAGGCCAAACGTATCGAGGAGCACGAAGCCAAAACTCCGGGCCTCCACTTCGGCGGCGGTGGCGAAGAGTCCGACCTGCTCGACAAACCGGCTGAGGGAGGCCGACTCCACGTAGTAGGTGAAGTAGTAGTAGTTGGCGCCGCCGCGCAGCGACAGGGTGATGAAGACGAAGAGCGTCATCGCGAACATGGCGAGCCAGGGCGGATTCCGCATCAGGTCGCGCACGTCCTGCTTCAGGTCCGGCTTCTGTCCGGCCGGGGGTTGCACCCGCTCCTTGGCGCTGAAGAAGGTGATGACGAAGAAAATGACGGCGACCGCGGCATAGATTGCGATGGTGAGCGACCAGCCCTTCGCGTCGTCACCGCCGCCGAGCTTGCCGACCAGCGGCAGGGTGAGGCCCTGCACGACGAAGGCGGCGATCATGGCGGCGAAGAATCGGTACGACGAGAGGCTCGTGCGCTCGTTGACGTCCCCGGTCATCACGCCGTTGAGGGCGGAGTACGGGACGTTGTTCATCGTGTACGCCATCATCAGCAACGTGTAGGTCGCGTAGGCATAGAGGAGGCGGAAGCCGTCGCTCGAGTCGCCAGGTACGGTGAAGGCGAGCCAGAAGAGGCCGGCAAAGGGCAGAGCCGACCAGAGCAGCCATGGGCGAAACCGGCCCCAGCGATGCTGCGTCCGGTCGGCGATGATCCCCATGATCGGATCGGTGATCGCGTCACTGATCCGGACCACCAGAAGCAGCGTGCCGAGGGCGGCGGCGCTGATGCCCATTACGTCGGTGTAGAAACCGGCCTGAAAGACAATGAGCAGCTGGAAGACGAAATTGGCCGAGGCATCGCCCAGGCTGTAGCCAATCTTCTCGCGGACCGGGAGGCGGGCGGGGGTATCGCTCATGAAAAGGAGGGGCGGAGCGGTCAGTGCAGGTCCACGAAGCCGAGGGCCGGCGCCGGAGCGCCCAGGTTCTGGGCCCGGGTGCCGGGCGCGGCGGAACCGAGCACCAAGCCGTAGCGTCCGGTCAGCCGCACACGACGCCCGTCGTGATCGATCTGGGCAAAGACGGTGTCGGGCAGGGTAAAGCTCACGTCGACGGATTCACCCGGTCCGACCGTGACCTTGCGGAAATCGACCAGCTGGGCCCGCGGAGCATCGGGCCAATCCTGCGGCGGCTGGAGATAGAGCTGCACCACCTCGGAGGCGGCGCGCGCACCGCGGTTGGTCAAGCGGGCGCTGACCGTCAGGGATTCGCCCGGGCCCACCCGGCGGGCGGACAGGGAGAGCGCGCCGTAGGACCAGGACGTGTAACTCAGGCCGAAGCCAAACGGGTACAGCGGTTCGCGTTCGGCGAAACGGTAGGTCCGGCCGCGCATACCGTAGTCGCCAAACGCCGGGAGATCCTCGGTGCGGTACGGCACGGTGACGGGAAGTTTGCCGCTGGGAACGACGTCGCCAAAGAGAACATCGGCCACGGCATGGCCGCCTTCGCAGCCCGGGTACCAGGCGTAAACCACGGCATCGGCGAGCTCGTGCACCTCGGGTACGGCGATGGCCGAGCCCCCGGTGAGGACCACCACCAGTTTGCGGGCATGCTTGCGCAGCTCGAGGAGGAACGTGCGCTGGACATCGGGCAGTTCGATGCGAACGCGGTCGCCGCCGCCCGGCGACGCGACGGCGTCGCCCTCTTCGCCCTCGAGTGACGGATCGAGTCCGAGCACGGCCACCGTGACCTCGCAATCGGCTGCGGTCCCGTAGGTGTAGTTGACCCCCGGTGCCATGCGGTCGAGCAACGGGCTGCCGGTGCGGAACGACACCCGGCAACCCTCGGCGACGTGGCCGGTGATGCCCTCGGCGATCGTGACCAGACGCGCGGAGATGCCAAAGTAGTTGCCGAGGAGGACGGACACGTTGGCTGCGGTGGGACCGGTGACGAGGAGGCTTTCGAGGTCACGCCGGAGCGGCAGCACGCCGTTGTTCTTCAGCAGCACCATCGACTCGGCGGCGGCCTGCCGGGCGAGGGCCCGGTGCGGGGCGCTGTCGATGATCTCCGGGGAAGTCCCCGACCACGGAACCTGCTCCGGCGGGTCGAAGAGCCCGAGGCGGAACTTGGTGCGGAGCAGGCGGCGCAGCGAACGCTCGATCTCCGCCTCGGTGATGAGTTGCTCGCGCACTGCAACCACGAGGTCGTGATAGGTGCAGCCGCAGTTCAGGTCGCAGCCCATCTTCACCGCGAGCGCGGCGGATTCGGCGGCGGTGCGGGTGACGCGGTGGTGCTGGTGGAAATCGTCGATCGCGCCGCAGTCGCTGACGACGTGACCGGCAAAGCCCCAGCGGCCGCGCAGGATGTCGCCCAGCAACAAACTGCTGGCGCAGCAAGGCTCGCCCAAGGTGCGATTGTACGCGCCCATGACCGCTTCGACGCCGGATTCGACCAGGCGTTGGAAGGCGGGAAGGTAGGTCTCGAACAGGTCCTTGGACGACGGGTGGGCATCGAAGCCATGCCGGTCCTGCTCGGGACCGCTGTGCACGGCGTAGTGCTTGGCGCAGGCGGCGGTCTTGAGGTACCGCGGATGGGAGCCCTGGAGGCCACGGACCATGGCCGCGCCCAGTTCGCCGGTGAGCACCGGGTCCTCGCCGAACGTCTCCTGACCGCGGCCCCAGCGGGGATCGCGGAAGATGTTCACGTTGGGCGTCCAGAACGTGAGCCCCTGATACTGGCCGCGGCGGCCGGCGGCGACGGCGGCATGGTGCTTGGCCCGGGCCTCGTCGGAGATCACCTCGGCGACGCGGGCAATCAGGTCCCGGTTCCAGGTGGCGGCCAGGCCGATCACCTGGGGAAACACGGTGGCGCGACCGTTGCGGCCGATGCCGTGGCACGCCTCGTTCCACCAGTTGTAGGCGGGAACGCCGAGGCGTTCGACCGCGTTGTTCTCATGCAGCAGCTGGTTGATCTTCTCGGTCAGCGTCAGCCGGGCGATGAGGTCGTCGATGCGGCGCTCGACCGGGAGAGCCGTATCCATGAATGGATACGTCGCGGTCGGGGCGGGAGCAGGAGCGGTAGGCGCGTGGGTGGCGGCGGGCATGCGAAAACGGGATGGGCGCCGGGGGGAAGTCCGGACGCGAACGAAGGGGCGCGAGGCAGGTTTCGGTTCTCGCGATCGCCCTTTCGCCCTGCAAAGGCCCGGGAATGCTAACTATAGCACAAGGAGGACAGGGGGGCTCGGTGGGCAGGGTTACGTGCGTAATTGTCCGTACCGGAAACCCCTTGCGGGTGCTTGGGGTGTTTCCTCTAGTCGACCTCGTCAGATCCCTAGGCCAGGTCCTTGCTTCAACCCGTCCGCACCCGCATGAAAACCACCCTTCTGTTTGTTTTGGTATCGATGATCACGGCTCTTCGTGCGGGTGCGGACGACAGTCTTTTCCGTCCGGTGGTGAACGATGTCGTCTTCGCCGGCGACCATGTGAGCTTTGGCGAGGCCAAGGCGAAGTTCCGGCCGATTCACCAGGCGCAGCCGGTGTATCCGGAGGCCCTGCTCGAGCAGCGCATCGAAGGCTTTGCCGTTGTCGCGTTCCTGGTCGAGCTCGATGGCACCACGTCTCAAGTGCAGGTGGCCAAGGCGAGCGATGTGGCTTTTGGCGAAGCGGCACGCGCCGCGATCGCGCAGTGGCGGTTTTCCCCGCCCGAGTTTGCCGGCAAGCGCGGCCCGATTGTGCTGAAGCTTCCGGTCGATTTCACCCTTCAGCCCGAACTGCCGGCCGGCGCGGGGCCCGCCAAGGTGGCGGCCCGCGAATAAGCGACCGGCAGGGGCGTCAACCGGCGCAACTCGCCGGATCGATGTAAAGGTAGCCGCGCGCGAGGAGGGTGTAGGTCTCGACCTGGGCAGCCTGCCATGCGGCGTCCCGGTCAAGTTCGGCCGCGAGCAAGGCGGCCACAGCCGGCGCGGCCTCGATGGAGGCGCGGGCGTCGAGTAGCAGGGCGCGGGTACGCCGCGCGAGCACGTCCTCCACCGTGCAGGCCATTTCGTGGCGGGCCTGCCAGACCACCTCGCCGCGCCGATAGGGCAGGCCGGGGTGCAGGAGCGCGTCGTGCTCTGGGGAACAGGCGATCACGGCGGCGACGGAAGCGGCGTCGGATCCGTAGGGGCGCAGGTGCGGCGGGCCGATTTCGTCCCGGGTCGAGCCGTGAATGGGCAGGGCCTCCGTGGGGGAGCGTCGTGTCTCGAGGCCGGCCAGGGTTTCGGCGTGATCGACCACGTCCTCCGCCATTTTGCGGTAGGTGGTCCACTTGCCGCCGGTGACCGTGAGTAGGCCGCTTTCGCTGACGACGATCGTGTGGTCGCGCGACAGGGCTGCGGTGCTCTGGCCTTCGCCCGCCTTCACCAACGGACGCAGTCCGGCGAAGATGCTCAATACATCCGCGTCAGTCGGATCGGTGGCGAGGTAGCGGCGGATGTGCTCCATCACGAAGGTGCGTTCCTCGGCGAGGGCGCGCGGTTCTTCGGACGCGGAGGCGAGCGGCGTATCGGTCGTGCCCACGACCACCCGGTCGTGCCACGGCACGGCGAACAGCACGCGCCCGTCGGCGGTCTTGGGCACCATGATGGCGGCGTCGCCGGGCAGGAAACGCTTGGGCAGAACCAGATGAATACCCTGGCTCACCGCCACCAACGGCGCGACCGACGGCTCGTCATGCCGGCGTATCTGGTCGACGAACACGCCGGTCGCGTTGATCACGCCGCGAGCCCGCACTTCGAATTCGCGTCCGGTCAGGCGGTCGCGGGCCTGGACGCCGGCCACAAGGCCGCGTTCCTTGAGCAGGCCGGTGACCTCGCAGTGGTTCACCACCGTCGCGCCAAGTTCGTCCGCGGTCTGCGCCAGATTGATGGCAAGGCGCGAATCGTCGAACTGCCCGTCGTGGTAGATCACGCCGCCGATGAGCCCGTCGGTCTCAACGGTCGGGATCTGGGCGATCGTCTCCGCCCGGCTGAGCAGGCGCGACGGCGCGAGCCCGAGTTTGCCGGCGAGCTGGTCGTAGACCTTCATGCCGATTCCGTAGAACGGCCCTTCCCACCAGCTGTAGCTGGGAATGACGAAGGCGAGGTCGCGCACGAGGTGAGGGGCGTTGCGCGCGAGGCGGCCGCGCTCGCGCAGCGCCTCAAGGACGAGGGAAATGTTACCTTGGCGGAGGTAGCGCACGCCGCCGTGCACGAGCTTGGTGGAACGGCTGGAGGTTCCTTTGGCAAAGTCGTCCCGCTCGATCAGTGCCACGCGGTGTCCGCGCGCGGCGGCGTCCACGGCCGTGCCAAGACCGGTCGCTCCGCCGCCGATGATGAGCAGGTCAAATGGTTCCGAAGCCGAGGCGAGCTGAGCGAGGTGAGTGGAGCGATTCATGACAGGGCAGGTTCGGACGAGCGCGAGAGAGGATAGGAGCGGCGGCACTCCTGCCGCCGGGATCGATGGAGCGGTGCCCGCGGTCGGTCCGGCATCCCAGCCCGGCGGCAGGAGTGCCGCCGCTCCCCGAGCGTGGTGGAACGGCTGGAGGTTCCCTTGGCAAAGTCGTCGCGTTCGAGCAGCGCCACGCGATGTCCGCGCGCGGCGGCGTCCACGGCTGTGCCGAGACCGGTCGCTCCGCCGCCGATGATGAGCAGGTCAAACGGTTCCGAGGCCGAGGCGAGCTGGGCGAGGTGGGTGGAGCGATTCATGGCAGGGCAGGTTCGGACGAACGCGGAAGCGGAAAGGAGCGGCGGCACTCTTGCCGCCGGGATCGATGGAGCGGCGCCCGCGGTCCGTCCGGCATCCCAGCCCGGCGGCAGGAGTGCCGCCGCTCCCCGTTGCTCACGTGGGTTCCTCCCAGGCCTTGGCGCGTTCGACCGCCCGGTCCCAGCCGCGGCGCAGGGCCGCCATTTCGGCCGGAGGGCGGGCGGGACGGAATGTGGTATCCGCGAGCCAATGACGCGCGATGTCGTCCCGGTTGCGCCAGAATCCCGTGGCCAGGCCCGCAAGGTAGGCCGCACCGATGGCCGTGGTTTCGACGCTGCGCGGGCGGACGACGGGTGTGCCGAGCAGATCGGCCTGGAACTGCAGCATGGTCGCGCTGCGCGAGACGCCGCCATCGACCCGCAGCTCGCGCAGGGTGAGACCGCTGTCCTTTTCCATGCAGGCGATCAGGTCGGCGCTCTGGAAGGCGATGGCCTCAAGGGCGGCACGGCAGAGATGGGCGCGGTTGGTCCCGCGCGTCAGGCCGATGGCGAGGCCGCGCGCGTACGGATCCCACTGGGGTGCGCCGAGTCCGGCAAACGCGGGGACGAGGTAAGCGCCGCCGGCGTCCGGCACGGTCGAGGCAAGGTGATCGAGCTCCTCGGCGGAGCGGACGAGGTGAAGCTCGTCGCGCAGCCACTGGATGACGGCGCCAGCGACGAAGACCGAGCCCTCGAGGGCGTACTCGGTTTTTCCGCCGATGCGCCAGGCGATGGTGGTGAGCAGATTGTTCGTCGAACGGACCGGTTCGGTGCCGGTGTTCATGAGCAGGAAGCAGCCGGTGCCGTAGGTGGCCTTGGCCATGCCGGGGCGGAAGCAGGCCTGACCAAACAAGGCGGCCTGCTGGTCGCCGGCCACTCCGGCAACCGGCACGCCGCCGAAGGGCAGGGAGGCGTCGGTCTCACCGTAGATCTCCGACGACGAGCGCACGGCGGGCAGCATCGCCCGCGGGATGCCGAAGAGTTCAAGCAGCGTGTCGTCCCAGTCGCCGGTGTGCACGTTGAGCAGCAGCGTACGGGAGGCGTTGGACACGTCGGTGGCGTGGACCTTGCCGCCCGTGAGCTGCCAGAGCAGCCAGGTGTCGATGGTGCCGAAGAGCAGCTGACCGGACTCGGCGCGGGCGCGGGCGCCGGGGACGTGGTCGAGGATCCAGCGCAGCTTCGTGGCGGAAAAATAGGGATCGAGCCGCAGCCCCGTGCGCTCGCTCACGAGCGGTTCAATTCCATCCGCGCGCAGCCGCGCACACGCATCGGCAGTGCGGCGATCCTGCCAGACGATCGCCGGGTGGACCGGTTTTCCGGTCTGGCGGTCCCATACGACGGTGGTTTCGCGCTGATTGGTGACACCGATGGCGGCGAGGTCGGAGGCGGTGAGGCCCGCCTGGGCGAGGGCGTCGGCGGCGACGGCGCTCTGCGTGGACCAGATTTCCAACGGATCGTGTTCGACCCAGCCCGGGCGGGGATAGAGCTGCCCGAATTCCCGTTGGGCGAGGCCGGCGACGGCGCCGGCATGGTCGAAGACGATGGCGCGGGAGGAGGTGGTGCCTTGGTCGAGGGCGAGGACGTAGCGACGCGACATGGGGTGGAGGGGTAGGTTGAAAAGAAGCGACCGCCCGGTCGGCCGGCGTCAGCGCGTGGTGGCGGCCGCGTGGGAGGAGGCGAGGCGCCAGGAGTGGACCGGCTGGTAACCGATCAGGCGGCGGGCCTTGGCAATGCTGAGCAAGGTTTCATGCGGTCCGGTACCGGGCGCAAGCTGCGTGCCCGGAAACTCGGCGGCGAGGAGACGGGGGTTGTCGAGCGCCATGCACGTATCGGCGGCGGCAATGATCATATTCTCGCTGCCGGCGGTATCGGCGTGGAGGGCAAGGCGGCAGGCGGCGGCGCAATCTCGGGCATCCACGTAACCCCACAGGTTCCAGCGGCGAGCCGCCGGGTCGTCCTGCCAGGTCGAGAACCGGGCGTAGTCGTGCGGCTCCATCACGTTGGAAAAGCGCAGTCCGACGAACCTCATGCCATGCCAGCGTGCGTATTGGTCCGCCAGCTGTTCGCCGACCACCTTGGAGAGGCTGTAGGTGGATTCGGGATACGGCGCGTGAGCCTCGTCGATCGGCGCAACCGCGGGCCGCAACTTCCGGAAGGGCAGGCCGAGCACGGTTTCGCTCGAAGCCCAGACGACGTGCCGAATGCCGGCCAGGTGGGCCGCGTGGAAGACATTGAACGTGCTCGCGACGTTTTCGCGGAAAGTCCGCTCGGCGGCATGAATGGAATCGTTGGGAATGGCCGCGAGGTGGACGACGGCGTCGGCCCCGGCGAAGGCGTCGACGGTTTCGCCCAGCGACGTGAGGTCGACCAGACGCGTCGGGCAGGGGGCCTGCGGGCAGGCGTTGCGGTCGAGGTTGAGCACGTTGAAGCCGTGCGCGGTGAGATCGTGAAGGACGGCGCGGCCGGTCTTGCCGGAGCCGCCGGTGACAATGATTTTCGAAAAGGGCATGGCGGGGTTGCGTCAGTTTGGACGAAACCACGTTGGCGTCGAGCGTAGCGCAAGTTTCGACCCATTCGGAGGTAATCCGCCGGCAAAATCGCGCGGCCGGCGGGTTAATCACCCGCTTGTAACACGGCCGACACGAAATCGTAACAATGGGCAGGCACTCTGCACGGGTCCGTTGGCAATCTTCACGAAAGCCGGCGGGTTCTCCTACACCTAACTCCTCCTCTATGTTGTTCAAAAATCCCCTCAAGTGGTCCGCGTTGCTCGGCAGCGCCCTCCTCGCGATCACGCCCGTGATGGCCTCCGACGCCGGAGCCTTGCTCGAAGCGCTCGTGCGCAAAGGCATTCTCTCCGATCAGGAAGCTGAGAACATCCGGGCCGACCTGGTGCGCGACGCCGCGGTGCCGCCGGCCGTGGGCACGGCGGGTAGCAACTTCGCCACCCGCTTGCGGGTGGGTGGACGCCTGCAGGTCCAGTATGCCGGTCTCAACACCGACATTGAGAACGCCGGTGATCCCGCGGCGACGAGCCACTTCTTCCTGCGTCGCGCCTACGTGACCCTCCGCACCGATTTCGGTCCGGACTGGAACGGTATTGTCAGCTACGACTTCGCCGCGGGCACGTTCGACAACGCCTGGATCCAATGGCGCAAGGACACGTGGACCGTCGATGTCGGTCTGCGCAAGGTGAACCTCGGTTACGAAGAGCGCATTTCCTCCTCCGCCCTCAAGGCGCTCGAGCGCTCGGGCATGACCCGGTTCTTCGTCGAAGAGAACAACGGTCGCCGTCTCGGCGCCGGCAGCCGCCGCATCGGCGTGTTCGCGGACGGACGTTCGGGCAAGTTCTTCTACGGTGCCGCCATCACGAACCCGGAGCGTGCGGTGACCTTCACCAACTCGGCTGCCCCCGGCAACAACACCAACAACAACTTTGCCTACTGGGCGAACGGTGGCTACAACGGCACCTTCGAAGGCGGTACCTTCGTGGTGGGCGGCGGCATTGGCTTGCTGCCTGATCAGGGCGGCAAGTCGGGCACCACGCCCTTCGGCGTCGGTACTGGCAACGACCTGAGCATCTTCTCGGTCTACGCCGACATCAACCGCGGCCCCTTCGGCCTCGTCGCCGAGTACATGGCGGCCGATGTCGAGCGCGGCGCCTCCGCGACGCAGGACGCCAAGCCCTGGGGCTTCTTCGTGCAGCCCTCGTACGCCCTCAACGACAAGATCGAGCTCGTTGCGCGTTACAGCTATGTCGACTCCGACGGTCGCGGCGTTAACCTCTCCGACGGCGTCCGCTCGGCTCCCGGCGGCGGCACGCACGACAAACTCACCGAGGTCTTCCTCGGCGGCAACTGGTACATCAAGCAGAACGATCTCAAGCTCCAGGCCGGTTACGTCTACGGCAAGTCCGAGGACACGGTCACGGGCGGCGACGCCTCGGCCGAGACCAACGGCTTCCGTTCCCAGCTTCAGCTGAACTTCTAACGCCCTTTCCAACCCAACGACACCCATCCTCATGAAAATCCTCGCCCTGTTCGCCGCCGCCCTCGTTGCGGCCTCCTCCCTCCAAGCGCAAAAGCTCGTCATCAAGGGTTCCGACACCCTCGGTGCAAAGCTGGTCCCGATGATCGCCGAAGATTATCGCGCCAAGAACCCCGGCGTCTCGTTTGAGATCGCCGCCGAAGGTTCCACCACCGGCATCTCTGCCATCATCGACGGCACGGCTCAGATCGGCATGTCCTCCCGCCGCGCCCGTCCGACCGAAATGTCCGGCGGCGCCGCCAAGGGTGTCACGCTGAAGCCCCTCATCGTGTGCTACGACGGCATCGGCATCATCGTGAACGCCAACAGCCCGATCACCTCCCTGACCAAGCGCCAGGTGGAGCAGATCTTCACCGGCGACGTGAAGGACTGGTCCGCGGTCGGCGGCGCCCCGGGCCCGATCTCGATCTACACCCGCAACACCTCGTCTGGCACCTACCAGGACTTCAAGGACCTCGCGATGGCCAAGCGTGACTACGCTCCGTCCTCCCAGAAGATGGCCGGCAACGAGCAGATCGTCGCCGAGGTCGCGAAGAACCCGAACGGCATTGGCTACGTCGGCCTCGCCTACATCAACCAGCCCGGCGTCAAGGTGGTTCCGATCGACGGCGCGCTGCCCAACAAGCAGAGCGTGCTGGAGAAGAAGTATCCCTACGCTCGTCCGAACTTCTTCTACACCAATGGTGAAGCCACGGGTGAGGCGAAGAAGTTCATCGACTTCGTCCTGAGCGACATCGGCCAGGCCACGGTGGAAAAGGTGGGCTTTGTTCCGATCCGCTGACGCGCACGTAACGTTTGTCTGACACGCAGTGGCCCGCTTGACGCTGGTTCGGCGGGCCACTTCGCTTTTCTGAGCGTCTCCTTCGCCGCCTTTCGCCACCGCTTCCATGTCCCAAGTCGAGATCCCTCCGCCCGAACCGGTTCCTTCGTTCAAGATCCACAAGGCGCGCACCAAGGTCTTCGGGCTCTCCCTCGACGAGTGCATCCAAGTGTTCTTCGGCGGGCACGCCTTCATGGCCGTGGTGGTGCTGGGGCTCATCACCTTCTTTCTATTCAAGGAGGGCTTGGCGTTCTTCAGCCTCAATCGGGATAACCTGCGCGTGTACCGCCAGGCCGGGCTGGAGTACGTCGACATCATGCGCCAGCAGGAGCGTGATCACACGGCTCTGACGCGCTACCTCTTCGACATCCGCATGCGTGCGGTGCAGGACCTGACCGGGCCCGGCGGCTTGTCGGTGGCCGAGGCCAACGCCCGCCTGGCGGAGTTCGACACCTTTGCCAACGCGTACGGCGACGCGGTGATCGATCTGCGCGGGCTGGTCTCCGATTACGGCGAGGTCGCGGTTGGGATCAAAACCCGCTACATCGAGAGCCAGGATTTCGCCATCGCGAAGCAGCAGTACCTCGCCGCGGGCATGACCGCCGAGGCTGCCGAGATCACGGTGGAGCAGATCGATTTTACCAAGGAGGTGGCGGTGGTCACCAGCGTCTTTCCGCTCTACGAAGAGGCCGCCAAGAAACTGGAGGATGGCCTGCGCGCCGCCGTCACGACGCTGCCGGCCTTGCAGAACGCCGACCTGACCCGCCGGCTGGACCGGTTTCGCGAACTTACGTTGCAGTACGTGGCGACGTTTCCCGAGCGCAAGGCGGAGATGGCAAACTGGAGCGGCGACGTACCGGTGTCGTTTGGTGAGGCGTTCACCGCCTTCGTGTTCGGCACGGAATGGATCACCGCGAGTTTCTGGCAGGACTGGTACGGGATCATTCCGCTCTTCACGGGGTCGTTGATGGTGTCGTTCATCGCCCTGTCGCTGGCGGTGCCGCTCGGGATCGGGGCAGCGATCTACGTCAACCAGGTTGCGTCCGCGCGCGAACAGAGGCTCATCAAGCCGACGATCGAGTTCATCGCGGCGATTCCGTCGGTCGTACTCGGATTCTTCGGCATCGCCGTGCTCGGCCAGGCACTCCGCGCCCTGTCACAGTTTGAATGGATGAGCTGGGTGCCGGGCTTTCCCTACGCCGAGCGGCTCAACGCTCTCACGGCAGGTTGCCTGCTCGCCCTGATCGCCGTGCCCACGATCTTTACGCTCGCCGAGGATGCGATCAACAACGTGCCCCGTGCCTTCAAGGAGGCATCCTACGCACTCGGGGCAAGCCGGATGCAGACGATCCTGAAGATCATCGTGCCGGCGGCGCTCTCCGGCATCATCTCCGCCGTGCTGCTCGGCCTCGGGCGCGTGATCGGCGAGACCATGGTGGTGCTGCTGTGCGCGGGTAACCGCATCGACATTCCCGATTTCACCCAGGGGTTCACCGCCTTTGTCCAACCGGTGCACACCATGACCGGCATCATCGCCCAGGAGATGGGCGAGGTCGTGAAGGGCAGCATCCATTACCGCGCCCTCTTTGTCGTGGGCATCGTTCTGTTCTTCATCGCCCTGCTCATCAACTTCCTCGCGCAAAAGATCGTGCGCAAGTACCGCATCTCGATCGGCTGATCCATGGAAACCCCGGTCAATCCTTTCGCCCCCCGCCGCACGCGCGGGCGCACCTTGGAAAAGGGCATCTTCGGCGTCATGCGCCTCGCGACGTACTTTGTCGTGGGCTGCGGACTCTTCGTTTTCGCCGACATTTTCTTCAAGGGTGCCGGCACGGTGTTCCAGACGCAGTTTCCGTTCGTCAATGTCGCCTTCCTCACGCAGGCGCCGGAGTCGCTGTATGTATTTGAGCATGACGGGAAGGCCTACGAGCTCGGCGACCGCGACTTCCGGGTGTTCCGTGAGGAGCTGGAGGCCAAGGCGGCGGCGGCCGGACAACCGGTGCCGCGGCTCGAGACCCGGAGCTACGTGTATTCGGCGGGCGGCATTTGGCCCTGCATTGTCGGGACGGTCCTGCTCGTGACCGGTTCCATGACCATCGCGCTCGTCCTCGGGGTCGCCAGCGCGATTTTTCTGAATGAGTACGCCCAGGATGGTCCGTTCGTGCGGTTCGTCCGGCTCTCGATTCTCAATCTTGCCGGCGTGCCATCGATTGTCTTCGGCCTCTTTGGGTTCGGCATGTTCGTGATCTTCTTCAACTGGAACGTCTCGTTGCTCGCCGGCTGGTTCACCCTCGCGTTCATGGTGCTGCCCGTGGTCATCACCGCCTCGGAGGAGTCCCTCAAGGCGGTGCCCAAGGGCTTCCGCGAAGGCTCGCTGGCGCTGGGAGCGACCAAGTGGCAGACCATCCGGAAGAACGTGCTGCCGTACGCCATGCCGGGCATCCTGACCTCGTCGATCCTCGGCATCGCCCGTGTCGCCGGCGAGACCGCGCCGATCATGTTCACCGCTGCGTACGTGGTCCGCGACAAGCTGCCGTGGGACGTCGAGCAGGTCAGCGACTTCTTCTTCCAGGGTGTGATGGCGCTGCCGTATCACATCTACGTGGTGTCGTCGAAGATCCCGCAAAACGAGTACACCTCGCGGATCCAGTACGGCGCGGCCTTCGTCTTCCTGATGCTCGTCGCCCTCATCGCGCTGACGTCCATCTTGCTCCGTAACCGTATGCGCAACCTTTACAAATGGTGACCACTGTCGCATCCCAGACTTCGTCCATGGACAAGCCCGCCTCCCTCGCGATCAAGGTTCCGCCCCCGCGTGACCTTGGCGTTGCCCGCACCCTGATCGAGATCGAGCACTTCGATTTCTCCTACGGGCAGAAGCAGGCCCTGTTCGACATCAACCTGAAGCTCGACGCCAAACGCGTCACCGCCTTCATCGGGCCCTCCGGCTGCGGCAAGACGACCCTGCTGCGTTGCCTCAACCGGATGAACGACCTGATCGACGGCACGGTGATCAATCGTGGCGCGATCCGGATCAACGGGGTCGATATCAACGGACCGGGGGTCGACGCGATCGAGCTGCGCAAGCGCGTCGGGATGGTCTTCCAGAAGTCGAATCCGTTTCCAAAATCGATCTACGAGAATGTCATCTACGGCCTGCGCATCGCCGGAGAGAGTCGGAAGAGCCGGCTCGACGAGGTGGTGGAACGCTCGCTGCGCGGCGCCGCGTTGTGGGACGAGGTGAAAGACCGGCTGCACGACAGCGGACTCGGTCTGTCCGGCGGACAGCAGCAGCGCCTGTGCATTGCCCGGGCGATCGCGGTCGAGCCGGAGATCATTCTGATGGATGAGCCGTGCTCGGCCCTCGATCCGATCGCGACCGCCAAGGTTGAAGAGCTGATTCACGAGCTGAAGGAGAAGTACACCATCGTGATCGTGACGCACTCGATGCAGCAGGCGGCGCGGTGTTCCGACAAGACGGCCTTCTTTTTCATGGGGCGGCTGATCGAGTACGACGACACCCGCAACATCTTCATGAACCCGGCCAATCCGCAGACGGAGGCTTACGTGTCGGGACGTTTCGGCTAAGCCGAAACGTCCAGTAGCGAGTAGCGAGTAGCGAGCATGCAAACCGACCTAGGGCGTGTCTGGGAATTGCGAGAGCCCAGCGTGGCCGAGAAACCGCGCTCGGCCAAGGCGGCCGAGGCGGAGGCGGGCCAGAGGCCCGTGCCGCCTCGGGCAACGCCGGCCCAGCGCGGTTTCCCGGCCACCCGAAGGGCTGGAGCGGAGCAGGGACCGGGCGGCGTTGGGCGCGAGGGGCAGGGCCTGTAGGCCCAGCTCCCTCGCCCCCGCCTTGCCCACTCCCTGCTGCGCTCTCAGCGCTGGGCTCTCGCAATTCCCAGACACGCCCTAAGCTCGTCTTCTTTTCCGCCCGCTCGCTTTACCTACTCGCTACCCACTACCCGCTACTCGCTACTCCCACCGCTCCTATGAAACGCTTTTTTGATGCCGAGCTCGAAACCTTCCGGTCCCATCTCATGCTGATGGGCGAGACGGCTATTCGTCAGGTGCGCAATGCCCTGCAAGCGTTGGTCACCGCCGATGCTGCCCTGGCCGACCAGGTGATCGCGGCGGACGACGAAATCGACAACCTGGAGATCCAGATCGACAACGAGGCGATCCGTTACATGAACCTGCGTTCGCCGATCGCGACGGAGCTGCGGCTCGTCATTGTCGGCATGAAGGCGTCGCATGACCTCGAGCGCGTGGGCGACGAGGCCACGAGCATCGCCAAGCGGGCGGTGAAGCTGGCAGCAGAGCCGCCGCTGAAGCCGTACGTCGATATTCCCCGCATGGGTAACATCGCTCTGGAGATGCTGCGCGATGCGTTGGAGTGTTTCCTCGACAGCGATACTGAGAAGGCCATCGCGGTGATCGGTCGCGACCGCGAGGTCGACGCGATCAACAAGCAGCTCTATCGCGAGCTCTCGAGTTACATGATCGAACGCCCGCAATCGATCTCCCGCGCGCTCGAGCTGATGTTCATCTCTAAGTCGATCGAACGCATTGCCGACCACGCGACCAACATTGCGGAGGAGATGGTCTTTCTCGCGCAGGCGAAGGACATCCGGCACCGCGACGATTTGAAGAAATCGCTCAACGAAGAGAGCTGATCGGGCGCGGCTTGCGTCGTCACGGCCGACGTCCATCGTCGGCCGGGTCCATGTTTTGCCGCCGGCATGCTGTCTCCGGGTCATCGGTCGCGCCTTCGCGTGAGGAGGGTCGTCCGTCGCCTGGTCGAGACCGCCCTGTCTTGCGCGCTCCGGCCGGGTTGGTCGCCTCCGCTCCGGTGTCCGCGACCAACGGTGTGCCGGACCTCGGCCCTGCGGTGTTGATTGCCGGCTTGGTCGGCGTTGCCGCGGTCGTCGTAGGGGTCTGGCGATGGCGGAGACGATCCGCCTCGGCGGGCGCGCCCGACGGCGCGCGACGTTCACGTTCAAGGAGTGGCGCTGCGCTTTCCGATCCCGGTGCGGATTCGCTGCTGCGGCTGGCCCAGATGGCGTGCTACGAACGCGATTCCGCTTCGGAGCAGCTGATCTGGTCCGGTGCCGTGGAAACCGTGCTGGGGGCCGGCGCGGACCGGCTTCCCCAGACGGAGTTGGAATGGAATGCGTGGATACATCCGGACGACCGGCCGGCCCGCGATGCCGCCTTTGCCCGGGTGTTGTACGGTGCAGGCGGCCTCGAGGTGGAGTATCGTCTGCGGTGTCCGGATGGGGTTGTCCGGATCGTGCTGGAACGCGGAGAGCCGGCGGGAGACGAGAAGGCCGGGCGGCGTGGCGTCCGCTCCGTGTTGCGCGACGTGACCCGCCAACGCGCCTCCGAGCAAGCCGCGCGGGAAACCGAATCTCTGCTGCGGATTGCCGGCCGGTTGGGACGCCTCGGCGGATGGACCCTCGAGTTGCCCGGTCGGCACATGGCGTGGTCGGAGGAGGGACTGGCGGTGTTGGGGTGGACGTGCGAGGCGGCACCGACGGAGGAGCAGGTGTTCGCCGAATTGGCACCGGAGTGGCGCGAGGTGGCGCGGCGCGCGTTTGCGGCCTGCGCCCGGGATGGCACCTTGTTCGATTTCGAGGCCCAGCGCTTGGCCACGGGGCCGGGCCGCACCTGGGTGCGGATGATCGGCGAGGCCGAACACGACGCCGACGGCACGGTGCGGCGCATCAAGGGGGCGGTTCAGGACATCACGGACCGAAAGGCGATGGAGCAGCAGTTTCTCCGCGCCCAACGTCAGGAAAGTATCGGCACCCTCGCTGGCGGCATCGCCCATGATCTCAACAACGTCCTGACGCCGATCCTGATGTCGATCGACCTGCTACGGTTGCGGGCCCGCGATGCCGATGAACGGCACATGCTGGACACGATCCAGATCAGCGCCCGCCGCGGCGCGGACATGGTGCGGCAGGTTCTGTCCTTCGCGCGCGGCACGCCCGGAGCGCGGGTGGCGCTGCCGGTGCGGACGTTGTTTCGCGAGATCGAAGTCATCCTGCAGGATACGTTTCCCAAGAACATTGCCTGTGAAATTCGCTGCGCGGAGGAAGTCCGTCCGGTGCTGGGCGATCCGACGCAGGTCCACCAGATCCTGCTCAACCTGTGCGTGAACGCCCGCGACGCGATGACGGGCGGCGGCGTGCTCACCCTCGCGGCGAGGAATCTTTCCGACCACGAGCCGACTCCGCGTCTGCCCGTGGCAGGGGCGGTGACCGCCTGGGTGGTGCTGGAGGTTGGCGATACCGGCACGGGCATCCCGGCGGAGTTGCGCGACAAGATTTTCGATCCGTTCTTCACCACCAAGGCGGTGGGCCAGGGAACCGGCCTCGGTCTTTCCACGGCTGCCGGTCTGGTGCGCGCGCACGGTGGGTTGCTACAGTTCACGAGCGAAGTCGGGCATGGCACGACCTTTCGCATCTACCTGCCGGCCGCCTCTCCCGTGTCGCCCGCGGGGCCGGCACTTGTTCCCGACGCCGCCCCGCGCGGCGACGGGGTGTGCGTGCTGGTGATCGATGACGAGGAGGCCGTGCGGGTGATCGTGCGGCAGGCGCTCGAAACGTCCGGATACCGGGTGCTCGACGCGGCGAACGGTGCCGACGGCATCGCCCTGTACGTGCAACGCCGCGCCGAGATCGAGATCGTGCTCACCGACATCGTGATGCCGATCATGGATGGACTGACGACGATCCGCACCTTGCAGAGTCTCGATCCCGACCTGCCGATCATCGGATCAAGCGGCATGAATGCGGGCGTGAACGAAGACGAAGCGTTGGCCGCGGGCGCGCGCCGGTTTCTGGCGAAACCCTTCACGGCCGAGGCCCTGCTGTCCGCGCTGCATGCCGTGACGCCGCGGCGCCGCTGAGGCGGCGTCCATGCGGCGCGGCGAAAGCGTGCCGCTCCCGCGGGCGGTGCGAGCGCTCACTCCGCGGTGAAGAAGGGAGCCGCGCCGGTGACCGTAGCACCGTCCCGCTGCCAGACATACACGAGCGGTCCGCGCGCTTTCTCCAGCTGCTTGTAGACCGGTCCGGCGGTGCGCTTGGGAATCGTGAGCTCCGTCACTCCGTCAGCCTCGCAGGAAAGGACCCGGGCATAGGGCTTGAAAAACTCCGGTCGGCCCAGAATGCGTCCGGTGCCGGGCGGAGGCGGCGCGGGCGGGGGACGGACGCCCTTGCGCTCCAGCACGAGGCAGGCGTAAGGCAGGCTGCGCAGGTCGATGCCGGCGCGTTGCGCGAAACGAACCCAGTTGGAGTCGGCCTGCACGCCCGCGGGCGGCCGGGCAAAGTGGTGACACCAATCGCGTTCGCGACCGGGTGCGAGCAGACCGCACGGCGCGGCATGAGTGCAGGGCATGACCACGGCGTGGGTCGCGAGCAGGCGTTCCCGCCACGCGATCAGGTCGCGCGAGACCGCATGGGTGCCGGGCTCGACCCAGACCGTGGCGTCGGCCTGCTGGATCAACGCTTCCAGGTGCGCGCGGCCGTCGGCATCGAGTTCATTCAGCACATGGCTCACGACGAGCAGGCCAACGGGCTCGCCCTCCTCATACGCGGCGACGTCGATCCCGGGAAACTGCCGGCCCGCCTCCTGCAGGGCGTAGTGACGGGCGAGCGGCGAATGATCCCATACGCGCAGTTGCCGCGGTCCGGTCGTAGGGAACGCGGACAACAGCCGCCGTCCGGCCACGCCGCTGCCGCAGCCCCAGTCGAGCACGGGACCGGCGGGCGGAGTCCACGCGCGGAGGCGAAGTTCGTGGAGCACGGCGTCCCACTTCCAACCAATGCGTTCGCCGTAGGTCAGATTGTAGGACGCCAGGTCCCGTTCGGACTGCCAATACGGCCCGGCTGCAGCGCCGCCGTCCAGGAAGCCCTCGCGCAGGCGATCGAGCGCCGACCAGTCCAGTTGATCCCAGGTCATGGAGAGAGGGCGAAACCCAGGTGGGAGGCGAGGCGCTGGTGCCGGATGCCGTACGCGGCGGCGAGCGCGCGCAGCGCGGCGGCCCGGTCGGCGTCGCCGGGAGGATGGCTCCGGATCGCGGCGATCATCAGGTTCTTCGCCGTGTGCTCGGTGGAGATGAACTCAAGCACCTTGGTGCGGTAGCCGGCCCACTCCAGCAGTCCGGCGCGCATCGCGTCGGTGACGAATTCTGACTGGCGCTCCTGAAAGATCCCGTGGCGCAGGGCGTCGGTCAGCACGGGCGGAGCGGTGAGCTGGGGCCGGAGCTCCTTGTGGCAGCACGGCGACACCACGAGCAGCGAGGCCCCGGCGGCAATGCCCTTGGCCAAGGCATCGTCGGTGGCGGTGTCGCAGGCGTGAAGGGCGACGAGTACGTCAAGGTCCTTCACCGGCGTCGTGGCGATGTCGCCCGCCAGAAAGGATAGGTGGCTGAAACCCTCGGCGTGCGCGACCTGGTTGCAGAGCGTGACGAGCTCCGGCCGCGTCTCCACACCGATGATACGGGCATGCGGGCCAAGGTGGGCAGCGAGGGCGAAGGTCAGGTAACCCTTGCCGCAACCCATGTCCATCAAGGTCAGCGGGCGTTCGCCGCCGAGACCGGCTTCGTGGAGCAAGTGCGCCACGAGCTCGGTGAACTTCTGAATCTGGCGCAGCTTCGGCGCCATGCCCTCGCGCGCCTGCCCGCGCTCGTTGGTCACGCCGAGGGCGCGCAGCCAAGCGGCCCCCGGTGGAATCGGATGCTGGCGCGGGCGGTCGTGGGCGGCCGCGGTCGGCGCGGCTGGCGTCGCGGCAACAGCCTTGACGGAAAGCCGGCCCCCGCCGTCGGGCGATCCTTCAAACTGGGCGGTCTGGCGCGCCGCGAGCAGGTGCGCGTCGAGGAAATCCTCGGCGAGCAGACGCTCCACCTCGGCGAGTGCCTCCTCGGCGGTGAGATTCTTGGTGATGTCGCGCGTGGCATGACGCCAGACGAACGACAGTCGGGGGCCGGCCTTGAGCGTGACCGGGCGGACATACACGTTGCGCAGGGTGGGATCGCGGCCCCGCGGCTTGCCAAGCGTGAGCTTCACCACGTCCGTGGCGCCGAGGCTGGCGCGCAGCAGGTCGAGGAAGCGGTCACGGGCGGAGGAAGAGGGAGCCATGGGCAGACGAAAGCGGAGGATGCACCGCCAAACCGGCGTCGGCCAATCCCGAAAAGCGGATGGGGCTGCGTGCGCGGATGCGTGCGTTGCGGGTACCGGCACAGCAGAACCGGGGCGTCCGGTTGACAGTGGGGACGCGGGGGAGATACGGTCACGAGGCTAATGGCCTTGTCTCGCAATCTGTCCCAAACCGTGGTCGCCCTGATCAGCATCGTGGCGATCCTGCTGGGCGCGTTGGAGCATGAGTCGCTGGTGCTGCAAAACGAGGCTGGGGCGAAGAGCTCGCCGGCAGGTCTGGCCGAGGGCGTTGAATGTCCGTCCGCGGCGTCGGAGGTTTGGACCTCGTTTGCCAGCGACACCGGCACGGAGGGGACCTTCCGCGCCGAAAGTCACACCTGGGGGACCACGCCGTTTTGGCGCCTGCAGTCACGGGCTCAGGATAGACGACAGGACCTGGTTTTCGCTGCCAGTGTTGCACCCTTGCATCTCGGCCGGCAGGCGCGGTCTCGCATGACCGGCGTGCGGGCGCGGCGGTTGTAAGGGCGGGTTTATCAACCAGGCGTCCGGCCTGGATCCCTGCACCGACGTGGGGTGCGTGGGCGATGCGTCGCCCCCTCCCGTCCACCCCTGCCTTCACCCATCCCTTTCATGAACGTCTATACCGAAATTTTTATCATCTTCCTCCTTCTGCTGGCGAATGGCGTCTTTGCCATGGCCGAGATCGCCGTCGTGTCGTCGCGCAAGGCGCGGCTCAAGAAGATGGCCGATGAGGGATCAGCCAAAGCTCAGGCGGCCCTCGCTCTGGCGCAGTCGCCGGACCGGTTTCTTTCGACCGTGCAGATCGGCATCACACTGGTTGGAATCCTCGCCGGCGCCTTTGGTGGGGCCACCCTTTCGGACAAGCTGGCCGTGGTGGTGGCCCGCTCGCCGGCGCTGGCGCCCTATGCCATGCCGATCTCCATATTCGTGGTCGTCGGGGCCATCACCTATTTTTCGCTGATCATCGGCGAACTGGTGCCGAAGCGTGTCGCCCTGAGCAATCCGGAGGGCCGGGCCATGTTGATTGCGAAGCCCATGACCGGTCTGTCTCGGTTGGCCGCGCCTTTTGTTTGGTTCCTCACCTTGTCGACGAATCTTGTGCTGAAGGTCTTTGGCCTCGGAAAAGAGGTGGATGCGCCGCCGTCGGACGAGGAGGTCACGCACATGATCGAACAAGGCGCATCCGCCGGGGTTTTCCACAAGGCCGAACGCGCCATGGTGGAGGGCGTCCTGCGCCTCGACGAGCGCCCGGTGTCCGAGATCATGACCCGGCGAACGAAGATCGTCTGGCTGAACATTGCGGATTCAGACGAGATCAACTGGCGGAAGATTGTCGCCAGCGGGCACTCCCAGTTTCCGGTCTATGAGGGCACGCGCGACCACGTGCTGGGCATGGTGACCGTCAAGTCGCTGTGGGCCAACGCCGCCGCGGGCGTGCCCAACAGCATCCGCAATCACCTGATCGCGCCGTTGTTTGTGCCCATTACCGTCAACGTGATTCAGCTCCTCGAGTCGTTCAAGAAAACGGGCAAGCATCTGGCCCTCGTCACCGACGAGTTCGGCAGTGTCCAGGGTCTCGTGACGCTGATCGACGTCATGGAGGCGATCGTGGGCGATCTGCCGGAACCGGGAGACCGGACTCTGCCTGGTGCGGAACAGCGGCATGACGGATCGTGGCTGGTGGATGGCAGCATGACCGTGGACGAGTTCCGGGTGCGCTTCGGCTTACCGCGCCTGCCCGGGGAAGAGGATGAAGACTTCGAAACGGTGGGAGGTTTCATGCTGGACCGGCTCGGCCACATTCCGGAGCCCGGGGAATCTTTCCAATGGGACGGCTGGCGCTTTGAGGTCGTCGACATGGACGGGCACCGCGTGGACAAGATTCTTTTCAGCAAATCCGGGGAATCCGCCTCGTAGCGGATCTGACGCGGATTCAGGCCGGTGTGCGGCACCGGCGATCGTTGGCCGCGGCAAAGCTAGACGGCCGACGCCAAGGCGGAGGGCTTTATCCGCTCAGGTCGATGCCCGGCGCCTGCCAGACGGCGCGGCCGTGGCTGAGGGTGGCGAGCACCTCGGCGGGAGTCACCCGGCCGACGATCGACGCGAGGATATGCCGCGTGGCACGCAGGTGCGGAGCGTGGAAATCGAGCACCACGAAGGTGGCGGGACGCTGGGGTTCGAGGAAGCCCGGGAATCGGTCGCCGAGCACAAGGCCGGCGTTGACCGTGACCATGCGCAGCAGGTCGACCGGGTCCGGTCGACGCGGATCGCCGCCCTGCGCGCGGGCGAGCTTCCACGCGTAATCCAATTCGGCGAACAGGTTCGGGCTGTTCAGCATCACGTTGTCCGTTCCGAGCAGCAGCGGCACACCCGCTTCCAGCAGGGCGGCGATCGGGGGCAGGCCGAGGCCGAGGCTGGCGTTGGCGCGGGGATTCAGCGCCGCGGGCTTGCCGCTGCGGGCGAGCATCGCGATCTCGTCCGGCAACGCCGCGGTGAGGTGCACGATCAGATGGGGATCGAGCAAGGTGAGCGCCTGCTCCAGGTCGCCACGGCCGGTGCGGGCCACGGACAGGTCGCGGTAGCCGGCGTTCTCGAGGCAATGGATGGCGCGCAGTTTGCCGCGGGCGGAGGTGACCTCGCGGATCTGGCGCCAGGCCGCGTCGGTCAGGTCGTTCATCGTGCTCTCGGAAAATCCGTCCGCGACCTCGAGCATCGCGGCCAGTTCAAGACGGGCCGACTCCGGCAACTCCGCTTGGTTGGCGGAGAGTGCCTCCGGCGGGAAAGGCGGGTGGTCGAATTGGTTGAGGATCACCGAGGTCACGCCCGTGGCGGAGGAAGCCTCGCGCAGCAACCGGGCCCCGGCCGCGCCTTGTTCCCGGAAGTCGAGGTGGCAGACCGTTCCGGTGCGGGCGAGGTAGCGCAGGTGGGCCTCGAGGTGGGGGCGATGGGTCTCGGGCGACAGTTTCGCCAGTTCACGGTACTTGTAACCGTCGGGACGGAAAAAGGCCTGCTCAAGGGTGAGTCCGGTCGCGCCGTCGGGAAGCGCGCTGTCGCCCAGGTGGGTATGGCCGTTGACCAGGCCCGGAATGATCACCCAGGCGCCGGCATCGAGCGAGGTGCAGGGGGCGTCGCGCTCGATCGCCGTGATCGTGTCGCCGAGCCAGGCGAACCGCCGGCAGCGCCACGGAGCCAGGTCCGGGCCGAGGAGAACGATGCAATCCCGGAGTTCCGGCATGGTGGCAAAGGCGGAGGGTTCAGGGCAGGTACTCGGTCGTCATGACGTCGTCGACGCCGACCTTGCCCTTGGCGAGGATGGACAGCTCCTCGAGCTGATCGATCTGACGCTGGAACCGCTCGCGGGTGATGCGCCCGATCTGGGCGGCGCCGCCGTTCTCGCGACCAATCACGAGTTTCTCACTGATGATCATGCCGCGGGAGAACATGAGGAACTCATCGTTCACATTCGCGTTCGCCTGCTTCATGAGCTCGTGGGCGGGCTGCGGGTCGCCTTCGAGGTAGTCCTGCCAGCCGCGGATGTAGGCGCGGAGGAAGGCGCGGACCTGGTCCGGGTGCTGCCGGGCCCAGGCACGGTTGGCGGCGAGCACCGCATAGGCGTCGAAGCCCGCGTCCCAGGCATAGAGGTACTTCGGCGTCTTACCGCCGCCCTTCTGGATGAAATAGGGCTCGGCGATGTAGTAGCCCTGCTGGATGAAGTCCGGATTGGCGATGAAGTTGGCGACGGAGAAATTGAAGGGGATGAGCTGAAACTCGATGCCGTACTTCTTTTTCAAATACGGCAGGAAGGCCCACTCGGGCCGGGCCATGATCGTCTTGCCGTTGAGCTCCTCGAAACGGGTGACGGGATTATCGGCATGCAGCATGAGCACCGACGGGTCGTTCTGGAACACGGCGCCGATCTGCACCACGGGCAACCCCTGTGCCGTGGCGAGGATGGTGTTGGTGCTGTCGGCCTGTCCGATCTGGGCCTGGCCGGCAGCGAGCTTTTGCATGACGAACGCGTTCGGGCCGCCGGGAATGAGCTCCACCTCGAGGCCGGCCTCCTTGAAGAAACCGCGGGCCTGCGCCTGGTAGAATCCGCCGTGCTCAGGCTCGGCGACCCAGTCCAGCTGGACCGTGATTTTGAACGGCTGCCCCGGGGCGGGCGCTTCGGCGGAGGGCCGTCCGCAGCCGGTGAGCAGGGTGGCGACAGCGAGAAGGAGGGCGAAGGGCCGGAAGGTCATGTGTCGGTGCGGTTGAAGGCGTCGTGCCATTTATGCAGCAGGAGCCAGTGCAGGGCAACGACGGTGCCCACAAAAATAAAGCCGAGCACGCAGCTGGCGAAGGCGGTGGCGAAGAGGGCGGGGATCTTGAACTGGGCGCTGTAGATGATGGTCTGGAAGCCGAGCCCGCCGCGCCCGCCGGCGGAGTTGCCCGCGTAGATGTCACCCACGATGGCGCCGATCGGCGCAAGGGTGGCGGCGATGCGCAGACCGGTGAAAAAGTAGGGCAGGGCGGACGGTACGCGGAGCAAAAACAGCTCCTGGGCCCGCGTGGCGCGGTTCATGCGGAAGAAATCCACCAGGTTTCGATCGGTGGAGATCAGGCCCTGCGTGGTGTTCACGACCATCGGGAAGAAACAGATAAGGAAGGTGATCACCGTGACGCTGATGAATCCCGGGCCGGTCCACAGAATCAGGATGGGTGCCAGCACGATGATCGGGGTCATCTGCAGCATCATCAGGTAAGGATAGAAGCTGGCGCGGATCAGGGGCGAGAGGGCGAGCAGCAGCGCGGCGACCGAGCTGATGGCAATGGCGGACAGAAAACCCGCCAGCGCGCCGAGCGCCGTGTTCAACGTCGCGGCCCAGAGCACGGAGCCTTCGTCGCCGAAGGCCTGGACGATGGCGTCCGGCCGTGGCAACGAATAGCGCTGACCCTCGGTCAGCGAAAAATGCACGGCATACCAGACGCCGATGAAGAGAAAACCCGCCACCACCGGCAGCAGGCGGCGCAGGGCGGTCATGGCGACGCCCTTTCGACCGAACGCAGCAGGCGGGACACCTCGGCCACCTGATGCTGGAAGGCATCCGATTGGCGGGTTTCTTCGGTGCGCGGATAAGGGAACTCCACCGCTACCTCGCGGTGGATGCGGCCGGGATTGGCGGACATGACGATGATGCGGTTGGAAAGAAACACGGCCTCGCTGACGGAGTGCGTGACGAAGAAGGTGGTCCACAACTGCTGTTCGCGAATGGCCAGCAGTTCCTCGTTGAGGTGGTCGCGGGTCATCTCATCGAGGGCGCCAAACGGCTCATCGAGCAGCACGATATGCGGCGCGACCGCGAGCGCCCGGGCGATCGACACCCTCATCTTCTGGCCGCCGGAGAGTTGCCGCGGATAACGCATGCCGTAGTCGGACAGGCGTACGAGAGCGAGGGCCCGGTCCCGGGCGGCGGCCCGCTCCGCGGCGCCCACGCCGCGCAGTTGCAGCGGCACCTCGACGTTGTGGGCGACCGTCAGCCAGGGCAGCAGCGTCGGTTCCTGGAACACGTAGGCGAGGTCGCGGGCGGCGAGTTCCGGCGGTCGTCCTTCGACCAACAATGTGCCCTCGGTGAGCGGACTCAACCCGCTGATCAGCCGCAGCAGGGTGGATTTGCCGCAGCCGCTCGGTCCGATCAGCGAAATAAAATCTCCGGGACGGGCCGTCAGGTCGAAGCGGTCGAGCACGGGCGGACCATCGCCGAAGCGTTTCGTCGCCTGGCGGAATTCTACGATGGGCGCGGAAGAGGACATCAGGACGGGCAGTTAATTCCGCCTCAGGCGTGGGCGCAAATGCGAAGCTTGGCGGCGGACCGGGTGCTCGTGACGTAGTCGCGCGTCCACCTGGCGCGATTTCTTTCTCTCAGGGGAGAACGACCCAACCGGAGGGAGAAAGACGAAAGAGAAAGAGCTAGGGTTCAGGACCGCAGTTGGACGGTGTGGGTTTCGTCCGGCAGGATGCCGAGATCGAAATGCCAGGCCGTGGGCGGAATCCAGGACGAGATCTTCTCCGGCCACTCCACCGCAAGGCACCACGGCGACACGAGGAAGTCCTCAAGCATGAGGGCATCAACTTGGTCCGGGCGATCGAGCCGGTACGCGTCCAGATGCACGAGGGTCGCCCGCCCACCCCGGTGAAGGGTAAAGACGGTGAAGGTCGGGCTCGTGACTGACTCGCGGATGCCGAGTCCCCGGGCGAGGCCTTGGATGAAGGTGGTCTTGCCGACCCCGAGATTGCCGTGCAACGCGAGCACCGTGTCCGGCGGGAGCGAACGGCCGAGTTCTCCCGCCAGCGCCTGCATCTCGGCGGCGGAGCGGGTGATCTGACCGGCGCGGAGGCGGTCGCAGATGTCCACCGGATCAGGCACGGAGGTGTTCGAAGCCATGATAGCGCCGAAAGTCGATTGCCCCGGGCGGGAGCGGACGATGGTTCGGGGCAAACCGGCCGAGGCAGGTAAGCCGGGTGGCGAAGCGGCGGCGCCAATCGCGCTCAAAGCGGGCGGCATCGGCGCGGCCGGAGAGGGCGAAGAGGAGCTCGTAGTCCTCGCCGTCCTCGAGCGCATGCTCAACGGGCGTGCGTCCGGACGTTCGCGCCCGGACGCGGGCGGCGGCACTCACCGGCAGGGCATCGGCGAGAATGACGGCCCGGCAACCGGCCGGCTCGAGGGCGTGGACGTCCTTGGCGAGACCGTCGCTGACATCCATTAACGCCCGCACCTCGTCCCGCGCGGCCAGCCAGGCGCCCTCGGGGAGACGGGGAGTGAAGCGCACGTGATGCCCCAGCAGGCTGCCGCCGAGGCGACCGGTGACGTAGAGACGGTCTCCGGCCTTGGCGCCGCGCCGCGACAGCACGTGCGGTCCGGTCGCTTCGCCGATCAGCGTCAGGCAGGCCACCAGCCCGCCGCGGTGGCGGGCGATGTCACCGCCGACGACCGGGACCCGATGGCGGCGGGCGATGCGCGCGAGACCGCGGTAGAAGCCCTCAAGCCATGCCTGTTTGACGGTGTCGTCGAGGGCGAGCGAAACGACGGCGGCGCGGGGACGGCCGCCCATGGCGGCGATGTCACTCAGGTTGCGCTTGAAAAGTTTCTCGCCGGCGGCGCCGGGCGAGATGGCGTCGTCAAAATGCTCGCCGTAAATCACCGGGTCGACCGTCACCAGCTGCGGGAACCGCGACGGCGGCAGTACGGCGCAGTCATCGCCGATGCCGCGCGGGGGCGGCGGAGAGGCGGTACCCAGCCAGCGGCGGATGGCGGCAATCAACCCGAGTTCACCCAGGGCCGAAACGGCGTCGCGGCGGTTGGCGGTGAACGGATGCATGGCTAGACGGTAACGCCGGCGAACAAGAGTAGCACCGTATTCAAGTTGAACAGGGCATGGGCAAGGATCGGCACGCCGATGTTGCCCGTGCGCTCATAGGCGATGGCAAAGATTACGGCGAGAGCGGAGAGCGGTACGAAGGCGGCGAGGTTCGCATGGAGCGCGCCAAAGATCACCGCAGGCAGCACGTAGGCGATCACGCGCGGCACGCGAGTCCGCAGATAACGGAAGAGACCGGCCCGGAAGACCACCTCCTCCGCCAGCGGCGCGATCAGCACGGCGAAAACGACGAGCAAGGCGGTGGTGAACGCGGATTCGGCATCGGCCATGAGGAACACGAGTTCCTGCGGCGGAGCCTCGATGCCGAACGACGAAAGCAGCCCAACCCAGGCGAGATTGAGCACGGTCACGACCGGAAGCGCGGCAAGAAACGCGCCAAGGCCCCCGCGGAGCGTACCAATCCGCGGCGCGTCGGGTGACGGGGCAACGGTCTCCGAACGGCCGCGCGCGAAGACAAAGGCCATCACCGCACCGACGATCAGGCCAATTTGAAATCCGGCGCCCTGCAGCACCAGGTTGAGCTCGGGATCGGTAAGCCAGCCGCGCGCGGTCAGTTGGCGCACGATCAGCCCGGTGGTAACTTGGACCACCAGTCCGCCCCCGATCACGAACAGGGCCGCCGCCATGAAATCGGGCACGGAGAGGAGCCAGGGCGCAAGCGGAGAGCCGGCCCGGCGCCGGTCGCGGGCGGCGGGGGAGAACCACGCGGACCACAGCACCCGGAGACCGGCCGCCAGCAGCAGCAGTTGCACGCCCACGGCGGCGGCGAGCGCCGGCGTCAGTTCCTCGGATACGGTCTCGCTCACGGCGACTTGGCGCCGGGGAAGCCGCGACCGTCGTACACGACCCGGCCGTCGACGAGGGTGGTCTTGACCCGGCCGGTCAGCGTCTGTCCGTGCCACGGGCTGTTGCTGGATTTGCTGTAACCGGCGCGGGCGTCGTAGGTCCAGGTCTCGTCCGGATCGAACAGGCAAACGTCCGCCGCTGCGCCCTCGGCGAGCGTGCCGGCGGGAAGCTTGAGGATGTTGGCCGGCTTGCGGGTGAGCAGGTCAACGACTGCCGGGAGCTTGAAACGGTGCCGGCGGACCAGGATATCGAGACTAACGGGCAACGCCGTCTCCAGTCCGAGGATACCGTTCGGCGCGAAGTCGAACTCCTTGTCCTTCTCGTAATCCGTGTGCGGCGCGTGGTCGGTGGCGAGAATGTCGATCGTGCCGTCGCGCAGGCCCTCGATCACGGCGAGCCGGTCCTCTTCCGTCCGGAGCGGCGGATTCATTTTGAAGTTCGTATCGTACGTCGCGAGGGAATCGTCGGTCAGGGCGATGTGGTGCGGCGTGGCCTCGGCGGTGACGCGCACGCCGCGACTCTTGGCGCGCCGAAGCAGTTCGACCGAGTTCTTCGACGAGATGTGCTGCATGTGCACGTGCGCGCCGGTGTAGGTCGAAAGGATGACGTTGCGGGAGACGATCACGTCCTCGGCGGCATTGGGCCAGCCGCGCAGGCCGAGGCGGATCGACATCACACCCTCGTTCATCACCGCGCCCTGGGTCATGGAGTGGTCCTGGCAATGGTCCATGACCGGCAGGTCGAACATCCGCGCGTACTCCAGGGCCCGGCGCATGAGCTCGTTGCTCTGCACGCAGTCGCCGTCGTCGGTGATGGCCACGACTCCGGCGCGCTTGAGCGAACCGATCGGGGCGAGCGCCTGGCCCTTCATGCCGACGGTGATGCACCCGGTGGGCAGCACCTTGACGCAGGCGGTGCGGGCGGCGGAGTCCTTGATCAGCTGGATGGTGCCGGCGTTGTCCGCCACCGGGGACGTGTTGGGCATGCACACGACCGTGGTGAAGCCGCCGGCGGCCGCGGCGCGGGCGCCCGTCTCAATCGTTTCCTTGTGGGTCTGTCCCGGCTCGCGGAAGTGAACGTGGATGTCGACGAGGCCCGGGCAGGCGACAAGGCCGCGGCCGTCGATCTTGCGTGCCCGCTTCTTTTCCGGGGCGGACAGGGAGGCCGCGATGCGTCCATCCTTGATGAACACGTCGCCGACGGCGTCGCGTTTGGTGGCGGGGTCGATGACGCGGGCTTGGGAGATCCAGAGAGTGGCCATGGGAAAGTCGGGACCGGTGAAGGCTCCAGGGCGTAGCGGCGGTTCAGCCGGCGTTGACGTACTCGGGCTTTCCGCCCGAGCAGAGGTAGAGCACGGCCATGCGGACGGCGATGCCGTTGGTCACCTGCTCGAGG
>CAYZBG010000057.1:0-35195 GCA_964476565.1 uncultured Opitutus sp.
CTGCTCTCCGTGTTCCTTCCGCGCTCTCACGAGCGCGGCTCCGTTGAAGCTTCCCCCCGCTGATGATGATACCTCCTTCAAACTTGACCTTCCGCGCTCTCACGAGCGCGGCTCCGTTGAAGCTGCGCGACGACCTCGGCGATGAGGTGTGGGAAACGCTCCTTCCGCGCTCTCACGAGCGCGGCTCCGTTGAAGCGACCGCGTCAGGCTGAGCCTCGGACTGCACGGGATCTGCCCTTCCGCGCTCTCACGAGCGCGGCTCCGTTGAAGCCGGTTGACGTAACGCCTATGGGGTGCGCTCCGTGGCGCCTTCCGCGCTCTCACGAGCGCGGCTCCGTTGAAGCTCGCAGAAGGCTGCACGGATCGCGAAAGACGCACCGGCCCTTCCGCGCTCTCACGAGCGCGGCTCCGTTGAAGCGTATTGACGGCCTGCCCGTTGTCGCCCACGCCGCGGCCTTCCGCGCTCTCACGAGCGCGGCTCCGTTGAAGCTGGTAGCGAACGAAAGGGAAGGCCCCCGCCGGGGTGTCCTTCCGCGCTCTCACGAGCGCGGCTCCGTTGAAGCCGGTGGCTGTTGAGCAGCGTGCCAGCGCGGTCGTCGACCTTCCGCGCTCTCACGAGCGCGGCTCCGTTGAAGCGACTCGAGCAGATTGAGCATCGCCTGGATCTTGGTGCCCTTCCGCGCTCTCACGAGCGCGGCTCCGTTGAAGCACGGATCCGAACTGGCGCGAAGACCACTCCATCAACCTTCCGCGCTCTCACGAGCGCGGCTCCGTTGAAGCGGTGCCGCCGCCCGGCTGCGTGCGCGGGTCTGCTTCCGCCTTCCGCGCTCTCACGAGCGCGGCTCCGTTGAAGCACGCGAGCGGGCAGCGTGGTCACGGCCTCGGCCAACTCCTTCCGCGCTCTCACGAGCGCGGCTCCGTTGAAGCACTTCGGATAGACAACAACATCAAAGCTAAAAAACTCCTTCCGCGCTCTCACGAGCGCGGCTCCGTTGAAGCCACGTTTCCCGCTTCTCTGCAACGAGCTGACCCGTCGCCTTCCGCGCTCTCACGAGCGCGGCTCCGTTGAAGCCCGGCAAGTGACGCCTCGCGCCTTAGACGACATCGCCCTTCCGCGCTCTCACGAGCGCGGCTCCGTTGAAGCATGTTCTCGAACGCCCGTCCTTTGGCGTTGAATACACCCTTCCGCGCTCTCACGAGCGCGGCTCCGTTGAAGCCGCAGCGTCAAGGTGTACGCCGGATCGCCCGACGTGTTCCTTCCGCGCTCTCACGAGCGCGGCTCCGTTGAAGCCTCGATGCCGATGGGGATGGCCCGGACCTCGGCTTCCTTCCGCGCTCTCACGAGCGCGGCTCCGTTGAAGCACGCCCGGCGCGTCCACGGCTGGCACCGTCGAGCACCCTTCCGCGCTCTCACGAGCGCGGCTCCGTTGAAGCGCCACGCAGGCAGAAGCGTCGGTCTTTCGCCCGGCTCTCCTCCTTCCGCGCTCTCACGAGCGCGGCTCCGTTGAAGCGCGCGCAGCTCCTCCAGGCGATTCACGCGCGTCCCGTCCTTCCGCGCTCTCACGAGCGCGGCTCCGTTGAAGCTCCGGGGGCCGTTCGTCATAGGGCACCGTGAGGAACCTTCCGCGCTCTCACGAGCGCGGCTCCGTTGAAGCGGAAATGCCGGTGCCCGCGTCGTTGAAGAACTGGAGCCTTCCGCGCTCTCACGAGCGCGGCTCCGTTGAAGCGGTACCGAAGGTGGATACCGACTGGTCATTCGACAACTACCTTCCGCGCTCTCACGAGCGCGGCTCCGTTGAAGCTGGGTCTGATTCCGGATGTTACGCTGCCTGCTTCCGGCGCCCCTTCCGCGCTCTCACGAGCGCGGCTCCGTTGAAGCGCGGCCGTCACCACGTTCCCTTAATGCAGCACACCAGCCTTCCGCGCTCTCACGAGCGCGGCTCCGTTGAAGCCACGCACGTGGCCACCTTCACCAAGGACGACCCCGTGCCTTCCGCGCTCTCACGAGCGCGGCTCCGTTGAAGCGACACGGTCGAAGCGCTGACGTTCAGGGCGGCGGCCATGGCAAAGCGAGAATCGCAGTGTACAGCGACACTGCCGCGTGGAGGTCGCGCCGGGCGAGACCTTCGGTGCGGGTGTGGGCTTCGAGGATGTCGCCTGGGCCGAGCACCACCACGGGCGCGCCGGCTGCGGCGTAATGGCTGGCGTCCGTGGCGTAGGGAGCGCCGAGCCCGGTGGCGTCGATCCCCTGGCTGCGCAAGGCGGGGCTCAACCAAGCGTGGAAGGCCGCCGACGTTTCGGGAGGGAGCGGCGGCGCGACATAGACCTCGTCGTGCTCGACCGCGTGGCCGGAGAGGGCGCGATCGCGTTCGGCCAGCACGGCGGCCACGTCTTCGCCTGGGACGATGCGGCGGTCGCAGCGGATTTCACAGTAATCGGGAATGATGTTCACCGCGTGGCCGCCTCGGATCACGTTGATGCTCGCGGCGGCGTGACCCGTCAGGGGATGGGTGGCGGTGGCCAGCGGAATGAACCGCGTCTCGAGGGCGGCAACCACGCCGAGCATGGCCGCGATGGCTGACCGGCCCTTCGAGGGATCCGAGGAATGGGCGGCCTGTCCGCGGGTGATGGAGCGCCAGCGCAGCACCCCATTGTGGCCGACCACCGGACGCAGGCCGGTCGGCTCGCCGACCACGATGCCGCGCATCGGTTGCAGGTCACGCAGCACGCCGGTGGCAAAGGCCTTCGCGCCGGACATGCCGACTTCCTCATCGACGACAAACACGACGCCGGCGTTCCGGAGACGTGCTGGGTTCTGGGCGAAGGTTCGCAGCGCCCAGAGCATTGCCGCGCCCGAGCCCTTCGTGTCGCAGGCGCCGCGGCCGCGCAGCATGCCTTGATCATCGGTCAGGGCAAACGGCGGTACGGTCATGCCCTCGGCGCTCACCGTGTCGAGGTGGCTCTCCAATAGTACCCACTCCGCGCCGGGCTTGGCGTCGGCGGTGACGAGCAGGTTGAAGATGCCGTCGTCTACAGGCAGCCGGCGGGTCGAGAGTCCCCAGCTTTGGGCCACCGACTCCAGGTAGGCCGCCAAGCGCGCCTGTCCGTCGGCCGGCCCGCCTTGCGCGGGATTGACCGAATTGATGGCGACCATGCCAGCGAGCAGGGCCTCGACCGACGAGGGCGGAACAAACGAAGACATGCGCAGGAGAAGGGGAGAGTGACGCGCTCAGCTCAACCACCGATCGCGGTGCGCCGCTACAAAGGCATCGTCGATCAGATCGGGGTAGGCGGCGGTGACCCGGTCGAGTTCCTCAGCCTGGCCGGGCGACAGGACCTCGGCGGGATTGAGGCAATGGCAGGTGGGTACGAGGCCCTGACGACGCAACACCTCGAGGATGCCGGGAATGCAGCCGTGAAACCGATTGGCGGCGTCGAAGACCGCCGCGTTCATGTCCGTCACCGCCGCGCCGCGCGCCATCCACGGGTCGAGCAAGGCCGGCCGGCCCGAGGCGACCTGAGCCTGGATCTCGCGGAACAGGCGCACGGCCGCCTGCGTCCAGACGCCCCAGTGTCCGAGCAAACCGCCGACGATGCGCCGGGGTGTCCGGCCATCCGTTGCCGGGTAGGGAAACGGCGTCAACAGGTCGCTCACGATCGTGTCGTCGTTGCCGGTGTAGAGCGCGAGGTCGTCGCGTCCGGCGGATGCGACGGCGCGCACGACATCGAGGGTTTGGTAGCGGTTGAACGGTGCGATCTTGATCGCGACCACTTCGGGGATCTCCGCGAAACGCCGCCAGAACGCGTAGCTGAAGACACGCCCGCCCACGGCCGGCTGGAGGTAAAAGCCAACCACGGGAATCACGCGCGCCACGGTGGCCAGGTGCGAGAGGATCGCTTCCTCCGGCTCCGTCTTGAAGGCCGCCATGCTGACGAGTCCGGCGTGGTAGCCCAGCGAGCGGGCAAGTTCGGCCTCGGCGACGGCCTGGGCCGTCTGGCCGCAGATGCCGGTGATCATCACCACCTCACGCGGGTCCGAGCCGCGCCAGGTGCCGGCCGCCTCGGCGGCCAGTTCCAGCACCGGACGGAAGAGCGCGTGTTTGGGATCGCGGATCTCGAACTGGGTCGAATGCACGCCCACCGCGAGTCCGCCGGCGCCGGCGTCGAGGTAGTAGCGTACGAGGGCACGCTCATGGCGGGGCGAGAACCGGCGTCCGGCGTCGAGCGCGAGGGGCAGCGCGGGAATGACGTGGCCGGCGAGCAAATGGGCGCGAAGATTCATGGCGGAACAGGACGGTGTACGTAAAAAATGAATACCCTCAGAACCGGCCGGAGCGGGTCTCGAAATGGGTGGGTTTGCCCAGGAGTTTCCCGCCCTGGCTGACATGCGCGGCGACGAGGTCCAGCATGCGTTCCAGGGACGTCTCCGGCAGACCAAAGAGACGCACCGACTCGCGGGCATCCGCGAGCCAAGCCGTGGGCGCCTCCTCACCGGTGATCGTCACCTCGCGTCCGAGACGCCGGCCGAAGTCGTGGGCGAGGGCGCGCACGCTGAGTTTCTCCAGTCCGGTGATGTTGAGCAGGCGCGGCGGCACGGCGGTGTGCTCCAGGCATTGGATGGCGCGGGCGCAGGCATCGCCCTGCCAGATGCAGTTGAGCCAGCCCATCGTCACGTCGACCGGCGTGCCGTGGAGCACCTTGAGCGCGATGTCGACCAGCACGCCATAGCGGAGCTCCACCGCGTAGTTGAGCCGGTACATCAGTTGCGGCGTGCCCGCCTGTTTGCCGTAGTGGGTGAAGACCCGTTCGCGGCCGACGCAGGAACTCGCGTATTCACCGAGGAAGGCGACGGGGGTGGATTCGTCCGCGCCCGGGCCGTCCACCGGCACGAACGGATACACACACCCGGTGGAGAACACGACCAGGCGCGAGGCATGGAAACGTTGCGCCACGAAGGCCGGAACCACCGTGTTTTGAATCCACGTGAGCTCAGGCGCGCCGTCTGTGCCGAATTTTTGTCCCGCGAGGTAGAGCACGTTCGGCGCGTCGGGCAGGGCCGCAACCGCCGCACCGTCGGCGAGGTCGCAAGCGAGCGTCTTCACGCCGAGGGACTCGAGATCGTGGCGAGCGTCGTCACGGCTGAAGCGCGAAACGCCAATGACCGGCGTGTCGCGGCGCCCGGCGGCGTCGAGGGCACGCCGCAGCATGACGGCGGTCGTTGTGCCCATCTTGCCGCCCACACCGAGCACCATGAAGCTGCCCGGCAGGCGTTGCACCGCGGCGATCGCGCCCGGGGTGGGGGTGGAGAGCAGGGCTTCGATCTCGCGGTCGGTGGCGAAGGTGGGGATCATGAAATTTCAGGGGAGAGCTCACGGCGGCGCACCCGTCGCTTGCGTGGCGTTATTCGACGTTCAATCTGACGTTTGTCAGCCGCAAAGCCGCGAAATTTTCATGCGTATCATCGACGTCCACACCCATCCCATTCTGCGCCACGATCGGCGCGGGTGGGACGGAGCGCGGGACCTGCTGCGGAGTGCCCGCCGGCATGGCATCGAGCACGTCGTGGCCTTGGGGGATGTGCTGGGCTTCGGGCGTTCGCCCACGGCCCGTCAGCTCCGGCTGATCAACGACGAGACGGCGGCGCTCATGGCCGAGTATCCGGGCTTCGTCACCGGCTTCTGCCACCTCAATCCCACCCTCGGCGAACGGGCGGTGCGGGACGAGGTCGCGCGATGCGCGGTGCGCGGCTTTCGCGGCCTCAAGCTCGAGATTGCCAACAATGCGCGCGACGCCTGCATGCGGCCACTCATGGAAGAGGCGGAAGCGCGGGGGTGGGTGGTCCTGCAGCACGCCTGGAGCATGACCAAGATCCGGGAGCGCAGCTTTCACACCGATCCGGAGGACGTGGCCACGCTCGCGCAGCGCTTCCCCCGCGTGCGCATCATCATGGCACATCTCACCGGTTGCGGGGTGCGCGGGGTGCTGGCGGTGAAGGCATGCGCCAACGTCTCGGTCGACACCTCCGGGGCGGCGCCAGAGTCGGGCATCGTGGAGCATGCGGTCGAACACCTCGGTGCGGAGCGGGTGCTCTATGGTTCGGACGTTCCGATCCGTGACTTCGCGTGCGCGATCGCGCGCATCACGGGATCGAACCTCACGCCCCGCGAACAACGGATGATCCTGTACGAGAACGCCCGCAACCTGCTGAAGCTCCCGTGACCACTGCCCTACGCCGCCTGACGTTCTTCGACGCCAACACGTGGATCGGGCGCTGGCCGTTCAGCTTTGCTCCGGCCTTCACGCCGCGGACCTTGCGCACGCATCTGTCGCGCCACGGCATTGCGCGGGCGCTCGTGTCACCCCTCGATGCGGTGTTTCAACCGGAACCGGGACCGGCCAACCGAATCCTGCTCCGGACCACGCGCGGTCACCGCGGACTTGTACCCGTCCCGGTGATCAATCCCGTGTTGGGCAACTGGGAAGAGGAACTGGACCGGTGTGCACGTGATCCTCGGGTCCGGGCGGTGCGCGTGCTCCCGGCTTATCATGCCTTCCGGCTCGACGGACCGGAGGCGTCCGCATTGACGGCGGCGCTGACGGAGCGGGGCCTGCGGCTGATCGTGCAGGTACAGCTGATCGACGCCCGGCATGAATTTCACGCCATGGAGCTCAAGCCGGTGCCCGCGGAGCAGCTGAAGGTGTTCCTGCGTTCGCACCGCGAGCTGCCCGTTCTTGCGTCTGGTCTGATGCGGCCGGAACTGAAGGCGCTCGCACCGGCGTTCCCGCACCTGCTCTGCGACCTGTCGTTCGCGGAGTGGTACGACACGCTCGGGCACCTCACCGCCAAGGTCGATCCGCGCCAGCTCGTCTTTGCGTCGCATACACCCTTCCTCATCACCGCCGCGGCCCGCGCCAAGCTCGACTCCGCCGCGTTGCAAGCCAGGCCGAAGCAGGCCGTGGCCGCCGGAAATTTGGAGAGGTTTCTCGCAAGCTGAGTCGGGGCTCAGATCCGCGTTTGGCCGGCGCTGCGGCGACGGCACCACCAGATGATCGTGCCGCTGACACACAGCACAGTGGGGGCGAGTCCGCCAGCGACGTAGAGCCATTTGACGAGCGTCGATCCGTAGTAGCCGAAGTGCAGGGGGCCGAGAATAGATTGAAGCTGGTCGGTCCAGGCGGCGTCGCGCGCATCGCGAATCCGGCGGATCGCGCCGGTCGCCGGATCGAAGTCGATCCGGCTGAGCTTGCGCCACACCGGTGCCTCCCGATGCAGCACCCGCACTTGCAGTCCGACCCCGTCGTCCCACGGCAAGATGATGCGAGCCAGCTCCGCCCCCGGCCACTGGGCCCGGACCGTGGCGAGCGCGGGTTCGATCGGGGCAAGTTGAGTGAGATCGAAGGCCGGCGCGAGCGGTTCGGGGGCCTGACGTCGCAGTTCATCCGGAATGATCAGGATCGAAAACCAGAGCCCGGTCGCACCGAGGATGAAGCTGAAGTAAAGACTCACGAGCCCCGTCCATTTGTGCAGGTCGCTCGCGGCGATCCGCCAGCCGCGTCCCAGACGCAGCGGTCGCCGCAGCAGCAGAGCGAGGCGTCCCCGGGTGATCCAGACGCCGGTGAGAGCGAGCAGGGTCAAGGCGAGCGAGGCCACGCCCATCGCCACGTATCCGACTGTACCCGCATGAAGGTGCATGTGCAGGTGGAGCAGCCACGGCGTGAGCAAGTGTTGATCCGCGCCGTGCCAGAGCACCTGGCCGGTGTGCGGATCGAAAAATGCCGACCAGCGGATCGAGGAGTCTGCGCCGATGAAGACGAGCTTGTACGCGTCGGTGGCACCGTGGCCCGGTTCGATGCGCAACGGACGGTAGCCCGGCGGAGCGAGCGGGGCGACGGCGCGCACGATGTCAGCGAGCCCGGGACCGGGCGGCGCCTCCGGCGGCGGCGCAGGGACGACATGGCGTTCCGGGTGCAGCCATCGTTCCAAATCGTGGTGCAGCACGAGCAACGCGCCCGTGAGGCTGGCGACGACAATGAAGAGTCCGGTGCCTAAACCCAGCCAGCGATGCAGACCCCAGACCGCGAGGTAGGTTTGCCAGCGGCGGATGCGCTGTTCCGGGCCCGGGGGCTTCATGCGGCGCGCTCGCGAATGCGGCTCAGAATTCGAGCGCGAGGGAAACCGTGGCGGTGAGCGGCGTGCTGGTGCCGACCCGGATGGCGGCAAAGTTGTCCGCTGTGGTCCCCGCCTGCGCGAGGTTGAACTGCTCGTCAGTCAGGTTCTTCACGTTGAGCTGCAGCTTCCATTGGTCCCGCTTGTAATAGGCGAGGGCGTCGAACTGCACCCAACCGTCGTAGCGGGCCCGGTTCTCGGTGGAAGCGTAGATACGGGATTGGGCAAACGCGCCTAAGCCGAGTCCGAGTCCGGCCAGGGGGCCGCCGCAAAATTCGTAGACGCCCCAGACGTTGCCGGAGTGAAGCGGGATACCGGGCAGTGTGTTGCCCCGTTGGCTGGCGAAGGCGGGATCGACGGCGGTCAGCTCGTTGTCGAGGTAGGCATACCCGGCGATGAGGCGCAGCGAGGGGGTCAGGCGCCCGACCGCCTGCACGTCGAACCCGCGCGTGCGGGTCTCGCCGAGATTGGCCGACCATTGCTCCGATGGCGGGCGGACAAGCGAAGCGGGATCGGTGACGACGATGCCCTTCTTGCGCACGTCAAAGGCGGCGAGATTGACCGAGAAGCCGTCCCCGGCGGTGGACCAGCGCACGCCGATCTCCCGCTGCTCGGTCGTCTCCGGGTCAAGCAGGGGGCCGCCGATGCCGGTATCCGTGGCAGGATTACGCCCGGTGGCCGTCGTCGGCGTGAAGCCGCGCGCCCACGAAGCATAGAACGACAGGTCGCGCCGCGGACGATAGACCAGGCCGGTGCGCGGCGACCAATCGTCGTGGGTCACGCCGGCGTCGCGATCGTCAAACTCCGTGTAACGCACCCCGGCGAGCAGGTGCCAGGTGTCACCGAGCGACACGAGGTCCTGGACGACCAGGCCGGTCTGGCGGGTGTCGGTGCGCACGCCCGGCGTGCGGGCGCCGAGACGCAGGCCGTCGGCGGGCAGGCCGGCGTAGGTGCGGTCGACGATATTGTAGATGATCGATGTGACTGGAGTCCCGGCGGCGTTCACCACCGCAGCCGAGTAGCCGTCGTTGTAGATGCGTTCCCAGTCGACGCCGACGAGAGCCTGATGGCGGAGGGACTCACCGCTGAGGCGGCCTGCCGACCAGGTGTGGCGGTAGTGGGCGGTCACCGTGTCGGACTCGCCGTCGCCGCCCTGAGCGGACGGGCGGATCACGACATCGCCGGCGGCAGAGACGACCCCGGCGTTGGGCAGGCTGTTGCGGGGCGACGAGTCGTAGAGGATCTTGTCGACGCGGGTGGACGAGGCTTGGATCGAAAGCGAGGAAAGCGCGGAGAAGCGGTGGTCCAACAGGAGGCCAGTGCGGCGAAAGTCGCTGGTGGTTTGGTCGTTCCAGCCCGGGACGCCGAAGAATTGTTCGCCGGAGAGCCGGTCGCTGTAACGAAAACCGGATACGTCGTCGCCCTCGAGCACCTGCCCGCGGTCCTGCGTGTAGGTGTCGGTGATGTACTCGTACTGCAGTGTCACGGTGGTGCGGGTGCCAAGGCGGGCGGAGACGGACGGCGCCACGAGCCGCCGATCCCGCGAGGTGAAGTCGCGGTGGCTGCCGCTGTCCTCGTACGAGGCGACGAGCCGATAGGCGAAGGCGGGAGCATGTGGCCGGCCGTCCTGCCCACCGAGCGGGGCGGTGAGATCGAGTTCCGCGCGGCGATAGGCGTCGGTCCCGAAAATGAATTCCGCGCTGCGCAGGCTGCGGTCAAAGCGCGGCTTTTTGGTGATGTAGTTGATCACCCCGCCCGGTTCGCCCTGGCCATAGAGGATTGCAGCCGGTCCCTTCAGGACATCGTAACGCTCGATGTTGGCCGTTTCCGTGGTGGCGATGTTGGTGGCGTTGAAGGCATTGTTGATGCGCGCCCCGTCCTTGTAGAGGGACTGGGAGGCGTCGAAGCCGCGGATGGAGAACTTCTCCTCGCCGCCATTGCCTTGCTTGAACTTGGAGACGCCGGCCACGTTGCGTAGCGCATCTTCGACGTTGTTCACCTGTTGGTCGGTGAGGATGTCCATCGGGATGGACACCAGCGTGAGCGGTGTGTCGAAAACGTCGGCGTCGAGCCCAAGGCCGGTAGACGTGGCGGGTGCCACATACTCGCGGCGGAAGGCTCCCACCTCAAAGCGCTCCAACTCGACCACGTCATCCGCGCGTTGGGCGAGCAGCGGTGAAGCCAGCGACAGGAGCGAGACCACCGTGACGGCGGTGAGGCTAGGAAAGGGGGCTTGGGACGAACACGTCATCATAGCGAACTTGAGACCCAGTATCGACGGTAATGAGACTCAGGCGCAAGAGGATTTTGCTGAGGGCGTGGATTTTCCGCCCTCTGCGCCGTGTCGCGCCCCGAGCGATACCGGAGAGTCCGACCCGAAAGGACGTTACCGAAGCGGGAGTGGCTCGGTGCCGGCGCGAAGGTCGATCTCGTAGGTGCCAGCGGGCAGGAGCGGAATCCTCGTCTCGGTCCGGGCTGCGTCTGGCCACGTGATGACGATGTCCGTGGCCGCAGGAGCGGCGCCGAGTCCGAAATGGACGAACGAGGCGGACCGTTTCCCGGCGTGTCCGCCCGGGCCCATCAGTTGCCGGTGCAAGGTGACCGGTGGGGTGGCGGGGTCGCCGTCGAGGTCGGCTTGCAAGCGGACGAGCGCGCCAAACGCATCGCGACTCATCCCACGGGTTGGGTCACCGCTCAGGCGGAGAATGAGGCCGTACCGTCCGGGCGGCGGTGTGCATTGGTAAACGCGGAGCACCGGACGCGCCTGGTCGGCCGTCGGGGCGCCGGCGCTCAGGGTCCCATTCGCCTGCCCGGCTTCGCGGCGGCGCTCGGCGTTCAGGCGATTGAAAGTCTGGCCGACCACGAGATCGAGTGCCGCGTCACCGTTCACATCGATCCACGCCGGCTGCCCGGCGCCAAGATGATCGAGGCCGAGCGCGGCGGTCCGATCGCGGAACGTCCCGTCCGGCTGCTGGAGAAAAATGCGCAGGCGTTCGTCGTGGGGTGGCGGGTCGTTGTAGTCGGACGAACACAGCACGAGATCGAGCCGTCCATCGAGATCGAGGTCACCGAGCTCCGCGAAGATGTCGCCTTGGTTGTAATCGCGATTCTCGTCCGTGAGGACTTCCGGGATCCGGTCGACCGACAGCGCCGACGGCGAATCGAAGTGCAGGTGTCCGGTTTCGCGGAGCCGGTTGACGAGAAACCGGGACCGGTCGGAGGAGTCGCCGGCCCACGCGTGGATGATCGTGCTGACGAACACGTCGAAGTCGCCGTCGTTGTCGATGTCGCCGACCGCGGCGTCGAAGTCGTTGCCGTTGGCCCGAAAGGGCAGCTCGTCGGGCCGGTTGTACCGCGGATCCACGTGATTGCGGTGGGCGCTCAGGTCGGGATGCCGGCCGTGACGGATGGCGTCGCCGTCGAATCCTACGCCGGCGGCGATGTCCACGCCGTGCAGCGAGCGACGGGTTTCCTCTCGCCGATAGATGACGGGACCGCCGGGACGATGGGGCGCCGGGTCGACCCCGGGTCGTCCGGTGAGGTCGAGCAGAGGCCGGGGCGGCGTGAGCAGGTAGAGCCGGTTCCAGCGGCGTCCATAGTTCAACTCCAACAGCTGCGGCAGCGGGCCGTCGTCCAGCTGGGCGATCATGGCACCGTAGGTGGGCCGTCCGCCGACGTCGGTCTGCGGGTCGGCGGGCGAGGACTCGCCCGGGACGGTCCAGCGGACGAAAGCGGGTTGGTCGTTGCCGTCTGGATACTGGAGCAGGAGGTCGTTGGCGAACGCCTCGTAGCCACTGAAGTACTTCTCGTATCCGTTGCCCAGCCAGAGATCCGGCCGGCCGTCGCGATTCACGTCACCGACGGCAATCGCCATCGTGGTCGCGGGCGGTGCCTCGGTCAGCTCGATCGCTGCGCCGAAGGTGCCGTCGCCGCGGCCGGGCAGCCACGCCGTCCGCACCGGGGCTTCGACCGGCGCGACAAAGGTGTCCTGCAGGTAATCCAGATGGCGGGCGACGATGGCGTCGGTGTGCCCGTCGTTGTCGAGATCGGCGAAGGTCAGCACGTCGCGCGGGGCGAGGCGGGGGAGTCCGTTTGCGCCGACCGCGCGAAAGCCGCCACCAGCGTCGCAAACAAAGACGAGCGGGACGGCCGGGGCGGTGCCGTTCAGGCGAACGATGAGATCGTCATGCTGGTCCCCATTGAGGTCGGCCACGCTGAGCCGCGCGGCGTCCAGTGCCGGCAGGCCCAGCGACGCGTGGGTGTCGACCAACGACTGGGCCCCGGCGGAGGCAACGGCCATGCTGACCGCAAGGAGCAACCAGGCACCGCGGCACGCCTGCCGCCGGAGCGAAGACCTCACCAAGGGCGCGCGAGCCTCGGAGCTGGGGTTCGTGGCGTGTGCCGGCGTCATCATCGCTCTCAAACGGCGAAGTGACGGGCGACCTTGTCGATCGCGTGGGCCGTCTCGACCGCCATCGCCTCGGGCATGGCTGGCGTGAGAGGAAGCGAGACACTGTCGGCCAGCATGGCCTCGGCCACCGGGCAGCGCACGGTGCGGTAGTCCATCGTCGTCAGTCCGGCGTCCCGCAGCGGCCAGTGTCCGGCAAAGAAATCGTGATTCTGAAACAGCGGATAACGGTAGACCGGTTTCGGGATATAGCCGGAGTAGGCGGTGGCGCCTTCGGCGACCAGCGCGGCGACAAACTCCTCGCGCGAGCAACGGAATGCCCCGGGGGCGAGGCGGAGCAGGCAGAACCAGAAGCTGTGGGTGTCGCGCGGGTCGATTTCGGGCAGGAGGAGGCCCGGCGGTGCGAGGTCGCGCAGGCGGCCGAGCAGGGCGGTGCCGAGGCGGATGTGGGCGGCGATGATCCCGGGCAGTTTGTCGAGCTGGGCGGCCGCCACCGCGGCCTGCGGCTCGGACATGCGGTAGTTGGGCGATAGGGTCTGCGGGTCACGGCCGCCGGTGACGCGGTCGTAATGCTTGTCGCCCCACTTCGAGAGTCCGGTGCCCAGGTCGTCGCGGTTGGTGGCCACGATGCCGCCGTCGCCGCAGCTCACGTGCTTGAACTCGTTGAAGGAGTAGCAGGCGAGGTCGCCGAAGAGGCCGACCGGCGTGCCGCGGTGCCGCGCACCCCACGACTGGGCGCAGTCCTCGATCACGGCGAGGCCGTGTTCACGCGCGACGGCCAGGAGCGCCTCCATGTTGCTCGGGTTGCCGGCCAGATGGACGACCATCAAGGCGCGCGTCTTCGGCGTGATGCACCGCCGCACCGCCTCCGGATCGAGGTTGTAAGTGTGCGGATGGATGTCCGCGAAGACCGGAACGAGCTGCTGGTACAGGATGCCGATCACCGAGCCCATGTCGGTGATGGGTGACGTGATGACCTCGGATCCGGGCGGCAGGCGCAGGGCGGCGACGGCGATGTGCAGCGATGCGCTGCCGGACGAGCACGGCATGACATGGCGAAGCGGATACTCGCGCCGAAACGCGTCGGTCAGGGCGGTGCACTGGGGGCCCTTCCAATAGAACAACGACGGCTGATCGACCATGGCGGTCAACCGGGTGAGTTCCTCCGATCCCCAGCGATGGTGTTCGGGGCGCGCGGTGGTGACGGCCTTGGGGCCGCCATGCAGGGCAAGGGCAGGTGAAGTCATGACGAAAGGGGGCCAGGGGACGCAGGCAGCGCGGCGAGAAAATCGTCGAGCGAGAACACGAAGCCGAAGGCGACCGCAACGCGCCAGAGCGCCTGCGCCTTCTCGCGCTCGCCGCGCGCTGTCTCCGCGTTTTCAACCGCCGTCACGGCCTCAATGAGAGTCGAGCACAGGCAGCCGTGGCGCGCCATGTCGGCCATGCCGCCCGGCGACATCAGGAGGCACCAGTTGAGGGCGAAGCCGACGTAGACGAGGTGGTTGATATTGTGGGCGCGGCAAAGCGCAGCGAGCTGGGCCGAATTTTCGGCAATGCCCTCGTCGCCCACCGGCCGGGCTTCCGCGGCGAAATCGAGGCGCGCAAACCCCGCGTCGACGTCGGCCTGGTTGTGCGCACCGGGATGAATCTGATCGCGGCGGAGGGCCTGCAATCGCTGGTAGACTGCGTCGGGCGCAACTTGTGCCGGCGCGACGTCGGCGCCGGCCAGGCGGCAGGCGCGCTGGTAACCTGGCAGGTGGCGATAATAGTCCCGTCCGCCGACCACATGGAAAACCGGCAGCGGCGAACGACGCACCGCGGCGAGCAGGCGGGGAAAGACCTCCGTGAGGATGCGCCGGGCGCGCGGGCGGTATTCGACGCAGCGGTCCCAGCCCGGGTGAACACCGGCCGTCTGGGCGTCCCACGCGTGCATCACCACGAGCGCGGTGTGGGCAGGGGCCAGTTCGATCTCTCGCCGAAACCAGCCGCCAAACCCCTCGGCCGGAACCTCCCGGGCCGGGTCGGCATCATGCTGACGATAGAGATGGGCGGAAAGGCGCACGGAGAACGAGGATGATTACGAGAAGGATTTGGCCCGGGTCAGACGCGGGCCCGGTTCGCGAGGCGGCGGAGGCCGAGGCCGATGGCGGCGAGCAACAGGCCGGCGATCAGGTTGTGTGTGGCGGGTGCCACCGCGCTCCCGGGCAAGGCGGTGCAGACGATCAGCACGCCTCCGAGAATGAGGGCGATGGTGCCGATCACGCCGTAAACGGCCAAGCCGGTGAGATTCGCTGCCGGGGCATCCGGCACGGGCGTGCGCAGATCAGCGTCGAGGCGCTGCAGTTCGGCGTGACGCGGATCATCGGCTCGGTACCAGCGGGCGGAGAGGAAGAACACGAACGTCGAGGTGCCCACGGCCGCGAGCACGTTGCGCGGCATCGGATTCTCCGGCCACACCTTCAGCAGCATCAGGGTGACGGTTACGACCAGCGCCGCGGAGCAGGCCGCCATGCCGGACCACCACGGCGTCTTCCGGTAAAGCATGCCCAGCGCGACCGGCATCATGAAGGCCGCGAGCAGCGAGTAGTACTGGAGCGCGAACTCGAACGCGCCGCCGAAGCGCGGGATCTCGAATGCCACGACGATGCCGAGGGCGCCGACGACGAACATGGTCAGCCGGGCCACGCGAAGCTGCTGGCGCTCGGACGGCACGGAGCCGGTCACGCGGCGGCGCAGCGGAACGTAGACGTCGCGGGTCAGGGTGGCGGCGAGCCAGTTGAAGGCGTCGTTGGCCTGGCCGAGCGTGGCGGACAGCACGGCGGAGACCACGAACCCGATCAGCCCGTGCGGCAGCAGCAGCAGGGCGAGCGAAACGTAGGAGGCTTCCGAGGGTTCCTTCAAGGTTGGCCAGAGCGCAGCCATGTCGGGGAAGATCACCCGCGCGGCCATGACCGGCAGAATCCACAGGAGCGGCCCGAAAAAGGAGAGACCGGCGCAGAGCAGGGCCATCTTGCGCGCCCCGCGTTCGTCCGGGACCGAGTAGTAGCGCTGGGCGAGATGCCAGGCCACGTTGTAACCCAGCATGCAGTTCAGCAGGTAGGCGAAAAGGAACCAGCCGTTGCCCGACGTGCCGGACAAGGAGGTCAGATAACCGTCCGGCACCTCGGCGAGCATGCGGGAGAATCCGGCGAAGAGTCCCGCACCTTCGCCGAGGTAGAGGTAGGAGACGGGAAAGATGATCACGGTCATCACCACGATGATGATCGACTGCACGGCATCGGAGAGCACGGCGGCCCAGAGGCCGCCCACCACCGTGTAGATCACCATCACGGTGCCGACGCACAGGATGGACAGGTTGAGTCCGCTCATCGGCACGCCGAACACGTCAAAGGTCTGCCCGCCGAAACCCAGCGCGGTCGACACGAAGATGCACAGAATGTAGAGCCCCTGGCCGATGCCGACGATCTGCGGAATGATCGCCGTGACCGAGTAGAAGTAGGTCGTCGACGGCGAGTAGCGCCGAGTGAGAAACTGCAGCGGTGAGTCGAGCCGGGCGCGGCGCCATAGCGGCGCGAAGACGAAGTAGCCGACGAAGTAACACCACGTGGCGGTGGTGAAGACCACGATCGCACCGATGCCGATGCGGTAAGTGTAGCCCGCGGCGGCGACGAACATGAACGCCGAAAACCCGGACACCCAGTTCGACATGCCCGCGAGCACCCATGGGACTTGGCCCCCGGCCTTGAAGTAGTCGTCCGTACCGCGATTCTTGCGCGCCGCGTAAAAGCCCACGCAGACCACGATCGCGAAGTAGAGCGCGATCAGGCCGTAGTCGACGGCGTTGACGGTGTTGAAGGCGGGCATGGATCCGAGAAGTAGCGAGTAGCGGGTAGGGAGTAGTGAGTAGAGGATTGGGGGAGCGGCGGCACTCTTGCCGCCGGTTCAGTTGCCGGACATGTTCGCGTGACCGCCCCGCATTCAAACCCGGCGGCAGGAGTGCCGCCGCTCCTTATTTCAGGCGACGGTGACGGTCGGCAGGCTTGTGGTCGGAACGGTGAGCGTCACGTTGATGGTCTTTCCGCGGTGGCGGCCTGTGACCGACCAGCGGTCGCCCTCGCGGCGCACCGCGAGGGTGCCGTGATCGGAGCCGGATGGTGCGGCGGTGCAGGCGGTGAGCAACGTGTGCTCGGTGGCGGCGGCGGACTCGACCTCGGCAAACGGAAAGATGCCGTCGGTGTCCGGGGTCGGCAAACGCCCGGTGCGCGCCGCGACCGGCCCAGAACCCAGCGTGGAGGCTTGCAGCGTGGCCCGGGGGCGTTCGATGCGGAACGTCGTTCCGTTCACCGTGGCGTTGCCGCGCCGGTCGTCGTTGAAGACCTGATACCGGGTCTGCACCGCCTCGGGGTTGCGCAGGACGACGCGGTCGAGCAGGAGCAGGACGTCCGGCTTGACGAAGACGAGCGTGCGTTCGACGCGGACGACGTTCTCGTTGACCAGTTGGTAGGCCTCGGTCGCGTCGCTCGTGACAGTCATCCAGCCCGGGCCCGTCTGATAGGCGGTGACGCGGGCGGAGGCCCACGAGCTGTTCGTGCCCTCGCTGCCGTCGTGGTACTGGTGGCCTTTCCCGCCGATCAGGACGGCGGTGTGGCCCTCGGTGAGGCGGAGCACCCACTTCGGGTGTTCGGGCACGTAGGCTGCCTTGAAGGGATCGTGGAACAGGCGTTCGCCGTGCGCCTTGAACAACACGCTGTTGCGGTCGGCGTGCTCGTGGTTGGCGGGTCCGCCGCTGCGGAAGGCGACGACCGTATCCTGCGCGGCCCAGCCCGTGCGCGAGATGACCCAGTCGTTGCTCAGCCGCACGTCGTGCAGAGCCGCAGTCGGAGGGGTGGCCGGCAACTCGGGCTGATACCAGAATGCGGCGTGGTAGTGTTTGAGGACGCCGGTCTCGCGCGCGATGTGTTGGGCGAGCGGATCCTGGGCAACGCGCGCGACCCAGGCGGCCACGGAGACGTCGATGGCAGTGCCACCATCGCCGAAGTTGACGAGGTCGTGCTTCGGTTCGAGGGAGCCCTTAGGCACGGCGTTGTAGGCCGCCTTTTCGTTGGGATCGACCACGAGGTCGCCGGCGGTGGGCGACGCCATGTGCAGGGCGAAGCGCACGGAGCCCGAGTAGTCGATCAGCTTGCGGTCGTCGATCCCGAGACGCCGGTGCAGCACCTCGGCAAGCATCGCGAGGTGCATGGTGGTATAGCCCCAGTAGCCCACGCCCTCGTCGTACGAGCCGTCCGAGCCGTACATGATGGAGAACGCCTGGGCGCTCTGCCGCGACATCTCCAGCCACTTCCGGGCCTCGGGATGCCGGTCCATCAGCCAGACCGCGACGATGCCGAGCGCCGCGGTGGGGATGATCTTCAGATTGGTCGCATTGAGGATGATCGGCCAGCGGCGGAAATCGATCGTCATCGGAATACTCTGCTCGGGGTGGAAGCTCCAGCCGCGGACCCGGTCGGGATACTTCATGCCATAGAGCGTGGTGTAGCACGCGGGCGCGCCCTTGGTGCCGAGGTCGCGCTCGGCCTGGGCCACCAGGTCGGCGGGCAGCTTGTCGCCGATCCAGTCGAGCGCGCAGCACACTGCGATGGTGCCCTCAGGGGCGCGCTGCAGACCGATCACCTGGCGTCCGCCCTCGAGGAAGTAGTCCCAACGCGGATACTCCACGATCCGTCCGAGCGCAAGGCGGGCGGTTTCTAGGCTCTCGGCATCGCCACGCAGGGCATGGGCGAGGGCGGCGTGCTCGAGCAGGCTGCGCGCCCGGGCGAAGTCGGTGACGTGGTCGTTGAGGCGAAGTTCGTCGCGCAGGAAGCGGCGTGCGGCCGTGTGGTCGAGGTCGTAGACCTGCCGGCGGATCTCGGCGAACCGCGGCTGTTCGAGATTGGCGCGGATGCGGGGCAGGTCGGAGGCGTCGAAGAACAGCCCGCGGGGGTGTCCGCCGCCGGCGGCCGGCGCGGGCGTTTGGGCACCGGCAGGGCGGGCGAAGGGCAGCGAGGCGGCGAGCAGGGCGGAGGTCTGGAGGAAGGTGCGGCGGGTCGTGTTCATGAAGGCGGGGTGGTAAGGTGGTAGCGTGCGATGGCGACGGCGGCGTGGCTGCCGACCTCGTCGCCGAGGGCCGCCGGCACGATGGTGCACGCGGCGACACTCGGGCGCAGGGCCTCGCGGGCGAGGGCGGCGCGCATGGCCGGGGCGATCCAGCGTTCGCAGCGGGCGTAAATGCTGCCGATCACGATGCGGTCGGGGTTGAGCACGTCGACGAGCAGCGCGAGGGCCTCGCCGAGTTTGGTGCCGACTTCCGACCACAGTTTCAGGGCGAAATCATCGCCGGCCGCCGCGGCGCGGCCTACGTCGGCGGCGGTGAGGTGGGCGAGCGGAAGCTGTTGCAGCACGGAATCCCCCGGGTACGTCGCAAGACGGCGACGGGCGAGTTGGGCGATGCCGCCGCCGGAGCAGAAGCCCTCGAAGGAGCCCGCTTTGTGAAAACCGACCGGACCGTCGGGGGCGAGACGCACGTGGCCGACCTCGCCGGCGTCGCCAGTGGTGCCGGCGTAGAGCCGGCCGTCGAGGATGAGACCGGCGCCCATGCCGGTGCCCATGGTGAGAAAAATCAGGTTGCGCGCGCCCCGGCCGGCGCCGCTCTGCCATTCGGCCAGCGCACAGGCGTTGGCGTCGTTCATCAACGTGGCGCGCCCGCCATAACGTTGGGTGAGCGCTTCACAGATCGCGACGCGGTTCCAGCCCGGCAGATTGGGCGGGGAAAGAATGAGGCCGCGGGTCGCGTCGAGCGGACCGCCGCAGGAGACGCCGAAAACCGGGTCGGGCCCGGGCGCGAGGGCGTCGATCTCGCGGAACAGCCGCGCCAAGGTGGACTCGGGATCCGCGGTGGCGAAGCGCGCGGTCTCGCGGATGCCGTCCGGGCCGGCGGGCACGCACACGGCGCACTTCGTGCCGCCGAGGTCGATGCCGATGAGGGATGGAGAAACCGGGACCATGGATCGGACACTAAATGATCGGAGCCAAAAAAAGGGGCGGAGGCAGGAAGCCTCCGCCCCGGATGAAACGGACCGAACGACGGAGCTTAGAACTTCAGGCCCGTCGTGAACAACCAGGTGCGGGGAGGCGAGAGGTTGAAGTTACCCTCGGAGTACTCCTTATCGAACAGGTTGGTGATGTTGAGCGAAGCGGTGAGCTGATAACCCAGCACCTCGATCGGGTAGCCGAAGACGGCGTCGAAGACGACGTAGTCGCCGGCGGTGTAACCGCCGCGGGCCGGATTGAGGTTCAGGTCACGCGTGGAGACGTTGATCTCGCTCGAGTAACGCAGACCGAGACCCACCGAGGCGCCACGGCCGAGGTCGTTGAAGATCCCGTCCGTGAAGGTGTACTTCTGGAACAGGTTGAAACGATACTCGGGGACGAACGGCAGGCGCTCGTTGAACAGGATCGGGGCGATGACGTTGGTCGGCAGCACGCTGGGGTCAGCGAGGGTCTTGGCCTCCCAGATCCAGGACGCATTCGCACGCGCCTGGTAGTTGCGGATCGGGGTCCAGATGACCTCGATTTCCGCACCCTCGGTGCGCTCGACGGCGTCGTTGGAGTACCAGCGAACGATGCGGTTGAACGTGCCGGTCCGATTCGGGCCGGTGTAGTTGATCGGATCGTCATTCTGGCGCGGCAGGTCGTCCACCGTACGGTTGGAGCGTTCGAGGCGGAAGACCGAGAAGGTGCCGACGATCTTGTTGTCCTTGAGGTTGGCCTTTACGCCGAGCTCGAGGTTCTCGCCGGTTTCGTTCACGGTCTCGCGCAGGCCGCCGCCGGCCTCGATGCGGGCCAGTTCGGAATCGGGATTCAGGCCCTGGGCGATGGCGCGGTTGCGCACGGCCACAGGATCATAGTCGCCGCCGATGAACGTGACACCGCTCGGGAGGAACGTCTCCGAGTAGCTGGCGTACAGGTTGATGCCCTTGGCGATCTCGTAGGAGAGACCGGCCATCTTGGAATCACCCTTGGTGGTGCGCGGACGCGAGAAGATCGCGCTCAGACCGTATTCGGCCCACTGCGACTGCGGGATGTTCTGCAGCGCGAAGTCCGGCACGGTGTACCACGGCGGGTTGGCCTGAACGAGCTGGCCGACCGTGCTCTGCTTTTCCTCGCGGTAGCCGAGCATGCCGGTGAGGCGGTTCTCGAACGCGGTGACCTGGTAGTTGAGGTACCATTCCTTGCGGGTCGGACGGCTCGCGTCGACGAGACCGCGGTCGATCTCGGTGATGCGGGTGATGTCCGGGGCCACGTGGATGCCCGGGTCGTATTGGGTGAAGATCTGCACCGGATTCATGATCGTGCCGTCGCGGCGACGGATGAACTGCTGGCTGAAGTTGCCGGCGAAGGTCGTGGTGCGGAACTGCGCGGGGATCGGGGAGACGTAGCCTTCGTCAGGCTTGTCGAACGAGCCCGGCAGATTGCCGAAGAACGGGAACTGGCCGGTGCCGTTCAGGTTGGCGGCATTCGTGCCGGTGAAGCGGTTCTTCGATTCGCGATGGACGCCGCCGAAGAGCAGCTTGTGATCCATGCCAAGGAAGTTCTGCTTGAGCACGATGTCGGCCTGGTGCGTGCGGGCATTCAGGAAGTAGTCGCGGGCGAGGATGCCGTTGAGCGTGTTCCAGGTGATGCCGTCGGCATTCGGGGTCGCGCTGGACTTCGTCTCCGTGTAACGGGAGTTGTCCACCGTGAAGGCGTAGCGGGCGTCGAGCCACTCGAGCGGCGAGGCCTCGACGACCGCGGAGGTCGTGACGACTTCCTCGTCCGAGTAGGTGCCGGCACCGTAGTAGTTGAACTTCGGATCGTAGACGCGCTGGCCCTGGGCGTTGGTGACGTAGGCGCCATGCTGCAGGCCTTCCGTCCAGAGCGGCAGGTACGGGTCGCCGGCAGCAACGCGGCGGTCGGCGATCCAGTTGCCCGGTCCGGAGAAGATACGCGCGCGATAGGCCGCGACCGGATCGGCGGCGTTTTGCAGGCCGGCGGCCGCGATGAGGGCAGCCGGCGGAGCGGCGTAGTCGCGGAACCACTGTTCCGGATAGGACCAGGAGGTGTCGTCGATGTTGCGCTTGCGGCGCACCAACTCGGACTCGACCGTGATCTTCAGCTTGCCGCTGTCGAGCGGCAGGAAGGAGATGCTCGGCGTGACCGAGTAGCCGTCCTGGAACTCGAACCGGCGGTCACCGAGCATGTTTTCCCAGGATCCGACGAAGCGGAACGCGGCCTTGTTCGAGAACACGGCGTTGTGGTCGAGGGTGACCTTCTGGCTGCCCATCCGGGTGGTGGTGCCACCGTAACCGAAGTTGAGCGTGGTCGGGATCTTTTGGAACTGCGGCTGCTTCGTGACGTAGTTGATGACGCCGCCGGGGAACGCCTGGCCGAAGAACACGGCTGCCGGGCCGTTGATCACCTCGACGCGCTCGACGTTGTCGAGGTTGTAGGCGGTGTAACGGAGCAGGCCGTTGCGCAGGCGGGAATTGATCGGGAAGCCGCGGAGGGAGATGTTGCCCGACGGGGTGAAGCCCGTGGCGGGTTGCAGCACACCCATGCGCGTGTCACCGGCCGAGGAGGCCTGGTAACGCAGCACGTCCTGAATGTCGGACATGTTGGCGTCGCGGATCAGCTCTTCGCCGATGACCGAGATGCTGAGCGGCACCTTCTGAATCTCGGTGCCGATGCGCGTGGCCGTGGCCGAGTTCGTCTTTAGGTAGCCGTAGTCGTTCGCCGTGCTCACCGTAAACGGCGACAGGGTGATGACCCCGTCTTCCGCGGGTGGCGGGAGAGACGTCGTCGGTGCGACCGGCGAGGGTTGAGCGGACGGCGCCGCCGGAGCAGCGGCCGGAGCGGCCGGTTGCGGGCGTCCTTGCAGTTCGGCGAGTTGCCGACGCAGGGCCGCGTTTTCTTCCTGGAGGCGGCGCAAGGCGTCGGCATCCGCCGTCTGCCCGGAGGCAAAGGAGGCCGTCAGCAGCGCCGCCAGACCGAAGGCCAGGGATTTCCTGACCCGGTCTATCGGGGTATGCGGGGTTGGTTTCATGCTTTGGGTGGGTTGTAGTTACCGGCCCGGGCGGCGCAGCGCGCCGACAAGGACGGGAAAGCGTCAGGAAACGGCGGGCGGCTTGCCGGCGGTCTCGGGCGGCAGCAGGCGGGGCGAGACGCTCACGCCGATGCGTCCGGCGACTCCCGGGTTGCCGATGCGCCAGAGCAGGTGGTCGATCACCTTGCGCACGAGCGTGCCGAGGTTGATGTCGATCACCGCAGGCGAGTGGTCGAGGTTGTGGTAGATGAGAGGATTGTAGTTGCCGAGGATCGCCTCGAAGTCCCGGCCCGGCTTCTTGCCTGCCTCGCGCAGCGCCCGGAAGAACGAGCCGCAGAAGTGGTCGACCGGCAGGTAAAGTCCGGTGGGCCGGGGCGTGGCCTCGAGCAGGCGTTTCACCAACGCACTCGTGTCGGAGTGCAGCGGCGCGATCTCCAGGTAGCTGACGCCGGGATTGGCGCGTCCGAGGATCGGGATCACCACCAGGCCGATTTCCTTGGCGCGACGGACAAAGGCGTCGGTGCGGCGGACGATCGCACTGTAGTCCGGATCGGCCGCCACGACCGCGACCGACTTGTGTCCGTGCTGCTTGAGGTAATCGGCCGCCATCTGGCCGTTCTCCTCGTTGTTCGGCTCCACGTAGTCGCCGGCGAAGTCGGCCGAGCGGCGGGTCATGAACCAGACGTGAGGCAGTTCGCGCAGCTTGGCGAAGCAGGCTGCCGTCGGCTCCATGCCCTGAATGATCAGGCCGTCGAGGCGCTCGTTCGCGATCGCGGGCGGCAGTTCGTCCGGGTTGCTGGAAAAGAGCACGCGCAAATCAACCCGGTAACGGGGATCGGTCGACTGGACCTGCAGCAACTGGTCCTGGAACCAGTTCAGGCTCGCATTGTTGGCCTTGGCGCCAACGAACCAGACGCCGATCCGGCGCTGTTCCGCGAGCCGTGCCTTCGGACCACGGCGCCGGTTGAGCGGGGCCGGCACATAGTTGTGCTGCTGCATGACCGCCCGGATGCGGGCCAGACTTTCCGCGCCCACCAACTGTGGCTGGTTGATGGCGCGCGAAACCGTCGCCGGAGACACGCGGGCACTGCGGGCAATCTCAGTGATGAGCATGGGGTATGAAATTTCGGGGTGAAAATTTCACTAAAATGGATGAAAAACTGTGCTCCATGGGTCAAGATTTTTTCAGTGCGTACGGTCCGCGTGAGGCCGTCAGGCGGTCCGGGCCAGCGCCCGTTTCCATGCGCCGAGGATTTCCTTCCGGGCCCGGATCGCGTCCGGCCAGGGGTGGGGGAAGACGCTGACTTGGTAGCCATGGCTCATGCCGAGTTCGGGGCAGGCGTAGAGCTCGTTGCCCGGGCGGGGGCCGGCCAGCCAGCACGCGAGGAGGTCCTCCACGAACGCGAGGTAGTCCTTGAACTCGGGCGTGAGCGTGCCGCGACCGTTGGTCACCGGCACCTGGAGGTGCTGGCTGTTGAAGGGGCGCAGGTGCAGCATTTGCGAGTGCTGGATCAGGTCCGGCTGGGCGAGCAGGCGCTGGGAGTACTCGTGCGGCAGCATGTGTTTCGACACCGCAAAGTGGGAGTGATCCCAGGTCACGGGCATGCGCTCACCGGTCGCGCGGCGGTAGAGCCGTGCGATCTCCTCAAACTTCTCCGGCGTCTCGGTCGCGGTGTCGCGGTGCGTCTCGATGTGGACGGACAGCCCCAGCTTGCGGGCGGCCGCGACCAGCTTCACCGCCACGGGTGCCGCCTTGGCCGGCGGGGTGTCGTGGTTCAGCAGCTGGATGTTGACGAAGCGCACGCCGCGGTCGCGCTGCTCCTTCAGGCGGGGCATCGCGCCCGCCACGCTGTCGGCGTCAAAGCCGCTCATGAGCGCAAGTCCGAGCCGGTCGGCCTCGGCCTTGATTTCGGCGGTGATGTAACCGCAGACGCCGTCGAAGCCGGCCTGCTTGATCGCCTGCATCTTGCGGGCGACGGACCACTCCTTCTTCGCCGAAGGGTAGGCGATCATCGACCAGGTGGCGGCGCAGAGAACGAGGCGGGGTGGGGATGAAACAATTTTCATAAGGTTGCTGAAAATTGCTGAAAACAAAGGTTGAAAAACGTGCGCTGGCCAGCCCATTTTCTGCCCAATCGCGCCGTCACCCCCCGGTCCCGCGTCTCGCGGCGGCGCCCGCCTCCCCCGTTTCCATGTCCTCCCTGCCATTCGTCCAGCGCGCCTCGTGGATCTGGTCCGCCGAGGGCACCCATGCGGTGCCTTCGCCCGGTGCGGCTTCGCCGTCGCACTACCAGGTGCGGCGCTTTCGCCGCGGGTTCACCGCTGAGGCCGGCGCCCGGCTGGTCGTGCATGTGACGGCGGACAGCCGCTATCTGCTGTGGTGCAACGGCGACCTGGTCGCGCGCGGGCCGGCGCGGGGTGACGTGCACCACCACTTCTACGAGACGATCGATGTGTCGGACCGGCTCCGTCCGGGGAAGAACGTGCTGGCGGCCCTGGTCTTCGACATGTCGCGGGTGGCCCATCGTCCGTCCGCCTTGGGCGCGCCGTGCGCGATCATGACCTATGCGGGTGGTTTCCTGCTCGAGGCCGATCTCGGGACGGAACGTCTCGACACCGGGCTGCCGGGCTGGTGCGTGCAGGTCGACACCGCGTATCGCTTCCAGAACGACAACACGAAGTTCGAGGGCTATCACGGTTACTTCGAGCACCGGGTCTCGCGGGAGGAGCCGGCCGGTTGGAGGCGCGCAGACTTTGACGACACGACGTGGGCGCCGGCGACCGTCACCTTCCTCGCCGAACGCCACGAAAACCGGCGCGATCCGACGAGCCCGTACGGACTCGTGCCGCGCCTGATCGCGCCGCTCGCCGAGGGCGCGCCGGAGCGTTTCACCGATGTGTTCGTTCCCGGTGGCCGTCCGGCCGGGGCGGGCTGGGAGGCGCTGGTGCGCAGCCGCGCCGCCGTCACCGTGCCGCCTCGTACCACCGTCACGGTCATTCTCGATGCCGGACGTCTCACCACGGCGTATCCGGAGCTGGTCACCGGCGGCGGCGCAGGGGCGACGGTGCGTCTCACGTACGCCGAAGCGCTGCGGCTGCCATGGGATACGCCCGGGGCGAAACTGCTCGGACGCCGCCAGTCGCTCGCCAATCTGGCGTCGCACTTTGCCGACGAGTCGTCCGGGTGGACCTTCGACCGGCGCGGGACGATGTTGGGCTGGTCGGACGTCTGGGAGCCCGCCGGCACGGGCGCCGAGTCGTTTGTGCCCTGGCATTGGCGCGCCTTCCGCTATGTCGGGATCGAGATCACGACCGGCGATGCGCCGCTCGAGGTACGCGACGTCAGCCACCGGTTCACCGCCTACCCCTACGAGGTGAAGGTGGATTTCACCTGTTCGGATCCGCGGCTGGAGAAAATCTGGCGCGCCGCGCTCCAGACCATGCGGCTGTGCTCGCACGAGACCTTCGAGGATTGTCCGTATTACGAGCAGATGCAGTACGCGGGCGACACGATGATCACTTCGAAGATCGCGTTGCTCACGACCGGCGACGGCAGCCTGACGCGTCAGGCGCTCTACCAGTTCGACTGGTCGCGGCTGCCGGAGGGCCTCACCCATAGCCGCTACCCGTCACGCCTGCTTCAGGTGATCCCGTCGTGGTCGCTCCATTGGATCACCACCTTGCGGGACTATGTGTACTGCACGGGCGACCTGACGGTGGTGCGCGATCTCCTCCCGGGCGCCCTCGCGGTGCTCGACTGGTTCCGCCGTCACGCCAACGCCGACGGGTTGCCGGCAAAGCTGCCTTTCTGGAACATCACCGACTGGTGTCCGTGGTGGCCGCGCGGCGTCGTGCCGGGAGCGGACACGGGCGCGACCTGCATCATCGCCTCGCAGTACCTGTGCGCCCTCGACGAGGTGGCGGACCTGTGCCGCCTGCTCGGACGGGAGCGCCAGTGCGATGAGCTCGCGGACGAAGCGGCGTTTCTCAAGCCGATCCTTCACCGGACGTTCTGGTCCGACTCGGAAGGCCTCTACACCGATCGCCCGGGCGGCCCGGAGGTCAGCCAGTATGGCAACGCCTGGGCGATCCTGTGCGGCGCGGCGGACGCGAACATTCGCTCGCGCCTGCTCGAGCGTTTCCCGGGCGATGCGAAACTCGCCCCCGGCTCCTTCTTCTGCTGGCACGCCGTGTTCCGCGCGCTCGCGCTCTGCGGCGACTACGACCGCATGCCGGAGTTCCTCGGTCCCTGGCACGAGATGGTGGACTACGGCCTCGACACCTTCGTGGAGGAGAACAGTTACTGGCGTTCCTTGTGTCACGCGTGGAGCGCCCACCCGGCGATCGAGTTCATCGAACGCGTGCTCGGCATCACGCCGGCGGATCCCGGCTATGCGCGGATCGACATCATTCCGCACCGCTGCGGTCTCACCCATGCGTCGGGCGGCGTGTGCACGCCCCAGGGCCGGGTGGACGTGGCCTGGCGCGTCACCGACGGTCTCTTCAACCTCGAGGCCACCTTTCCGGCCCGCGTCACGGTGCACGTGCGCATGCCGAACGGCGTTTCCACCGTCATGACCGGCGGTCGTATCAACCTGTCCTGTCACCTGCCATGAGCCTTGCCGGAGAGTTGCTCCGTTCCGATGACACCGCGGTCGAGGTCGGCCATGCGGGCCGCATGTTGTTTCGGTATGTCTTCCGGCCGCAAACCCCGGCGGACGAGGCGCCGCGACCCTACCTGCATCCGGTGCGGACGCTGGCCGGCGCGGAACTCACCAATTTCCGCCCGAACGACCACCGCTGGCATCACGCGTTGAGCTACACGCTCACCTGCGTATCCGGCACGAACTTCTGGGGTGGGGGCAGTTACCGTCCGGCCGACGGTTACCAGTGGCGGCCGGATCACGGCGAGCAACGTCACGTGGCCTGGTCGGCGCACGATGGCGGGCGGCTGGCCCACACGCTCGAGTGGTGGTCGGCCGGCGGCGCGACGGTGTTGTTGCGCGAAGAGCGTGAGCTTACGCCCCGGATCGAGGACGCCCGCACCTGGTCGCTGCAATGGCGGGCACGCCTCGAGAATGTCTCGGGCGGCGTCCTGCAGCTGGGCAACTACCACGCGACCCACGGGCTGGCCGGCTCGCACTATTCAGGCCTGCAGTTCCGCGGTGCCCGCGACCTGCTCGACGATCACGGCGATGCCGCGATCGGGCTGTCCGCCGAAGGCGGGCGGGACGGCGAAAAGGCGGTCCACGGCGCGGAGGCCACCTGGATGGAGTGGCGCGGGCAGAAGGACACCACGATGCAGCGCGTTGCGGTCCGCTTTGCCAATCTCACCGGCCCGCTGCATTGGTTCGTTCGGCGCGGCTATCCCCTGGCGGCGCTTTCACCGCACTTCGACCGCGAGCAGGCCCTCGCTCCGGGCGAATCCCTTGTCGTCGACCACCTTCTGACCTTCTCCGATCTATGACGCTAGACCGTCGCACTTTCCTGCAGGGGCTCGGCGCGGGTGCCGTCGGCGCCCTCGCGGCCCCGTTCGCCTCCGCTGCCTCCTCTACCTCCGCCGCTCCGGTTCCGACCGTGGCTCTGCCGGTGTTCGATGCCGCAAATCCCGCGCCGTTCTGGCAGGCGGTGCGCGCGCAGTACGAGCTGAACGAACGTCCGATCTATTTGAATACGGGCGGCCTCGGGCCGGCGCCGCGTCCCGTGCTGGCGAAGGTGGACGAGGTGGCGCGCGGCCTGCAACGGAGCGTGGCCACGGGCCATGGCCAGTTCGCGCCGGCGCGCGCGGTGATGGCGGCGTTCTTCGGCGTCGAGGAAAAGGAGGTGTGCTTCGTGCGCAACGCGACCGAGGGCAACTCCATCATCGCCGCGGGACTCGCGCTCAAGCCGGGCGACGAGATCATCTTCGAAACCCACGCCCATCCCGGCGGCTCGCTGCCGTGGCTTAACCGGGCGAAACAGGAGGGCATCGTGGTGAAGACCTTCGAGGCCGATCCGACCTCGGCCGACGGCAACTTTGCCCGGATCGCTGCGCTGATCACGCCGCGCACGCGCGTGCTCCAGGTCAGCCACATCACGGCGCCGACCGGGATCGTGCTGCCGGTGCGCGCGTTGGCGGCGTTGGCGCACGATCGCGGACTCTGGTTCCACGTCGATGGGGCGCAGTCGGCGGGCATGATTCCGGTGAACCTGCGCGAGCTTGAATGCGATTCGTACGCGACGAGCGGACACAAGTGGCTGGGCGCGACCCACGAGACCGGGTTGCTCTTTATCCGTCGCGAACGGATCGACGAGGTCGCACCGCGCCATGCCGGCGCATACACGAGCGACACCTTCGATTTCGAGGGGAACCTCACCTATGCGGCCGGGGTGGTGCGTCATGAGTACGGCACGCGCAACGCCGCAGTTGCGGTGGGCATGGCCGAGGCGGTGCGCTTCCAGGACGCGGTGGGGCGCGAACGCATCGCGGCCTACGGCGCGGCGCTGGCCACGCGGTTGTTCGAAGGCCTGTCCACCCTGCCTGGCGTGACGGTGCTCACCCCGGCGTTGCCCGCACTGCGAGCCTCCATGGTCACCTTTGAAATCAAGGGCCATGAGGCCTCCAAGGTGTTTGGCTATCTCCTCGGCCAGCACGGCCTGCGCTGCCGTCCGGTCACCGAGGCCGGTCTCCAGGCGATCCGGGTGTCGACCCATCTGTTCAACCAGGCCTCGGACGTCGACCAGGTGGTCGCGGCCGTCGCCGCCTATCCCCGGAGCGCCTGAGCATCATGGGCGAGGGCGAACGCAATTCCGGGAGCGGCGGCCGGCACGCCCGCCGTTCCAGCTCAATCCGAGACTTCGGCGATCAGCTCGATCTCCACCACGGCGCCGAGGGGCAGGGTGTTGACGCCCACGGCGGCGCGCGCGTGGCGCCCGGCGTCGCCGAACACCGCGACGAGCAGGTCGGAGCATCCGTTGATCACCACCGGTTGACGGGTGTAGTCGTCGGGCGAATTCACGAAGCCGCCTACGCGCACGATGCGTTTCACCCGACTGAGCTCGCCGAGTTCGGCCTTCAGCGTGGCAATCAGGGCCAGCGCGGTCGTGCGCGCCGCTGCGGCCGCGGCGGCCTCGTCGAGGTCGCGTCCAACCTTGCCAGCGATGACCTTGCCCTCGGCGTCGCGCGGGATGTGTCCGGCGAGGAAAATCAGCGCACCGCTGCGCACCGCCGGGACGTAGTTGGCCACCGGAGCGCTGGTGGCGGGAAGCGTGAGGCCGAGGTCGGCGAGGCGCTGTTCGGGCGTCTTGCCGTCGGCGGCCTGCACCGCGACCGCACCCGCCAGCGTGAAGAGAAGGAGCCAGAGCGTTTTCATAGCGGGCAAGACGCATGACCCGCCCGCGCGCCCGCCGCAATGCCGTTCCCATATTTTCCATGATACCCCGCACGTTCACCCTCGCCACGCTGCTGTTTGCCGCCGCCACCTTGGTGGGCGCGGCCGTGCCCCGGCACGACCTCTACCTGGCCGCCACGATCAGCCGTAACTACGTCATCGGCTCCAAGCTCGTCACGCTCAGCGGACTCTACCACCGGGCGCCGGACGGCACATATCAGCATTTCGGGCCCAATTTCCCGCACCTGTTCCAGATCGCCTTCGATCCGCGGGATCGGAACGTCTTCTACGTCGCCTCGCTCAACGGCTGCCTTGTCACCCGCGACGGTGGCAAGACGTTCCGCTTCGCCACCAGTTGGGACATGACGGAGGCAAAGGATGTGTCCGTCGACCCGCATCAGCCCGATCATGTCTACCTCGCGCTGCCCGATGGCATCGCGGTTTCGACCGATCGCGGCATGACCTGGGTGCGGCGCGAGCAGGGACTGCCCGCGCGCGGTAAGTACACCCAGGTGGTGAAACCGGATCGCGCGACGGCCGGCCGCCTGCTCGCGGGCTGCGAATCAGGGATCTATCTCAGCGAGGACGGCGCAGGGTCGTGGCGTCGCGTGTTCCCCACGCGTTACACCGTGACCGACATCCGCCAGTCGCCGCACGATGCGCGGGTCTGGCTCGCCAGCACGCAGGCCGACGGCATCCAACTCTCCCGCGACGGCGGCCGCAGCTGGACGCGGTTCGAGGGCCTGCCCACCGCGGATGCGTGGTACAATGTCGCCTTCGATCCGACCAATCCGCAGCGCTATGCCGTCTCCAGCTGGACCTATGGGGTGCATACGACGGAGGACGGCGGCGTCACCTGGACGGCGCGCAACGCCGGCCTGCCGGACGAGCATGTCGTGTTTCGCGTCGGGATCGATCCGGACAACGGCCGGCTCTACGCTGGCGTGTACCGGGAGGCGCTCTTCGTCTCGGACGATTTTGGCCGCACCTGGCGCAACGACGGCCTCGAGGGCTCCACCATCTACAACTTCATCTTCATGCCGCGTGAGCAACGCTGACGAGAACCCTGCCTCCACCCCATGAAAGCCCTCCCTCTCTCCCTCCTCGGTCTCGCCCTCACCCTGATCCCGGCCGGCCTGGCCCAGCCCTCCGCCACCGGCCCGATGCCCTCGCGTGCCGTCGTCGAAGGCGCCGATCACCGCGCCGCCGCCTACCGGGCCCGCGTGCAGGAAATGCTGCACTGGCGCTCCGGCCTCGCTAAAATGAACGAAGGCCCGTCCGCCGATCTGGCCACGGTCGCCGCCAAGCTCGCCCTGCGGCAGGACGCCGACTGGTGCTCGGCCAGCGTGCTCAAGGCGATGGAGGAGCCGGGCAGCGGCCCCTTCTGGATGTTTCCTTCGACCATCGTCGCCTACCTTGGCCGCGACCAGCTCTCGCCCGAGGCACAGCAGGCGATCCGGCGCGCGTGGCGCACGTCTCTTAATGATCCGGCCACCACCGAGAACCACTGGGTGATGTACTACACGTCGCTCTACCTCATGGCGGAGTTGTACCCGGACGATCCGGCGGAGAGCTGGTACTCGGGCAAGACCTCGCAGGAAAACCGCGAGGAAGCCCGCGGGTGGCTGCTCGACTGGATGAATCTCACGACCACCGTCGGACAGGGTGAGTTCAACTGCACCCACTACATCGGCGAATACGTGATCCCGATGGGCATGCTGGCCGCGTTCTCCAGCGACCCGGCCATGCGCCAGCGCGGACGCATGATGCTCGACTGGCTCTTTGCCGACCAGTTCGTCAACAGCCTCCACGGCGTGCTCAGCGGCGCCAACGCCCGCACCGACGACACCTCGGTGATCGAGCGCTGGAACGCCCTCGCGTCCGTCTTCAGCTGGCTGATGCTGGGCAACACGCCGCCCACGGTGTCCTACGGCGGCTGGGGCATCTACTTCGCGACCGTCGCCACTACCTACGAGTTGCCCGAGGTCATCTATCGCATCGGGGTCGACCGCAACGAGGATTACGTCCAGCGCGACCTGAAGCGCACCCGGCGCCGCTGGCGCAATAGCGACGTGCTCTTCGCCCCGATCTACAAGACCCAGTATGTGCGGCGTGACTACGTCGTGGGTTCCTATCAGGGCGGCATGGCCGACCCGATCCAGACCCACGTGTGGGACGTGACCTGGTCCGTTCCAGATCCGCGCGGGGTGCACAACACGATCTTCTCCATGCATCCGATCTCCTCGGGCTTCGACATGCAGGCGTACTTCGCCGAACTGCCCGACCAGATGATCAAGGGCGTGGCCAAGGAGGGAAAGCCCTCCTACGACCTGCCCGACAAGCTGCTCGGCGGCTCGCGGTTCGAGCAGGTGTTCCAGGATCTGGATACGGTTATCGCCCTCTACGACATCCCCGAGGGCACGCGTTTCCCGCACATCAACGGATTCCTGTCGAAGGATCTGAAGGACTTCGCGGTCGACGCCTCCGGCTGGCTGTTCGCCCGCGGCGGCGATACCTTCCTCGCCTACCGTCCGCTCGCGCCGTACACGATCGAGCCGGTGACGAAGTTCAAGTCCTCCTGGGGCGATGAACGCATCGAGACCGGTGATCGCCGGCTCTACAGCCCGCATCGCCGCAACGGCACAATCGTGCAGGCCGCAGCCGCGTCCGAGTTCAAGGACTTCGAGGCCTTCAAGGCCGCCATCCGGGCGCTGCCACTCACCTACACGATGGAACCGGTGCCGACCGTCACCTTCCGGACCCTGCGGGGTAAACAGGTGGTCTGCACGTACGGACGCGCCCCGCTCGTCGATGGCCAAGCCCTCGACTATTCGAAGTGGAAGCTCTTCGAGGGCCCGTATCTCAACGCCGAGAAGGGATCGCGCCGCCTTACGCTCACCCACGGCCGCCTCGAGCGCGTGCTCGACTTCAACACCCTCACCGTCACCGACCGCGTGCGCGAGGAGTGAGCCGTCGGGCGCGCCCCTTCCACCATGTCCTTCCCCAGCGCTCTTCCGCTTTCCGACGTGCGTTTCGAGCACGGGTTTCTCGCCGATCGCGCCCGGTGCGTACGCGAGACCTCGCTGCCCCGGCAGTGGGACGCGCTCAACGACCGCATCCCGGGAGCGGAGCGCAGCGGCTGCGTGCACAACGTGCAGGTGGCCGCCGGGGAAAAGCCGGGCGAATTCCATGGCCTGTTCTGGCAGGATTCCGATCTGGCGAAGTGGATCGAGGCGGCCAGCTACCGCCTCGCCGCCGCGCCCGACCCGGCGCTGGAGCGGGAACTCGACGGCATCATCGCGTCCCTCGCCAAGGCCCAGGGGCCGGACGGCTACCTCAACACGTACTTCCAACTGGTCGAGCCCGGCAACCGCTGGGCCAACCTGCGCGACGCGCACGAACTGTACGTGGCCGGACACCTGATTGAAGCGGGCGTCGCGCACTTTGAGGCCACGGGCAAGCGTTCCCTGCTCGACGTGGTCATACGGCTCGCCGACCTGGTGGCACGCACCTTCGGTCGCGGGCCGGGACAACGTCGCGGGTACTGCGGTCACGAGGAAATCGAACTCGCGCTGGTCAAGCTCGCGCGGGCGACCGGCGAGGCGCGCTTTCTTGACCTCGCGGCTTACTTCGTCGACGAGCGCGGGCAGAGTCCCAACTACTTTGAAGCCGAGGCCCGGCAACGGGGCGACGAGAAGCTGCCGTGGCACATGCACCACGACGGCCTCGCCACCCTGCAGGCGGCAACGCCGGTCCGGACGCTCACCGAACCGGTCGGACACGCCGTACGGATGATGTACCTCCTGGCGGCGATGGCCGATCTGGCCCGCGAGCGTCCCGAGAGCGGATTGGGCGGAGCCTGCGACCGGCTGTGGCACGCCATCCTCGCCCGCCATGTCTACGTCACCGGCGGCGTCGGCAGCGAGCCGTACGGGGAAAAGTTCTGCGAACCGTTCGACCTGCCGCCTGACCGCGCCTACGCGGAGACCTGCGCGGCGATCGGCGTGATGATGGCCGCGCGGCGCATGCTCGACCGCCGCCGCGAGGGCGCCACGGCGGACGCGATGGAGCGGGCGTTGTACAACAACGTGCTTGCGGGCCTATCGCTCGACGGCACGACCTATTTTTACGTGAATCCGCTCGAAGTGATTCCGGCGGTCACGCGGCGTCGCTTCGAGTGTCACCTCGTGAAGACGCAGCGCGTGCCGTGGTTCGGCTGCGCGTGCTGCCCGCCGAATGTGGCGCGCCTGCTGATGTCGCTCGGTTACTACGCCTACGGTCGCGAGGCGGACGGCTTGACCGTGCACCTGTATGCCGGCGGCCGGGTCCGCTTCGTGGCCGGCGGCACGGAGGTGCGAATGGCGGTGCAGACCGACTATCCGTGGGAGGAAACGGTGACGTTCTCGGTGGCGCCGGCGTCCCCGGTGAATTTCTCCCTGCGCCTGCGGGTGCCGGGTTGGTGCCGCTCGGCCAAGTTTACGCTCAACGGGGAACAGATCAACGTGGCCATCGACTCCGGCTACGCCTGCCTGTCGCGCCTCTGGCAGGCCGGCGATCAGGTAACGCTCACCCTGCCGATGCCGGTCGAGCGGGTGCGCGCGGATCCGCGCGTCGCCGCTGTGGCCGGCCGCGTGGCGCTGCAACGCGGTCCGATCGTCTACTGTCTTGAAGAGGCCGACCATGGTCCGGACCTCGCCGCCCTCGTGCTGCCGTCCGAGGCGGCGGTGGTCGCACGCGGCGACCCCGGGCTGCTCGGCGGTTGCGTGGTGCTGGAAGCCGCCGGCTGGCGCGAGTCCGAACGGGACCGCCTCTATTCTACCGGACCGGCGCCGCGCCGTCCGGCGACGCTGCGGGCCGTGCCGTATGCGCTGTGGGCCAACCGCGGCGAGGGAGAGATGCGCGTATGGATCAGAGAATAGCGGAACATCCAGCCTCTAAGGTTGGAAGGCGCCTGGAAGGAGCGGCGGCACTCCTGCCGCCGGGTTTGGCTTTAGGGCGTGTCTGGGAATTGCGAGAGCCCAGCGCTGGGAGCGCAGCAGGGAGTGGGCAAGGCGGGGGCGAGGGAGCTGGGCCTCCAGGCCCTGCCCCTCGCGCCCAACGCCGCCCGGTCCCTGCTCCGCTCCAGCCCTT
>CAYZBG010000058.1:0-34842 GCA_964476565.1 uncultured Opitutus sp.
CCGTACGCGAGAAGTCATCGCCGCGCGCATTCCGGCGGTGCCGGCCGAGCTGGTTCAGCAGTAGGGCATTTCGAGCGCCCCGGTCCCGAATATTCGCGTCGCGTCAGTCACGAAGCGGCCCTACACCGGTGTTCGCGGTTCTTCCGCGTGTATGCGCCTTTTTGCGGCACAGTTCGTTTTGGCTTTGGGTCTCGCGCACGTGAATGCGGAAGAGGCCCCTCGGCAAGCGCCGAGCGAGTCGACGCGGAAGCGATTGAAAGCGGCGATGCCGGCCTACGATCCGGGTATCCGCGCCGCCGCAGTTGCGGATGGCACGGTGGATGCGACGGCGAGCCGTGTCACGCGTCCGATGAGGCGTTCATCGGCTCCCAAGCAGCCGGCGTCGAAAGAAGCTCCGACGGAGCTGTCGCGGATGGTCGTGGAGGCGCCGCGCCTGGGCGGTGCCGGGAGTGGCCAACCTGCGCCGCTTCCCGTCCTGCCTCGCGTCGAGCAATTCAAACACGTCGAGGCCGAGCCATTCGAGACAGACGAGGCAAGAGAACGCAGGCTGAGCCAGACCTATCTCTCCGACCTGGACCAACTGCTGCTGAATCGCGTGACACTGCCTGGGGTCGGCAAGAGCCAAGGTGAGCGCGCGAAGGAGCTGGCGCGGATCGATGCGGGGGCGGAGGCACTGAACCGTCTCGCGTTGATCATCGAGGTGCTTGAGGCCTCGGGCGCTTCTCCTGAGGAAGTGAAAGCGTTGCGCGAGGAATACGCCCGGTTGTTCACCACGCGGCCGAGGTAAACGGTACGCCGGGCTTGGGTGCGGCCGGCTGGCGCGCCTGATCGGGGCCAGTCGCACGTCGTCATCGGCTGTTTCTGAACAGGATGACCCAAACTGGGCCTGTAATCTTCGGCAACAACTGCCAGCAGCTCGCCCCCAACGACTACCCGAGCCATCTTTGGGATCACGCGCAACCCCTTGAACTTCCCGGCAAGGCGAAGGAGTCCGCGCGGTGTACGCTCCAGACCTTATGCATAACGTGCGCTCACGTGGACGAGGCTGGATTTCGCGTCCTCACGCTTTCCTGGCCCCATCGAGCAACAGCCAGCCAACTGCAGGGTGGACGAGCAAACTGCGGGATGCCGCGGACCGTGGCTTGTCTTGAGTTCGATGGTGCCCAACTCTCGCGCGATCGCTTCACAGGCTGGACGAGCACGCTTTTGCGCGCGATCAGCCTTGGCCTGTGTCACCCCGCCCAATCCCACGCCTCATGATTCTTTGTCCGCATCCGTCCTCGGCCCGTCAGCACCTCAACCGTGAATCCAACCTTGGCGGGAAAGGGGGCCAATCATGACGAGGCTCGTTTTTCGACCTGTCCTGGCCTTGGGGTTGTTGTGCGCCGCGCTGTCGGCTGGCGCGGCCGAGTCCCGGCTGGAGCTGCCTCCCCATCCGCGGTTGCTCGCCAACGCAGCGGACTGGACGCGGCACAAGGCGCGCCTCGCGACGGAACCGGACCTGGCCGCGTATCATGACGCCCTGATCGCCGAGGCGCGCCGGCTGCTCGCCGAACCTCCGGTGCAGCGCGTGATGACCGGCCGTCGCCTGCTCGACGTGTCACGCGAGTTGCTGCGCCGCGTCCTGCTCTGGAGCTATGCGTGGCAAACGACCGATGACGCTACGTTTGCTCGTCGAGCCGAGCAGGAGATGTTGGCCGCGGCGGGCTTCACGGATTGGAATCCGTCCCATTTTCTCGATGTCGGCGAAGCTGCGACCGCGCTCGCGCTGGGATACGACTGGCTGCACGAGGGCCTGACACCGGAGGCGCGCGCCACGATTCGCACCGCGCTGGTGGAGAAAGGTCTGCGGCCGGGACTCGACCCGGAGGCGTCTCACAATCGCTGGCACCGGGTGGAGAATAACTGGAACCAAGTGTGTTTTGGCGGTCTCGTGCTCAGTGCGTTGGCGGTGGGCGACGAGGTCCCGGAGGAGGCGGGGCGCCTGCTGGAGCTCGCGCGGGCCGGCATCGGGCATGGCCTCAAGCCTTATGCTCCCGACGGGGCGTATCCTGAGGGGCCGAGCTATTGGGGCTACGGTACGACCTACCAGGTGTTGCTCATTGCCGCCGTGGAGTCGGCCCTGGGCACCGATTGGGGCATGCGGTCTGCGCCCGGCTTCCTCGCCAGCGCGGGTGCGTATCTGCAAACCACCGGAGCCACCGGCCGGTCTTGGAACTTCGCCGATGCCACGGAGCGATCCAGCGTCGAACCCGCCGTGTTCTGGTTCAACCGGGCCACCGGCGATCCCGGACTCGCTCTCTTTGAGCGCCGGCGTTTGGCCGTGCCCGAGGAACGGACCGCGGTTGCGCGCCGTCATCGTTTCGCGACCCTCGCCGCGCTGTGGTGGCCGGAACCGGGATTCGCCGCAGCCGAGCCGAAGTTGCCGCTGGACTGGCATGGGCGCGGCCTGAATCCGCTCGTGGTGTTTCGTGAATCCTGGAGCAATCCCCGTGGCGCCTACCTGGCGGTCAAAGGCGGCGCCGCGGAGATCAATCACGGCCACATGGACGCCGGCACCTTCGTCTACGAAGTCGACGGCGTTCGCTGGGCGGTGGATCTGGGGCTGCAGAGCTACGAGTCGCTGGAGTCGAAAGGAATCCGGCTCTTTGCCCGCGGGCAGGACTCCGACCGCTGGACGGTGTATCGGCTGAACAACTTCAGCCACAATACCCTCACTATCGATGGGCAACATCACCGCGTCGATGGCCATGCGACGGTGGAACGGGTTTCCACCGAGGCGCATCGCCGCTTGGCCGTGCTTGATCTGAGTCCGGTTTTTGCGGGTCAGGCCGGCGAGGTCCGGCGTGGCTTTCGTCTGCAGCCCGACCGCGGGTTTGTGGTGCAGGATGAGATCAGCGGCCTGAAGGCCGGCCAAGGGGTCCGCTGGCAGATGGCGACGCGGGCAAAGGTTGCCCTTCAGGGCGACACGGCGGTTTTGACCGAGCAGGGCCAGACGCTCACCGTGCGCATACTCGCGCCGGCCGGAGCGAGTTTCACCGTCGCTCCCGCCGCACCGCCCGACGACGGCTTCAATGCTCCCAATCCCGGCGTGAGCCTGCTCCGTCTTGACGTTACACCGTCCGGCGAGTCCGTCACCACGGTCACCGTGCGTGTGGTGCCCGGGGGCTCCGACGCCGGTCCGTACGACCTCCAGCCGCTCTCGTCGTGGTGAGGGCGCTCTCCTCGACGTTCCTGTTACCCCCATGAAATCCCTGATTGCCCTCCTTCTCACCCTTGGCGCGAGTGTCGCGTTGGGATCCGCGCGACCGCTGCCCAACATCGTGATCCTCTATGCCGATGACATGGGCTACGGGGACCTCGGGGCGAACAACCCCGCCTCGAAAATTCCCACGCCGCACCTCGACCGGCTGGCCGCGACCGGCCTGCGGTTCACCGACGGGCATTCCTCGTCGGGGATCTGCACGCCGTCGCGTTACGCGATGCTGACCGGACGGCACCACTGGCGGGACTTCCACGGCATCACCAACAGCTTCGGTCCATCGGTCTTCAAGCCCGGCCAGCTCACGCTGCCACAGATGCTCCGGGAGAAAGGCTACACCACGGCCGTGATCGGCAAGTGGCATCTTGGCTGGGACTGGGATGCGATCCGCAAACCCGGCACGCCCAAGGATTCGATCAAGGCGCAGGACTTCGACTGGACCAAACCCGTGAATGGAGGGCCGCTGGACCACGGTTTTGACCACTACTTTGGGGATGATGTGATCAACTTCCCGCCGTATGCGTGGATCGAGGATCGGACGCTGGTGCGCGCGCCGGATACCGACTTTGTGAAATTCCCCCAGCCACCCAAGGAGGGCAATTGGGAATGCCGGCCCGGCCCGGCGGTGTCGGACTGGGACCCTTACGCGGTGCTGCCGACGCTCACGCAGCGAAGCGTCGACTACGTGTTGTCCCGCCGGGGAAAGGCCGAGCCGTTCTTCCTCTTCGTCCCGTTCCCCTCGCCGCATGCACCGATCATCCCCAATGACGCCTTCGACGGAACGTCGCAGGCCGGGCCCTACGGCGATTTCGTGGTTCAGACCGACGACGCCTGCGGGCGCATCCTCGCGGCCCTCGACCAGATCGGCGCAACGGAGAACACGATCGTGATCTTCACGGCCGACAATGGCGCGGAGAACTATGCCTACGCGCGCGATGCAACGTACGATCATTGGTCATCCGCACCCTTCCGCGGGGTGAAGCGCGACCTTTACGAAGGCGGGCATCACGTGCCGTTTCTGGTCCGCTGGCCCGGGGTGACGCAACCCGGCCGCGTGTCTCCGGCGTTGATCTCGCAGGTTGATTTCATGGCCACGCTCGCCTCCGTGGTGGGCTACGGGCTCCCGCGGGATGCGGCCGAAGACTCGCATGATTTCCTCGCCTATCTTCGCGGCGAGGCGGAAGCCGGACCGCGTCGGTCGATGGTGCACAACACCTATGCGAATCGCTATGCGGTGCGTGACGGTGACTGGGTGTTGGTGGCCACGAAGACGGGTGACGAGCGTCCGGTGCCCGCGGCGTGGAACGCGAAACACCGCCAGCCGGCCGATGACGACCAGCCCTTCGAGCTTTATCACCTGAAGCAGGACCCGCAGCAGCGGCACAACCTTGCTGCGCAGCACCCGGAGCGGGTGGCGGCCCTGCAGACGCTGCTGCAAACCCTCCGCGACCAAGGTCATTCGGCGCCGCGGCTCGACGGACGCTGAAGACGCGCCACCTTTGACATTACCCGTATGAATCACGCTCTCCTGCCTCGCCCGCTATCCCTGCTGGGATGGATCTCGCTGACCTTCCTCCTGCCCCTCGCGACCGCCGGGGAGGGTCCGGCCCGTTCGACCGCGAGTGCGGTCACTTACGAGGCCTTTGGTGCGGTCGGCGACGGCGTGGCGGACGACCTCCCGGCCATTGTCGCGGCGCACGCGCATGCCAATGAGCGGGGCCTGCCGGTGCGGTCGAATCCCGCGGCGACGTACCACCTCGGCCGCCGGGCGCTGACGGCGATCATCGAGACGGACACCGATTGGGGCACCTCGCGGTTCATCATCGACGACAGCCAAGGGGTGGAGAATCACCAACGGCCGCTGTTTGAAGTGCGCTCCCGCCTGGCGCCTGTGCCCTTGTCGATCGATCGCCTGACGGCTGGGCAGACACACTTGGACCTGCGGCCGGCGACGGACCTCCTCGTTTTGGTGCGGAACGATCAACGCCGGCTCTTCATCCGCCGCGGCTTGAATGCCAACCGCGGCACGCCGCAGCAGGAAGTGTTTATCCTCCGTCCGGACGGTTCGATCGAAGGGGCGATCGAGTGGGACTACGACGTGGTCACGCGTGTCGAGGCCCATCCGATCGATGCGACGCCGCTGGTGGTGCGCGGGGGCGTGTTCCAGAACATCGCGAACCAGATGAAGCAGGAGGTCGGCTACAACTACTGGGGCCGCAACATCGTGATCCGGCGTTCGAATACCGAGATCGACGGTGTCACCCACCGCGTCACAGGTGAGACGGACGTGGGGCATCCTTACCGCGGGTTTCTGCTCATCGAGCAGTGTGCCAACATCACGGTGCGCAACTGCGTGATCGATGCACGCAAGGTGTACAAGACCATCGGCTCCGCGGGCGAACCGGTGTCGATGGGCACGTATGGCTACGGGGTGAACCGCGTGGTGAACTTCCGGATGATCAACTGCCGGATGGACGACATTCACGACACCACCAAGTGGGGCGTCGCGGCGACCAACTTCATGAAGAACGTCCTGGTGGAGGACTGTGTGCTTTCGCGCATGGACGTGCACATGGGGGTTTCGGGCTATTACATCATCCGCCGCACGACGCTGGGGCATGCCGGGCTGAACGCCATCGGACGAGGCCGCCTGCTGGTGGAGGACTCGACGGTGCACAGCAGCGCGCTGATCAGTTTTCGATCCGATTATGGCTCGACGTGGGACGGTGAAGTGGAGGTGCGCAACAGCCGCTGGGTTCCCCCGGGACGGTCGGGTGGAACGCTGGCGATGTTCCGCGTCAGCAATGACGGGACGCACGATTTCGGATATCCGTGTTCGATGCCGCGCGTCGTGCGTATCGATGGTCTGGTCGTCGAGGACGGAGGGCGCGGCGAAGGGTACGCCGGAGTCTATTTTTTCAGCGACCCCCTGGGCGCGCCGCGTCCCGACCGCCCCTTCCCCTATCGCCTGACCGAGCGGTTGGAGGTGCGCGGCCTCACCACCGCCAGCGGCATCGCCCCGCGGGTGAGCGCCAACCCGGAGCTGGTCCAGGCCATCGCCGTGAACGCAGTACCGTGATGACGGTGAGCGTAAGGAATTCAGAGTAGGGTCATGCCGTTACACGTTACAAACCGAGGTGCTCCAGCCCTGATGTAACGTGTAACCGCATGACCCTCTCAGAACTCCTTAACCGAAGCGCTCGCGGAGGGTGCGGAGGGTGGCGAGGGCGGCGCGTTCGGACGCGGCCGGAGGCGCGGGGTTGTGGAGCGGGGTGTCGGTGGGGAGGTAGTCACGCTGGCGGAGGGAGAGCAGGCCCGGGCGGTCGAAGCGCATGAGGCGGAGGCGGCGGGCGAGGTCGGGCAGCTCGTCGAGATCGAGCGCGAGGAAAAAGAGCCGATACGCGAAGCGATGCGCCCGGGGGTGCAGCCGGGCGTGCATCACGCGACATTCGTAAAGGCGGGAGAGCATGCGAACGATACGCCCGGGCGGGGCGAGCGGACGCAAGCCGACCCTGACGGACCCGGAGAATTACCGGGTAGGGCGCCGGGCTCAAACCCGGGGGCGGGTTTGCGGAAACGTTACACAACGCCGCTCAGTGGTTGTGGCCATGGGTGTCGTGGATGCCGTAGGCCCAGGCGGTGTCGGGCCAGAGGGAGCGGCCCTCGCGTTCGAGGCGAAGGGAGAGGCGGTAGTGCGCGTAGGGATCCACCTCGGCCTGGGTGGGACCGAAGGCGCCGAGGCTTTCGTTCCAAGAAAGGGTTTCGTCGCCGAAGCGGCCGGAGATGCGCAGGGTGGTGCCGGGCGCGGGTGCGGGGGAGAGGATGGGGGCGAAGCGATCACGGGCCCAGGTGAGCTCGAGGGTGTGGGGAGCGCCGTCGAGGGCGAGATCGAGCAGGACGCCTTGGCGTTGGCCGCGGCGGGCATCGTGGGCGGCCTCTTCCTTGCGGGCCTTGTCGAGGGGGACGTAGATGACGAGGCCGGTGGCGAGGAGGGCGGCGCCGAGGGCGGCCCAGCGTTTCCAATCCCGACGCGCGTCGGGTTTCACGAGAACGGGTTCGTCGGAGAAAGTGCTCATGCCGGGGCGGGGAGGGTGGCGAACAGCAAAGGCAGGGACGGTCGAGGGGCAAGGCCGGGGAGGGGGCAAATCACATCTAACTTTTCGGAGGTGAAAGGTCTTGGAGTGTTCGAAGGTCAAGCTCGGCCGTTAGCGAAGGCAGGCCGATCTCGGCGGAGGCGGCGACCGCGCGGTAGCCGGGCGGCACGCGGCCGGGGCGCAGATCAACGAGGAAACGCCGTGCGCGTGCCGGGGCCAGCTCGGCGAGGCCGGCGGCAGGGTAAACCTGGAGCGAGGTGCCGACGACGACGACCGCGTCGGCGTCGGGCATCTCGGCGAGGGCTTCGTCCATCGCGGGCACGGCCTCGCCAAACCAGACGATGTGGGGGCGGAGCGGGGCGCCGTCGGGCGCGAGTTCGCCGAGGACGATGGGGCGGTATCCGATATCCACTACAAGCTCGGGGTCGCGCGTGCTGCGAGCCTGGGTGAGGCGGCCGTGGAGGTGGATGACGCGCGAGGAGCCGGCGCGTTCATGCAGGTCGTCGACGTTTTGAGCGTGGGCTTTAAGGGCTGCGTCCAAGGCGCGGGTTTTTCCCATGCCTGGCTCGCCGCAAAGCACGAAGCAGCCTGGACGGAGTTCGAGCAAACGCTCCGTGCTCAGCAAGTGACGGTTTTCGACCCCGAGCAACTTGTCCTCGGGGTCGGCCAGATATCCCTCGTAGTCGCCACCCCAGAACGCGGAGAGACCGAGTTGGATGGACTTTTTCTGCGGCGTCCAAAAACGAACCCACGGGAAAACCAGCTCGTGGCCGCCGCCGAGGATGGGGAGGTTCATGGATGAGAACGCGGAGTTAGTCGTGCCGCGTGCGCAGGCCGAGCTCGAGCGGCAAGGCTGGATCGGCGACGGGTGCGGAGGTTTCCGGCGGAGTCGTGAGGCGGGATAGTTTTTCCCCCAGATCGCCGGGGGCGTAGAAGGCGTTTGAGCGTCCCTCTTTTCGGATGACGAGCAGGCCGCGTTCCGCCAGGTCGAAGAGATCGTTGCGGGCGGTCTGGAAGGACACGGCGTGGCTGCGCTGGTGTCCGCCGATGAGGTAACGCGTGCCTGGCCGCTGCAGCGCATGCGCCAGGAGCGCCTGTTGCCGGTGATTGAGGCCTTGTAGTCCGCGTAGGCAATGCTCCGCCTCGCGGAGTTCCGCGGTCTTGCGCTTCACGTAGTCGTGCAGGGCTCGCACTGCCTCCTCGATCACCTCGGTTTGATGAAGGATGAAGTAGGTGAGGTCATTGTCGTCGGTCTCAGTGTGCAGGAAGGCGCGGGCGTAGCGGATCGGGGCGCGAAGCAGGATCTGCGAGATGGAGATGAACTCGAAGAGCGTGTAGCCGGCGCGCAGCATCGACCAGTAGAAGAGGGCGCGCGCGGTGCGGCCGTTGCCGTCCACGAAGGGGTGGTCGTAGGCCAGCCAGAAGTGGAGCAGGATGGCGCGGATGACGGGATGGACGAAGTGCTCCGAGGAGGCGCCGTCGTTGGCAAAGGCGCACATCGCCGCGAGCCGCTCGGGCAACTCGGCGGCGGCCGGCGGCTCGTGAAATACCGTGCCATCCATGTCCTCGACGCGCACGTTTTCGTCGGCGCGGCGGAGGCGCCCTGCGGCGTCGGGTTTGTCGAGCGTGCCCTCGGTGACCAGTGCGTGCAGCTCCATCACGAGTTCCGGCGTGAGGGCGGTTTGGCGCAATGCCCGGATGCGCTGCATCGTGGCGTAGTTGTTCAAGATCATGCGCTCGCTGGTGTCGCGCGGGGGGCGTCCGGTGCGGAGCAGCTCCTTGGCGACCTCGCGGGTGGTGACCGCGCCTTCAAGCTGACTGGAGGTGATGGATTCCTGCACCAGGGCGCTGACGATGTATTGATCGCGGCTGGCGGAATCGGTCACGGCCTGTGGCAGCTCCAAGGCAAAGCCGAGGCCCCGGTCGATGGTGTGGAGTCGTTGCGCCACAAGATCGGGAATGCCGAAGCGAAAGGGGACGCCCTCTCGGTCTTTCAAGGGAATGGGGCGAGCCTTGGACATACGGCCCAGCTTGAGCACCAGCCACCACGACTCCGCGGTGTGGCCTTCAGGCACGGGTCGATAACGCTGTTCGTCCCAATGCAGATACCGGTCTTTTCCCGCCGTGGAGCTCGAATCCACGAAGACCTTGTTCTTAAGATCATTGGGCAAGCGTGCGAGCAGGTCTGGCCAAGGTGCTGGGCGCTGGGGGAATTTCATTTGTTCTAATTTCGAATAAATTAGAATCAAATTAGAATCAGGGTCAATTCATTCTAATTTAGAGCAAATTGGAATGAAATTAGAGTGAGCGGCGGGCGCGGGCGGTGGGCGTGAAAAAGCCGCGTCCGGGGAGGACGCGGCTAGGAGAACGAGAATTATGCGTTTCGCTTACGCCTCGAGCTGCGGGCGGGACTTCTCCGGCCAGTCGATGTGGAAGAACTTGCCGCGGGGCTGGTCGACGCGCTCGTAGGTGTGGGCGCCGAAGTAGTCGCGCTGGGCCTGGAGCAGGTTGGCGGGCAGACGGGCCGAGCGGTAGCCGTCGTAGTAGGCGAGGGCCGAGGCGAAGGTGGGCACCGGGATGCCGTTCTCCGCCGCGAGGGCCACGACCTTGCGCCAGTTCTTCTGCGCCTTCTGGATCGTCTTGTTGAAGTACGGGTCGAGCAGCAGGTTCGCGAGCTTCGCGTCGCGGGCGTAGGCCTCGGTGATCTTCTGGAGGAAGGCCGCACGGATGATGCAGCCGCCGCGCCAGATCTGGGCGATCTGACCGAAGTTCAGCTTCCAGTTGTACTCAACCTGGGCTTGGCGCATGAGCTGGAAACCCTGCGCGTAGGAGCAGATCTTCGAGCAGTAGAGCGCGTCGTGGATGGCCTGGATGAGCGCCTTCTTCTGGGCGGTGAGCTTCTTCGCCTTCGGGCCCTTGAGGACCTTGGAGGCGGCGACGCGCTCTTCCTTGATGGCGGAGAGGCAGCGCGAGAAGACGGACTCGGCGATGGTCGGGGCGGCGACGCCCATGTCGAGCGCGTTGACCGAGGTCCACTTGCCCGTGCCCTTCTGGCCGGCGGTGTCGAGCACCACGTCAACGAAGGCCTTGTTCGAAGCCGGGTCCTTCTGCTTGAGGATATCGGCGGTGATCTCGATCAGGAAGCTGTCGAGGGCGCCTTTGTTCCACTTGGAGAAGATCTCGCCCATTTCGGCGGGCGTGAGGCCGAGCAGGCCCTTCATGAGGTCGTACGACTCACAGATCATCTGCATGTCGCCGTACTCGATGCCGTTGTGCACCATCTTCACGTAGTGACCGGCGCCGTTCTCGCCGATGTAGGTGGTGCAGGGGACGCCGCCCTTGACGGGCTTGCCGGGGGTCGCACCGGTGAGGGGGCGGCCCGTCTTCTTGTCGACCTTGGCGGCGATGGCCTTCCAGATCGGCTCGAGCTCCTTGAACGCTTCCTTGTCGCCGCCCGGCATGAGGGACGGACCGAAGCGCGCACCTTCTTCACCGCCGGACACGCCGGAGCCGATGAAGCGGAGACCCTTTTCCTTCAGAGCCTTCTCGCGGCGGATGGTGTCCGTCCAGAGGGCGTTGCCGCCGTCGATGATGATGTCACCCTGCTCGAAGAGCGGCACGAGGCTGTCGATCACCGCGTCGGTGGCCTTGCCGGCCTGGACGAGAATGATCACCTTGCGCGGCTTGGCGAGGGAGGCGACGAATTCCTCGAGGGTCTTCGCGCCGACGAGGCCGCCGGGGGTATTCGGATTCTCGGACACGAACTTTTCCGTCTTCTCGACGGTACGGTTGTAGACCGAGATCTGGAAGCCGTGGTCGGCGATGTTGAGGGCCAGGTTCTGACCCATGACCGCGAGGCCGATGAGTCCGATGTCAGAGTGCGTCTTGGGCATAAACGGGAAAGGCGAAGGAAGGCATTTCCTCCCTTGGAAGACCACCCTAAACTAGGGGTGTTTTGTGACCGTTAAACAACGGGCGCCGGTCGTGAAGGGCCGCGGAGGCCGGCGAGGGCCCTACTTGGCGCCCTTGGGCAGGTCCTGCTGCTTGCCGTAGTAGTCGATCTTGCTGGGGAAGAACGGGGCGATCTTCTCGACGTACGGGGTGAGGAACTTCGGTTCGTTGCGCTCGAAGATCCACTGGAAGCAGACGACGGACACGAAAAGGAAGACAATCATCGCCAGCACGAATTTGTTCATGCGGGCGGCGTTCCGGATCAGGATGACGGCGACAATGAAGGCGCCGATGGCCATGAGGGCATTGACCCAAAAGGCCTTGGGCACGTTTTGCAGTTTTTCGAGCGCGGTGGCGGCGAAGAGCAGCATGGACGGGGACGCTAGCGGCCGTCCGGACCCTCGGCGAGGCGAAACCGGCGGGGGTCGGGGGTGACCTTGGGGCGGCTTAATCCCACCGGCAGGAATGCCGGTGTCACGCGCCGGGCTCCGGCGTTGCCATGGGGACAGGCCGGGCCCAGCGTGGGGCATGGACACGGCGCTGAGGCCGCAGCACAAGAAACCCAGTTTTCCGATCAGCGATGGTCTGCGTGCCTACCTGCGGCGTTTTCGGCGTGAGCGGGAGCTCCCCGTCACCTACGAGCGCCTGCGCCGGTTCTCAGAGTCCTGGCCGCTGCCGGATGCCACCGGGAAGACGACCCTGTGGGAGTCGGTGGTTTATGACCGGCAGGACATGGAGTCGCTGCACGAAGACCTGAAGCACGTGTACGCGATCCTGCGGGTCGACGGCGACCTGTCCGTGATGCGGCACCTCTACATCGACCGGATCGACTTCTGCGCCTTCGGCAACTCGGCGCCCTTTCGCATCCGGATCGTGAACGCCTACAACGACAACCCGGACCATTTCTACATCAAGCGCGGCGATGCTTCGCGGGTGTACGGGCTCGAGCTCGAGCACGTGCTTTCGCCCAACCGCATGAACTACCTCACCCACGGCGGCACGTTGGTGGAGGAGCACATCGCAGGCATCCCGGGCGACGTCTTCATCGATCGCTGGCTCAACAGCTCCGAGATGCGGCCAATCCGCGTGGCGAAGGAGCTGGTCAAGTTCAATGAGCGCTGCTTCGTGCGCCTGCTCGGCGACATGCGCAGCTACAACTTCGTGGTGGTGGTCACGCCCGACTTCGAGGGGGCGCAGATCCGCATTCGTGCGATGGATTTCGACCAGCAGTCGTACGAGGGCCGGATGAACCTGTACCGGCCGCAGTTCTTCAAAGACAACCAGCCGCTCGCTCTGTTTTGCATCAAGCACCTGCGGATCGAGACGGCGCGGCAGTACCAACGCGAGGAGCAGGTCCTGATGCTGCAGCGCGCGGCGGTGACCGAAGAGCGGCTCGGCATGCTGCTGCGGGCCATGTCGAGCGACCCGATCGCCCCGGTCGAGAACGTGCACGAACTGCGCGCGGCGCTGGCCGACCACTACCAGCGCGCCGAGTACCTGCGCTGTGAATCGATGGGCGACCTGGTGCGCGAGAATCTGGAGTCCATCCGGCTCAACGTCGCGCGCAGTACGCCGCTCTCTCCGGCGATGGATATGTTCTGAAGGGACGCCGATCCCGGGATCGGGATCAGGCGGCGGCGACGGCTTTGAATTCGCTGATCACACCCTGCAGGGAGGCCTTCGCGTCGCCGTAGAGCATGCGCGTGTTCGGCAGCAGGAAGAGCTGGTTTTCGAGTCCGGAGAAACCGGTGCCCTTGCCGCGCTTGAGGCAGATGACGGTGCGGGCCTCGTGGGCGTTGATGATGGGCATGCCGTAGATGGGCGACGCCTTGTCGCGCGCCGCCGCGGGGTTCACCACGTCGTTCGCACCGATCACGATGGCGACGTCCATCGTCGACATGAGCGGGTTGATGGCGTCCATCTCGACGAGCTGCTCATAGGGCACGTTCGCCTCGGCGAGCAGTACGTTCATGTGGCCGGGCATGCGGCCGGCGACGGGATGGATGGCGAAGCGCACCTCGGCGCCGTTGCGTTCGAGCATCTCGGCGAGTTCGCGCACGACGTGCTGGGCCTGGGAAACGGCCATGCCGTAACCGGGAATGATGACGACTTGGCGGGCGGCCTCGAGTACGGCGAAGCTGTCCTCGGGCGAGATCGGCTTCAGCTCGCCCTGGATCGCGCCCTCGCCACCCGCAGCGGTGGCGGCGGGTGCAGCGCCGAAGCCCGAGAACAGCACGTTGGCGATGGAGCGGTTCATCGCCTTGCACATGATCACGGACAGGATCATGCCGCTCGTGCCGACGAGGCAGCCGGCGACGATGAGCACGTTGTTGGTGATGACGAATCCGGCGGCGCAGGCGGCGAGGCCGGAAAGGCTGTTGAGGATGGCGATGACGACGGGCATGTCGCCGCCGCCGATCGGCATCACCAACGTCCACCCCAGGACGAGGCATAGTGCGAGGACGACCCAGAACGCCGTGGTCGTCAGCTGCATGTCGCGGCTCACGATGAAGACCACGCCGGCGCCGAGCAGGGCGACGGCCATGAGGCCGTTCACGATGTTCTGGCCGGTGAACAGGATGGGCCGACCGCTGAGCCACTCGGCCAGCTTGCAAAAGGCGTAGATCGAGCCGGTGAAGGTGATGCCGCCGATGAGTACGGTGAGAAAGATCACCGCGCTGGTGAAGGTGGGCGTGCCGGCGAATTCCGACAGGTACTTGTCCCAGCCGAAGGCCTGGATCTTGCCGTACTCGGCCCAGCCGACGAGCAGGGAGGCCAGGCCACCGAAGCCGTTGAGCAGGGCGACCATCTCGGGCATCGAGGTCATCTTCACGAGACGAGCGCAGGCGATGCCGATGAGGGTGCCGGCGATGAGGCCGACGATGATCCACTGGAAACTGACGACGTGGCGGTCGAAGAGCGTGACCACCACGGCGATGAGCATGCCGACGGCGGAGAGCAGGTTGCCGCGTCGCGCCGTATGCTGGCGCCCCAGCATCTTCAGGCCGAAGATGAAGAGGATCGAGGCGACGATGTAGGCGAGGTTGAGCAGTTGCGGGCTCATGACGACGCACCCTCCTTGTTCGCCGGCTCCTTCTTCTTGAACATGCCGAGCATGCGGTCGGTGACGAGGTAGCCGCCCACCACGTTGACCGTGGCGAGCACGATGGCCGAGGTGCCGAGGGTGGTGGTCACCCAGGAGCCGTCATCGGTTCCGGTGGCGATGATGGCGCCGACAATGGTGATCCCTGAGATGGCGTTTGAGCCCGACATCAGGGGCGTGTGCAGCTGCGACGGCACCTTGGCGATCAGCTCGAAGCCGAGAAAAGCGGCGAGCGTGAAGATGAAGAACAGAAGCATCAGGTCCATGGGAGGGAGGAGGGAGAGGCTGAAGGACGGGGGCGGGGAAGGCTGAAGGCGGAAGGGCTGACGCCGCAGGAGGGGCGTTGGGTGAACGGGGCGGTTGAAAGCGGTGGGGCGAGGTGGGTTTCGGCGGTGAGAGGCGTTCGGCTGCGGGGATCGGGCCTTGATTCAGCCTTACGCCTTCACCCATCAGCCTTTCCTTGCGAACTGCGGATGGACGATGGCGCCGCCGCGGGTGATCAGGCTGCCCTTGAGGATCTCGTCCTCGGGGTCGAGCCGCAGGGTCTTGGCTTTCGCATCCCAGAAGTGGGTGAGCCAAGCGGTGAGGTTGGCGGCAAGGACCTGGGTGGCGTGGGCGGCGACGGTGCCCTCGAAGCACGTTTGCCCAAGCAGAATGACGCCGCGGTCCGTCACGATCTCCTGGTCAGGTTGCGCGCCCTCGACGTTGCCCCCGCTCTCGAGGGCGAGGTCGACGACGACGCTGCCGGGCTTCATGCCATCGAGCATGGCGCGAGTCACCAGCAGCGGGGCTTTGCGGCCGAACACCTTGGCGGTGGTGATGACAATGTCGGCCTGGGCGCAGATGCGGGCCATGCCGGCCTGTTGTTTCGCGATTTGTTCGGGGGTGAGGGCCTGGGCGTAGCCGCCGGCGGTCTGTCCGGTCTGGCCGAGATCGATCTTCACGAACTTGGCCCCGAGCGACTTCACCTGCTCCTCGACCACCGGGCGGGTGTCGAAGGCCTCGACCCGGGCGCCGAGCCGCTTGGCCGTGGCGATGGCCTGCAGTCCGGCCACACCGGCGCCGATGACGAAGACGCGGGCCGGCATGATCGTGCCGGCGGGAGTCATCATCATGGGCAGGGCCATGCGCAGACGGGCGGCGGCCTGGAGGACCGCGGCGTAGCCGGCGAGGCTCGCTTGGGAACTGAGCACATCCATCTTTTGCGCGAGAGTGGTGCGCGGGATCATCTCGAGGCTGACGGCGTCGACCCCGGCCGCGGCGAAGGCCTCGATCAGGGCCTTTTCGTTGAACGGATCGAGCAGGCTCAGGTGCAGGGCGCCGCGCTTCATGAGCGCAATATCCCCGGCCGGCGGCTTGCGCACGCGCAGCACGACATCGGCGGCGGCGAGCGCGGCGGCATGGTCGGTGACGAAGGTGGTGCCGGCGGCGGTGTAGTCAGCGTCAGGATACAAACTGGCGCGGCCGAGGCCCGGCGGGGCCTGCACGGTGAAACCCAGTTGGGCGAGGGCTTTGGCGGTGGCGGGTGTGAGGGCGGCCCTCAGTTCACCGGGCGAGGTCTCGGCGGGGACGTAGCAGATCATGCGTGCCGGGGGTTTGGGAGGCACAGCGGTCATCGCTGTGCTTTCCATCGTGCCCGGCCGTGCGTCCGGCTCAACGCTTAAGATCGCGCGGAACTTGGCAAAGACTGCGCGCGGGTTGACCGCACCGGTTCAGCGCGGTGGCGATTCGTCGACGAAGTCGCCCCGGGTGGCGCAATTGATCCACTGGGTCGCGCCGTCGGCGTAGTGTTCCTTTTTCCAGATCGGCACGCGGGCCTTCACCTCGTCGATGATGTAGCGGCAGGCGTCGAAGGCCGCGCCGCGATGGGCGGCGGTCACCCCGGTCCAGACAGCCAGATCGCCCAGCTGGAGGTGGCCGGTGCGGTGCACGCAGACGGCGTCGAGTACGGCAAAGCGGGCGCGGGCCTCGGCGAGGATGTGCTGGCCCTCGCGCTCGGCCAGCTCGACGTAGGCCTCGTATTCGAGGGAGCGGACCGGTTTGCCCTCGTTGTGATTGCGCACCCAGCCCTCAAAGCAGACGAAGGCCCCGGCCCGGGCGTCAGGCAGTTCGGCGCGCAGGGCGCCCAGGTCGAGCGGGGTTTCGGAGATGCGAAAACGCATGGATCAGCCTCCGGCGACAGGGGGGATGAACACCAGTTGGGCGCCGTCGGCCAACGGGGTGGACCACGCGGCGAACTCGCCGTTCACCGCCACGCGCAGCTGGGCCGGTTCGAGGCCGAGGCGGTGGCGGGCGCGCAGTTCGTCATACAGGTCGCCCGCGGTGGCGGCGGCGGTGGTCACGGCTTCGCGGCTGAGCCCGCGTTGTTCGCGCAGGAGGGCAAAGTATTGCACATGGACGGTCTTCATCAGGTCGAGGCGCGATAGTCGCGCTTGCCGCCGGTTTTCTCAAGTAGCCGGATCTCCCGGATCACGATGCCGTGGGAGACGGCCTTGCCCATGTCATAGAGCGTGAGGGCGGCGACCGACGCGCCGGTGAGCGCCTCCATTTCCACGCCGGTCTTGGCATGGACGGCGGCGCGGCAGTGGATGTGCACCTCGACTGAACCGTCGGCGGCCGGCGGCTGAGCCTTGAGCTCGACCTGGCAATCCTCGAGCGGGAGCGGATGGCAGAGCGGAATCAGGTCGCTGGTGCGCTTGGCCCCCATCACGCCGGCGAGGCTGGCCGTCTGGAAAACGGGCCCCTTCTTGCCGGTGATCTCGTGGTGGTTGATCAAGGCCGCGAGGGCCGGGGGCAGGACCACGATGGCGACGGCGTGGGCGGTGCGGGCCGTGGGCGCCTTGTCCCCCACGTTGACCATCGAGGGCCGGTTCTTGTCGTCGAGATGGGAAAGCATGGGCGGAGGAGAACAGGGTAACAGGATCGCGGCGGGAGACAACGTCGCGCCGCGGTGAAATCAGCTCCAGGGGTAGAAGCGGGCAACGGTGCCAGCCGGGAAATCACGCGGACCAGGCGGCAGTTCGACAAAGCCATCCGTCCCGATCAGGCCGGCAAAGTCGCCGGAGGTGTTGAACGGCGCCGGTTCGCCGATGCGGCGTCCGTCCGGGGCTGCGGAGACGACCACCGGCAGCATCCACGCGAGCGGGGCCTTGAAGGTGGTGGCGCTGCCGAGGGCCAGGTAGTCGGGTTTGGGCGCCGGCGCCCCGGCCATGCGGGCAAGGGCGGGCAGCACGTAGCGGTGCAGGCAGATGTAGGTGGACACCGGGTTGCCGGGCAGGGCGAAGACCGGCGTCTTGCGCGAACTGACTCCGAACCAGAACGGCTTGCCGGGTCGCTGGGCTACGCCGCGCAGCACGTTGACCACGCCGAGGCCGGCCAGCACCTCGGGCACATAGTCGAAGCGGCCCTGGGACACTCCGCCCGTGAGCAGCACGACATCGAATTCGGCCACGATGCGGCGCAGCTGCTGTTCCAGCTCCGTCTTCAGGTCGCGCAGGTGGAAACGTTCGACCCGGCTGGCGGCTCCGGTCTCGAGCAGGGTGGCGCGCAGGGCGTAGTCGTTGGACTTGCGGATTTGGTGCGGGGAGACCACGGCCGCCGTGACCTCGACGAGTTCGTCGCCACTGGCCACCACCGCCACGCTCGGACGCTGGCTCACCGTCAGCGTGGCGCATCCGCAGGAGGCGGCCACGGCGATCTCGCGACCGGTGAGGCGCGTTCCGACCGGCACGAGGCGATCGCCCTCGCGGGCATCGGAGCCGCGCCGGTGCAGGTGTTGGCCAGGGGCGACGACCACGGTCGCATCGAGCTGGGCAAAGGCGCCGTCGCGCCGCACCTGCTCGTAGGGCACGATCGCGTCGGCCCCCGCCGGCTGCACCGCGCCGGTGGCGATCTCGACACAGCTGTCATCGGCTTCGACCGCGAGGGGAACCATGCCGGCGGCCTGCATGCCCTGGATGCGAAACCGACGATGGCCGGCCAACACCGCCGTGCTGCGGAGCGCGTAGCCGTCCATCGTCACCCGGTCGAAGGGCGGGAAATCGCGTTCAGCCACGATTGGCGTCCGCAGGATCCGCCCCTGGGCCTGCCCCAAAGGACAGTCTTCGGCGGGAAGCGGGCGGACATGGTCGAGAATCAGCGTTTCGGCTTCGGCGGGGGTCAACATGGTCAGAAGAAGGGGAGGCGGACGAAGGCACGGTGGACAGACTTGGCGCGGGACGGAATCCCGAATGACAGCGATGTTCAAATCGCCCTCGCGAAAACGGCGGGGACGGCTTTGCTTGCCCGTTCGCCTGCATGGACGACCTCCGCGACTCCTTTCAACGCCCCCTCCGCGATCTGCGCATCTCGGTGACGGACCGTTGCAACTTTCGGTGTCCGTATTGCATGCCGCGCGAGGTGTTTGGCCCCGGGTACGCCTTCCTGAAGGATCCGCAGCTCATGGCGCAGGACGAGATCGTCCGCATCGCGCGCGCGTTTCGGGCGCTGGGGGTGGAGAAGATCCGACTCACCGGCGGTGAGCCGCTCCTGCGGGCCGACCTGCCGACGCTGATCCGGGCCCTGAAGCGCGACGTCGGCGTGCCCGAGGTGGCGCTCACCACCAACGGTTGGCTGCTCGCAAAACTGGCGCCGGCCCTGCGCGACGCCGGACTCGACCGCCTCAATGTCTCGGTCGACTCGCTCGACGCCGCGACGGCCGGGCGCATGAACGGGCTCGGGTTCACCCCGGAGCGCGTGCTTGCCGGTATCGATGCGGCTGCGGGCCTCGGCCTGCGGATCAAGATCAACATGGTCGTCCAGCGCGGCGTGAACGACCACGAGCTCCTGCCCATGGCGGCGTATTTTCGCGAACGCGGCCATCCGTTGCGCTTCATCGAGTTCATGGATGTGGGCAACACGAACCATTGGTCGGCGGCGCAGGTGGTGCCCGCCCGCGAGATCGTGGCGCGCATCGGCGCCGAATGGCCCCTCGAACCGGTCGGACCTGCCTACCGCGGCGAGGTGGCGGCGCGCTACCGTTACACGGACGGACGCGGGGAGATCGGGCTGATTTCGTCGGTGACGGAGCCCTTCTGCCGCGATTGCCACCGCGCGCGGCTTTCGGCCGACGGTAAGCTCTACACCTGCCTCTTCACCGCCTTGGGGTGGGATGTGCTCGGCTGTCTGCGTGCCGGCGCCGACGATGCCGCGCTGCGCGCCTACGTCGCACGGGTGTGGCGCGGCCGCCTTGATCGCTACTCGGACGATCGCGCCGGCCTGCTCGCTGCGGGCGAGGTGCGGCCGAAGATCGAGATGAGCTATATCGGCGGGTGAGGGGCTCGGTGTGCTCGGTGAAACCCGCTTGGATCGGTTGCGTGGTTGAACGTGCAGCCTACACGCTCGGGCTCGTGCCCTCGGCCCGCAGCAGGCTGTCGCAGAGCGCAATGAGCCTCGCCCGCAACGGCTCGCCGCGCGCGGCGAAGGCGCGCTGATGGCGCTCGTACTCCGCGCGCCCCTCGGGCGTTTCGATGCGGATCGGCGGAAAACCCAGCCCCGCGAGATCGTAGGGGCTCGCGCGCATGTCGATCTCGCGGATGTCACGGGCCAGCTCGAAGCCGTCGGCGATCAGTTCCGACGGCGTGAAGGGCGCCAGTTTGAAGGCCCACTTGTAGAGATCCATGTTCGCGTGCAGGCAGCCGCGCTGTTCGAGCTGCGTCGTCGTGGCGCGCTCAGGTTGCAGGCGGTTGAGCGGCCGCGCGGGCGTGGTGAAGAAGCGGAAAGCGTCAAAGTGCGAGCAGCACACCGGACCCGCCTCGACAATGCGCGCCAGCTCGTCGGGAGGAAAACGCAGCGGCCAGGCATTGTGCCGTACCTCGTCCGGCGACTGGCGGTAGACCATCGCCCATTCGTGCAGACCGAAGCAGCCATAGAAGGCCGGGCGGCCCTGCATGGCGACGAGCAGGTCGCGCAACCAGCGGACGAACTCCCGCCGGTGCGCCGGCAAGGTTGAGACATCGATCCCGACGCCGTCACCGGTTTCCCGATACTCCGGCCAGCGCAGGAACGTCCGCGCGCCCTCGCCGGCGAGGACGACATCGGGCCCCGGGTGCCAGCGGCGCAGCCACGCCGGCCGGAAGGCATAGTACGAAAACAGGAAATCGTAGACCGGATGCTTCTCGCCGCGCGCCGCCCTCGCCTGATGCGGGTCCGTCCAGCCGCGCACGCGCCCCTCGTGGGCGCGCTGGCGCTCCCGCCAGGCGGCTTCGGGCAGGATCACGGTTTCCTGACAGGCGGACATGGCTCCAATGACGTGAACCCCGGGAAGAGGATGGCGTTTCCGCTCAGAGCCGGCGGAGCAGGCGGCGTACGCCTTCGATTGGGGCCTGGGTGACAGGGACGAGCGGCAGCAGAGACCGCGGCGTGAGGTCGGCGATGACGAAGGGGTGGGTCAGCACCGGACCGCTCAGGCCGGCGCGCAACGCATCCAGCGGGAGGTCGGGGAATGTGGTGGTTGCGACCTGCAGGGCCAGCTCGAGCAGTTCGCCGGCCGAGGCCGCCACGATCTCGCGGGCCGCCTCGTCGCCCTCGGCGGCGAGGTTGAGGATGACCGGTGCCAGCGACGCGATCACGCGGTTCGCCTCGGCGTGGGCATAAAAGTAGCGGGTGATGTCGGCGGTGTCCTTCAGGCTGGTGTGGGCCTGCAGGGCGGGGCCGATGCGGGACCAAGGCGCCCAGCCTTGCAATTCGAGCAGGCCGCGGCCGATCGCCCGCCGGCTGATGTCGTAGCCGCTGCCCGGATCGCCGAAGCGCCACCCAAGGCCGCCGGCATAGAGGCAGCCGAGCGGATTGCGCTGGTCCGCCGTGCGCGCGGCGACGAAGGAGCCCGTGCCGCCGTGCAGCACGAGGCCGGGCCCGCCGTCGGACGCGAGCTCGAGCACGGGCAGCGCGTCGTCGGTGGTGGCGATGCGTCCGTAGTCCGACAGGGCCTCGGCGGTCTCGCGCCAGAAGACCCGGTTGCCCGCCATGCACAGCAGGGTGGCTGAGACCGAGCCAGCGGGCAGGCCGACGGTGAGGGTGCGCAGGGAATCCTGCAGCAGTCGCCGCGCCGCCTCGGCGCCAATCACGTTGGGGTTGCACCCGCCGGCGACATGCCGCTGCACGACCTCGCCCTGGTCATCGACCAGCACGAGCTCCGTCTTCGAGCCGCCGCCATCAACGCCGATTTTCATGGGTTGAAACGGAGGCAAGGCGGGAAAGGGTACGCGGTGCGAGGGTGCCGCGCTCGTCGCCACTCCGTCGATTGCTCTGCTTTGGGCCCCACCATGGTCAACCGATCAGTTTGCTCAGCCGGGTGCGGTACTTTTTGGCGAGCTCGATGTTGTGCTCCATGCCGCCCGGGACGTTCTGGCTGAGCAGGACGGGCAGCGGGTAACCGTTGCCGTTGAGCCAGTCCATGGCCTCGAGCGCGAGCAGGTTGAGCAGGGTGGCGCCGATCAGCGTCGAGGTGGGGCCGGCCTGAAGCGACTCGGGCAGCCGGGAACCCGTCATGGGAACCTCGCCGGAGTCGGGCGGCGTGAGCGTGACGATGGCGTCGCCAGGCACGCCGCAGTTGTCGAGGGTGTAGTCGGCGATGGCGTGGAGGTTTTTGCCGCCCGGGTGCACCGTCTTGCTCGTGGTGCTCATGCTCAGGGCGGTGAGCGCGATGACGGTCAGGCCCTTCTGTTTGGCGTAGAGGGCGACCTCGATGGGCGAGGCGTTCTTGCCCGAGTTCGAGATGACGATGATGACCTCGCCCTTGTGCAACCCGTACTGGCGGTCGTAGCGCTCGGCGAGGCGGGTGCCGTAGCCGACCACGTTCTCCGAAAAGCCAGCGCCCGGATCGAAGATGCCGCTCACGCACATCAGGCCACCGGCGCGCCCGATGATCTCGCGTCCGATGATCTCGCTGTGACCGCTGCCGAAGGTGTGCAGCACGCCACCCTGGGCGATGGAGGCGCCGATGAGGGCGCCGCAGGTCTTGAGCGTGGCCTCGTTGATCTCGCGGGCCCGCGCCAACATCGTCGTGGCGGTGGTGTAATAGGATTCGGCGGAGGACATGAAAGGAGGCGTCACGCCTGCCAGCGGCCGTAGATGCCGCAGGGCAGCACCTTGCCGTCGGCCTGGATGGGCAGGCCGACCTCGCCGGCGGTGAGCGTGCCCCCGCGGTCGGGCAGCAGGGCGGCGAGCAGGTTGCCCACCACGGTGGGTGAGAGGCGGGCGGTGTAGGCGTTGATGAGGAAGAAGAGCGGACGCGGGCTCAAGAGGTCGCGGCACTCGCCGAGCAGCTCCCACAGGTGGTCCTCGAGCTTCCACATCTCGCCCGTGCTGCCGCGGCCGTAGGTCGGCGGGTCCATGATGATGGCGTCGTAGGTGCGCCCGCGCTTCTTCTCGCGCCGGGCGAACTTCAGGCAGTCGTCGACGATGTAGCGGATCGGGGCGTCGGCGAGCCCGCTCAGGGCCGCGTTCTCCCGGCACCATTTCACCATGCCTTCGGCGGCGTCGACATGGCAGACGGTGGCGCCGGCCTTGGCGGCGGCACAGGTCGCGGCGCCAGTGTAGCCGAAGAGGTTGAGCACGTTCACTTCCCGCCCGGCGCCCCGCGCTTCGCGGATCAGGCCGCTAAACCAGTCCCAGTTCACCGCCTGCTCGGGGAAGAGCCCGGTGTGTTTGAAAGAGGTCGGGTGAATGCGAAAGGTCAGCCCGAGCGGGGCGTAGGCGATCTTCCACGAGTCCGGCAACGGCCGGCGGAACTCCCAGCGGCCGCCGCCCTTCTCGCTGCGATGGTAAAAGCCATCCCAGTCCCGCCACTCGCCCGGATTTTTCCGTGGCCAGATGATCTGCGGGTCGGGCCGCACGAGCGTGTAGGCGCCCCAGCGCTCTTGCTTCATGCCTTCGCCGGCGTCGAGCAGGCGGTAGTCCTGCCAGCCATCGGCGACAATCAGGGAGGGGCGTGCAACGCGCTCGGACATTGATTGCGAAGGCAAGGCAGGCGCCGCGTCCCTGTCCAGCGTTGTTCACGGGCCCGCGCCGCAGCCGGTATGAATCCAATGCTGCCGTTGACTTGCCGGACATCCCGGGTGTTCTACTCAGGCCTGTCCTTATGAACTCCAAACGATTCCTCTCCTCCTTCGCGGTGACCGTGCTTGCCGCTCTTGCCGCCTCCTGGGCGTCGGCCGACGTCGTCGAGACCCGCAACGGTGCGCGCCTCGTGGGCACGGTGACCAAGATCGATGGCACGACCGTCGTGCTCAGCACCGACTACGCCGGCGACATCAAGGTCAAGCAAAGCGAGGTGGTGAGCCTCACCACGGACAATCCGATGTTCCTGCGCCTGTCGGCCGGGACGGTGATCGAGGGCAAGGTGGTCCCGGCCGGTGCGGGCCAGATCACGATCAGCGGCGCCGCCGGCACGATCACGACCGGTGTTGACCAGGTCGCGATGACCTGGGGCCCGGGCGAACGCGATCCCGCCACCATCGTCCCGACGCGCAAGTGGGCCTATGAGGCGGCCGTCGACGTGACGGGCAAGAATGGCAACAGCGACCAGCTCGGCACGGCCTTCAGCTTCCGCGCCACGCTCAAGGGCCCGCAGGACACGCTCCAGTTCTACACCGCCTACAACCGCCAGGAGACGGATGAGGTGAAGTCGGCCGACCAGTTCCGCGCCGGCGTCGATTACGCCAACAACTTCTCGGGCCGCTACTCGTGGTACGTGCGCAACGAAGGCGGCTTCGACCGCGTGAAGGACATCGAACTCTACAACGTCGCTGCGGCCGGTTTCGGCTACGACGTGATCAAGAAGGACAACCAGCTGCTCACGACCCGAGCCGGTGTGTCGTTCCGCTATGAGGGCTACACCAACCCGCTGACCGAGGACGTGAAGAGCGCCGGTCTCGACTTCGGCCTCGCCCACCGCCTGACGCTGAGCAACGGCGTGCTGAACAACAGCCTCTCCTACGTGCCGGCCTTCGATGACTTCGGCAACTTCCGCGCCATCCACGACTCGTTCTTCGAGATGCCCATCTCGGCCTCCCTCTGGAAGCTGCGCATCGGCCTGAGCAACGACTACAACAGCCGCCCGGGCGCCGGCGTGAAGAAGATGGACACCACCTACTACACCCGCCTCGTGCTCAACTGGGATTGAGCCCTGCGGCGCCGGTGACGATTTGAACCTGGGCCCCCGCCGCAAGGCGGGGGCCTTCTTTTTGGCCCGGGGCGCTCAGCGGCCGAGGGCGCGGCGCAGGACCGGTTCCATCACGTCGGCCTGGCGCATGAAGCCGAGGTCGCTCGGATGCGAGCCATCCGTGGCGGCCTCGCCGTCGTGGCCGAGCAGGTCGTCGCCATAAATATAATACAGATCCTTCACGCCCTCGGCCCGCAGGGCCTCGTAACATTCCCACAGCGCCTCGTGATTGGCGGTGTGGTGGGCAGCGCGCGCCGGCAGGATCCAGCTGTTGGTGTTGCGGCGATCCTCGACGAGCACGATGGGCGTGGTCGGCCGTGCCGCGCGTAACTGTTTCACCAGCGGGATGCAGCGCTCGCGGACGAGCGCGGCGCCCATGTTGGGCAGGCAGTCGATCACGTACACCGCGGCGTCGATCTGCACGAGGTAGTCGCCGACGGCCGCGTCCATGCGCCCGTTGCCGGAAAAGCCGAAGTTCATCACCGGCAGGTCGAAGCGGCGGCCCAAAATGGCGGTGTGCACCATGCCGGGACGCGAGGCGCTCGCACCGTGGTTGATCGAGGTGCCGTAGAAGACGATGGGTTTCTCCGTGCGCGGGGGCAGGGCCTCGAAGCGCGCCATCGGCGGGACGCCGATCGCGAGGGTTTCCGGACTGTTGCGCAAAGGCAGGTAGACCGCGTACTCGCGCAGGCCGGGGGCGAGGCCGCCGATGATTTCCTGCCGCATGTCCTGCCGGTTCGGCCGGGTCACGCCCACCCAGCGCCAGCGGCCGGCGTCGTCGCGGGCGTAGAGGTCGAGGCCGCTGGCGGCGATCGCGGTCTGGTTCGCCCCGGGCGTGTGTGGCCTCATCAGGTCGTAAGCCGCCCAGATTGTCGGCGCGTCGGTGCGGAAGCGCACCATCATGCCGGCGCTGTCGCGGCTGAGTCCCCAGACCGCGTCGGTCACCTTGCCCTGGGCCGAGGCGGGAAAACGGTCGTACCAGCGTTGGCGTTCCGCGTCGCCGAAGGCCCGGCCTTCCACGCCCCAGGTTTGCACCTCGTACCACGCGAGGGTGGGTTCCGGGGGCGGATTTTGCGCCGGCAGGACGGCGAAGGCGGTGAGGAACAGGGATGCGAGTGGCCAGAAAAAGCGATTCATGGAGGGGTTGGGGTGAGATCTCACCGTGGCGCCCGCGTCCGCCGGTGCCAAGGTAGGATTTGACCCGCGCCGCACCGGCTGCGGACATGGAGGCGTGCCCAACGTCATCACCTTCCATTACACGCTGCGCGATCCGTCCGGCCGTGTGCTCGACACCTCCTCCGGCGCGGACCCCGTCACGTTCCTCGAAGGTGCGGGCCAGATCATCGACGGTCTCGACGAGGCTCTGCGGTCGTTGGCGGCCGGCACCAAGGCCCGGATCGGTGTGCCGGCGGCGCGGGCCTACGGGGAACGCGATGAGCAGCAGGTGCAACGCGTGCTGCGCGCGTTGCTGCCGGTCGAAGGCGAGCTGCGTCCGGGCGACCAGTTTCAAGCAGGCACGGACCGCTATGCCCCGATCGTCACGGTGGTCGGCATCGAAGGAGACGAGGTGTTGCTGGACGCCAATCATCCGCTCGCCGGCGTCGACCTGACCTTCGACGTCGAGGTGCTGGCGGTGCGGGTGGCCACCGCGGAGGAGACGGCCCACGGGCACGCCCACGGCGAAGGCGGCACCTGCGGCTGCAGCTGACGCGGTAACGTCACACGCTTTGTTCTTCGCGCGGTGCGGCGGGGTTGCCATGCTCCGCGCCGACATGCGCGTCCTGTCCCTGCGATTCACCGTTTTTCTGACGCTCGTTGCGGTCGTGCCGGCCGCAACCGCGGAGCGTTTCTCCTTCGCTGCCCTCGGCTGCATGCCGTACGGCGAGGCCAATTACCCCGCCTTTGAGCGCCTCATTGCCGAAATCAACCGGCACGGGCCGGCGTTCACCGTGCATCTGGGCGACACGAAGGGAGGAAGCGAACGTCCCTCCGAGGCCTTCCTGCAACGGGTCAAGGCGTGGTTCGACACCTTCGACGGCCCGCTCATCTATACGCCGGGCGACAACGAGTGGACGGACGTTCATCGCGAGAGCAACGGACGTCAGGATCCGCTCTTCTGGCTCGGCCTCGTGCGGGCCACCTACTTCGCCGAGGAGCGCAGCCTGGGACGCCGTCCGCTGCCGCTCGTCACCCAGCGGCGTGACCCGCCGTTTCGCAAGTTTGTCGAGAACGCCCGGTGGACGATGGGCGGCGTGGTCTTTGCCACCGTGCACGTGGTCGGCAGCAACAACAACCACAGCCCCGAGCTGCCGGGCGCCTTGGACGAGTTTGCGCAACGCGATGCGGCCAACGAGGCCTGGGTGCGGGCGGCGTTTGCCGAGGCCCGCGAGACCGGCGCGCCCGGCGTCGCGTTCTTCTGCCAGGCACAGCCCTTCGCGCACGACTACGGTCAGCCCGGACGCTCGCCCGGCTTCAAGCGTTTCCTCGACACGCTCGAGCAGGAGGCGCGGGCCTTCGGCAAACCGGTGCTGCTCGTGCACGCCGACGAGCACCGCTACCGGCTGGAACCGGCCAAGGCCTTCGAGCGCGACGGTGAGCCGGTGCCCAATGTGACCCAGCTCGAGACCTTCGGCGCGGGGGACATCCACGGCGTGCTCGTCACCGTCGATCCGGGGTCGCCGCAGGTGTTTTTGGCCGGGCCGCTGCTCGTGCCGGGCAATCCTCTGCCGGTGCTGCCCCGTCCGCGTCCCGTCGCGCCATGATCTCCCCGTTGAAGGAACGCTTTCTCACGGAGCCTCGCCTCACGTTGGCCGTGGCCGAGAGCATCACCTGCGGGCAGCTTCAGGCACTTATCGGATCGGTCTCGGGGGCCTCGGAGTTTTTCCGGGGTGGCATCACCGCCTACACGCTGGAGCAGAAGGTGCGGCACCTCGGCGTGGACCAAGCCGCGGCTGCCGCGGTGAACTGTGTCTCGGAGGACATCGCGCGCCAGATGGCGCGCGGCGCCTGCGCGCTGTTCGGCAGCGATGTCGGCGCTGCGACCACCGGTTACGCCGAAGCGTCGCCCGCCGCCGGTGTCTTGTCGCCCTATGCCTGCTGGGCAATCGCGCAGCGGGTGCCGGGCAAGGGTTATGCGCTCCGCTCGGGGCGGATCGTGTGTACGGGGATGACGCGTACGGCCGTGCAAGCCGCGGTGGCGCGCGCCGTCGTGGCGGAACTCCTGGCGGTGCGATGATCGCGTGCCTTACGCTCGATCGACGTGAGTGGGGGCCGATGTAGGTTGGCCGCCCAGAGGTGCCCTTTCGCCGCGACACAACCGGCTTTCGCCCGGTTCGGCCGGGTAGGCTTTTCCTAGGGACTGCAAAACCCTTGCCGTCTGGGGCCCAAACGAGGCAGTCTGGGGCGTCGCCATGAGGACATTCCCAACGATTGCTGTGATCTGGGCCGCGTTGGCGTTCGCCGTGGCAGGTAAGGCAAACGAACCGGTCACCACCTTTACCCGGCTCGATCTGACGGACGGGCGGACGCTGCGGGAGGTGACGGTGAAGTCCTACGATCCCGCCACCGGGCGCGTGCTGTTGCTGGCCGGGCGGACCGCCATGAGCATTCCGGTCGCGCTGATTCCGGCTCCATTTGATGTGCAGGTGAAGGCGGCCGTGCCGGTGGCCGGGTCCAATCTCACCACGATCGTCCCTCGCGCTGCGCCACCGCCGTCTGCCGTCGCGCCCGCGGTCGCGCCGGTGCAGGTGAGCGCGCCGCCGGCGGCGCCCCGTGCGGCTCCGGTCAGCCGGCATCGGGAGGCGGCGTCGGAACGCGCCCGCCGTTTCTTCACCTACGAGTATCAAGCCGGCTCGAGCTCAGTCAGTGTCTACGAATGCGAGATCGAGACGGAAGAGACGGAGCCGATTGCCGGATGGGACGGTCGCTACCGGACCAAGGGTCGGGCCTACCTGCAGTTCTACGACAGCCGGGGCCGCAGCTTCAGCCGCGCCACGAGCCGTTTCGAGGTCATCACCGAGCAGAAACCGGGCAAGGGCGTTGAGGTGATCGACTTCACCCGCCTGGGCGAGTTTCGCTAAACGCGCTCACCGGTCAGAGCTGGGTCGGCACTGCCACCACGGTGGCCTGATGGGCCTCGGTAGCGGCGACGATCGCCGCGACGACGTCGGGATGGTCGGAGGCGACGTTCGTCGTCTCGGATGGATCGACCTCGAGGTTGAAGAGCAGCGGAGTCTCGTGCACGACGGGTCGCGGATCGCCGTAGCCCCCTTGGGTGCGGGTGTGCATCTTCCACTTGCCCAACCGGCAGGCGAAGATCTGGGTGCCGCGGTAGTAGAAGAACGGCGCGTCAGGCCGCTCCTTGCCCTCGAAGAGCACCGGTCCGAGATCGCGCCCGTCGAAGGCGAGACCCTCCGGTGCCGTGGCACCGGCGAGCGCGAGGGCGGTGGGAAACAGGTCGAGCACACTGGCCGGCTGGCGCACCACGGCCGGAGCGATGCGGCCCGGCATCCAGGCGAGGGCGGGCACGCGCATGCCGCCCTCCCACGTGCTGCCCTTGCCTTCCCGCAACAGGCCGGCGCTGCCGCCCTGCAGGCCTTGCGTCAGCCAAGGACCGTTGTCGCTGCTGAAAATGACCAGGGTGTCTCCGGCCAGGCCGGCCTCGCGCAGGGCGTCGAGGATGCGGCCGGTGCTCGTGTCGATCTCCTCGACGGTGTCGCCGTAGATGCCGCGCGGGCTCCGGCCCTTCTGCTCGGGCGAGGCGAAGAGGGGCACGTGTGGCATGGTATGCGCGAGGTAGAGGAAGAACGGTTTGCCGGCGGCGCGGCTCTCGCGGATGAACCGCAGCGACTCGTCGGTGTAACGCTGCGTGAGCGTGGTCTGATCCGCCGGCTGCTCGATGATTTCGCCGTTGCGGATCAACGGTACATTCCAGCCATCGGCGGGCGGCGTGGGCGACATGGCTGAGCCGCGCGGCAGGTCGGCCCGGGCGTCCATGTCGTTGGAGTAGGGAAGCCCAAAGCTGAAATCGAAGCCCTGATCCTGCGGGCGCGAGCCGGCGTGAATGCCGAGGTGCCATTTGCCGATGTGAGCCGTGACGTAGCCGCGATCGCGCAGGGCCTCGGCGAGCGTGAGCTCGGCGGGTGGCAGGCCACCGGGCGAATTCGGGAACAGCACCCGCCGTCCGCCGGCCATGCCGCTGCGCAAGGCGTAGCGGCCCGTGAGGAGCGCGGCCCGGCTTGGCGTGCACACTTCGGCGCCCGAGTAGAAGTCGGTGAAGCGGATGCCCTCCGTCGCCATGCGGTCGAGATGGGGCGTGCGGATGCTGGGGTGGCCGTAGCTGCCGAGGTCGCCGTAGCCGAGGTCGTCGCAGTAAATGACGATGACGTTGGCCGGTTTCTCGGCAGCCGGACGGTTGGCCGCTGCGAACGCGAGGCCGGGCGCAACGACGAGCAGGGCGAGGGCGATCAGGCGGGCGGGGGTCATGGGGCGACGCTCCGGATTACCAGGTGTCGGTGCGGAAGGGCGCGGCGGGAAGCCCGGCACCGTTGAAGAGATTGGCGCCGGGATCGTTGCTCCAGGCGTAGCGCAGGGCAACGGGCTCCGTCACCTCGGGTGCGCTCACGACGACGGTGTTGCGCTCGATCACGGCCTTGGCGGGATAGAACTTCCGATCGGGGCCGGCGAGTTCGAAGGCCTGCAGCGGCTTGTCGGCGGCGGTGAGTCCGTTGTCGGCGTACTTGAAGTGCACGCGGAGGGTGGCGCCTTCGCGGGCCGCGCGTTCGAAGACCGGGCCCGAATGGTCACCGGGTTGCTGATACACCTGGTGACGCGCGATGAGCGAGAGCCGGCGGCCGACCTCCTGCTTGTTGGTCGGATGAATGTCGTTGGGGTCGCCGATGTCGATGATCACGGCTTGGCCGGTGGCGGGCAGCGACAACGTCTCCGTCTGCGCCTCGCGTAGGTACGCCCAGTTCTGGCCGGTGGCGTCGTTGTTCACCTTGAAGTTGGCCAGCTGTACCCAGAGGAAGGGGAAATCGCCCTGACCGAAGTGCTTTCGCCAATGCGTGATCATCGCGGCGAAGAGCGCATGGTACTCCGCGGCGCGGGGCGCATTGCTCTCGCCTTGGTACCATAGCGCACCGCGCAGGGCGTAAGGCACGAGCGGATTGATCATGCCGTTGAAGAGACTGGTCGGCGTCGACGGGTGTCCGGGACCGGCGGGATCGCCGGGACGGTTGCGGGTGAACGGCTGCTTCGCGGCCTGGGCGGCGGCGCGATCCGCCTCCCATTTGGCCACCGCCTCGTCGTGGGCGGTCTTGCGCTGCGGATACGAGGCGAGCGTGGCGGCCCAGCGTTCGTTGACCACGGCGAAGGCGGGGTTGCTCGCGAGGGCGAGCGGGCTCATCCACGCCTCGATCGGCGTGCCGCCCCAGGAGGAATTGATCAGGCCGATCGGCACGTCGACGCGGCGCTGCAGGTCCCGGGCGAAATAGTAGCCGACGGCGGAGAAGCCACCCACGGTTTCCGGCGTGGTCGCGTTCCAGGTCCCGCCTGCCTGAGTCTGCGGCTCGGTGGCGACGTTGCGTGCGACTTTAAAGTGGCGGATGAGCGGATTGTTCGCGGCGGCGATTTCCTCCTTCGCGTTCATCGAGCGCGCGACGGACCATTCCATGTTGGACTGGCCCGACAGCAGCCAGACCTCGCCCACGACGACGTCACGCACCGTCACGGTGTTCTTGCCCGTCACGATGAGTTCGGCCGGCGTCGCTTGGGCCGGCAGCGCATCGAGGGTCACGATCCAGCGGCCGTCCGCACCGGTCGTCGTGCTCACCGACTGTCCGCCGAACGCCACCGTTACCTTTTCGCCGGCATCGGCGGTGCCCCAGACGGGCACAGGCTTGTCGCGTTGCAACACGGCGCCGTCGCGGAAGAGCGGCGCGAGCACCACCTCGGCGTACGCGCCGGCGGCGGACAAACCCAGGAGCAGGCACAGGCGGAACATGAATCGGGGTAGGATCATGCGGCGTTGCTAGGCGCGATCAGCCGCGGGCGCAAACGCGCATTCGCCGCGGCGCGCGGATCGTTGGCGACCGGCGCGCCCTTCAGGCGGGCGGGGCTTAGGTGGCGCTTTCCTCGTCGGGCTTGGTTGCAGGCGCAGCCGGGCGGGCGAGGAACGCGTGCAACTCTGCGGCGAGGCGCGGACCGAAGCCTTCGACGGCGGCGATCGCGTCGGGCGTGGCCGTGCGCAGGCGGTCGATGCCACCAAAGTGCGCCAACAGGGCGGCGCGGCGCACCTTTCCGAGTCCGGGAAAATCGTCGAGGATGCTCTCGCGGATCTTCTTTGAGCGCAGGTCGGCGTTGTAGGTGTTGGCGAAGCGGTGCGCCTCGTCGCGCAGGCGCTGCAACACCTGCAGGCCGGGGTGGTTCAGCGGCAGGTTGAGCGGGGCGCGTTCGTCCGGGAAGATGATCGTCTCGTGCTTCTTCGCGAGGCCGATGAGGGCAGGGGGCGTCAGGTCGAGCGCAACGAACGCCTTCAGCGCCGCGGCGATCTGCCCGCGCCCGCCGTCGATCACCACGAGGTCGGGCATCGGACGTCCTTCCTCCGCGAGCCGCCGGTAGCGGCGGCCGACCACTTCCTCCATCGCGCGGAAATCGTCGTTGCCGACGAAGCTCTTGATCTGAAACCGGCGGTACTGGTCCTTGTCGGGGCGTCCGTCGGCGAAGTGCACCATCGACGCGACCACGTAGGTGCCGCTGATATGCGAAATGTCGAAACACTCCATGTGCGCCGGGGGCGTGGGGAGGGCGAGGGCGGTCTGCAGCTGGCGCAGCGCCTCGTCATCGGCGGCCACGCGCGGGCGTTCGCGTTCGAACCGCCGCGTCTTGGCCAGGGTCTTCTCGAGGGCGAAGACGATGTCGCGCAACTCCGCCGCCTTCTCGAAGGCCTGCTTCTCCGCTGCCGCCGCCATCTCGGTGCGCAACGTCTCGAGCCACTCGCGCGATTTGCCTTCGAGGAAGGCGCAGGCCTCCTCGACCCGCTCGCGGTACTCGCCGGCGGTGAGCTCGTTGCGCCCGCCGTAGATTTCCTCGCGCACGTCGTCGTACAGCCGCCAGCGTCCGTCCGGCAGCGGTTGCGGGGTGCCGTCCGCGAGCAGAATGCCGAACTTGCGTCGCATCTCGGCCAGCGTGCGCCGCAGCAGGCCGCTGTGGGCAAACGGGCCGAAGTAGCGCGAGCGGTCGTCTTTGCGCAGGCGGGTGAGGCGAAAGCGCGGCAGTTCCTCTCCCAAGTCGACCCGGACCAGCAGGAAGCGTTTGTCGTCGGTGAAGTCGGTGTTGTACTTCGGCCGCCACTGCTTGATCAGCCTGCCCTCGAGCAGCAGCGCCTCCGGCTCGGACTTCACCTCGATCGTGTCGAAATCCGCGATCAGGTCGATCAGCGCCCGGATCTTCGGGTGCACGGTCATCGCCCGCGAGGGGGTGAAGTACGATGAGACGCGTTTCTTCAGGCTCTTCGCCTTGCCGACGTAAATGATCCGCCCGAGGCGGTCTTTCATCAGATAGACGCCGGGTTTCTCCGGCAGCCGGCGCACTTTCTCCTTCAGATTGACCGCGTCAGCCATGGGAGAAACCGGCCCGGCGCACCGAGGCGGGCGAGGAGGAAAATTGAACTGGCGCGGGCGCTGGCATTTTGGGAAGTCTAGCTTAGTTTACGCGGTCGCAAGTATGGTTTCTCCCGGCTCCCGTTCAGGCACAACGCCCAAACCCCTGGCGCAATTACGTTACGAGTTGCTTACGCTCGGCGACGAATTGCTCCTCGGCCTGACCGCGAACGGTCATCTCACCTTCATTGGCGGAGAACTGGGCCGGCGGGGGGTTACATTGGCGCGCAATGTCACCCTCACCGACGAAGCGGACGCCATCGTGGCCCAGGTGCGGGAAAGCTGGGCGCGCGCCGACGTCGTCATCACCACGGGCGGCCTAGGGCCGACCTGCGACGATCGCACCCGCGAAGCCGTCGCCGCCGTGCTGGGCCGCGAACTGGTTTTTTCCCCGGAGGTCGAGAAGGCGATTGAAGAGCGGTTCTCCCGGCTCGGCCGCAAGATGACGCCCAACAACCTCAAGCAGGCGTACGTGTTCGCCGGCGGAGAGATCCTCGCCAACGCCCATGGGACGGCGCCGGGCCTGTGGATCGAGGCCGATGGCAAGGTGCTTTGCATGCTGCCGGGGCCGCCCAACGAGCTGCACCCGATGTTCACCGAACAGGTGGTGCCGCGGCTCGTGAAGCTCGGGCTGCTCGCCGACCGCGAGGCCTATGTGCAGCTGCGCACCGCCGGCATCGGCGAGTCCGCGCTTGAGACGCGCCTGCAACCGTTCTTCGACCGCCACGGCGACGATCTCAGCGTCGCGTTCTGCGCTCACCAAGGCCAGGTTGACTGCCGCCTCAGTTCTCCGAACGGGCGGCTTTCCTATGCCCAGCTCGACGCGCTGGCCGCCGAGTGTGCCGCGCTGCTCGGCGAGGATTTCCTCTGCCACGGCCACGACTCCCTCGCCAAGGTGTGCGCCGATCTGCTGCGGGCGCAGGAAAAGACCCTCGCCGTCGCCGAAACCGCCACGGGCGGCCGGCTCGCCAACGCGTTCACCGACATCTGCGGCGCCTCCAAGTTTTTCGCCGGCGGCTGCGTCTGTTACTCGAACGAGTCCAAGATGCAGCTGCTCGATGTGCCGGAGGACATCCTCATCCAGCACGGCGCGGTCAGCGCCGAGAACGCGGTCGCGATGGCGGCCGGCGCCGCCGAAAAACTCGGCGCCGACTACGGACTCGCCATCACCGGCTACGCTGGACCGTGCGGCGGCACGAATGAGAATCCGGTCGGCACGATTTACGTGGCGCTTTATTCGCCGAAAGGTGCCTGGTCGAAGAAGCTCTGCTATCCGGGTCCGCGGACGACGGTGAAAACGCGCGCGGTCAACGCCGCCCTCGACTGGCTGCGTCGCGAACTCGTCCGCACCGCCAACGGCACCGCGACCCCGCCGCTGCGCGCCCGCATGGTCCCCTGAGCGGGGCCTGCGCCCGATCGTACGGAGCACCGAACCGCCGAGCCTCGCCTCACTCGGCCTCGCCGAGCCCCGCCCCACCCAGACAGGTCGCTGTCCCCCCGAGCCACCCTCGGGCGTGCAATGTTCGTATTACCTGAATCCCGAAGTAGGATTGAGTGGGAAGGGTGGTGAA
>CAYZBG010000059.1:0-34668 GCA_964476565.1 uncultured Opitutus sp.
GGACGATGTTGATGATGTCGTCGGCGTGGGAGTCGGTCTTGGCGAAGATGAGGGTTTTGGGGACCTCGAAGGCGCCGGAGGGGTCGGTGCGGTCGGGGAAGAGGGTCGGCAGCTGGTCGCGGAAGGCACGGATGACGGTGCGGATCTGCGACGGGTTGACGATGTCGCGGTCGAGTTTTTTGGCGGAGTAGGCCTCGTCCTCGTCCTTCTGTTCCCAGCGCTTGGCGCGGGTGAGCTTCTCGCGTTTCTCGACGAGACCCTTGAGCACGACGCCACCGCGGGCGGAGACCTCGGTCTCGATGGTGTAGATCTCGCCCTGAACGTTCACGCCGTCGGCGACGGCGTCCTCGTGCTTGTACTCGGAGACGACGTTTTTCCTGAAGAAGCCATAGGTCCGGTCGTCGGGCGTGGCGGTGAGACCGACGAGGAAGGCGTCGAAATATTCGAGGACCTGACGCCAGAGGTTGTAAATCGAGCGGTGGCACTCATCGATGACGATGAGATCGAAGAACTCGGGCGGGACTTTCCCGGAGTAGGCGACCGGCAGCGGTTCGCGTTTACGGTCGGAGGCCGGGCGTTCGGCGGGGTTCTCCTCCTCGGCGGAGGCGTCGAGTTCGCGACCCTGGAGAATGGAGTACATCCGCTGGATGGTCGAGATGCAGACCTCGGCGTCGGCCGGGACGAAGGAGGACGTGAGGCGCCGGACGGTGTAGAGTTCGGTGAACTTGCGGTTGTCGTCGTCCGGGGTGAAGGCGAGGAACTCCTGCTCGGCCTGCTCGCCGAGGTTGCGGGTGTCTACGAGAAAGAGCACGCGGCCGATGCGGGCATGCTTGAGCAGGCGGTAGATTGACGTGATGGCCGTGAAGGTCTTGCCCGAGCCGGTGGCCATCTGGATGAGGGCGCGCGGGCGGGCTGCCTTCAGGGAGGCTTCGAGGTGGGTGATCGCCTCGAACTGGCAGTCGCGCAGCGGAGAGGCGCCGCGGCCTTGGCTGGCACCATCGCTGACGGCCTCGAGAAGGGGAGGGAGGTCGTGAAGCCGGGCACGGAGCGAACGCGCGGGAAGGCCGGGGGCGGGTGCCGCGAGCCAGGCGCGTAGCGTCTCCGGACGGTGAAACGAGAAGACCTCGCGGGAGCGGGGTTTGGGGTCGCGCTGGTCGGTGAAACGGGTGACGACCCCGGTGGCCTCGTAGAGAAAGGAGAGCGGGAGGCCGGTCGCCTGCACCCATTTGAGTTTTGCTGCGGCGTAGTCGGACGTCTGGTCTTCGGCTACGGTGAGGTTCTGGCCGAGGGTTTCCTTTTTCGCCTCGATGACACCGACGGGCTGGCCGTCCACGAAGAGAACGTAATCCGCGGGGCCGCTGTCGGTCGTGTACTCGCGGACGGCTTGGCCTTCACCAGCATGGAAATCGATGCCGTCCTTATTTTGGACGGCCCACCCGGAGGAGCGGAGTTGCGCGTCGATGGCGTCGCGCGCGATTTGCTCGGGATTCTGGTTGGGTGGCATGAAGCAGAGAGCAACCGGAGCGTCGTGGACCGTGACGACGCTGGGCGGGCGGGAGAGGTTTTACGGTGGCAAACGGATGGCGCAAGCATGGTCTGCCCCCGGCCCGGCGGGGTAAGGCTGACTGCGTTCAACGCGCCTGAAATCGGCTTGCGATTGCAATGCGCCGCGGACGTGTCAGTCGTGATCGTGCGTCGGTTGTGCCGGGGGATCCCCGCCGGTTTAGCTGCGCTGCTTTCCCCTATGTACCTCCCCTTGTTCCGCACCGCGGCTGCGGTGTCCGCGGTGGCCGCTTCGCTTGCCGCCGCCGAGCTGTCCGACCAGCGCATGGAAGTGCTGTTTCGCCCGTTTCTCGCCGACCACATGACGATGTCGCACGACGGCCGTTACGTGGCCTACGGCGATCACTCCGGCACCGACCTCACGGTCAAGATCGTCGATCTCGACCAGCCGGGTTCGCCGAAGACCGTGATCGTCCAGGAGGACCGGGTGATCCTCAACTCGACCGAGCGGCAGCGGGCCTCACTGCGCTTTCTGCGCTGGGCCGAGGGCAACCGTCTCGTCTTTGCGCCGACCATTTACCGCCTCCCGCAGATCATGAGCCCCAGCTCCGTGCATCCGGATGTTAGGGCCCTGGGATTCTCCCCGCCGCCACCGCCCTACGTTGCTCCGATCATGGCGATCGACGCCACCGGTGACAACCCTGTCACGCTGGCCGACAGCGACCAGTTCAACGAACTCGGCCAGGAAGGCGTCGACGGCGCTCCGCCCGATGCCGTGATGCGGGCCAATCGCATCCTGGGTTTCGCGGCGGGCAAGCGGGACACGCTGCTGGTCGCGTTACCCAACGCCACCGATCCGGTGTCCGGTCGCGCCGTCCCCTCCGGAGTGTTCGAGCTCAACGTGCGCTCGGGAGCGCTCCTGCAGGTCAACGAGGACAGCGCACGCGGCGCCAAGCATTACGACCGCTGGGGCCAGGCGCGTCTGCTCGATGAAGGCACCCGCGGTCGCCGCATGGAGCGGTCGCTGCTCTACAGCGAAACGAACTCCAGCCGGTGGCGTCCGCTGGACGCCATCAGTGCGGACGCGGATTTCTCGCTCACGCCGGCCAACTACTATGGTGAGCGCTCGGTGCCGCTCGGGATCGGTTACGACCGCGATGTGCTCTTGTTTGCGAGCAACGTGGGGCGCGACACGTTCGGGATCTACGGCCTCGACCTGCGCACTCAGCAGCGGGCAAGCCTGACGATCGAACATCCGGCGCGGGATCTCGTGTCGCTTGAGGCGTCCGTCGATCCCTCGCGCCTCGTTTTCGACGACGGACGCCAAGCGCTCGTCGGCATTCGGGCCTTTGGCGATCCGCCGCTCACGATCTGGCTCGATCCGGAACTGGCCGACGCCCAGCGCGCCTTCGACGTCCAGTTTCCGCGCCGGAGCGTCGAGATCGTCGAGTGGAACGATGACCGGACCCGCTTTCTGCTGCGGGTCACCGGTGGCGCCGATCCCGGCCGCGTCTATGTTTTCAAGCGGAACGAAGGCGTGCTGACCGAGCTTTCGCGGCGCGCGCCGTGGCTGACGGCGGCGAGCCTGCACGACACGCGCGCGGTCACCTTCCCCGGACCAGACGGGACCACCTTGAGCGGGTATCTCACGCGCCCGCGGGCCCCGCGGGTCACGCCGACGCCGCTGGTGATCGTCTTTGCGCCGGGGTTGCCGGCGGAGCCTCACGACGAGTTTGACCGTGAAGTGCAGGTCCTCGCGGACATGGGACTCACCGTGCTCCGCCTCAACCAGCGCGGGGTGAACGGCCGCGGTCGCGCGCAACGCGAGGTGTTGCGCCGCGGTCCGGATGCGGCCGCGCTGGCGGACACCCGCGCAGCGATCGACTGGGTGGCCTCGATCCTGCCGATCGAACGCAAGCGCGTTGTCACGATGGGGCAGGGGTTCGCCGGCTACCTTGCCTTGCGTGTCGCCCAGCTCGATCCGGCCCTCATTCGTTGCGTCGTGGCCGTCGAGCCCGAGGTGGAGCCCGCGCGGCTGGTGCGGCCCGCGGCGGACCTCGACAGCCAGATGACCTTCACCCAGGAGGCGAATCGTCTGCTGTTCGAGACGGAGGATGCGCCTCTCCATACGCGCGGGGTTGTCTCGTCGGGCTCCCCCCTGTACCATCCAACCTTCATCATCTACCGCGGCTACCTCGCGAACGAAATGACCCAGGGCGTGGCGCGTCTGCGCGGCCGTCAGAATCGGAGCGACGTGCCCGTGGAAACGATCGAGGTGCGGCAGGACTACTTCAACGCGATGCCGAAAGCCCGTGGGAAGGTGTATCGCGAACTGCAGGATTTCCTGAACCTCAACCTGTACGAGTACGAGGTGAAATTGGGCACGGCCAAAGTGGACGCATGACCCGCCTCATCACGCGCCTCGTCACCGGCCTGATCGGTGTCTGGCTGGCCGTGGCGACGCCCGCCCAACCCGGACCGGACGAAAACGCTCCGCTCGTCGAATTGCCGCCCCTGCTGGTCGAAGGCGAACGCCGCCTCCCGCCCTGGCTCTACGCCGAGGCCGACGGCACGGAGTACCTCTCCCGCTGCACCAGCTCGACGACCCGCGGTTACATTGAACGCCGCGTGGCCCAGATGCATGGGATCCGGAGCCTGATTCCCCCGGCATTCCTGCTACAGACCGACGTGCCGGCGGTGACCGTGCTCTACAGCCAGAGCCTGCGGGCCCAAACGCAGGACGAGATGGTCAAGGAACTCATGGACCTCCGCCGCCGCCGGGGCGGCAGCCTGCTGCGCAATTCGCGCGTGGGCAGCGTGCCCAACCTCATGCTCGAGGATCGCGATTTCTTCGCCGTGTTTGCCTACATCGACGAACGTAACTTCCGGCCCGAAGGCATGACGGTGGCGGTGGACTACCTCGACTTCTTACTTGAGCGCCGGACGCCGGCGCTGCCGGCCTGGCTGAGGGCCGGCCTGGCCGGACTTTACGCCCAGACCCGGATCGACCGCCGGGCCACGATCGATCCGCTGCTCTGGGTGTCGACGGCGGAGAGCAATGCGATCGGCGCCAATCCGGACTGGCCGCGCACCCTCGTGTTTGCCCAGGACTTCTTTTCCCCGGAGGTCTGGCGGGACGAACCGATCGGATCGGTGCGGGGCCGCACGCTGCGGGCGCAGAGCCTCCTCTTTGTGCGCTGGGCGCTCGATCCCCAGCACGGTGCGCGCGAAGCGTTCTGGCGGTTTGCGGCGGCGGCGGGAGAGCGGCCGGTCACAGAAGAGATGATGGATGAGTATTTCGGCTTCGGCTTCTCCGACTGGCGCGAGCGCTTGAGCGATTATCTGCCGGAAGCCGTGCGCACGGCGCTGGAGCTCGATCTGTCGCCGCCGCCCCGGCGTCGTGTGCGCGTGCGCGAGGCGACGCCGGCCGAGGTTGCCCGGCTCCAGGGCGAATGGGAGCGCCTGTCGATTGGTTTTGTGCGGCGGCGCTATTCTGAGTTTGCGGATCGCTACATTGAGCAGGCGCGCGCGACGCTCACGAAGGCGTGGGTGGGCGGCGACCGTTCGCCGCCGCTCGCCGCCACGCTCGGTTTGTGCGAGATCGACGCGGGCAATGACGCGGCCGCGCGGCCGTACCTCGAGCAGGCGGTTGCCGGCACGGTGGTGCGTCCGCGCGTGTACACCGAGCTGGCCCGCCTGCGGTTGGCCGAGACCGAGTCACGCCGCACGGATTCGGCCGGCCTTTGGACGCCGGCCGAGATTGCTGCGGTGGTGGAGCCATTGCACCAGGCGTTCATGCAACGCCCGCCGTTGCCGGATGCCTACCGGTTGCTGGCGCAAACGTGGGCCCGCAGCGAACAGGTTCCCGCCGACCGCGATTGGCGGCGCCTCGAGGAGGGTCTCGGGTTGTTCCCGGACGACGTGCGCCTCGCGTACGAGGTGGCGCAGGTGCATCATCGCCACGGGCGCAACGCCGAGGCGGTGGCCGTGTTGGGCCGGGCCTTTCCGCGCGTGCGGGATGACGCCACCCGCCGGCGATATGCCGAGCTCTACGCCTTGCTGAATCCGCCGGCGACGCCGTGACCCGGCCTCGCCGGGCTGGCGTTTGTGCGGATCTTGGATAGCAATGGGTGAGGTCGGGTTCTGCCGCGGGGAATAGATTCGCGGGTGGGGACTCCGACCTTTGTCCTCAGGAACCCTCAACCGCGCGCATCATGCACCTTCGCTTCAAGAAAGAGTGGGAATTGCCCGAATCGGCCGTCACGCCGGAATCCTATTATCGGAAGCGCCGCGAGTTCCTGAAGACGGTGGGTCTCGGTGTGGCGGGGTGGGCGTTCGGCGGATCGTCGCTCTTTGCCGCGACCGGTGGCTTCCCGACGAAGCTGAACCCGAATTATCCGCCCGGAGATCTCAAGGTCACTCCCTACGAGTTCATCACCAGCTACAACAATTTCTACGAGTTTGGCCTCGAGAAGGACGAGCCGAAGGTGAACGCCAACAAAGGCTGGAAGTCCGAACCTTGGACGGTCGAGATCGCCGGCGAGGTGCGCAACCCGATGAAGATCGACGTGAACGACCTGATTGCGAAGGTCGGAGGCATCGAGCAGCGCGTGTACCGTCACCGGTGCGTGGAAGCGTGGTCGATGGTGGTGCCTTGGGACGGCTTCCCGCTCGCCAAGCTCGTCGCCCTCGCGGACCCGAAGGCGGAGGCGAAATTCCTGCGCATGACGACGTTCTTCGACCCGAAGAACGTGCCGGGACAGCGCACCGACGCACTCGACTGGCCCTACGTCGAAGGCCTGCGTCTCGATGAGGCAAACCACGAACTCGCATTCATTGCGACCGGCATTTACGGGGAACCCATTCCCAATCAGAACGGCGCGCCGCTGCGACTCGTGGTGCCGTGGAAGTACGGTTTCAAGGGCGTCAAATCGATCGTGAAGTTCGAGTTCACGACCCGCCAGCCGCGCAACACTTGGAACGTGATGGCGCCGCGTGAGTACGGTTTCTATGCCAACGTGAATCCCACGGTGGCGCACCCGCGCTGGTCGCAGGCGACGGAGCGCGTGATCGGCGCCGGCTTCCGGGCCGTCAGGCAGGACACGCTGATGTTCAACGGCTACGAGAAACAGGTGGCGGGGCTCTATGCCGGACTCGACCTCCGCAAGAATTACTGACGCTGCTCCGGCCGCGCGCAAGGTCCGCGGCACCTCGGGTCCGCCGGTTGCCGGCTGGCTCGAGCGGATCGTTCGGTCGAAGGCGGTGGCGGTCACCGCCTTGGTCCTGCCCGGCCTGTGGCCGGCGTGGCCGATCGTGAACCAGGATCCGAGCGTACTGGCCGACCCGGGCGAATACCTGCTTCACCACCTGGGTTTCGTGGCGTGCGTCTTGCTCGCGGTGGTGCTGACCTTCACACCGCTCCGCGTGCTATTCCCACGATGGCGCGCCGCCGTGGCCCTCAACCGGCATCGCCGCCTCGTCGGGGTTACGGTGTTCGTGTACGCGGCGCTGCACTTCGTGATGTACCTGATCTACGAAGGCGGCTTCGGTAAACTCGCCAGTGACATCGGCAAACCCTTCATCCTGTCGGGGACGGTCGCGCTGGGCATCCTGTTTGCGCTCACGATCACCAGCGTCGATCGCGCGGTCCGGGCCCTGGGCGCGCGCCGGTGGAAGCATCTTCATCGCCTCGTCTACCTGGGCGCGGCCCTTGCCGCCTACCATCAGATCGACGCAAGCAAAGTCTTCCCGCTCCAGGTGGTCTGGATCTTCGGCCCGATGCTCGTGCTGCAAGGCGCGCGGATTGTGAAACGGTTTGCCCGGTCCGATCCGGCACCTCCGCCACGTGTTCCTCAGATCGGTTCGCCGAAGACGTAGGTGAGCTCCCAAGTCCGGCTCTGGCCGGGGGCGAGGTCGAGGGCGAGGTAAGGTTCGACGCTGACCGTGTTGCCGTTGGCCCAAATGATCGTGCGCTGCGGCGCAAAGTCGGTGGAGAACGTGACGCCGGTCAGCCGCGGATGACTCAAGGTGGCGATCAGCGGAACCCCGGGCGGCAGGTGCAGGGTGTCGAGATGGCCGTCGTTCTTGCCTTGGAAGGCGCGCCGGAAATGGAGCTGATTGCCGGTGAGCGCGTAGCCCGGATTCTCGGCCAGCGACGTGCCCGCCGGCAGGGTGATCGTGGCGCGCCCGTCGCGGCCCAGCGCAAAGAACGGATGGGCGAACCACAGGTGCACGAGCGGGATGTCGCCCCGATTGGTGTAACGCGTCGCGGAGCGCACGGTTCGGCCCTCGAGGCTGACGGTGCGCTCGAGTTCGTAGGTCCAGCCCAATGCCGCCTGACGGGTGCGGAAAACCGCCCGACGCTCATCGAGCTCCTGGTGCCAGATGCAGGGTTCGGTCACGTGGGTGACCCCGTCACGCAGCGCCAGCACGCCCGCGCCGGGCGCGAGACCGGCCTCGCCCCGCCACAGCAGCGGCGCCCCCGTGGTTTCGCGGTGACGGAACGACTCCGGCAGACCCTGGCCGTTGTACGGATCGGGCTCCGCCTCCGGCCACTCCGTGCCGGTCAGCAACGGACCGGCCTGCGCGTCGTGCACCTGCCAGATGTATCCGCCCCAGCAGTACCGATGGCCGAGACGGGAACGGTGGCGGTCCGGGTCGAGCAGTTCGACCGTGAGGGAGCGGTGGGTAAGGGAGGGCATGGGAAAGGGCTCAGCGCAGGCGGTAGACGCGCACGTGGGCGACCGCGCCCTCGACCACGAGGGCGAACTGACCGCCGGGCCGGGCCTGAATCTCGATCGCCTTGCCGACGAGCTCGACCCGGATCGGATCAAAGCCTTCCCAGACCTGGCCATTGTCGAGGCGGAACCGGTTGGCCGTCTCCCACGCCACCACCTTGGCCCGGAGCGGCGGCACCGAGCGCCAGTCGGCGGCGTCGAAGGTGGGCAGGCCGAAGCGCTGCCAAAAGCCCGGCGTGGGACCGGCCTCCGCCGGCGCCGCGGCTGCGGCAGGGGCCGCGGCCGGCTGGCTGCGCGCGAGGTGGCGGATCAGTGCGGCATCGATCACCCCGAGTTCGTCGGGCGACAGTTTGTCGAGGCCGGCGCGCTTCCACTCGGCGGCGGTGAGCACGCTTCTCAGACCGGGAAACGACTCCTGGGCGGCCAGGGGTGAGAGGCAAAGCAGGACGGAGACGAGGAGCAGCGGCAGTTTCATGGCGTTCAGGATGGGAGGAAATCGTCGGTGGCATCGTGGGCGGCGACCAGCCGGGCGAAGTCGCCGCCTCGAGCCACGAGTTCGTCGAAGCGGCCTTCCTCGGCGATCCGGCCGGAGGAAAGTACGATGATTCGGTCGGCATTGCGGATGGTGCTGAGACGGTGGGCGATGGTGATCACGGTGCGTCCGGCGGCGAGGCGGTCGAGTGCCTGCTGGATGAGGCGCTCGCTCTCATAATCGAGGGCGGAGGTCGCTTCGTCGAGGATGAGCACGGGAGGATTGCGCAGGATGGCCCGGGCGATGGCGAGCCGTTGCCGTTGTCCGCCCGACAACGTGGCGCCGCGTTCACCGATGCGGGTGGCGTAACCTTCCGGCAGCCGTTCGATGAACTCGTCCGCGTTGGCCTGGCGGGCCGCGTCGCGCAGTTCCGCATCCGTGGCGTCCGCCCGGGCGAAGCGGAGGTTGTCCGCGACGGTGCCGGAGAGCAGCAGGCTGTCCTGCAGCACGACCGCGAGCTGGCGGCGGACCCAGCGCATGTCCCACTCCGACTGCGGCACGCCGTCGATCAGGATGCGGCCCGCGTCGGGCGCGTAGAGACCGAGCAGAAGGTTGGCCAGCGTGCTCTTGCCCGAGCCGGACGGACCGACGAAGGCGACGTGTTCCCCGGGGCGGATGGTGAGGGAGATCCCGTGGATGACGCGTCGCTCCGGGGCGGTCGGATAGCTGAAGATCACCTGCTCAAACCGCAGTTCGCCCTGGAGCCGGGTGGTGCGGCGCGTGCCGTTCCACGCTTCGACGTAGGTGGAGTCGACGAGCTCCTTGATGCTTTGGTAGCTCTCGCGGCCGATGAAGTACTGCTCGCTCAGCCCGACGAAGGCCTGAATCGGTCCGAGCACGATGGGCAGGCCGGCGACGAAGGCGAACAACGTGCCGTACGATAGCGATTCGCCAATGGCGAGCATCGCCCCGCCGGCCATGACGACCAGCGCGATCACCTGCGCGCTAACGTACCAGAACGTGCCGAAGACGGCGTTGACATAACTTTGGGAGACGCGGCTGCGGGCGAAGTCGGCACTCGTCCGGTCGAGGTCAGCCTCCGCCTGCTGCTCCTCGCCGAAGCTGCGCACCAGCCGCAGGGCGGAGATGTACTCGCTCGCCGTGCCGGTGAGCTTCTCCTGGGCGAGGCGGGCCTCGTTGTTGGTGCGCTGGATGCGGGCAAAGAACCGGTACTTCGCAATGCCGTAGAACGGCAGGACGAGCAGGAGCACGACCGCCAGATGCCAGTTGAGCACGGCGAGGATCACGAAGATGCTGCCGCCATAGAGGATGTTGGGCAGGAACTGATTGAGGATGTTGTAGAGGAGCGCCTCGACCTTCTGGGTGTCGAAGGCGTACTTGGAAAGGAGCCGGCCGGTCTTCTGCTGGTCGAGGTAGCCGAAGCTGAGGAACTGCAGCTTGAAGAAGATGCGGGACCGCAGACCGACCATCATCTGGGCCATCGCCTTGGCGATCTCGTGGGAGCCCCAGACGGAGAAGATGTAATGTACGCCCAGCAGGCCGAGGAAAACCCCGGCCAGCAGGAGCACCGCGCCGGTGTCGCGCGCCGGCACGGCATGGTCGATCATGCGCTGGAACAGCCAGGGACACGGCGCAACGGCGAGCGAGCGCAGCAGGGCGAGACCGAGCCCGGGGGCAAGCCGGGTGCGGTTTTCCCAGAGATAGCCGATGAGGGTGCGGGCGACCGTTGCCTCGCGACGCATGGGCGGCCTCAGCCGATCTCGGGCCGCTGGCCCTTTTTGCGGGGCGGGGCGCGGTTGCCGTGCAGGGCGGCGTAGAACGGATCGCCCGGACGGATCGAACCCCGGGTCACGCTCTCGCCCGTGAAGGCGGACTTGTAGATCGCGGTGAGCAGCTCGAGGGTCTTGCGGGCTTCGTCGCCGGAGGTGAGCGGACGCCGGCCGGCATCGCGGTCCGCGACGAGGGCGTTGAGCTGCGCTCCGTGCGAGGAGCCGACGTCGGGCGGAAAGCTCTGCCAGGTCTGGAGCAGGCTTTCGTCCTCGGCGGACGGCACGGGCGTGAGCTTCCAGTTTTCGCGGGTGTAGCCGTACAGGTGTGTCAGCTCCAGCGTGGCCCGCTGGTAATCGAAGCGCATGTAGGTCTCCTGCCGCGGGCTCAGGGCGCTGTTCACGATCGAGCCCATGGCGCCGTTGGCAAATCGTACGAGCGCCATGGATACGTCTTCGACCTCGATGGCGCGGTCCAGCGTCCCGGCCATCGCGCGCACTTCCTTCCAGTCACCCATCAGGTGGAGGAAATGGTCCATGGCGTGGATGCCGAGCCCCATGGTCGGCCCGCCGAGTTCGGTTTCCCAGCGCCCGCGCCAGGGCACGGCATAATAGGCTTCGTCACGGAACCACAGGGTGTTGCACACGCCGACGAGGGGCCGGCCGAGCTGGCCGTTGTCCGCCAGGCGGCGGACGTGGGTGGTCGAGGACGCAAAACGCATCTGGAAGATGCACGCCGTGTAGCAGCCGGTGCGGTCCTCCGCGGCGGCGATGCGGTCGAGTTCCGCGAGCGAGCCGCAGAGCGGCTTCTCGCATAGCACCCAGGCGCCGGTCTCCATCGCCGCGATGCTCAACGGCGCGTGTTGCGCCGGAGGCGTGGCCACGAGGACGATGTCGGGCCGGATCTCGGCCAGCATCACCGCGTAGTCGGTGAAGGTGCGCGGGATGGCGTGGCGCCGGGCGAACTCGCCGACGCGCTGCGCATCGATGTCGACGGCCGCGTCCAGGGTGACGCGGCCGAGGGTGGCCTCGACGGCGCGCACGTGGGCCTCGCCGATGGAGCCGGTGCCGATCAGGGCGGCACGGTAGGTTTTCATGGGGATTCGTCAGATTTCCGGTCGAAGACGGTCAAACCAAGGAGGGACTGGGACGGCGCCTTGAAGAACAGGCTGCCGACGTAGCCGCAGAGCACGCAGCTGGCGATGGCGATCGTCTGGTAGAAGACGGAGTTGACCAGACCCATGCGCCACGACGTGAAGGTGATCACCACGCTGGCCAGCACACCGATCACCGCACCCTGCCAGTTCGCCCGGCGCGTGAACATGCCGAGCGCGTAGCACCCGGCGAAGCCGCCGCCGAGCAGGCTCCAGAGCTCCCACGACTTGTCGAGGGCCGACTTGATGTCGAACTTGGCGAGGAGCAGCGCGGTGCCGACGCCGATGATCCCCGCGATGACGGTCATCCATTCGGCGAGGCGCACGGAGGTGCGCTGGGTGGGCTTCTTGGCGAAGCGCTCGTAGAAGTCGACCGACACCAGGGTGGCGACGCTGTTCATGCAGGAGGAGAGGGTGGACATCGAGGCGGCGAAGATGCCGGCGATGATCAGGCCGGTGACGCCGACTGGGAGCTCGGCCGCGATGAAGTGCGGGAAAGTCGCATCGACTGAGAGCAGGGGATTCATCCGCTCCGGGTGCTGCTGGTAGAACACATAGAGCGCGGTGCCGATGGCAAAGAAGGTAAGGCTGCCGGGAATGACGATGGCGGCGAGCGTCCAGGCGGACCAACCGGCGGCCTTGGCGTTCTTGGTCGAGAGCACGCGTTGCATCATCACCTGGTCCTTCGGGTAGGTGAGCACGTCGAAGAGGGCGAAGAACATGAAGCCCCAGACCGTCGGTTGCTTGAGATCGAGGCTCCAGTCGAAGATCTTCGTTTTGTTCTCGGCCGACGCTGCCTTCATGAATTCGGGAATGCCGCCCTCGATGCTCCACACCACGTAGCCGATCGCAAAGAAGGCGCCGCCGAGCATGACGAACACCTGCAGCACGTCGGTCCAAATGACGGCCTTCATACCTCCGAGCAGGGTGTAGACGATCGTGACCACACCCATGAGCATGATGCTCCAGACCACGTCGATCCCGGTCACGGCCGCGAGGGCGAGGGCCGGCAAGAAGAGCACGACACTCATGCGGCCGCCGAGCTGGATGATGATGTTGAGCGCACTGCTGAGGGTGCGGATCGACGGATGGAAGCGCATCTCCAGGTATTGGTAGACCGACATCACGTTCAGCCGGCGGATCATCGGCACGATCATGATGGCGACGAGTGCAGTGGTGAGCAGCCCGATGAAGTTCGACGCGAGCAGCTGCCAGTTCGTCGCAAAGGATTTTGCCGGGATGGCAATGAACGAAATCGCGCTCGTACCCGTGGCATACAGGCTGATGCCCGCCGCCCACCAGGGAATGTTTCGTCCGCCGAGGAAGTAGTCCTCGTTACTCTGCTTGGTCTGGCGCAGATAGAAGTACAGGCCGATGGCCGCCGAGCCGCCCAGGTAAATCACGATGACGATCCAGTCCAAGGTCTTCAGCAGGCGTTGGGAAACCGTGAGGACAATCGATTCATGCCGGACCGTTCCGTCGGCCGCGGTGAGGCTCAGCCCAAAGCCGGCGGACGTCGGCATGACCGACGCAGCGCCTGCGCCGGCCGGAAAGCGGCCCAGATCTGCCCAGGCGTTGGTGATGGTGTGATACGAGAGCAGAGCGAATTCGCCGCCGCCGGCATCGCCGACGGCCAGCACGTGCGCCTGACCGGTCGCCTTCGCGGCGCGCGGCAGTAGCGGCATCGGCGGCGCGGCGCGTTCCGTCCAACCATCGGTCGTGCGATGACGCCACAGCACCGGCCGGCCGTTCGCATCGAGCGCAAAGACAAAGGCGGCGCCATCCTGGGCGGCGATAGCCCGTGGGGCGATGCCGGCGGGGAGGCCGGGCAGATCGGCGGGGTTGAGCGCCGCGTCGGTTGAAAGCGTCTGACCGGCCACGGTCACGGACGCGACCAGCGGCGTGGGGGCGGCATCGAGCGCCTTTACCTCAAAGTCGACCAGACGCTCGGCGGCGGCGGCGACGGAGGCGAAAATCAATAGGCTGATGACGGCGAGAAAACGCAGGCGGAGGCGGGGCATGGAGATACGGTTGAGGCTTGAGGGCCGCCCGGGGCGGCGGGGTACGCGTCGGACTATAGGTACCTCGCGTCAGGAATCATTCTGAAAATTAGTGAAAATTACACTGTGGGCTGGAGGAAGTCGTTGCCGGGTAATGGCGACTGCCTTGCGCCGCGATTGATGGGAAATCGGCACGGCGTTCCCGCGGTGCACGTGGGCCTTGGCCGGAATGATTCCGGTGAACCGCGCAGGTACGCGGCGTGAGCACGGATCGTCGGGGCGGCACGCCGCCACTGTCCTTGCATCGCTCCGCCACGCACTTCGCCAAGGCGCCGCGGCGGTTGTCCCCGGATGCGCCCGATCTAGGAGAACGCTGTACGGGCGTCAGGCGACGCCGGCGAGCTTGAGGATCTTGTTGCCGGTGAGGCGTTGTTCCGGCGTGAGGCTGTGCGCGGTGCGCCCGCCGTACACCTTGGCCATTTCGGCAAAGCGTGCCTGAGTGGCTTTGACGAACTCCTCCACGGGCCGGGTTTCGCCGAAGAGCGCCATCATTTCCGGCAGCCAGCGGTGGCCGTAGCGGACATGGTTCTGTTCGTCGTTGCGGTCGAAGGCGAGCAGCGTGTCGGCCTCGAAGTCGTTCAGCTCCCGCACGCGGTCCATCACCGTGGCTTTGGTGGGAAAGCTGCCCGCTTCGAATTCCATCGTCATCATCGCGTACCGCTCGTGGGGCGGCATCTGGACGAGAATGTTGTAGAGATCCAGCGAGTGCTCGACCGTCATCAGGTCGACCCCGAGCTTCGGCAACTGCCGGTAGCCAAAGGCGCTGTGCCGGGATTCATCCCAGAGATGGCGCGCGAGGTCGTGGTGGAGATCGAAGGGCGCCTCCGGCGTGTCGAAAAACACCGTCGCGAGGTAGTCGACCGCATCCATTTCCATCATGAGCCAGACGTACACCATGAGCCGGATGACGCGGGCGTCGGTCTTCGGGTCAACCAGCCAGGGGCGGACAATCGGGGTTTCGTCGGGATCGTAGCTGAAGACGCTGGAGCAGGTCGGGTAACGCCCGCGGTTGCAGGTGTCCGGGTGCCGGTACGGACGCTGGACGTGCTCCCAAACGTACGTGGCGGGGAGGGGAATGGCGGTGCGTTCGCCCAGCAGTCCGCCGTGGGCCGCGAGTGCGGTTTCCAAGTGGGCGATCCATGCGCCCGCGTTGCCGCCCGTCAGGTACGGGGCGATTTCGCGGGCATGGCGTTCCTCGTCGGCGATGAATTCCTCGACCAGTTTGCGCGAAGGCCAGTCGGCGAGGTGATGCGTGGCCTGGAGGTAATGGCGGTAGGCCGCGAGCAGGGCCGGTTTCAGCACCCGATAGAATCCGGCCAGGGCGGTGGCGGCGTCCGTCGGCATCACGGCCTCGGTGAAGAGCCGCCGCAGGCTGTCCCGCACCGTTTCGCCGGAGCCGAAGCCGCTCATCTCGCGTCCTCGCTCGCGCAGAAAACGCGCATGACCGGCCGATTCCCAGACGTGCTGGCAGAGCAGGTACTTCAGCTCAGGCTCGCCCACCCGATAGATCAGGGTGGTGGCCGTGCGCAGGAACTCGCGCTCCGCCTCGAAGAGCAGCCGTTGCAGGCGGGCCATCTCCTGCACCGCCGCCATGCGGCCGGCAGACGTGACGGTGGACGGGGCGGGAGTCGTTGTGGGTGCAACCATGAGAGGTAGGATAGAGAGGGGCCGCAACTATCTGCATCGTTCTCGTTCTCACCCCAATGTTCGTATTACGAACATTGGACCGGCGCTAATGGAGAGGTCGAAGCGAGCAGGATTACGAGAACGATGACGGGAACGAGAACGATTCGTTGCGAAAACGTAGTGTTTCAGCAAATACGGCCGCGCTTGCCGGCGGTCGTGTGGCCCGGAGGATTCGGGCCCACCCAGCGCTCGTCGATGGCCTCGCGGGCCCGCTGATAACGCGAGTCGCTCGAGATGCGCAGGCGGTTTTCGCTGCGGTTGTCGAGGGACGCGTGGACGAGGAACATGCCGAAAGTGATGAAGTCGCCTGCTTGGAACTCCGTGGTCAGCCAGCGTCCGCCGAACTTGTTGCGGACGGCGGGCGGGTTGTGCGACAGGGTGCCGGTGAAGGTCCAGCCGCCGTTCTTCGCCTTCTCGGCGTCCTTCGGCTTGTTTTCGCAGAACGTGTCGACGTCGCGGTAGACGTAGTTCTCGAGCAGGTCCATGCGCTTGTGCGAACCCTCAAGCACCATCAGGCCGCCGAGAGTGAAAGAGATGTCGCCGTAGGGTACCCAGCAGGTCATGTGCTGGTGCGTGCCGCGGCCCATGTAGGGCAGGTCGCAGTGCGGGTTCGTGCCCTTGCCGGGTCCGATCGCGCGGAGCCAGGTGAAATCGTAATGGCGGATCGGTTCGTTGAAGAACTTGGTGTAGAATTCGATCAGCCGGCCGCCGTAGAGGAGGTTCTGAACCTCGGCGTTGTTGTTGGTGATCTCGGGCTTGAAGACGTAGCCGGAGCCCGGCTTGCAGACGCCTTCGATGGTGGGGAAGGCGGGATCGAGCACGCCGGCCTCGCCGAGGCGGGCCGTCAGACTGGCGCGGGCGCCCAGGACCTCGTCGCGGTCGAGGTAGCCCTTCATGTACAGGTAGCCGTCCTCGGCGGCGCGCCGGCGGAGCTCGTCGAAATCGTCGGCGGCATCGCTCGAGTCGCGCAGCAAGCCGACCTTGTCTTCGTCCATGTCCAGGGCGTGTCCGTACGAGTACAATTGAGGCAGCAGAGTGGCGGTGGGGCTCATGGCGCCAAGGTACACGGCGACGGCCTGGCATTAAATGGTTGAGTTGGGAGAAGTGATGTAAATTTTGGGCGGATGGCCGTGCCGCGAAAATACCGTGCCGAACCCTGGTTGCAGCGTTCGCTCCGCACTCCTGTCGGGGAGATTGAGCTGGCCGGCATGATTGTGAACGGTCCGGGCATCGATCCGGTCAGCATGCGAATTTTGAGACGGTTCACGCTCGTGCTCATGGTCGAGGGACGGGGCTACTTCCACGATGACCGCGGCGCCCGGCTCGAGCTCGGTCCCGGGGATGTGGTGCTGGTGTTTCCGGAGATCGCCCACGCGTACGGACCGGTGAAAGGGGGCGAGTGGACGCAGGTTTACGTGGTGTTTGACGGTCCGCAGTTCCAGCTGTGGCGCGCGCAGGGGTTGCTCACGCCGGAGCGCCCGGTGTTGCGGCTGGGCGAGCCCGACTACTGGCAACGGCGGTTGCACGAGGTGATCCAGGCCGAGCCGTCGCACCGCGCGGGCGCGCCGCTCCGGGCGATGGGGCGGTTCCTGCAGGTCGTGGCGGAGATGCTGGCGACCGATGCGGAGAAGGTGCGCCGCTCTGGCCGGGATGACTGGCTCGAGAAGAGCCTGCGCCTGCTCGGCGAACGTGGCGCCGGGGGCTGGCGTTCGCCCCAGGCCGTGGCGGCCGACGTGGGGCAGAGCTACGAGAATTTCCGCAAGCGCTTCGCCCAGCTGATGGGCGAGTCACCCGGCCACTACCAGAAACGCCGCCGGATCGAGTGGGCGTGCGCCGCGATCTATCACGGCGGATCCTCGTTCAAGGAGATCGCCGACCTGCTCGGTTTCTGCGACGTGTTCCACTTCTCCAAGGCGTTCAAGCAGGAGATCGGCTTCACGCCGTCGGACTACCGCAAGCGCGTGAGCGGCGGGTGAGGCGTGAGTGATCCTTATCCCTGCTCGTCGCCTTTGAACTGAAGCGGGACGGAGACTCGCGTGACCGTGGGTGTGCCCGCTTCCAGCTTCGGCAGGAAGAGCCAGCCATGAAGCGTGCGCAGGAGCAAATTCTCGGCGGCGCCGGGCATGGGTTCGCTCAAGGCGACATCGGTCACGCGACCGTCGGCCCCGACCGTGAGCGTGGCGGAGATCTCGCGAGGGAACCCTGCGGTGGAGGCGAAATGGGGCGGGATCTGCAACATGGGCTTCACCGGTTGATCGGCTCCGCGATGTTGCGCGATCCACTGCGCCACCACGGCTGCATGCACGGCGCGTTCGCGGCTTTGGAAAAACATATCGGCGACCGGGGTCATGTTGGTGCGCACCTCTTTGCCTTCCGAGAAGAGCAGCACGAAAACGGCCCGGGCTTGCGGGGTGGAAAAGGGGTTCGTCGAGAACGTGACCGGGGTGCGTTGCCCGGCCTTCAACGTGCCGAGCTCCCGCACCCGGATTTGCGCTTGGGGCTGCGCAACGGTGCCATTAAGAAACCCGGGATCGAAGGCGACCAACGCGAGGAAGCAGTCCGGTAACTCGTCGCTGGCGGTGACGACACTTGAGAACTCGACATAGCCGGCAACGGTGGGCCCGGAGGGTGCGAAAAGCGCGTTGTGGTCCGAAACGGTCTGAACCACGTTTAATCCCCCGACCTTAAGGCCCGAAAAACCGGCCGTGCCTCCAGCGTAACGGGGAACGCGTTCCGTGGACAGCGCCACGTTGCCCCGAACGCGGGTGCGCTTGCCGTCGATCAGAATGATGGGCGTTTCCTTCTCCACGGCGATCACCGGATGAGCGGAACCCTTGTACTGTGCCATCAACACCGTCGGGTGTGAGGGCGGCGGCGGATTTCCAATGAGGCGCAATGCGCTCACTAGCGCCAGGACGACCAAGCAGGCAGCGCGAGATGTCATACCCTTGCAAATGCGCGCCTTTGCCCGGGCTGTCGAGTGGATCCTCCGCCGCGCCCGGGTGCTGATCATGAGAGAGCGGATCCAGGACTCCGCTCTCTCAAAATCACCTCACTGCGTCGTCCAGCCTTCCGGCCAGGTCGTGCCGGGGATCGGGCGCCAGTAGATGGAGCGGTCGATCCGCGGCTTGTGGTGCCGGTACTGCTCGGTGAGGCGGAGCTTGGTCCTCAGGTGGTCGACGAGATTCTCGCCGTAGAAGAACGTGTTCTCCGCCACGCCCGAAAGCACTAGCACCTCGTGCTTCGTGGTCTCGAGCAGCTCGATCAGTCCGCGGATGTTCGCGAGTTCGAGGTCGATCGCCGCCTGCAGCCGCTGTTCGCATGCGGCCCGGGTCGCGTCGGTGGCATCGTCCGCGAGGTAGCCGTAGACGTTCTCGCACCAGGCGCAGACATTGCGCAGGCTCGTGACCCAGTACAGGTAGGCGCGCACGCGGTCGCGCAGGTCGGTGAACACGTCGAGTGCCGCGCCGTCGAGGGTGGCCACGAGGGTGTCGAGGCGCGCAATCAGCGGGCGCAGTTTGGCCAGCACGTGGGCATCCATGTCGGCGGCCATCTTGGCGCCGGACTCGCGGGTGATCAGGTCGAAGAGCACATCCTTGCCCAGGTCGTTGAGGCCGGGATTGTTGTGCTGGAAGCAGCCGTGGCGCTCGTAGTAATCGCGTTCGGCTGCCGGCACGGCCTCGATGTCCGGCACGAACGGGCGGTCCCAGGTGCGCTGCCAGCAGTAGCCGAAGGCGCAGTAGAGGCCGACGAGCGGCTGACCGAAGAGGGCATCCTCAAAGTCGCGCCAGGCCTGGTCGAGCGCAGGCGCCAGCGTCGGTCCGACGAGTTGGGCAGCGAAGTCTGCCAGCACCGCGTCGACGGGCTTGTCCGGGAAGAACTGGGCGGCGCGGATCACGACCGGATTCGGCCAGTAGGGCGCCTTGGCGGGGTTGGTCAGGCCGCCGAGGGCGCTGATCCGGTTCACGCCGGTGGCGCGCACGGCGGCGAGCTTGGCGTGCAGGGCGCGCGGGTACGGAATGCCGAGCAGCGGCTCGTGGTTCATCACGCTCGAGGCCGAGTAGTGCAAAATCGGATCGACGCCGGCGGCCCGGGATTTCTCGAGGGCCTCCTTCTCGTCGGCGGTCATGCCGGTGTGGAACAGGCTGCCGGCCACGCCGAGGTTCTCCGGGTAACGGGGATGTGAATACGGAACGTTGTACCCGCGCACGAGCAGCGAGGGCGCCTCCCAGGTGACGTGCCCGCCGAGTTCGGCCTTGATATGCTCGTGCTCCACCTTGAACGGTTCGATGCGCAGGATGACGTCGAAGTCGGGATTGATCTCGGCGGCGGCGGTGCGGAGGTTGCGCAGGTACCGGCCGATGCTCTGCCCGGCGGCCTGGGCGATCTTGTCGTGATTGCGCCATTCACGGATCATGTACGGACCGCCGTTGCGCCCGACGTAGAGCGAAGCTGTGTGCTCGAAGCCGGCGCCGCTGTCGTTGGTCCAGACCGACATGTAGCTCAGGTCCGGGACGGCGCGCATGATCTTCTGCAGGGATTCGCGGTAGTGGCGCTGCACCACCGGATGATCCTGTGCCATGGTATACCGGGGCAGACGGGAGCGGAACGGGTGGTCGACGCGGGCGCCGCGCAAGGTCGGATACTTGACGAAGAACCGGTCCGGCATCGTGCGGGGCTCGAACATGCATACGCCGGGCTTCAGCCCGTACTTGCGGCCGAGCGCGGCCAGCTTCACGAGGTGGTTGAGGTTGGCGTCGAGGTAGAGGGCCGGCCAGATGCCCTTGGTCAGCGGGGTGTCGACGAAGTGATTGAAGCCCGGCGCGTAGGTGTAGAACTGGGGATAGTACTCATGCGGGACGAGGTCCTCGTAGGGCATGTGCGCCTGGAGTCCGTTGACCTCGCAGTGGGTGAAGCCCGCCTCGGCGAGCGCCGCCACGTAGCGCTCCGGCTCGAAGTTGCGCGCGCTCCGCCAGTACTGGGCGTAGGTCGCGTCCCAATGGGGCCGGTGCCAGCCGAAGGTCGCGGGCAGCCAGAGGCCGGCGGCGAGCTTTTCGCGGGTCGTGTCCGCGGTGCCGGCGGCCAGCAGGCGCACGGCGGCGTACAGAAAGGACCCGTGACTGGCGGAGATCTCGCCCGTGCCATCCTCGGCGATGCGCAACCACATCCACGCACCCTGGGTCTGGGCCGCCGCCGGCAACCGTGCCGGCAGGCCGCGGGAGGCGAGGGCAACCGTGACCCCGCCCGTCGACGCGGCATCGAGGCGGGCGCCGGTCAGGCGCGCCAATTCGCGGGCGGCGGTCACTTCGGACGGGACGGCCGAGACCGGGTGGGTGACGAGTTTCAGGGCAGGGTGAGAACCGGGAGTATTCATGGGGGGGCGAGAGGCAGCAGACGTCGCGCGCAAGGGCACGCAACCGCAAAGACGCGTCCACCCCAAGCCACACCAAATAATTCCCAAAATCTTCATCGTCGGCGTCTCGGATCGGGGCGGCCGGTGTGTTGCGCTCGTTTCCGGCCGCGGGGCAAACCGGCGCTGGCGCCGGTGGCCGCGTCGGTTTCGGCTCCGTCGTCCGCCTCCTTTTCTCCTATGCCAACGGACCTGCTTGCCCTTCCCGACTTGGAACCGCCCATGGGCGATCTTTTCACCCATCGCCGGCTGGACGCTGGCCGGGCGGTGTGGACCCGCCCGTTGCCTGGGGAGGCTGGGATGCCCAAAAAACGCATCATTCACCAGCGCGTGGTCCGGTTGCACGGCCGGGCGCGGCTGCTGCGGTTGGGCGTGCGCCGGGGACCGGGTTACCACAAATGCGGCAGTCGTCAGGACCTCGACTGGGTCGTGGGTTTGCGGGTGCTCGCCTGGGCGGACGGCCGCTGGCGCGTGATCCTGCGGCGCGATGGGTTGGAACCGGACGTGCCCGGGGCGGTGCGCTGGTTCCGCCTGCCGCGACGCATCACGTCCGGCGTGATCATTGAGCTGCGTCGCTCCGGCATCGACGGAGGCTGGACGCCGTGGAACCTGGCGATGTCCGCGTTTATCCTCGAGGGAGAGCTGATCGACCCGATCGCACCAAGGGATGAGCGGCTGCTGTCCCTCACGGGCGTCGACCTGTCCCGCCTGCCCGCAGGCGTCCGGGCCGAACGGAGGGACGGCGAGGTGCGGTACCGTACGGCCAACTTCGAGGTCGGTTTTGCCCTCGGGCGTCCGGGGTTCACGCACCTCGGCCTGCTCATCGAAGACCGGGCGAAGGCCGGGGTGAACGTGCTCGCGTGCCGCCCACCGCAGTTTTGGCAGGGCCCGCAACTGCATCCTCTCGGGGCCGCGCCCGTGCTCGCCCCGTCGGTGCGGTGTGCGCTTGAGGGGACGACCACGGTTCGTGGCGCGACGGTGACTTACACGTTCGTTGCCGCGGGTCAGCGCTACCGGCTCGTCTGGACCGTCTCACGGCGGGGACTTACCTTGCGGGCGTCGCGTTCGGCGCAGAAGGCCGTGGTGGCGTGGCACAGCGCGGCCTGGATGATCGGCCTGCGCAACAGCGTGGCGCCGTCCCATGTGCTCGGCCGTCTTCATGAAGACGGGGAAACTGGAGCGGTGGCGCTGCCCGCCCTGCTGACCCTGCCGGGCTTTGGCAGTTGGCGGATCTCGACCCGCGGCGCCGCCGCCTGGGGGCGCAGCGACTGCTTTCGCGCCCAGGATCTGAACACGCTGGAGCTCAAGCTCGGCGAGAACCGCACCCGCGAAGGCCTGTACCGGCTGCCGGCGGGCACACACACGGCGACGCTCGTGCTCGCTCCGGCGCGGCCGGCGCCGCGGTTGTCGGACCGCGCGCCGGCCGTGGTCCGACGGGCGATGGAGCGCACGTTGTGGACGTCGCTCACGTTCCGCACCGACACCGCGACCCTGAGCAACAACGGGGCGTCGATGCACTGTCCCATTTGCATGGATACGTGGGCGGCGGTGACCCGGGCGCAGGGCGACGTCGTGCCCGGCCTGCCGGCGGTGGAGTTCCTGCGTTGGTCGCTGGAACGCTGGCTGACTGGCGGCCCCGGCTATGCCGCCGGCCGTCTGTTGCAGGACGGCACGTCGCACGACGCCGACGACGAGTATCTTCAGACCGGCGCCTCGGCGTTGCGGGGGCTGGGCGAGTACCTGCGGCATCACGCCACGCCGGCCTGGTTCCGTGCCTTCCGGGACAGCATCCTGCGCAAGCTCGACGCGGCCCGCGATCGCGACCTCGACGGGGACGGCCTGATCGAGAGCATGCACCGCACCGGCGTGAGCGGCACCCGCCAGTGGAGCACCTGCTGGTTCGATGTGATCTCGTTCGGCTGGAAGGATGCCTTTGCCAACGCGATCTTGCACGGCGCCCTGCGGGAGCTGAGTGGGGGACTGCGCCGGTGCGGCGAGGCGCGGCGTGCGGACGACATGACGCGCTGGGCCGACTGGTTGCGCGCCAACTATCGCGACACGTTCATGAATCCCGCAACCGGGTGGTTGGCCGGCTGGCGTTGCCGCGAGAACGTGCTGCACGATTATGCCTTCCTGCCGGTCAATGGCGCGGCCATTGCGGAAGGCCTGTTGCCCGTGGTGGAGGGCCGGCAGGTTCTGCGTCGCCTGTTGGCGGAGGCCCGCCGGGTGGGCATGCCCGACCCGGCGCTCGGCTTGCCCGGCAACCTGCGGCCGATTCCGGATCATGATCTCGCCGATATCATGCAGGGGTATCCGTTGGGCTACTACCAGAACGGCGGACGCACCCACGCGCAGACGCGGCACTTTGTCATGGCCCTGTACCGGTGCGGTCTGCGGCGCGAGGCCGATGCCATGCTCACGCGGCTCTGCGCCGGCTTTGCGGCGGCCCGCGTCTTTGGCGGCAACCAGAGTGGCGTCGACTGGCGCCACTGGGACGACCGGCCCTGCGGCTACGAGGGCCTGCTCACCGATCAGTTCGGCGTGCTCGAGCCGGTGTTCTGGCGCTGGGGGCGTCGCCGGTTGGCCGGTGGGCTGGTGTCCGGCTCCGAAGAGGTCCGCCAGACCAGCGGACTCGACCCGGTGCTCGCCTTGAAGGCGCGGTAGAACGTGGTCAGGTCGTCATACCCGCATTCGTAGCCGATCGACGCGATCGACCGGCCGGTTTCGCGCAGGAGGCGGCGGGCGTGGGCGAGGCGGTGCCGGTGCAATGCCTCCAACCAGGTTTCCCCGGCCGTTTCCTTGAACAGCTGGGTGAACCGCCGGCGGCTGAGGCCGAGGCTGGCGGCCGCCTCGCCGATCGACTGCCGGTGGTAAAACGTGCGGGCGAGCTCGGCGGCATAGGCCGCGACTCGGGCACGCGCAGGGTGATCGTCGGGACCGGCCGTGACGGGTGTGCTGCCTCCGGCGGCCCGCGCGAGGTGTCCCAGGACCTGCCACGCCAACCCCGCAATCATCAGCTCCGAGCCTGGGCGTGCGAGCGTCTGCTCATGCAGCAGGTGGCGAAACAGCCCCCGCATCTCGCCCGCCCACACCGGATCCGGAAAATGACGGAAACGCCCGAGCGAGTCCGGCAAGGGCCCGTACCGGGCCGGAGACAGGCAGAGCGCATAGAGGGAGAGCGGCCGGGCCCCGTCGTCCTCGATGTGATGCCGGACGCCCCGGGGAACGAGCACCACGTCGCCTGGCCGCAGGGGCACGCGGGCCCCGCTGCGCACCAGCCACCCTGCGCCGGAGAAGGGATGGACGACCTTGAGGAAATCGTGGCGCACCGGTGTCATGCGGAATCCGCGTGCGTGATGACTTTCGAGCACGAACACGCCGCCGGACGGCAGGCGGACCTCGATCGGCTGGCGGGCGTGGGCGTCGAACATGGACCCAGGGTGGGGAAGGTTGCCCGATTTGCAAAGGTTCAATGCCCGGAGCGCCACGACGCCGCCGGCGAAACGTGCTAGGCTCCGGTCACCCACGATGCTTTCCGAGGAAACTGTCCTTTCCGCGCTGCGCCGCACCTGGCAGCCGGTCGCCAATGCTCCGTCCCTGGCCCGCGGGGCCGTGACCGGAGTCACCCTGCTGGAAACGGAGCTGGTCATTGCCCGTTTTGCGAACGGGAACCTGCTCGCCGCCGATGTCGCCTGTCCCCACAAGGCGGCGCGTCTCTCCGCCGGTTGCATCCATGACGGCGCCCTGATGTGCCCGTACCACGGCTGGACCTTTGCCGAGGACGGCACCTGCCAGTCGATCCCCTCGCTGGTCGAGCCCAGCCCGGAGAAGCTGGCGCTGTCCCACCTGCGCACCTATGCGGTGTGCGAACGCTACGGCTTCATCTGGGTGAAACTCGATCCGTCGCCGCTGCCCGACGGCACGATGCACGAACTGCCCGACGTGCCGGAGTTTGAGGATCCGCGCTGGACCTATCGTCTCGGCCCTCCGATGGCGTTTGCCGCGGGCTGGCGGCGCGAGGTGGAGAACTACCTCGACATGACCCATTTCGCCTTCGCTCACCGCACCACGCTGGGCGCCTGCGCCGATCCGCGGGTCAAGGACATGCGCATTACCACGCATCCAGACGGTGGCTACCAGATGGATGCCCCGTTCCCCGCGCTGGAGACCGCGCACGAGATGGCGGGCAAGTTGCAGAGCGCCCATCACCGGCGGCAACGCAGCTGGCTGCCCAATTTCACCACGATCCGGCAGACCTTCGAGGACGGCGACGAGCGCGTGCTCGTGCACATTCCGTCGCCGACGACGCGCGAGAGCTGCACCTGTTTCTGGTCGTTGGCGATTTCACCGGGCTTCAAGGGACCGCCGCCTGAAGACCAGATCGCGTTTGCCGTCAAGGTACTCGACGAGGACCGCCGCATGTGCGAACTGCAGATTCCCCGGGAGGTGCCCATCAACCCGGCCCGCGGCGCGTGGGGCGTGCTGGTGATGCCGGGCGACACCCTCGCCAACACCTTTCAACGCCAGTTGCGCCGCTGGCTGCTTGCCGGCACGCCAGCCTGATCCCAACGTCCCTCTCTCCCAACCACCCCAAAACCTCCATGTGCGAATCCTGCCTGTCTGACTCCAAACCTTCCCATCGCCCCAAGACGCTGGCCGCCGCGGCCGGTCTCAAGCCCGCCTCGGTGAAATCCGCCCGGCCCGCGTCCGGCACGATCCCGAAGACGCCGCGTATTCTCACCACGACCGTCGGCTCGTATCCGGTGCCGGACTGGCTCGCGGCGCTGCCGAGCGAGCAGGGCGTGATCGATGCGACGCGCGTGGTCTTCGACCTGCAACGCCAGGCGGGAATCGATCTGCCGACCGACGGCGAACTCTATCGTTTCGACGTCAATCATCCCGACACGAACGGCATGATCGAGTACTTCATCCGCCCGATGGCCGGCATCTCGTCCGTGGTGGGCCGGTCCGTCACGGAGGAGTTCACCCGGCACTCGCCGATGGGCTTCCGGCGCAAGCCGGCCGGCGTGGTCACTGGCCCGCTCGGCGAAGGTTCGCTCAACCTGCTGGCGGACTGCCAGCGCGCCGCGGCGGTCGCCGGTGGCGCCTTCAAGTTCACGGTGACGAGCCCGTACATGCTGTCGCGCACGCTGCTCGACCATCACTACAAGGACTTCCGCGCACTCACCCTCGCGATCGCCGATGTGCTGGCCGATCAGGTGCGGGGACTGCCCGCGGCCTGCGTGCAGGTCGACGAAGCCAACATTCCCGGCAATCCCGCCGATGCGCCCCTCGCGGCCGAGGCGATGAATCGCGTGCTTGACGCCATCGACAAGGGCACCGAGCGCGCCGTGCATTTCTGCTTTGGCAACTACGGCGGGCAGACCATCCAGGCCGGCCGTTGGAAGGAGCTGATCAAGTTCCTCAACAGCCTGCACTGCGACCATCTCGTGCTGGAACTCGCCCACCGCCCGGCCTCGGACATCGATGCGCTCAAGCAGATCGACGCCAAGATCGCCCTCGGTATCGGTGTGGTGGATATCAAGGTGAACCACATCGAAACGCCGGATGAGATCGCCGCACGCATCGCCGCGGTCGAGAAGAAGGTCGGCGCCGACCGGGTTCGCTGGGTGCATCCCGATTGCGGTTTCTGGATGCTCAAGCGGTCCGTGGCGGATCGGAAGATCGAGGCCCTGGTGCGTGGCCGCGACCTTTACCTCGGTCGCTGAGCCCCGTTTTCCGCCCAACTCTCGGGCCCGCCGGTACTTCAACGCCGGCGGGCTTTTTTGTGCCCGGGCTGGACGTCGCGACCGGGAACCGCCATGCTCTGCTTCGGTCAAAACGGAGTCCGATTCACCGTCCCATTACCCTGATCGACGTTTCGCGCCATGCCTTCCTCCGAGCGTTCCCGTGACCGGTTGCTGCAACATCTGGCCGTACTCGATGAAGGCGAACGAACCAGTGTGAGTGTGGTACGGTCGCGCTTGCGGACGGCACAGAGCGGCGAGGTCCGCGAGGTGCTGGGACAGTGGACGCGTCTCGCGGCGGACCAGCGTCGCCGGCTTGCCGCCGCCGGTTCTTTTCTGCGCCCCGGTCGGCTGGTGTGGGCGGCCGGTCCCGCCTCGGACGGCTGGGCGAAGGCGGGTGGCCGGGCACCCTTGCGGATGGATGATCGCTCGCTGCTCGCGTTGGCCCGGGACCTCGCGGGGCGGCAAACCGAGGGCTATATGGCGGCCCAACAGATTGCGGTCGCGGGGGCGTGGTCCGAAGTGGCTGAACTGCTCGGCATCTGTGTGGATCGCGCCCGGATGATCGAGGCGCTGCTGGCGTTGGTGGCCGACGATCTCGGCCCGACCTCGACCGACCTTGCGGCCTGACGGCGATCCACGCCGGGCCGGACGACGTTCGCTACGGCGCGTGTGCGAGCATCCGAGGATCGCAGAGCTCGAGCTGCGCTGGTCCATGCAAGGGAACTGACGGTGACCCAGGATCCATTTGACCGGAGACGAAGCGGGCGGCGTCGAGCCACGCCGTGCGCACCTGGGTGACGGCCCGGGTGGCGCCTTGCGCCTCCGCCAGCACCTCCGTCCAGGCAATCAAGGCGAGTCCGGGCCGTTCGTGGCGCGCCGCGAGGCGGGCAAAACCGCTCGTACGGGTGGCGGAGCCGGTGCTCACGGGCACCGGCGCAGACAAGGTTCCGTCGCGGTCGAAGCGGCGTACCAGCACCGACGCCGTCCCGGTGCGATCCCCCGCCTCCAGCCATGACACCACGGCGGCGCCGTCACGCAGTGTGACGAGGTCGACCCGCCCGAGGGGGCGGCCGAGATCGACGGGGCGCACGGGTTCCCAGCCGTGCGGAGCGCCGACCCCGCGTTTCACCTGCACGCGCGGGCGGCCTTGCGCGGCGGTGAACCACACGGCGGCCAGTTCGTCGCCGGACATCCGGTCGATAGCGGGGCCGTTCACCGGACACGCGCTGATCTGCCAGCCGTCGCCATGCAGGGGTTCCGGTGCGGACCAAGTGGCACCGTCGAAGCGGACCAATCGAAGATCTCGCATCTCATCGGGCGTGTGGCCCCGGTAGGCGACGGCGAGGCGGTCGCCAGGCAGCCCCGTCACCGACGTCTGGCAACAGTTGCACACGTCCGGATCGACCACCCAGCTCCGCATGGTTTGCCCGTCGGGGCCGAGCAGACGGGCGTGCAAAGCCATCGAGGGCGCGGAGGGGCCCGGTGGCCGGGGCGGAGGCGGCGGGTCTCCGGCGCGGCGCGGCGGCCGGGTGCTTTCGAGCCACACCGCCATGACGCGTCCGCCCGACAGCGGGGCCAGGCTGACGAACTCATGTCCCAACGGAGTGGATACGCTCCAGGTGGCGCCGCGATCGTGCGATCGCGCGATGCGGCCGGAGTAGCCGAGCACCGCCGGGTCCGCCGGGCGTTCGAACCATTGCGCCCACAGGGTGCCGTCGGTGGCGACGGTGAGGCTGGCGAAGTCGGCCCAGTTCTCCATCAGGTGCGGCGTGCTGACGATGATCGAGGGCGCCGACCAGACCGTCGCGGTGGGCGCGAGGGTGGCGAGCCAGAGGGCGCGTTCGCCCTCGCGCCGGCCAGGACCAGAGTACGTTAGGTAGGTGGTGCCGTCCGGCCCGGTGTGGAGATTAGGCTCGTTGCTGTGCACGGGGGCGGGGGCCGCGAGTGGCACGACGGAGGAGGCCGGCGCCAGGCTGGCGATGAGCAGGAAGAACCCGAACAAGATGGAGAGGTGCATGGTCGGATCAGAAGCGGGTGTGGAACACGCATTCGGCCGTGCGCGGATCGGCGAGGCGGGGCGCAAAGCCCGACGCCCATTCCTCGTAGGTTTGGTCGAGTAGGTTGCGACCGCGCACGGTCAGGGACCAGCGTTCCGCCGTGTAGGTGACGGCTGCGTCGATCGTGGTGTAGCCGGGTGACCAATGGAGATTCGCGTTGTTGGCTGCGCGTTCGCCGACGTAGCGCGGACCGCCGGACACGCGCCAGCGCGCCCCGAGCGTCCGGACGACGTGCACGTTGGCGACCCACTCCGGCACGTTGGGCGGACGATTGCCGTCGCGGGATACGATGCCTGTACCGACGTTTTCGTTGAAACCCCGATAGGCAGCCAGCCAGGTCCAGGCGAGGTTGCCTTCGATGCGCCACGCGGGCGAAGGCGTCCAGGCGACCGCAACCTCGGTACCGCGCGAGACCTGGGCGCCGATCTGCTGGCTGAGGCGAAGGCCGGTGTCCGGGTCGAGCGTGGAGGAGAGGAGATCGTTCTTCTCCAGATCGAAGAGCGCGACCGTGACATCGACGCGGTCGGCGGCGAACGAACCCTTCAGCCCGATCTCGACCTGGCGTCCGGTCTGCAGGGAGAAGTTGTCCTGGGCGGCGGTGAAGCTGACGAGCTGCGTGACGGGCTCGGCGGCGCGGCTGTAGCTGGCGTAGAGGTTGACCTTCTCGGCCACGGTCCAGAGCAGGCCGGCGCGTCCGGTCCAGGGGCGGTAGACTTTCCGATAGGTCGAAGCGATTGGAGTAGCAGGCGTGACCCACGTGTCGCGGGTCAGCTCGATGTGATCGTGCCGCAGGCCGGTGATCAGTTTCACGGCGCCCGGCAGTTCCAACATATGCTCGGCGAAGAACGCGCGCGTGGCGATCACGGTGCGGGCGTTCTTTTGGAAACGATTCGGATCGCCCGGGCCGGTGCCGACGTCGGGTGCGACCAGGCTTACGCTGCCGAGCACGGTGGCGTAGCCGGCCGGCGTGCCGCCGCGCGTGAGATCGTTGCGCTCGACCATGGCACCGGCGACCAGGCGGCTCGGCCGTCCGGCGAGGGTGCTCCGCCACGTCAGGTCAAAACGATCGCCGACCAGCACATCGTCGCGGTAGATGTGGGTGAAGGCGGAGCGGTCGACCCGCTGCGTGACGGGATTCCAGAGCGCCGTTTCGAGATTGCGCCAGCGCAGGATCTGCGTGGCCACGTAGACCTCGTTGCGCAGCTCGAACGCCGACGATGGCGTCCATTCGGCGCGCAGCCGGTGAAACGTGTTCTCCGTTTCGGCGTAGTTGTCGGTCACGTTGTAGTTGGTGCGCCGGGCGGCCGGCTCGAAACGCGCGTTGACCAGGCGGTCGGTGGCGGCCACGGCGCGGGCGACGAGCCGGGTCGTGACGCCGGTGATCGGGTCAACGCGGTCGACTGCATCGTAGACGAGCGGGGTGCCGTAGTAGCTCTCGTTCCAGTCGGCGAGGTAGGCGCCGTAAAGCGATACGGTCACCGTGTCGGTGGCGCGCCAGGCGAGGGCGCCGCTCAGGTTCGTGTAACGCTGGCGATTGCCGTCGACGTAGCCGTCCTGCTGGCTGCGGCTCACGTCGAACCGGGAGAAGAGCCGACCCGGCACGAGCGGACCGCCGGCGCCGAGGCCGGCGCGGACCTGGTTCCATGCGCCCAGGCCGACGAGCCATTCGGCGCGGCGCACCCGGTCGGGCGGTTTGGAGAGATAGTTGACGGCGCCGCCCACCGCACCTTCGCCGAAGAGCAGCGAGGCCGGGCCTTTCAGGATCTCGATCCGGTCGAGGTTGAAGGAGTCGAGCGGCCGCGAGGATTGGGAAGCGGTGTTCTGGCGGATGCCGTCACGCAGGATTGTGATGCCGTTCCCGGTGAAGCCGCGCGTGGCGTAGCCGGGAATGGAGCCGAACTGGGTGCCACCGGTCATGCCGACCGCGCCCTCGACCGCCTCGACCGCGGTGCGAAACCCTCGCAGTTGCATCATCTCCTGCGTGATGATGGAGGCGCTGGCAGGGATGTCGCGGTGCGACAGACCCAGTCGCGAGCCCGTGGTCGTAAGGGCATCGAGCGGGAGCGAGAACGAGCGCTCCTTTTCGGAAGTGAGGACGTAACGCTCCAGCGTGATCGGGTCGCTGGAAGCGTAAAGGCAAGGGCACCCCGCAAGGAGCGCAGTAAGGAGAGACAAACGGAAAGTCATGGCACGGACGAACAAGGTGAGAGGAGCGGTCGGGATTCCCGGTGGACGCGGTGTGCGCCCAGGGCGGGAGGGCCGCGCACGACGGCGCAGCGAGGGCGGGTGGATGCGCGCAACGCCGATGTCCGGAGCCGGTGGCTGGCCGGTGGCGTTGGCGCGATGCGGTTACCGCGCCGCCAGAACGGGGCGCGTCGTAACCGCGATCATCCTCAGGCCCGCGGTGGGGGTACCGGGGGCGCGGCTCGTGCGAGCGATGGGGCGAGCTCGGTGGCGCGTGGCCAGGGTTCGGCCGCAGGGGCGGCGAACACCAGGGTCGGCGGGATCGCCAGCGCGAGCAGCTTCGGATCGAAGCCGCCGCCGAGGCGGGGCAGGGCGGGATCGTCGGCCTGGCGGGCGTCGTTGACCACCTCGCACACGCCGCACATTTCGCCGCTGAAGGTACGCTTCACCGCCTCGCTCAACGGCATCGACTGGGCGTACTGGGCAATCATGCGACCCCAGCCGAAGGTCTGCACCAGGTCCCACGGCGTTCCCGTGGCCAGGAACCACGCGAACAGGACCGTGATGATTTTCACCCGTTGGTGCACGAAAAGACGTTTGCCTGCGCAAGCCCGGGAGCGGCAAGTGCGAAATCGCTCCGGCCTTGCCTTGGGTCAAGCCCGGTGGTCAGGCTCCCTCTGTTCGCGTCACCCCTTGTCCCATCCCATGAAGACCCTGTTTCGTACCTGTCTCTTTTCGTTCACGATGCTGGCGGCGTCCTCGCTGCCTGCGTCTGCCGCCGCCCCCGCCCCGGCCATGCCGCCCCTGGCCGACCAGCTCGGCCTCCAACTTTACAGTGTCCGCGCGAGCTTCTCGCAGGATCCCTTCGCAACCATGGACATGGTGGCGGGCTACGGGATCAAGGAAGTGGAGACCGCCGGCACGGCGAACATGACGCCCCAGGCGTTCCGGGCCGAACTCGAGAAGCGCGGCCTGCGCATCACGAGCTCCCACGTGCAGTACAACCAGCTGCGCGACAACCTGGACAAGGTCGTGGCCGAGGTGAAGGCGCTTGGCGCCGGCTACGCGGTCGTGCCCTGGATTCCCCATGAGGGCCAGTTCGACCACGCCGCGGCCGAGAAGGCTTCGGCGGACTTCATCCGCTGGGCCGAGGCGTTCGGCAAGGAAGGCATCAAGTTTGGGTATCATCCGCACGGATACGAGTTCGGCGGCGGCAAGATGGGCGACGACTCGCCGTTCGACCGGATGGCGCGCGCCACCGCGGGCAAGAATGTCTACTTCGAGATGGACGTCTTCTGGGTGGTGCACGGCGGCGCCGATCCGTTCGCCCTGCTGGAGAAATACAAGGGCCGCTGGATGGGCTTTCACGTGAAGGACATTCGCAAGGGCGCCCCGGTGGGCCTGACCAACGGTCGCGCCCCCGCCGAGGACAAGGTGGTCGTCGGCACGGGCCAGGTTGATTGGCCGGCCCTGATCCGCGCCGCGCGCGCACAGGGCGTTAAGCATTACTACATCGAGGACGAATCGACCGAGCCGCTGCGCAACATCCCGCTCAGCCTCGCGTACCTCAAGTCGCTCAAGCTCTGAGCGTCGGCTGCGCCGACCCGGGCCCGCCTTTGCCGGCGGGCCTTTTTTGTGCCCGCCGGCGGATGGTCAAAGCCCGGCGACGCGCCAGCCGTCGCGGTACTCGCGGCGCACAAATGCGTTGGCCGCCGGCACGTTGGTGAAGCGCAGGGCGTCCGAGTTCCACTCGAGGGTCGTCTGCGGGAAGCGCACCGCCACGCTGCCCAGCAGCACCGCCTCGGTGAGGGGACCCGAGTAATCGAAGGGCGCCAGCGGGCGTGCCGCCTTGCCGACGCAGGCTTCGGCCCAGTCGGTCCAGTGATGCGAGCCGGCGATCTCCGGCAGCGGAACGTCCTGGAACGAGTCGGCCGGCAGGAGACGCGGCGCGGCGATGTGCGGCAGGTGCAGGACGCCCTTCGTGCCGAGGAAGATCGAACCCTGATCGAGCGGGATGCGCCGAGCGAGTGCACGGCGGCGGGCCGCCTGCTGTTCCTCCGACGTCGTCACGGGACCGGTTGGGGCGGGCTCGGAAACCTCCGGTGGGGTGATCAGCGCCATCAGCTCGGCCGGCGGCCGGGCATCGCCGTCGTACCAGGTGATGGGCAACGTGGACTCGGCGGTGTAGCGCGTGCCGGGGAACACGTAGCGGATCTGAGCGTTGATCGACCAGTTCCACGCGTCCGGCGCCGGACCTTCCGAGCGCAGGGAAAGCGGCGCCGTCAACGCGAGTCCCTCGAAGACCGGATCAAAGATGTGGCAACCCATGTCGCCGAACGTGCCGGTGCCGAAATCGAGCCGCTTCCGCCAGTTGCCCGGGTGGTAATACTCGCCGCCGACGAACGGACGCGCGGCGGCCGGGCCGAGCCACAGGTCCCAGTCGAATCCGTCGGGAATCGACGTCGCCGGTGCCGGCGGGGCACCGAGGTCGCCCCACTTCTTGTTGCTCCACGTGTGCACCTCCTTGACCTTGCCGATCACACCGGACTGCAGCAGCGCGACCGCCTGACGGTACACTTTCTCCGAGTGGATTTGGATACCCATCTGCGTCACGAGTCTCTTTTCGCGCGCAACGCGGGTGAGCACGCGGGTCTCGTGCAGGTTGTGGGCGAGGGGCTTCTGGCAGTAGCAGTGCTTGCCGAGCTGCATGGCCGACAGCGCGATGGGCGCGTGCAGGTGATCGGGCGTCGAGACGTTCACCGAGTCGAGCTGGCGAGCCTCCTTGTCGAGCAGTTCGCGCCAGTCCTGATAGATCCGCACTGCGGGGAACGCTTCCTTCACCTGGCCGATGCGAGTCAGGTCCACCTCGGCCACCGCGACGAGTTGGACAAAGGGATTGCCGCAGATGGCCTGGATGTCGGCCCAGGCCATGCCGGCGGCGCCGAAGCTGGCGTGGCGCAGGATGCCGCTGGGCGGATTCGAGCGATGGCGGCAGCCGATGAAGGGGAAGGCGAGCGAGGCGGCACCGGCGGTCTTGACGAACTGACGACGGGTAACGGGGTTCACGCGCCGAGGGTGAGGTGGCGTGCTCCGCCATGGCAAGGCGGACCTCGCCGCGAGCGCGGCGCGCGCTGGACATCGGATCGCCTCACTCCCACGGTGCCACGTCGTGAAGGGTTTGCCGCTCCGCCCCCGGTCTTCAGGTGTGTCGCTGCGTTGGCTGAACGTGGCAGGAGCGGCCGTCATGGCCGTCGCCTGGCTCGGCGGTGCGGGTGTCGCCCACGGTGCGGATTGGCTGCGCTGGGTGAGCGGCGACTTGCGCGCCCACGAGGAACGCGCCGCCGCTCATCAGCGTGCCCTGGAAGCGCTCGGCCCTCCCACGCTCGGGCAGACGGTGACGCAATTTGGTTACCAACATACGCGACTCGAGGCACCTCCCCTGGCCCCGGCGTGGGTGCAGATCGACCTCGGGGCGCCGCGTCCGATCGATCTGATCGCCGTCGTGCCCGCGCAGGTCGACTGGCAGTCCACCGAGCGCAGAGCGTACGGATTTCCCCGGCGATTCCGCATCGACGTGTCGGATGATCCCCGGTTCGAGACCTTCACCCCCGTGGCGACCCATGACGGATCGTCGGACTCTGGGATCGCTCCGGTGACCTTCCGGATCGGCGGACGGGCGGCACGTCATGTCCGCCTCACGGTGACGGAGATGGCGGTGGACAACGCGCAATACTTCTTCGCCCTCGCCGAACTCATGGTCGTCTCCGGTCCTCTCAACGTCGCGGCCGGACGTCCGGTCTCGGTCTCGGCGACGTCAACCCATCCTCCGCGCTGGACCCCTGAGAACCTGACCGATGGACGCACGCCG
>CAYZBG010000060.1:0-33700 GCA_964476565.1 uncultured Opitutus sp.
GTCAACCCATCCTCCGCGCTGGACCCCTGAGAACCTGACCGATGGACGCACGCCGCTGGGGCCGCCGATCCGGCGCGACTTGCTGCCGTGGGACGGTTTCTACGTCGCGCGGGACCCCGCCCTGGGGCAGGCCACCATCGTGCTCGACCTCGGCGAGCTCCGTTCCCTGCAGCAGGTGCGTATCCACGGCGTTCATGCACGCATCGGCGCGGACATCCCAGGTTATTCTTTTCCCACCCGGCTGCGCGTCGAGGCCTCGCCCTCGCCGGATTTTGTGCCGGCGGTCGCTCTGCTTGCTGCTGACGATTTCTCCAATCCCGGCAACAATCCGGTCACGCTGCCCGCCGACGGCGTGGAAGCACGGTATGTGCGCGTGGTCGCGCTCGACGCCGCTCCGCCGCAGTCCCGCCGGTTCGGCCTTTCGGAGATCGAGGTGTACGCCGGCAACCAGAATGTGGCGCGGCCGTCCTCCGTCTCAGCCCTGCGCGACGCGCAGCTCGATCGGGACTGGCCGGTGTCCTTGCTGATCGACGGCTACACCAGCTACGGCCGGCTGCTCGAACTGCCGTCGTGGTTGGAGGATTGGGAGCAACGCGAGGCCCTGCGGCGGGAAGGCGAAGCGCTCGCGGCCGAGCGCGTCCGGCTCGAGGCAGCGGCGCAGCAACGCTGGGTGCGCGGTGCGCTCGCGTTTTCCGTCCTCGTCGTCGCATCCGGGGCGGGTCTGGCGGTCGCATCCCGGCGCCGGCGTGCCCGCGAGATGGAGCAGGTGCGCCTGCGGTTTGCCCGCGACTTGCACGACGAGATCGGGAGCAACCTTGCGGGCATCGCGGTCCTCAGCGAGGTGGCGCGCGAGGAGGCGGACTCCGCCGACGTGACCCGGGAGAACTGGAATGAGGTGCACCGCATCGCGGGTGAGACGCTCGGTGCGATGCGCGAGGTGCTTTGGCTCTCGGGCGCGCGTCAGGAGACGGGGTTGAACCTTGTGATGCAACTGCGTCAGGCCGCGGACCGCATGCTCGCCGGACGCGAACTGGTCTGGCAGGCGGACGCCGCCGCGTGGCCCGTGAGCGAACCGCCGGCCCGCACGCGCGAGGTGTTCCTCTTCTGCAAAGAGACGCTGGCCAACGTGGTCCGGCATTCCCAGGCCCGTCGGGTCGAGGTGACCGTGCAGGCGCAGCCCGGTGTTGTCCGCTTTGCCATCGCCGACGACGGCGTGGGGTTCGATCTGGCAACAGTAACGCGCGGGGTGGGGCTGGGCAGCCTGGAGATGCGGGCCCGCCAGGTCGGCGGCGAATTGCGCATCGAGACGCGGCCCGGCGCGGGCACACGCGTGACGCTCACCGTGCCGGTTGACGGGACTGCGGAACGTCGCCTTGTGTAGCCCCGTGAGCACCCCCGCATCGTCCACGGTATGGCTGATTGAGGACAACGCGGCCTTTCGTCGCGGCACGGAACGGGCGCTGGCGCGCCAGCCCGGCGTGGCGGCGGTCAGGGCGTTCGAGCGGTGCGAAGAGGCGCTGGCGGCGCTGGCGTCGGGGGCGCGCGCGGACGTCGTGCTGATGGACGTCGGCCTGCCTGGCATGGATGGCATCGAGGGCATCCAGCGCATCAAGGCGCGGGCGCCCGACACCACGATCCTGGTGCTGACGGTGTTCGAGGATGATGAGAAGATCTTCCGGGCGATCTGCGCGGGCGCCTCGGGTTACCTGCTCAAGGGCGATCCGAGCCGGAGCGTGTTGAGTGCCGTCGACGAGGCGTTGGCCGGCGGCTCGCCGATGAATCCGCGGGTCGCCCGCCGCGTGCTCGCCATGTTCGCCCGCCTTTCCCCGGCGTCGCGGAAGGACTACGGCCTGACCGAACGCGAGCAGGCGGTGCTCGCCCTCATGGTCAACGGCCGCGCCAAGAAACAGATCGCGGATGAACTCGCGCTTAACCCGCACACGGTCGACTACACCATGCGGTGCATCTACAAGAAGCTGCACGTCAACTGCGTCGCCTCCGCGGTCTCCGTGGCGGTCAAGGACGGGCTCGTGCCGGGAGGCGCCCGGCTTACGGACACGCGTAAATTGTCAGAATGAGCCGGTCCGTGTAGGGTTGCGGGGTGCTGTTGCCCCGCATGCTCCGTCCGTCCTGCCTGCTTGTCGTTCTCCTGATCGTCCCCGCTGTCCGCTCCGCCCAGGATGCACCGGTCGACTTCAGCCGGGACGTGCTGCCGATCCTGTCCGACAACTGCTTCTATTGCCACGGACCCGATCCGAGCCATCGCAAGGCGGAACTGCGGCTGGATACCCTCGATGGCGCATACGAGGTGATCGTCCCCGGGCGCAGTGATCAGAGTGACTTTGTCCAACGCATCCTCGCGACGGATCCCGAGGAGATCATGCCGCCGCCGAAGACCCACAAGGTCCTCGCGCCGCACCAGATCGACTTGCTGAAGCGCTGGATTGATCAAGGTGCGCCGTGGGGCGAACACTGGGCCTTTGTTGCACCCCAACGACCGGAGGTGCCTGCCGTCGCTCCCGCCGAGGGCGCCTCGGTGCGTTCGCCGATCGACGCCTTCGTCCAGGCGCGCCTGCGGGCGGAGGGTTTGTCGCCCTCGGCCGAAGCCGACCGCCGGACGCTGCTGCGCCGGGTGACGCTCGACCTGACGGGTCTTCCGCCGTCGGCGGAGCAGGTGGACGCCTTTCTGCGCGATCCGGCTCCCGATGCGTACGAACGCGTGGTCGACCGGCTGCTGGCTTCGCCGGCGTATGGTGAACGCATGGCGTGGGACTGGATGGAGGTCGCGCGCTACGCGGATTCGAACGGCTACCAGGGAGATGCCGAGCGGACGATGTGGCCATGGCGCGATTGGGTCGTGCGGGCGTTCAACGACAATCTGCCCTACGACCAGTTCACGATCTGGCAGCTGGCCGGCGATTTGCTGCCCGAGCCCACGCTCGAGCAACGTCTCGCGACGGCCTTCAACCGCAATCATCCGATCAACGGCGAGGGCGGGCGCATCCCTGAGGAGAACCGCGTGGACTACGTGCTCGACATGACCGAGACGATGGGCACCGCGTGGCTCGGACTCACAGTGGGCTGCGCCCGCTGTCACGATCACAAGTTCGATCCCATCTCGCAGAAGGACTATTTTTCACTCTCGGCGTTCTTCAACCAGACTCCGGTCACGGGCGCGAGTGGCGATCCCCAGACCAAACCCGTGCTCGACCTTTCGACGCCGGAGGAGAAGGCACACCAGGAGGCCCTGCAGGCGAAGGTCCTGGCGCTGGCCTCCGGCCTCCACGAGCAGGAACAACGCGTGCTCGCCGACGCCGAGGCAGCGGCTTCGGGCCGTTTCACCGAGGAGGTGCGCAAAGCTCTCGCCGTCGAACCGGCCAAGCGTGACCGCGAAAAGTTCGAACTGGTCGGAAAGGCCCTCGCCGACCTGCAACCCGGCTATCAGGCGGCCGTCGAGACCCTCCAGTCCGCGCGCCGCGAGCGCGACGTCCACAACCGTTCGCTGCCCCGTGTGATGATCATGCAGGACCAGCCCGAGCGGCGGCCGACCCACGTGCTCAACAAAGGTTTGTACTCCTTGCCGGGGGACGAGGTTTCCGCCGCGGCTCCGTCCCGCCTGCCGCCGCTGCCCGCCGGCGTGGAGGCGGACCGGCTGGCGTTGGCCCGGTGGCTCTTTCAACCGGAGCATCCGCTCACCGCCCGCGTGACCGTGAATCGCTTCTGGCAGATGTTCTTCGGCCATGGCCTCGTGAAGACGACGGAGGACTTCGGTACGAAGGGCGAACTGCCCACGCATCCGGAGCTGCTCGACTGGCTGGCGGTCGAGTTTCGCGAATCGGGCTGGGACACGAAACGCCTCGTGCGTCTGATCGTCACGAGCCACACCTACCGTCAGAGTTCGAAAGTGACTCACGAGCTGCGTGACCGCGATGCGGCGAACCGCCTCTATGCCCGCGGACCCCGCTATCGCCTTCCGTCCTGGATGATCCGCGACCAGGCGCTTGCGGCGAGCGGTCTGCTCGTGGCGCGGCTTGGCGGTCCGCCGGTCAAACCCTACCAACCCCCGGGCGTCTGGGAGGAGTCGACCTTTGGCGAGAAGAAGTACGTGCAGGACCACGGCGAAGCCCTGTATCGACGCAGTCTCTACACCTTCTGGCGCCGCATCATTGCCCCGACGGAGTTCTTCGACGTGCACTCGCGCATGACGACGAGCGTGAAGCCGGCGCGGACCAACACCCCCTTGCACGCCCTCACCACCCTTAACAACACCACCTATGTGGAGGCGGCCCGCACCCTGGCCGGACGTGTGATGCGCGAGACCGCGGATGATGCGCAGCGTGCGAATGCCGCGTACCTGGCGGTGCTGGTCCGCCCGGCCACGCCCGCCGAGCGCGACGTGCTGCTCGCGCAGCATCGCCGTCTGACCGCTCGCTTCACCGCCGACCCGGCGGCGGCCGAGCAACTCCTGCAGGTGGGCGAATCCCCGCGCGATCTCGCCCTGCCTGCGGTGGACCATGCCGCGTGGACGTCGCTGTGCCTCGCGCTGCTCAATCTCGATGAAACCCTGAACAAGGAGTAAGGCCATGAACCCCCTCACCGCGAACCGCCTGCATCTCACCCGCCGCCAGTTCTTCGGCCGGTCGGCCACGGGCATCGGCGTGGCCGCCCTCGCATCCTTGCTGAACAAGGATCTGCTCGCCTCGGCGGGGAAATTGGGCGGGCGCGTCGGCGGCCTGCCGGCGCTGCCGCATTTCGCGCCAAAGGCGAAACGGGTCATCTACCTCTTCATGAACGGCGGGCCCACGCATGCCGACATGTTCGATTGGAAGCCGAAGTTGAAGGCGATGCACGGCCAGCCCGTGCCCGACGAGTACCTGGGCAACAAGCGCTTCAGCACCATGACCGGCGATCCAAGCGGCAAGCTGCTGCTCGCCCCCTTGGAGGAGTTCCGGCAGCACGGCGAGTGCGGCGCGTGGGTGAGCTCACTCATGCCCTACACCGCCAAGGTCGTGGACGAGTTGTGCTTCATCAAGTCGATGCACACCGAGTCCATCAACCACGCCCCGGGCATCAGCTTCTTCCTCAGCGGATCCGAGCTGCCCGGCCGGCCTTCGCTCGGAGCGTGGCTGAGCTACGGCCTCGGTTGTGAAACGGAGAATCTGCCTGCCTTTGTGGTCCTGACCTCGGTGAGCAAGGGCACCACCTGCGGACAGATCTTCTACGATTTCTACTGGGGTTCAGGCTTCCTGCCGTCCGAGCATCAAGGCGTGCGGTTCCGCGGCAGCGAGGAGCCCGTGCTCTATCTGTCCAATCCGGACGGCATGAACGGGGAGGTGAAGCGCGACGTGCTCGATACGATTGCTGCCATCAACGAGCAGAAGCTGCACGACTTCGGCGACCCCGAGATCGCGGCGCGCATCGCCCAGTACGAGATGGCCTACCGCATGCAGACCAGCGTGCCGGAGCTAGGTAACTTCGCCGAGGAGCCCGCCGAGGTGCTGGAGTCCTACGGACCGCAGGTACGCGAGCCGGGCACCTTTGCACACAACTGCCTGATGGCGCGCCGCCTGATCGAACGCGGCAGCCGTTTTGTTCAGGTCATGCACGCCGGATGGGACCAGCACCGGAGCCTCACGACTGAACTTTACACGCAGTGCAAGGACACGGACCAGCCGAGCGCCGCATTGGTGATGGATCTGAAGCGGCGGGGCTTGTTGGACGACACGCTGGTGGTGTGGGGCGGTGAATTCGGCCGCACGCCGTTCATTCAAGGCAACATCGACAACCGTCCGCTTTGGGGCCGCGATCACCATCCGTACGGCTTCACCATCTGGTGCGCCGGAGGCGGCGTGAAGCCCGGCCTGTCGTATGGCGAGACCGACGACCTCGGGTTCAATGCGATCAAGGACAAGGTGCACGTGCACGACTTCCAGGCCACGTTGCTCCACCTGCTCGGCATCGACCACACGCGGCTGTCCTACAAGTTTCAGGGTCGCGACTTCCGTCTCACCGACGTGCACGGCCATGTCGTGAAGAATATTCTCCTCTGACATGATACTGACGCCATCGTCGCCTTTGACCACCCGCCGCCGGTTCCTGGGCGCTGCGGCTACCTTCTGTGCGGCCGGACTCACCTCCGTGCGGGCGCAGACGCCGGCGCTGATTCTCGGCCAGGGCGAGTTCCGCTATCGGCAGGTTCCTGGCTGGGGCCAGCTGGGCGATGCGACGCCGGTGAAGGATTGTCACGGCCTCGCGCTGGATCGCGAAGGCCATGTCATTCTGCTGACGAACCACACCGCCAACAACGTGATCGTGTACGATCGCGCCGGGCGCCTGGTGCACAAGTGGGGATCATCCTTTCCCGGCGCGCATGGCCTCTCGCTCGTGACCGAGGGTGGGCGTGACGTTCTCTACCTGACCGATCTGGCTACCCATCGCGTGGTGAAAACCAGCCTCGAGGGTACGGTGCTCGACGAATGGCGCTGGCCGGAGGCGACCGGGAAGTACGAGCGGGAGAATCAGTACCGGCCGTCGTGGACCCTGCATGCCCCGGGCGGAGATTTCTACGTGCTCGATGGCTACGGCCGGGACTACATCCTGCACTACTCTGACGGAAAATTCGCCCGCATCTTCGGTGGAGCCGAGGGCGGCATCCCGCACTGGGGACCGCATGGAGGCATGATCGATCAGCCGCGCGGCGGTGACCCGACGCTGCTGCTCGCGATGAGCGACCAGCAGTACCTGTTGCGCCTCGGGCTCGACGGCGCGAAGCAGCACCAAATCCCGTTGCCCGGAGGCAACCCGCGGCAGGTGCGACGGGTGGGGGACCACTATTTTGTCACCCATCTGGCGGACAACTGGCCGGCGGACCGTTCGTCCCGGGGCTTTGTCTCGGTGCTCGACCGAGACCTGAAGGTGGTGGCCAACGTGGGTGGTACGGCTCCGCGTTACAGCGATGACGGACAACTGCTGCCGATGAAGCAGGATGGCGGCGTCTTCACTCACCCACACGACCTCGCTGTGGACGCAGAGGGCAGCCTTTACGTCGCGCAGTTCAATTCCGGCGCCACCTACCCGCTGAAGTTCGAACGGGTGTAAGGCGCAGTCGGCCCGCGTGAAGCGTGCCGCTTAAGAGCTGCCGCTCGTCCGGTCGCCGGACTGGGTCATGTGGGCAAGTGGGTCGCGAGGGTGGCGATGTTCTCCTTCAGCCGGTCGCGTACGCGTTGACCCGCCGCCGCGGCGCGGGCCCGGGCGCCGGCAGGGTTGCGGGCGAGGGCGAGGACGGCCGGCGCCACGCGGGCCGACTCTTCCGGCAGGTCGAGATCGAAGAGCCAGTCACCCAGGCCAATGTCACGCCACATGATGCCCTTGCTGCTCTGCTCGGCCCAACGGCAGACGATCGCGGGCACGCCGTGGCCGATGCACATGATGGGGCTGTGCATTTCGTGGCCGAACAAGCCGGCTGACTGACGATATACGCTGATCGCCTCGTCGGGCAGCCAGAAGGTCTCCCGCCATACGACGCGCGACCGCACGTCCGCCGGCAGCCGGTCGTAGAGGTTCTCCCGTGAGATCTGCATCTGCGATTCGTCCTCCGGACACAGCAGCACCTTGAGCGACGTTTCGCGGACCACGCTCTGAATGGCCTCCAGCAACGGTGCGTGATCGCGCTCCTTCATTTCCTCGTTGCGGGCGTGTCGCTCCGGATGGAAGGGCGTGGCCTTGGTCGGCATGGTCCAGAACGGCGTGTGACGGTAGCGGGCGATGCAGCAGAGGAACCCGCCCGGTTCCAGCTGGTGCGCGGCGAGGAAGCGGGCCGCACGGGCGTCGTCGCGGAGGTCGGTGGCGAACGCGGTGTCCGGGCCGAACTCCATGACCGGGGCTCGCACTCCATCCTCGCGCGCGAGTGCGAGCGAAACCGAATCGCGAAAGTAGACGAAGCGAGCCTTGGACAAGGTCTCACGCTCGGGTTTGCCGTAGAGACCGTAGGTGACGCCCTGCACCCCGAAGCCCCGGCCGGTCCGGCGCATGAACGCTTCGGCGTGACGCCAGGCGAGGGTGGACGGACCGGAACCGTGCAGCAGGAAATCCGAGCGGTCCATGGCAGCGAGAACCGCGGGGGCGTCGACGGTGAAGTCCGCTTTGACCTCGCCCTCCACGATCGTGAGACGCGGAAAGCGGCGCATCAGGAGATCGCGCGCCTCGGGGGTGAGCGGATTGAACAGCCAGAGCGTGACCTCGGCCTCCGGCAAATGCTGCTCCAGCACGGCGAGGGCGCCCGGCGTGTGCGCGATGTCGCCAATGTTCACGACCTGCCAGGCCGAGCAAAGCAGGATGCGCGGCGCGCGGCGGGGCTGGGCGGAAAGAGTGGCGGAGGCGGAGAGGGCGAGAAGGCTCTGAACAAAGGTACGTCGGTTCATGGCAGAAGGGCGTCGAGGGTGCGTCCGGCGCGCGAAGACCCGCCTCTTGAGCAGGACGGCGCGACGAAGGTGAAGCGCAATCTTTGCCTTATGGTGCGGATCACTTGGAACCGATCCATAAGGTTCGCCCCGGGCTTGGCGATTTTCGCTGCAGGCCTACCCGTCATAGTGCCGGGTCCCTTACCACGGTTCATCCCGCCCGGCCAAACCTACCCCCGATGGCAGGCTTTCCCCGCTCGCACGGTGCGAACGGTGCGGAGCCTTCCGATCACCCTAACCATGAACACCACACCCGCATATCCTCCGTCTTCGCCGTCGGTGCGATGGACCCTCCGGTCCTCCGTCGCCTTGCCGGCCACGCTCCTCCTCGCCAGCGTCACCCAGGCGCAGGTCGCCCCGTCGGCGCCGCCGCCGGAGCAAGCCGAACCGGTCACCCTTAATCCGTTCACCGTCACGAGCGAACGCGACGAGGGTTATCAGGCCCAGTCGACGCTCGCCGGCTCCCGCCTGAGCACGCCGCTCAAGGATGTCGGCGCGGCGATCTCGATCTACACCAAAGACTTCATGACGGACATCGGCGCGACCAACGCCAATGACCTCCTCGTGTTCGCTACCGGCATGGAGGCGAGCGGATCGCAGGCGAACTTCTCCGGCACCAACGCTTCCATCGGCGAGGCCCAGGTGGTCGGCGACGGTCCGCGCACCGATCCGCAGAGTGGCTCGCGTTCGCGTGGACTCGGCGCGCCGACTTACACCCGAAACTATTTCGCCACGAACATCAGCGTGGACGGTTACAACACCGCCTCGGTGACGGTGAACCGTGGGCCCAACGCCATCCTCTTCGGCGTCGGCAGTCCGTCCGGCGTGGTCGACAACGCCCTCATCACCGCCGACCTCAACCGCAACCGGCACAAGGTTGAGTTCCGTTTGGCGGATACGGGCGGCACCCGCACGGTGATCGATTTCAACCGCGTGCTCATTCCCAAGCAGCTCGCCCTGCGGGTAGCCGCGGTCGACGACCAGGAGAACTACAAGCAGAAGCCCGCCTATGAAAATAAGGCGCGCATCTTCGGCACCGCGACCTACATGCCGTTCCGCTCGACGACGATCAGCGCGAACTTCGAGAAGGGTCAGACGCGCGCCAACCGGCCCATCACCGTGCTGCCCTTCGACAGCATCAACTCCTACTGGTTGGAGACGCGCCAGACGTACGACTGGGCGCTGTTCGATGATCCGGCGCGCAACCCTGCCGCCGCCTCGCAGAACGCCGCCACGCGGCCAGCCAACCTGCCTTACCCGATCGGCCAGGCACAGATCTTCGGCGCAATCATCGTCCCCTATGACAACACCGGCGGTAACACCGGCCCCGGGCTGGCGTTTCGCAGCACGACGCCGAACAACGGCAGCCTCACCGCGCCGACTGCCAACGCCGTCCGCAATTCGCTCTTCCATCCGCTCGTCAATCAGGACCGCGCGGCCGACACCATCGCGTTCTACGAGACCTTCAACATCGGCGAGGGCGGTCTCTCCTCCGCCCTGTTCCCGGGCGGTGTGCGTCCCGCCGGGTTGAAGATGCAGGGCTTCACCAACTACGACGTCTTCCCTTTCCACAAGCGGCAGATCGACGAGACCTCGTTCCAGAGCGAGGATTTCAGCACCTTCAATTTCTCCGTGGCGCAGACCGGATGGCGCGACCGCGGCGGCAACGACCGGCTGGGCATCGAGCTCGTCTACAACGCCGAGGAGTACGAGCGCTACGCCAACAACGCCTTCTTCGCCCAGGGCAACGGCAACCACATCCGCATCGATCCGAACGTCCGTCTGCCGGACGGCCGGCTCAATCCCAACGTCGGCCGTCCCTACGTGGCCGGCGCCGCCGCGGCGCAGCTGAACTACTTCGAGGTGGAGCGCGAGAACGTGCGCGCCACCGCGTTCTACCGTCACGATTTCCGCGACATGTTTCCCGAGGCCGGCAAGTGGCTGGGCCGTCACACCCTCACGGGGCTCTACGAGGAATACCGCGTGAAGGACACGCCGACGAACTCGACGCGCCTGCGCATGTTCGGCGAGACCGCCGAGGCGATCGGGTCCGCCCCGACCAACTTCAACCGTCTGCCCAACGCCTTCGTCTACCTCGGGCCCTCCATCCTCGATGGCAGCGACCTGCGGCTTGAGCCGATTCGCATCCAGCCGCTGACCGGCGGCATCACCGTGCCGACCACCTGGTTCAAGGCGCCGCTCGGCCTCGTCAACGGCCAGCTCACCCAGGGCGACATCGTCACGACCGATTCGACGATCGAAGAGGGAATCAACGGCTTCCAGCCCCGCTACGAGCTCATCAAGTCCAAGGCCATCGTGCTGCAGAGCTACTGGCTGCAGGACCACGTCGTCACCACCGTGGGCTGGCGCAACGACAAGGACTATCTGCTTCGCTTCCCGACGCGGAACTACACGACCGATCCCACGCGCACCCGCATCTTCCTGCGCGAGGTGGATTTCCCCTCCACGCCGCCCTTCAACGCCGGTGGCAACACGCGCAGCCTGAGCGTGGTCCTGCGCTGGCCGCAGCGCCTGCTCCGCCTGCCGGACGGCATGGATGCCAGCGTGTTCTACAACGAGTCGGATAACTTCACGCCGGACGCCGGCCGCATCACCGCCGAGAACGTACCGATCGCGCCGCCGCGCGGCGACACCGAGGAGTACGGGATCAGCGTTTCGCTCTTCCACGACAAGCTGAACCTGCGCCTCAACCGCTACGAGACCAATCAGGTCAACGCCAGCCGCGGCGGCACCTATGGCAATGCGATCAACAACTTCTGGCGTCAGCTCGCCGGCTTCTGGAACGGCCAGGTCAACTCGACGCCGCAGTTCGACCGCATCGCCGATGTCGAGCGTTTGCTCAACATCTTCCCCGAGACCAAGGCGCTGCTGAACTTCCAGCGCGTCGTGAATCCGGCGACCGGTGCCGTGAGCTCGACTGAAAACGTGCTGCCGACGTTCTCCGATACGCAGGACTTCGTGTCCAAGGGCACGGAGATTGAGATCGTCTACAATCCGACCCGCCAGTGGCGCATCGCGCTCAACGCGGCCAACCAGGAGACGACGCTGTCGAATCTCGCACCCGGCGCCCGCTCGGCGATCGAGAAGCTCATTCCGTTCTGGAACGAGTTCAAGGACACGCCGCGCGCCGCCAGCGACCAGTGGGGCGGTCCCGGAGTTCCGTTCCCGTCCACCAATGCCGAGCACCTCGGCACGCTCGTCCAGCGCGATGTTTTGATCCCCTATGCCACCCTGCTCGCCCAGGAGGGAGCCGTCTCCTCCGAACAGCGCAAGTGGCGCGTCAACCTCGTGACCAACTACCAGTTCGGCCGCAGCGGCCCGCTCAAGGGCTTCTCCGTGGGCACCGGCATCCGCTGGCAGAGCAAGTACGCGCTCGGCTATCCGACGGACTTCAACCCGGATGGCAGCGTCTTCGTCGACATCGAGAACCCGTATTGGTCGGGCTCCGATACGAACGTCGACGCGTGGGTCGGTTACAACCGGAAGATCTTCAACGACCGGGTCAACTGGCGCGTGCAGCTCAATGTGCGTAACCTCGTGGGCTCGGGCGACCCGATCGCCATCACGGTGCAGCCTGACGGCAGCCCGGCCACCACGCGCCTTCCGCCCGAGAAGCGCGTGTACCTGACCAACACGTTCGAGTTCTGATGTCGGCCCGCACGGCGGCGACCGCAGGGGTCGCCGCCGTCCTTCCGTGGTGCCGGCGGCGTGATGGGTTCGCCAAGTAGTCGGCGCTGCGGCCTCGGTCAGGATGTCCGGCTCCGCCTCGTCACACCGGCGGGGCCGTCTCGCCTGGAAACCATTCGCCTTCGACCAGCAGCACCCGGGGACGCGGAGCCACCCCGCGTTCACCGGCGTGCAAGAGGGAGCGCAGGAGGTCCATCGCCGTCCGGCCAATGTCGCGGCCGTGTTGGACCACACCGGTGCACGGCTCGTCGGGATGGACGTCGAGACGGGCAAAGCCGAGCGGTTGATTCCGGTGGGTGCGGATGCTGCGGATCGTTTTGATGTCGTAGCCAGCCAAGGTCACGAGGGCATCCAGCCGTTCCTTTTGTACCCATTCGGCGATCTTCGGAATCACATGCCGGTTGGTGTAGTCGAGGTACTGTGCTTGGCGTTCCTCCGGTGGCACGAGCAGGTTGCGCGGACTCGATACCCGGGGCTGCACCTGGACGATGAAGCGGGTGGCGTCCCCCACGGCCCGCTGTGCCGGTTCGACGCCGGCGAGAAAGTCGAAGTGGCGCACGGATTCGTAGTTGGCCACAAGCTGAAGACCAATGCGCCGGTAGCCGAGGTCTGCCAACTTGGTCAGCGCCAGCTCCGTGGTGTGGGCGTGATGGTTGCACACCCGGTAGATGCTGGCGCCATAGGTGGTCTCGCCCACGAGCACGCAACTGTAGGCATTCCAGTCAATCGAGACCTCGGGCTCATCGAACCAGCGGGGACCGACGATCACCCCCCGCACCCCGCGGGCCTTCAGCACGCCGTCGAGGCGGTCGGAGGACATCCGGGAACCGCCCACGCGGAACTCCTCCAGCTTGTAGCCGTAGAATGCCGCCTGCTCCTGGGCTCCGGTGTAGAAATCATGGAAGGTGCGGATGCGGAAGAGCAGCGTCGGATCCTCCCGGAACGTGTTGATGAAGGCGATGGTCTCCGCGGTCTGGCGTTTGCGGCGGGACCTGACCATGGACATGAGCTCTGCCGCCACGGGATTGGGTCGGTAGCCGAGCTTGTCCGCCTCCGCGATGATGCGGGCGCGCATGGCATCGGATACTCCCGGCTTGCCGCGCAATGCGACCGACACGGTGGTCTTGGACAGCCCAAGACGGGTGGCGATGAGCTGCAGGGTGGCGGGCGTGCGCATGAGCGGTCTGGTGTCTCCGCTACTGCACGACCCGCCCGTGTTGCCGTCAAGGCCAGCGGGCGGACGGCAGGACGCGGGGGTTGCGCCGGCAGAAGGGCGCCCGCTCCAAGATCGGGCGAAACGACCGCGTCGGATCAACGCTTTCAGGCCGCAGGCAGAAGCCCTTCAACGGACTTCTACCGTCAGCGAACCGGTCCAAGTCCCGTCCACCTGCCACCTCGATCCCTCTCGCCGTGCGGCGACCGGCTGTCCGTTGATCAGGACGGTATTCGAGGCGGCGGCGGCCGGAAGCGTGAGGTGCGCGCTCACGCCCGGGGGCAAAGAAAGTCGGAGTGAAAAGACGGCGCCGTCGGTCCAGGCGACGTCGATCGGTCCGCGCGGGGTCGGCACGCGACCACTCGCCGATGAAAGGCCGCCGGTTTGCGGCGCAATAGAGGCGTGGGTCCAGCCGGGCTTCGCGGCCTCTACGCCGAGAATGAAGCGGGGTAGGAGATTCGCCGGCGCAGCGCCCCAGGCGTGGTTCCAATCCTGGTTCGGCTTGTACTTCTGGTCCCAGGCTTCCCACGTGATCGTTGTGCCGCTCTCTACCATGTGGCGCCAGCTGCGATCGCCCGGGGCGAGCATGAGATCGATGGCACGGCCGGCGGAGCCTTGGCGGAAGAGCGCTTCCATGAAGTACTGCGCCACGTAGACGGAGCAGTCCATGGTACGTCCGGCCAGCCATGCCTTGAGGCGTTCTGCATGCTCCGGAGGAACGAGGCCGAACGCGGTGGCAAAGAGGTTCGTGTGCATCGAGCTGTGGTCTGTGCCGACCCCGTCGCGGTAGAGTCCGGTCTCGGGATGGAAGAGCAGCCGGTGAAACGCCTCCTTGGCCACGCGGGCGCGTTCGCCGTACTCGGCGGCTTCGGCCGTGCGCCCCAGCGCGGTGGCGAGTTCAGACATGAGCACGAGCGCACGGATGAAGAAGGCATTCGACACGGCGTTGACCGGCGTGAAGACAAAGCCGTCGCGTTCGCCGGCCGGCCAGTCGACGAGGTCGCCTTTCTTGATGTGAGCCGCCGTGCTGAGGATGAGACCGTCGGGCCCGAGACGCTCGAGCAGCAGCTTGGATTTGAGCGCCTCGAACCGGGCACCGACCCACGCGGTGTCGCCGGTGTGCCACCAGTCGGCGTGAGCCATGAACACCATGTGCGAGGCCCACTCGGTCGGCCAGGTGGGGAACCGCATCATGTAGTCGTACGTGTCGCGCGCCATCTGCACATCGTGGTCGGTGGCGTAGTGGCTGAGCTGATTCAGGTAGGAATCGGCCTCGTACGGAATACGTTCGCGGTCCCCGTCGACGTAGACGCCGGCAAAGGTCGTCGCCTTGATCGAGTAGCGGCAGAGTTCCCAGATGCGGTTGAGTGTGGTATCGGAAGACTCGAACGCCGCCGCCGTGTCATCCCAGGTGCTGGCGTAGGCCGCCTGCCGCCGGAGGTGTTCGGGGCGCAGTTCTCCCGGCCAGCCTTCGATCTCCACCCAACGGAAGGGCAGAATGACGCCCCACTCGGCGGGCGTGAGGATGGCGGGCGGGGCCTGCGGATCAAAATTGGCGGCGCGTCGTTGCGCCTCGTTCATTCCTTGGGGCTGCCGGGTGTTGCGCTCATCGGGTGGCGGCGCGGCGACGACGGGTTGTTCGCCCGAGAGGCGGGCCTCGGTGAGCGCGTAGCGCACCGTGCCGGGCGGCTTCCGGTTGATCCGACCTTGGGTCATGGCCTCGCCAAAATGGACGACCACCCGTGCGTCGGCGCCGGCGGGCGGCGTGAGTCGCAGATTACCGAAGGCGACGCGGCCGAAGTCCACGAGGTGCACGCCGGGCGCGACGGTCGAGATGCGCGCAGGGATCTCGTCTACCAGCCGGGTCGGAGTGGCGAAGGCGCGTCCGCCCAGCAGCACGGTCACGACGACGACGATACACCAGGCCAAGTGAAGCCCCCGGGCCCTGGGCGGTGACGACGGGGTCGAACTCATCGGCTGGCCTGTTTGAGTTCGTTGAAGCGCGCGCGGAGGGCGGCGAGCCGGGCGGACTGCGCAGGATCGCGGGCGAGGTCCTGCTGCTCATGCGGATCCGACGCGAGATCGAACAGCTGCTCGTACTGGAAGTCGGGCCAGTAGAAATATTTCTCGTGGCGACGGACGAGTGCCTCGGACGCCGGTATGAAGTCGAGGTTGCGGATGGTCGCGTGCTCGTAGAAGAACTCGGTGCGCCACTCCGGTTTCGCGGCCGTGAGGTACAGCGGGGCGAGGTCGCTGCCCTGCATCCCTGACGGCGCAGTCAGCCCGGCGGCGGCAAGGATGGTGGGGGCCAGATCGACGTTGAGTGCGAACGCATCGCGGGTCGTGCCGCGCTTGGCAGCCGGCAGGCGCGGGTCCCGTACGATTAGCGGCACGCGGATGCTTTCCTGATGCGGGTACCATTTGTCAGCCAGCCCGTGCTCGCCGTGAAAGTAGCCGTTGTCGCTCGTGAAGATCACCAGCGTGGAGTCGAGCAAACCTTGGCGCTCAAGTTCTTCGAGAATGCGGCCGCAGGCGGCATCCACTTCGGAAACGAGGCGGTAGTAATTTTTCATCATCTCCTGGTACTTGCCCGGCGTGTCGAAGCGCCAGCGCCAGCGGTTGCGGCCCTCGTTGGCGTCCTTCGCGATGAAGGGTGGCAGACGGCGGAACGCGTCGTCGGTGGCCGTAGGCGGCAAGGGAATCGTGACGTCGTTGTACCAGTCATAACTCGAAGGCTGCGGCAGGTACTGCAGCGGATGGCCATCCTCCGCATGCGGGGCGAAGAACGAGACCATGAGGCTGAAGGGGCGACTGGCGTCGCGCGTGCGCAGAAACTCGAGGGCATCATTTTCGTTCTGCTGGGTCACGTGAACCCTCGGGCCGTTCGGTCGCCGGATCCAGTGCTCACCCATGTAAGAGCGCCCGAAGTCGAACTGTTCCGCGGGAAACGTCCCATTGTGCCACTTGCCCACGTGGGCGACGGAGTAGCCGTGGGCCCGCAGACGGCCGGGGTAGGTGTCCGCCCAAGGCGTCTTGAACATCGCGAAGGCGGGATTGCCGTGGCGCGACATCCATTGTCCGGTGAAGAGGGTGGCCCGGCTCACGCCGCAGATCGAGGTGGTGACAGCGGCTTGCGTGAAGCGCACACCGCTGGCGGCAAGCCGGTCGAGGTTGGGCGTCTTGACGACCGGATGCCCGGCCACGCCGAGCGTGTCGAAGCGCCAGTCATCCGCGTAGAGCAGGACGATGTTGAGCGGCCGCGGCTCTGACGCGGCGGCGGCCAGGGCGCTGGCGAGCAGAAACAGGGCAACAAGGCGGATGGGCACAGCGAGGCGGAGCATCGGATACGGACGTGGGGTGGAAGAGGGCAGGGGGCGAACCGGAAGCGTTCCGCAGACGCGGGCGAGGCGCCACGGGAAGTGTTGCCCTGCGATCGTCGCAGCCGAATGCCGCTCCAGCCCGAGCAAGGTAGCAAAGCGCGGTCCTTGGCGGCAATGTACAAGCGCATCCATTTTTGTCGTGATGCGGACGGCTGGCGCTTGGGCGCGGCGACGGCAAATCGCCGATCTGCATTGGACAATCCGGGGGAGGGTGCGCAACCTGACGGCGATGCGCTCAAACCCCCGGCGCCCCGCGACGAGTCCAGCGCGCGCGCCGCTTCCCCCTACCTTCGACACGGCACCGGCCGTTTGCCGTGCGGGTGAGTTTCAATTTGCGCCCGGCCAGACGCACCAGAACGGATGCGTGCAAAGCCGCGCCCTCTTCTGGTGCAAGAGCGGGCACGGGACATTCCGGGTCAACGGTCGTGAGTACACGCTCGAGCCGCACGACTTGTACGTGCTGCCGTGGAACCGGCGGATCGAGTACCTCGCCAGCCGGCGCGAGCCCATGTTCACCGCGCACGTGCACGTGGTGCCTTGGCTGCGGCCCGGCTCGGAGTGGGTGCCCAACGTGCCCCATGAGCGGTTCGAGCCGCTGTTCGATTCGCCCGACCGCGCGGACGTGGCCTGGGAGGGCTGCGAGGACGTCGTGCGCCTGCACATCGACACGGAGGGTCCGCTGGGACGGTTGATCAACTACATCACCTGCTGGTTCCGCGAGACGCCGAGGCTCGAGGCGGAGGGACGCTCCCTCGGCGTCCTCGTGGTGCGCGAACTCCAACGGAAACTGAAACGGTCCGCGCCCAACTCCGACCGGCGTCCGGAGGAACTCTCCCGCCTGCTCGTGCACATCGATCGCTGCTTCCAGGAGTCGCCCACCGTGGAGCAGCTGGCCTCCATCCTCGGGCGCAGCCGGTCCCATGTGCTCAAGCTCTTCCAACGCCACCTGCGCATGTCGGCGAAGGCTTACATCCTCGGACGGCAGATCCGCGAAGCGCGGGAGCTCTTGCTCAGCACGACGTTGTCGGTCGGCGAGATTGGCCGCCTCGCCGGAATCGCGGATCCGTACCATTTCTCCAAGTTGTTTCGACGCATGGTCGGCATGTCGCCCTCGCACTTCCGCCATCTCGGCGAGCCGCTCCCCGCCGGCGAGGGTCCCTCGGTGCACAACCGGGTTCCGCCGCCGCCGGCCGTCGAGTCCGGACGATGATCCGTCCGGTGCGCAACGCGGACGACAGCCGAAGCACGATGCAAGTTGCCGCGAGACCGCCAGACGCGCGTATGCAAATATACCAAAATTTGCGCCTGCGTCTATTCTGCGGACGCCGTCGCTTCGGGTAAGATGATAACCTCCGCCCGTCCAACTCGCCGCGGAGGCGTTCGTTTGCCCCTCGTTCGCCGCCGTCCCCCAGTGTCTGCTTCGTTTCGCGGGGGTGGCTGACGCTTCACTTTCTTCCTGCCCCGATCAGATATGGATCCTTCCCCCCGGCGGTCGCCGCCCCGTCCCAACGTCCTGTTCGTCATGACCGACCAGCAGCGCTTCGACACGATCGCGGCACTGGGGGCCTCGCCGGCGATCACACCGAACCTCGACCGGCTGGTTGCGCGCGGGTTCGCGTTCACCAACGCCTATTCGACGTGCCCGGTCTGCGTGCCCGCGCGATACGGAATCATGACCGGGCGCGAACCGTCGCTCACCGGCTGGTTCAGCAACTGGCAGCAGCCGCCGGACGTGCGGGCCAACTGCGGCTCCTACCTCGCCGAGGAAATGAAGGCGCGCGGTTACCGAACCTTCGGCCTGGGCAAGTTCCACACCGAGCCGCGTCACGAACCCCTCGGTTTCGAGGTGCATGAGTATTCGGAGGAACTCTGGACGAACGAGGCGGAGTATCTGGGCGACGACTACGTGCGCTGGCTCCGAGGCAAGACGACGGCCTTCAACCACCTCGAGCAGGTGCACGGCGAGCGCACCGACATGTACTATGGCGCGCAATGCCGGCCCCAGCCGGCGGAGTTGACCGGGGAAGCATGGCTGACGGAACGCGCCACCGAGGAGATCGCCCGTCAGGACGGGCGGCCGTATTTTGGATTCCTGTCGTTCGTGCAGCCGCACCCCCCGCTGGCGCCACCCATTCCCTACAACCGCCTGTTCAATCCCGACGACATGCCGTCGCCTGTGCCCGGCGATCCGGAGATCGATGCCGCCGACGACTACCTCGGGTGGATGAACCACGCCGTCTGGGCCGAGGACATCTCGCCTGGGAAGGCGCGCCAGTTGCGCGCCCGTTACAGCGGCGCCATCACCTTCATCGATGCGTGCATTGGCCGCATTCTCGATGCGGTGGAGAGCCGTCCTGACGCTGCGAATACGGTCATCTGTTTCTTTGCGGACCACGGCGACCACATGGGCGATCACCGCGCGTGGCAAAAGGAGAGCTTCTTCGAGGCCTCCTGTCGCGTGCCGATGCTGGTGAGCTGGCCGTCCCGTTGGCCAGGCCACCGGCGATTCGACGGGCTGGCATCGTTGACCGACCTCTTCGGCCTGGCAACGGGCGTCGCCGGCGAAGCGGAGCAGCGCGACGGCCAGGACCTGGTCGGCGTGCTCGACGGATGCATGGCGCCGCGCGAAAGCCTTTGCGGGATGTTCGGTTCGCCCGGCACGAATCAATTCAAGGCCATGGTGCGCTGCGGCGACTGGAAGTACCTCTGGCTGGCCAACGGCGGTCGCGAACTCCTGTTCAACGTGAGGCAGAACCCCGGTGAATCGGTCAATCGCCTCACGGATGATCCCGACGTCGCCACCCGCCTGCGGTCCGTGCTGATCGATCGTCTCGCCGCCCGGCCGCTGACCCGGCCGGCGTTGGCCGGGGACGCGTTGCGCGCCTTCCCCTTTGCGCCGTTCCCCCGGGTGCGGATCAAGCAGTTTGGCCGCGGCGTGACCGACTTCGGGCAGGGACCGATCCGCGCATGAGCGAACGTTCAGCCGCTGCCTCGTCCTCGTCTGCTCCGGGTGCGCCGGACAGTCTACCGTTGGGCACGCGCGTGGCCTACGGCGCGTCCGCGTTTGGCGAGAACCTGGCGATCAATTCGATCAACCAGCTCGCAAACGCGGTCTTCAACATCACGCTCGGCGTACCGCTCCTGCTCGTAGGCCTGGCGCTGTCGCTCCCGCGATTGATCGATGTGTTTCTCGATCCCTTCGTGGGCAACTGGAGCGACCGGCTGCGTTCTCGTTGGGGTCGGCGCCGACCCTTCATTTTGGTCGGTGCCCTGCTGTGCGCGGTCGTGGCCACCGGGCTGTGGTACTTTCCCGCGGGGCAATCGACGCTGTTCTACTTCGGCTGGCTGCTTGGTGGCTGCGCGCTGATGTCGGTCGCCTACAGCATTTTGATCGTGCCCTACGGTGCGCTCGGACTCGAACTGGTCAGCAACTACCACGAGCGGACGAAGCTGATGGGCACGAAGTCCATTCTGCACAAGGCGTCGGGGGTGGTGAACCAGTGGCTGCTCAAGTGGGTCCGCGAGGCGGGAGCGGGCAATCTCGTCGCCGGCGGCCGGATCTGCGCGCCGCTGGTGGGCGCGGCGATCGCGATCCTTGGCCTGATCACCGTGTGGAAAGTGCGTGAGCCCGCGCGTCCGGTCGTGCCGGTCGCCACGCCGAAGCCGTCCCTCTGGAGCAGCTGGCGAATCACCATGAGCCAGCCCGATTTCCGGCGCCTCGTGCTCGCACAGATCTTCATCTACATGAGCTTCCTGGTGATCGATACCACCGGGTTCTACCTGAACGTCTTCTATGTGAACGGCGGCGATATGGGCGTCGGGGCCGGCATGAAGGGCTGGTACGGCACCGCCTTTCAGCTGTGCGGCATGGTTGCTGTGCCTCTGATCGTCAAACTCTCGCGGCGCATCGGCAAGAAGCAGGCCTTCCTTATCTGCACGATCACCATCGCTGTCGGTGGCCTTGCCAAATGGTTCTGCTACGTGCCGGGCGCGGGTTGGTGGATCGTGCTGCCTTCGGCCCTGATGGGCCCGGGCCTCGTGGCCGTGATGGTGTTGGTTCCCTCGATGACCGCCGACATCTGCGACCTCGACGCGGCCGAATCCGGTGCGCGTCGCGAGGGGATGTTCAACTCCGTCCTCGCCTGGGCGCTGAAACTCGCGCTCACCGGCTCCATTCTGTTGGCCAACGTGGTGCTGCACTTCGTTGGCTGGAAGACCGAGCTTCAGGCCGCGCAGGCTGAGTCCACGTTCTTCGCCATGCGTGTCTCCTTCGCGGGCGGCACCTTGGCGCTCGCGCTGATCGGCGCGTGGTTCATCCATCGTTATTCGGTCACGCCCGAGGCGGTGGCCGCCGCCCAGGCGCGGGCCGCGGCGAAGTTGCCGATTTGATCGTCCGATTTTCCCGGATTCGAGCGGCACCTGAGGATCGCGCTCGGTGCTGGCTAGGGACCAGTCGTGGCCGGGCGTTTTGGGTGCCCGATTGAGCGATTTCCGCAAAGAGACAAAAGGTACGTCAGTTGTCCATGGTTCGATGACGCCGGCAGCTGCTAAGGTGGAGGTCTTCCCCTCTTACCCCTCGGGGGGAAGATTTACCCTCCCTTGCGGGTCCTTCGCCCGCGCAACTGTGCCGACCGTTATGTTTCTGCTGTCTTCCGTTCTTCAGCGCTTCGTTGCGTCTGTCATCCTCCTCGCGGGGGCCGCCGTCGCTTCTGCCCAAGTTGTCGTCAACGATACCATGTCGCGTGCCTCGCGCACGGCCGTGCCGACTGCCTCGGGCGCGCAGTGGTTCTCCATCGGGCCAGCTGCGGGTACGGCAGCCTCAGCCTCCTACGTTCAGAACAGCGAACTGAAGGTGACGTCCAACAGCACGACCAACAGCGCGGCACAGCTGCTGGGTTACCTCACCCTCGCGGGCTCTCCGGTGACGTTGGCAGAGAATAAGTCGGTCAAGGCGACCTTTACTTTCTCCTTGGTTGGTTCTTTCGGCTCCACCACTGGAAGCACCTCCTTCCGCATCGGGCTGTTCAATTCCGGAGGCCAGCGTATTGCTGGCGACCTTACAGGTGCATCGTCGAGCACGTTTATCAACTATGCCGGCTATGCCGCAATGATGTCGCCGACCACGAGCGGGATCTCGATCTTCGAGCGCATCCCACCGGCTCCTGGCACGACGGTCTCGAATCAGACGAACCTTATCGGCACCAACACCGGCATCTACTCGGCGACCGCGCTAGCATCAGGCAGCAGTCAGAGTCTTCAGACCAATGTCGACTACACGGGCGTGATGATCGCCTCTCGAACTGCGGCCGGAGTCGAATTTAGCTTCTCTCTTTCTGGTCCGGGCCTGACCTCATATTCCCTGTCCGGCATCGACACTACGTCCACGGTGGTGTCCTTCGATTCCATCGCGTTCGGTTGGTCCAACGGCGTGGTGCTGGCGGGCGGCGGTTTGGCTGTCCGCGGACTGACCCTTGAGGTCGGTGATGCCGCTCCCCCGCCGCCCCCGCCTCCTCCACCGCCTTACACTGGCACCGATCCGCTCGCCAATCCCGACCCGGGCCGGCCGTTCATCTGGGTTCGCGAGTCGGAAAAGACTGCCATCCTCAACAAGATCGCGACCCAGCCTTGGGCGCAATCGGTCATGACCACGCTGCAGAACCGCGTGGCGGCGAATATCGCCCGGCACCAGGCGGATCGCGATGTTTTCCTGCGGGAACTGCCGGTCAACTGGTCCGCCTCGACCCCGACGTTCAAGACCATGACCACCTCGACTCCGTTCTCGGAGGTCAGAGGTCCGGCCGTCGCCAAGTTCGACCTCGGCCTCGACAGTGCCATTCTCTACTATCTCACGGGCGATGCGACCTACGCCCAGTGCGCGGCGGACATCCTGTACAACGCGATCAAGACGCTGAAGCCGGTGGTCCCGGCGACGGATCCGGGCAACGGCGGCTGGATCGTGCGAAACGACCTGTTGCTCGAGGCGCGCATCCTCGGGACGCAGCTGCCGATGATGTACGATTTCCTGCGCCCGTACCTGGAGACCAACAAGGTCTACGACGTGCAGTCGGCCTCCCTGGTGGATTTCGACTACCTCGATGCCCAGAAGATCTTTCGCACGTACTACGAGCTGACGCGGGACCATGGTTCAAGGAACTCGAACTGGTCGGCCCTGATGGCGACGTGCATGCTCCAGAACCTGCTGGCGCTGTCCGATCCGGTCGAGCGCGCGGCGGCCCTGAAGATCTATCTCACCACCGGTTCTGACCGGCAGGCGTCCCTGAGCTACGACTATCGCCACTACCAGGAGGCCGGGAATGTCTGGCCCGAGTCGCTGCAGTACGCGAACGAGGTCGTCACGATCCGCAGCACGCACATGGTCTTGCTCGAGCGCTATGACCCGACGCTCAAGCTGTTCGACACCTATCCCAACTACGTGATGAGCCTCCCCCGGCTCAGCTACCTACGCTTTCCCAACCGCGACCTGGTCAGCTTTGGTGACGGCCCCCGCCCGGCCGAAGCAGAGCCCTTCTTCGAATACGAGGTCATCTACCAGCATGCCAAGGCCACCCAGCGATCCGACCTGGTGGCATTCTTCGGCGCGCGGATCGCCACTGGTGTCGAGGACGGCACGCATCGGCGAAACGTTCTGCCCGGGTACACGGCCCTGGGCATGCACAATGAGCTCGTTCAACTCCTGTGGTTTGCCGAGGAAGTGACCGAGCCGGCGGCCCCGCTTGTCCTTCCTCAGACCGACCGTCTTCCGTTTGCGGGCATCGCGCTCCAGCGTAATCCCTCCACGGTCGACAACGAACGCTATGGTCTGATGGGCTTCGTCGGTGGCGCCGGACACATCCACAGCCACGCCAGCGGCATGAGCATGGAGCTCTACGGCGCCGGCGAGGTGCTGGGGGCCAAGAGCGGCAAGGGCACTTACCAGACTGCGGATCACGAGAACTACTACCGCGTCTTTGCCTCCAACAACACGATTGTGGTCAACGGCGCTTCCCGTGGACAGGGCGGCTGGGAGAACATTGGTATCAATACGGTGCGCCTCGAAGCGATCGAGCCGGCGGTCTTCACCGCGCCGGTTTCGCCGTTCCACTCCTTCACCTCGTCGTCGTTCCTCGACGACAAGGGCACCTTGGCCGAGGCCACCCAGCAACGCACCCTCGGCATTGTGCGGACGTCGCCCACCACCGGTTACTACGTGGATATCTTCCGTTCCGATTCCTCCCTCGCGAACGAGTACCACGACTACATCTATCGCAACCTGGGCGACACCGTCTCGCTCCATGCCGATGAGGCGCCGTTGCCCCTGGCGAGTGCTCCCGATCGTTTCCAGACCGACATCGGAGATGAGTACAAGCAACCTGGCTGGCGCTACTTCACGGACACGGAGGTCTCGGCGGCGACGTCCTCGTCCGTTCGGGCACGGTTCACGGCCAACGACCTCCCGGCCGGTCCGACGCACATGGAGATGTTCATGCCCGGGTCGGCTGACCGCGAGTACGCGCGGGTCAGCTCCCCGCGGATCCTGCAGGCAGCCAGCCCCTACCACAGCCGCCGCGCACCGACGGTCGTGATCCGCAAGCAGGGCAGCGCCTGGGACCAGCCGTTCGCCGCCATTTACGAGCCTTACGTTGGAGTCGAGGGCAGCGGTTCCGTGAGGTCGGTCGAGAAGATCGAGCGGGACGGCGTGGTGGTCGGCCTCAAGGTGCTCAGCACCGTCGGCGGTGCGAACCTGGTGCAGTATGTTTTGTCGAATCCGAACGCAGACGACGTCTACGAAGATCCTGCGAACGGACTGTATTTCAAGGGTCGATACGCGGTCGTGACCGACAAGGGCGACGGGACCGGATCGCTCTACCTTGGCCAAGGTTCGCGGCTCGCGTTCCTCGGCAATTCGTTGTCGTCGCCCGATGGCACTGCCACCGAGGCCTATATGGAGTTTGCCGCCGGCCAGGTGCCATCGGTTACGTCCAACCGCACGGTGCAGGTCACCACGCCGCCCACCCTGAACGCCAGCGGCGTTGCCGCCGGCACCTTTGGGACGCCGTTCAGCCTGGCGGTGACGACCACCGGAATTCCCGCGCCCGAGCTTTCGCTCACGTCGGCGCTTCCCCCCGGCCTGGAGTTCGATCCGGCCACGGGCCTCTTGGGCGGCGTGCCGGCGGCAGCCGGCGAGTATGCCCTCACCTTTGTGGCCACCAATGCGGCCGGCAGTGCGACCGCCAACACGCTGGTGTCGATCGGCAAGGCGCAGGCCTCGGTCACGCTACACGACCTGGAGCAAACCTACACCGGCGTGGCTCGATCGGCCTCAGTGGTCACATCTCCCGCCGACTTGCCGGTCATCGTGACCTATGCCGGCGGAGGTGAGCCGGTGAACGCCGGCACGTACCCGGTCATCGCCACCGTGAACCATGCCAACTACGCCGGCTTCGCACAGGCGACCTTCGTGATCAACAAGGCCGCCGCGTCCGTCACGTTGTCCGATCTCAGCCAGCGTTACGACGGCACGCCGCGCTTGGTCACGGTCGATACCGCTCCGTCCGACCTTAACGTCGCCATCACCTATGACGGCGCGACCGCTGCGCCGATCTACCCGGGAAGCTATCCGATCGTCGCTGTAATCGATGAGCCGAACCACGAGGGGATGGCGGCAGGCACGCTGGAGGTCGCCATCACGGCACGCGTCCGCCATCTGCCCAGCTTGAATGGCGGCGTGGACGGATCCGTCCAGGTCTTGGTGCCCGGCGGAGTCGCGATGAACAGCGCCGCCTACGTCTCCGGTGATCTGCTGGTGCCAGGCACGCCCGCCGTTGTGCTCAACGGCAGTGCCGTCCTCGGTGGCATCATCGATGGCCCTGGAGCCGAAGGCCCCTCGGATTCGTCCGTCGTGCTGAACAGCGCGGTGGTGCGCGCGGTGGTGCGTCGGATCGACCCGGGCCTGTTTCCGACGGTCGAGGATCCGCCGCTGCCCGCGGGCACGGTTGACGCAAGCATCGGCAGCAAGGGCGGCACGATCGACTTCGCCTCCCTGCGCAACCTCAGTCTAGGTGCGAACGCGGGCCTCGTGGTCGTTCCGCCCGGCACGTATGGCAGCTTCACGGCCGGCCGAAGCAGTGGTTTCGTCCTCGGTGTTCCCGGTGCCGAGGTTCCGGCGGTGTACAATCTGCAGGCGCTCAACCTCTACGCAGGCAGCCGACTGGAGATTGTCGGCCCGGTAATCCTCACGCTCAAGAACGGCACTTCGATCTCGCGGGACGTGACCACCACGGCCCACCCGTACCAGTGGCTGGTGCTCCGCATCGCCTCCGGAGGGCTGGCGATCAACGGCGGCCTCCGGCTGCCGGCCATCGTGCAGGCTCCTGCGGGTACGGTCTCGCTCTACGGCACCAGTTCGATTGCCGGCGAGGTCCATGCCGACCGCCTCAGCGTTGAGAGCAACGCCGTACTCACCGAGCCGGCAGCGCCCTGAGTCGTTCTGACTTCAGCCGCCCATGACCGGGATGATCCGGTTGTGGGCGGCTTTTTTTGTATCCGTGGGAAGGATGCGGATCGTGCCCAAGCCCGGGGGCGACATCTTTCCAAGTCCGTCGTGGTGGCGCCCGCTCGACCGGCGCGCAGGGAAGGGGACGCATGTCCGCAAAACGACAAAAGCTTCAACAGTTGTCCATGGTTTGAAGTGAAGTCCGTCGAGTACACTGCACGCACCAAAACGGAGCATCGGAAACCCCGCTCGAACGCTCCTCCGCCCCGAACCGTATCGTCCCTCGCGCTCGCCTCCTGAGATCCACCGGATCGTCCGACCGCCGTGTCGCTCGTCCGCGATCCCGAATCCTTCACCCCATGACCCGCCGAACCCCCCAGACCATTGTTTCCCTGACCGCCTTGCTCCTTGCGGGCTCTGCCCTTGCCGTGGCCCAAACGGCACCCCCGCCGCCCGCCGGTTCCGCGGGCGAAAACCCCATCGAGCTTTCCCCGTTCACGGTGCAGGCGGAGGAGGACGAGGGTTACAGCAGCTCGCTCGTCACCTCCGGCAGCCGGCTGCGCACCGACCTCAAGGACGTCGCTGCTTCCGTCACCGTCTTGACCGACGATTTCATGAATGACCTTGCGGCGAACGACATCGCATCGGCGCTGGCATTTGTCTCCGGGGCGGAGAACGACTCGACCTATCACCAGGAGAGCGTTGCCGGCCTCGGCGGTGCGAATCAGTACGTCGGCGGCGATTTTGGCGACAACAACAACCGCTCGGGCGAGGTCCGCGTCCGCGGCCTGGGCCGGGCGACCACGACGGTGAATTTCATCGAAATTCTCGGATCGACGGACCGCTACAACACCGAGCGCAGTGAGTTCCTCCGGGGCGCAAACTCCATTCTCTTCGGCCTGGCCGAGCCCGCCGGTCTGGTGAACTCGTCGACCAAAGTCGCCAACCTTCGCCGCGACCTTAACCGCGTCGAGATCCGCCTCGATGACCACGGATCGATGCGCGGCATGGTCGATTTCAGCCGGGTGCTGCTGCGTGACAAACTCGCGGTGCGCGCGGTCGGAGTCTCGAGCGACACGCGCTACGAGGTGAAAACGGCCCACCAGCGGGACAAGCGTCTCTTCCTGACGGGCTCCTACCGTCCTTTCCGCGGCACGACGTTCAATGCCTATGCCGAGAGCGTCACGGCACGCGGTCGCCGCCCGAACTTCCGCACCGTTCAGGACAACGTCTCCGAGTGGCTCACCGCCTACAACACGTATGCGCCGCAGATGACGCAGGCGCAGATCAACCAGGCCTTTTTCTGGGACCCCGTCGTCAACACCAACGTGGCTCCCGCCTCGTCCTTCACCCTAGCGAACGGACAGACCGTCAACCTCGGCATCATCCGGCGTGAGCTGAACACCAACGCCAATTCCGCGGTGCTGATCTATGAGGGCAACGGCCAGTGGACCGATCCGATGGACGGAGTCATGACCCTGTTGTCCAACCGCCTGACCTCCGGGGCCACACCGGCGCCCGCCAGCCGGTCGGTGTTCATGCGGTCAGGTAATTCCAATCAACAAAGCGCCGCACGTGTCTCCGAGAACCAGGTCATCGACGAGGGGATCTTCCCCTTCAACACCGTCGAGATCGGCGCGCTCCCGGGCAACTACCGCTGGGAGGATGTGAACCGCCTGTACCTCAATTTGGACCAGCGTGTCACCGAGAACCTCTATTTCTCCGCCGGATTCCAGCTGCAGGAACGCGAGCAGGAGCAGTACTTCGCGACGCTCACGCAGACGAATATGATCCAGCTGGACATCAACCAGCGCCTGCCGGACGGCCGGGTGAATCCCAATTTCCTCCGCCCGTTCATCCACGGGCGTCCGCTCGGTGAATACAATGACACCGAGTCGCGCTCGCTGGTGCTCCAGGCCAACTACGATTTCGACTTCGCCAAGAAGACGGAGCGGTTCGGCTGGCTGGGCTTCCACCGCTTCACGTCCGTGTTCACGGACGCGAAGGTCGACCGCCTCGGCTACCGCTGGCACTACATGATCGACAATCCGTCCGTCCTCACCGGCACGGCCCTGACTGATCCGACCAATGCCGCGCGGTGGGGGCAGCAGCTGTGGTACGTCGGCGATCCGGTACAGCTGGGGGACACGTCGATTCGCTACACCGGTTTCCCCGAGGGCATGTCCGCCCAGTGGAATCGCTCCTACGACTTCCTCTATTACAACAGCTCCGTGAACCCGGCGCGTTGGCAGGTCGCTCCGGATGGCGTGAACCTCGGGCGTGAGCTGATCGCTGGCGGCCGCAACTACACGATCCTAAAGAATCGTGGCCTCGGGCTCTCCCTCCAGAGCTACTTCTGGGACCGGCGGATCATCACACTCGTCGGCTGGCGTCGCGATCAGATTGAAAGTTTCCAAGGCGTGCCGCTGGCCAACCGTCCCTTCGGCACCGACAGCTTCGGCGAGAACCGGGTGGCCGGTTTGAACCGTGCGCAGTACGCCGAGACGGGTGCGACGTTCAAGAACGAGGCAGACACGACCACGCAGAGCATCGTGTACCGGATCAACAACTGGCTGCGCGTGTTCGCGAACCGTTCGGAGAACTTCGCCGCGACCGAACCCCGGCAGGACAATCTCTACCGCAATCTTCCGCCCGAGAACGGCGAAACGACGGAGGTGGGCCTCGGTCTGACGCTGATGGACGGACGGCTCGACGTGCGGGCGACGTACTTCAAGTCGTCCCAGAACAGCGCCACGAGCGGGACTGGCGTAGCCGGCGTGCGCGTGGTGGCATTCGAAGAGCAGGTCTACAACGCGCTCCAAGCCGCCGGACGTCTGAACGAATACTCGGTGATCGATGCCTTTGGTGATGTCAGCACGGAGGTCTACGAGCGTCCGAACAACGCCGCCACCACGGAAGATCGCGTCTCGAAGGGCGCGTCGATCGAGATCTCGTTCCGCCCGAACCGCAACTGGGACTTCGTCGCAAGCGTGGACAAGCTCGACAACAAGACCACGCGCGTCGGCCGTGAGCTGTACGACTTCCTCGACTACCGCGCGCCTCTTTACGGGAAGCTCTTCTCCGAGGGCATGCGCGTCGACGGCTCGTCGGGCAGCACCATGTCGTCGTCCAACCTCTTGCAGACGAACTTTGCCAACACGATTGCCGGCAACTTTGTCGGCGAGCTCCTGCGCGAAGGCGTCTCCAACCGCGGCATTTCGGATTACACCGCCAAGCTGGTCGGCCGGTACAAGTTCAACGACGGCCGGCTCAAGGGCTTCACGGTGGGCGCCAACCTCCGCTGGGAATCCGGCAAGGTCCTGGGCTACGGACGCGTACAGACCGCCTTCAATTTTGGTGGACTGCAGAACTACCCCGGCCTGATCAACGACCTCGAGAACGAGTATCGCGGCAAGTCGGTCATCGCCGGCGGCATGTTCGTCAGCTACGGCCGGCGCATCCTCAACAACAAGGTGAACTCACAGCTGTCCAGTTAAGGAGGAATTGAGTCTTTGTATGAGTTGAAAGAACAACGAGTAACGCAGCAATGAGAGTGTCTTCGAGCTGGACGCGAAGAGGAGGTTTTGGGCACTTCCCGGCCCGAAATGAAAAATGCTCCGACGGTGTTCGCCCAGATAATGGCCGGCTTGGACCCCACGGAGCTGGCGCGCGCATCCATGCGATTTCCGATGGCGCGGGCGTCCAGATCGCTGAGTGCGTACGACCATTTTGGGGCGATGGTTTTTGCCCAGCTCACCTATCGGGAGAGCTTGCGAGGAATCGAGGCGTGCCTGAACGCTCGCCGGACCGTCACGCACCGCATGGGGATCCGTGGTCGCGTGACCCGCACCAATCTTGCGTACGCCAACGATACCCGGGACTGGCGGGTTTTCGCCGAGGTTGCATCGATCTTGATGCGCCGTGCCCAACGACTTTGTGCCGAGGTTGCGCCGGCGCTTGGATTGGAGGCGGACCTGTTCGCACTGGACGCCACGGTCATCGAGTTGAGCATGGCCTTGTTTCCTTGGGCGCGATGGAAGCAATCCCTCGCCTCTGTGAAGTTGAACGTACTGCTCGATCTGCGTGGAGACATTCCCGTCTTTGCCAGCCTGCACGAGGGGAAAAAGCACGAGGTTTCCTCTCTGGACGAGATCCCGGTCCATGCCGGCGGGTACTACGTAATGGACCGTGGATACATGGATTTCTCCCGGCTTTATCGCCTGCACCAGGCCGGAGCCTTCTTCGTCACGCGGCTCAAGACGAACACCCGCTTCTACGTCGCGGAGAGCCGGCCGGTAGATTCGGCCAGCGGGCTGCGATGCGACCAGACCATCGTTCTCAACTCCGCTGCCGGTCAGGCCGGTTACCCCGAAAAGCTGCGGCGTATCAGTTTCGTGGATCCGGAAACGGGCAACACTCTGGTCTTCGTCACCAATCAGTTCGACCTCGATGCCTCGATGATCGCACAAATCTACCGAAGACGATGGGCGATCGAGCTGTTCTTTCGCTGGATCAAGCAGCACCTGCGGCTTCGCGGATTCTACAGCACTTCTTTCAATGGCGTACGGGTGCAAGTTTGGTCTGCCATCTGTGCCTACCTCTTGGTCGCCATCGCAAAGCGCCGCCTGAACCTGCGGCACTCGCTCTGGGAGATTTTGCAAATCGTCAGTATCGTCTCGATGGAGCAAATTCATCTTCGGGAACTGTTTACGAAGATCGATACAACGAATGACCAATCTGGTATTCATAACCAGCTGGAGATCAACTACTCATAGCTGGACAACCGTGAGGTGAACTGGCGGGTGCAGCTCAACGCCCAGGAACTCTTCAGCGAGCAGGGCCTTCGGGTCTTCGCCGCCAACGGCGACGGTTCGCCGGTGTATGCGATCGCCCCGCCGCGCAGCTTCCAACTGACCAACTCATTCGACTTCTGAGTAGGTCGAGGGCTGCCTTACGCCATGCCACGGCGCGTCGATCCAAGCCTCCGCACCTCGGGTGCAGAGGCGTGAGGGCGGCTCCTCCGTCGCGGAGAGGTCGTTAGGCGGGCACGGTCCGTGGGGAGCGTGTCCTGATCGGTGACGCGCTCCGCCGTTGCCGGCCGAATTGGTCGGTTTGCCGCACCGAGGATCCATCCAAATAGGGAGGTGGTGTTCCCGCGAAGACCCGAGGCGGGGCGGACGGTGGTCTTGGCAGAATGAATCATGGGCAATTGGGCATTCATCCTGGCGGCTCTGGCGGGCGGGCTGGTCCTGCCGGTGCAGGTGGCGATCAACACGGTGCTGCGCAAGGAACTGGTCGTGCAACCGATGCGAGCCACGTTCGTGTCGAATGCGGTGGGCTGAAGCGCCTTCGCGAGCACCCCTCGGCTGCCCGCCTTTGGGCCGAACTGGGTAACGCGTAGGGTGCAGCAGCCCTGCTTGAGCCGCTCGTCGTCGTGCGCGGCGAGTGGCTTCTTGTTTCCCTGCCGAGTCATGGCTGCACGCCGGTTATGCCGCAAAGGATTTACGTTCGATGTGGGTTGGTCGTAACTGCCCCTGTTGCAAAATTTTGCATTCTCGAGACGCGGTGATCTTTGATTTTGTAACCCCTTCAGCAAAAAGCCCTCCCGAGCAGTGGGAGGGCTTTCAAATTGGGTGCAGGGGTTGGATTCTCGAACCACTCGCAGAGCTCGTAGAGAACCAACGTGGGTTCAAACCCAACCTGCCAAAATGGCGAAGGCCGACCCGGTTAGGGATCGGCCTTCATGGGTGCAGGGGTTGGATTTGAACCAACGACCTTCAGGTTATGAGGGCAACTTCGACCTCCCGCACCCTCAAGCAGTTAACCCCACTTTCGGGGCATGTTTGGCGTAATGTTTGGCTACCGTGATTTCGGGGGGTGCTGTCCGTTGCCCGCAGTTGCTCGGGGTCACAAAACCTCAACGCAACAAGGAGAACAATGTCATGGCATTGGAACTACGTTATCCGCGCAGCAAGTGGTGGTATGGCCGCGTCGCCATCGGTGAACGCCGCATCCTCAAAAACCTCGCGGTGGAAGTCCGCGGCAACGTCCCGCCCACGCTGACCGAACTCGGCGACATGGCTTTCGAGCGCACGCGCGCGAAGGCCCAAGCCGCGCTGGAGAAACTCCAGCTCGATCTGAAGAAACGCAGCAGCGCCGAAGAGCTGGTGCAGACGATCCACGAGATCCGCACCGGGTCCCGGGTCTGCTCCATTCCCCTTGCGGAGATTGGCGCCCGCTGGTGCGCGGTCCTGCGCCGCCGTCCGCTGAGCGCCAGCTACCAGAAGCAGAAGGTCGCCTGCATCGAGCGGTTCATCCGCTTCGCGAAGAAAACCTCCCCATCGCTCTACGAGATGGCGCAAATCCATGCCCCGCTGGCCAACGCCTTCTGCCGGGCGGAGCTGGCGCGGGGCGTCGCCGCGAAGACCTACAACCACACCCTGATTCACCTGCGCTCGGTGTTTCATGTGCTGCGCAAGGAGGCGGGCGTCGCCGAGAACCCGTTCGCGGCCATCCCGCTCCAGGACGGCGAGACGGTTTTCCGGAAACCGTTCTCGGTCGAGGAACTGTCCCTGCTCGAAGAGAAGGCCAAGGCCGATCCCTTCATCTATCCGCTCGTCGTGACCGGCATGTGCACCGCCATGCGCCGGGGCGACTGCTGCACGCTGCTGCGCAGTTCGGTCGATCTCGAAGGCGGCTTCATCACCGTGAAAACCGCCAAGACCGGCGAGACGGTGCAAATCCCGATCTTTCCGCTTCTGCGCGGCGTGTTGGAAAAGGCGCTGGCGAAGCCCGCGCCGCGTCCGCCGTTCTACGTCTTCCCGGACTTGGAGGCGCACTACCGGGTCAACCCCGATCACCTCACCGACCGGGTGCGGCGCGTGATGAAGGCGGCCGGCTTCTTCAACCCGAAGGAGGACGAGGCGCAGCGGCCCACGCGCGGCGCGGTGCAGCAGAAGCGCGAGCACGGCCTGCGCAAGGCCTCGCTCCGCGATTTCCATTCGTTCCGCGTAACCTGGGTGACGGTGGCGCTGACCGCCGGGGTGCCGCTGGAAATCGTGCAGAAGGTCACGGGGCATCGCACCACCGCGATTGTGCTCAAGCACTACTTCCAGCCCGGCCGGGAGGAGTTCCGGCGCACGCTTGCCGGCCGGCTGCCGGCCCTGCTGGGCGACCGCTCGGCGCAGCCGGCGGAGGCCTTCAACCTCGGTGAACTCCGGGCCAAGCTCGTCGCGATGGAAAACACGACCTGGCGGCACATCCGCGACGATCTCCTCCGTCGCCTGCCGGCCGAAAGGAACGTCACTCCGCCCGCCCTGCCCAAATCCGCGTTCGCGGCCTGATGAACGTGCCCACTACAGCCCGAGCCGCTTCCGGAGCTGCTCCTCGGCGGCGCGACGCTTGGCCGCGTCCATCTTGCGCAGATTGTAGAGCTTCCACTGCGGTC
>CAYZBG010000061.1:0-33281 GCA_964476565.1 uncultured Opitutus sp.
ACGGCAGAGCGCCGTCATCTTCTCAACCCACTTCAGCAGGTTCTTGTTTTCACTGTGGGGAACCGACGGATTGCGTGTTTTCATAGCGGCGGCCTCGGCAGACACTTACCGCCCGAGTACGGCCCAGGCAGGAAGGACTTCCGGGTCGAACCCGAGGATCGCCGGCAACAACCACTGCGAGAGGACGGCGATCACAACGATGCCGACAAGATTGATCGCCAGCCCGGTGCGGGCCATCTCGGCAATGCGCACGCGGCGGCTGGAGAAGATCACGGCATTAGGCGGTGTCGCCACCGGCAGCATGAAGGCCATGGACGCCGAGATCGTCGCAGGGATCATCAGGATCAGCGGATTAATCTGCTCCGCCACCGCCCAGGCGGCGAGCACGGGCAGGAACATCGTCGCCGTAGCCACGTTCGACGTCAGTTCGGTCAGGAAGGTGAGTAATGCACAAACAATGATCAACGCCACAACCTCGGGCACGTGACCAAGGGCGCCCAGCCCCTGGGCGAGATGCGAGGACAGGCCAGTCGAGGTGAAGCCGGCCGCAAGGGCGAACCCGCCACCAAAGAGCAGGAGAATGTCCCAAGGCACACGGGAAAACGTCGCACCGTCGAGCAAGGCGCCGGCCTGGCTCCGGGCCGGAACGAGGAAGAGACTGAGGGCGAGTAGAATGGCCACCGTGCTGTCATCTACGGCAGCGAATGCCGGATGCAGCCCCACCCAGCCTGGAATCGTCACCACGCCAAGGTTCAGGTCTTGCCGAAAGATCCATAGGACCGCCGCCAGCACAAACACCCCAGCTACTAACCGTTCCTCGTAAGTCATGCGGCCAAGCCCACGCAATTCACCCTGCACGACGTCGCGGTCAAGCCGGAGGCCCACCTCGCAGCGACAGAAGACCTTCACCAGCAGGAACCATGTGGCAGCCAGCATGGCGACGGCGATGGGCACGGCAAAAAGCATCCACTCGCCGAACGAAATCGAGGGCGCGTCCGGGAACGTGTCGCGATAGATCTTAAGGAACGCCAGGTTAGTAGGCGTGCCGACCGGAGTCGCAATGCCGCCGATCGAGCATCCGTAGGCAATCGCCAGCATGAGCCCGAGTGCCAGTGGGCGGGCGCGGTCCGTACCGGCGAGCGCCTCGATCTGCGCAACGACCGCGAGGCCGATGGGCAGCATCATGAGAGCGGTCGCCGTGTTGGAGATCCACATCGACAGCAGCGCTGCCGCGAGCAAGAAGCCCGCTACCACCCGCCCAGGCGTCACACCCACCGCCGAAATAAGGTGGAGTGCGATGCGTCGGTGCAGGTTCCACCGCTCCATCGCGAGCGCAATGAGGAAGGCTCCAAGAAAAAGCACTATGATCTCATTGAAAAAATGACCTGGCACCTTGCGGGCATCCGAGATCCCGAGCAACGGATAGAAAACCAACGGCAGCAGCGACGTGACTGCGAGCGGCACGGCTTCCGTCATCCACCAGACCGCCATCAGCGCGGCGACCGCGGCCATCGCCCCGACGAGCGGCCGCTCCGGCGGACCACCCCAGCCCCAAAGCAGCAGGGCAAACAACAGCGGACCGATGATGAGTCCGACCGCCCTCGGATTGACCCAAGGGATCGATGTAAGCGACTTACTCATGACGAAACCTCCGGACGGGAGTTCGGTCTAAGCGCAAAAGGAATGAGGGGCGGTCTAGAGAACTCATGGAAAGAGTGGTCCTACGTCCGATGGGCGTGGGTCGACGCAGACGCAGGGGATAACGACACCACCATTCGAATACATCGATTGCGGACGCCGCAAAACGTCTTCCCGGTCACCCTGTTGATTCAAACGCCGCACGCTGCGCAAACCGATATCTTTGAACCGCCGGCCCTGCATCCGCATTTTGCAGCTCGATCACACGTACTTGAGGGGCGAATTTGGCATTCTCTCCCTGCCGAGATTCAACCACGCTGATGGTCAATCGTGAGTGACATCCCCTCCCCTCGGCGTTGGCTCGACCGCGAGCGCATCGCATTTCAGCTCGGCACCGCTGGCGCTGTGCTCGTACTCGCTACGCTCGGCGTCCTGCTCGTTGTTTTCCTGGTGTTCTGGCAACGCAATGAGGCCTCCATCCGACAGCGCGAAGCCGCGCGAGAGATTCACCTCACCTACCTAGAAACGATCCGGAATCTGAAGGATTTCCAACTGCGCGATCTGACCCGAGGCACCTTCTTTCGCGACAACAGCTCGGCCCGGCTCGACCGTTTCCGCTCCTCCGTGGCGAAGCTCAGCACCGCACTTGCCGGTCTGAACGTCGACGACAACCACCGCGAGGAACGAGGTGCGCTGCTTCAGCGCGTTGCAACTTACACAACCCAGTTCGAGGAGTTGGTCGCCGCTGCCCGCGAGCGCGGTTACCGGGTCAATGGGGTCGAGGGAATCTTGCGTACAACGCGCGACCGGATGGAAGCCGCGCTCGGCGCAACCACGGAACCGACGCGGTGGGCCCAGCCTTGGGCGCGTCTCCGCCGCTTTGACCGAGAGTACCTGCTCTATCGCCGCGACGAGGATTTCGAACGCCTCGGTGCCGCCGTCGTCCAGCTCAGGAGCATGCTGGGCGAATTCCCGGTCCCCAACGTCGCTACCGACCTCGAAGCGTACGCCGAAGCGCTGCAGAGGCATCGGACGCTAGACCAGTTGATCGGACGCGAGGAACTCGACGGTCTCCTCCTCGCGATGAAGGACGAGATCGAACCGGTGGAAGCTTTCGTCAACTCCCAGCTTGCCGATGCCTATGCCGAAAGCACCCGCACCAGGCGGGTCTTTTTCAATGCGGTCCTCACGGCAGTCGCCCTGTCGGTCTTCGCAGGCGCGGGTGCCGCCGCACTTTTCGCCCGGCGTTTCTCCCGACCGATCGAGGCGCTGCGCGAAGCGGCCCAAGCGATAGGAAGAGGCGAGTTCGACACACCGATCGCGATCCGATCGCGCGGAGAACTTGGCTCCCTCGCCGCCTCGTTGCGCGGTATGTCCGCGGCCCTCGCTGATGCCCGGGTGCAGGAGAGCCGTAATCGCGAACTTGAGCGGGCACGGCTCGCCGCCGAGGCGTCCAATCGCGCCAAGAGCGAGTTCCTCGCGAACATGAGCCATGAGATCCGTACACCGATGAACGGCGTGATCGGCACGATCGGCCTCCTGCTCGACTCCCGGCTGGACCGTCAGCAACGCGAGCTGGCCGAGATCGCCCGTAGCAGCGCCGATTCGCTATTGGGACTGATCAACGACATTCTCGACTTCTCGAAGATCGAGGCGGGCAAACTGACGATTGAGCCCGTCCGCTTCGATTTTCGCACCTTGATCGAGGAAGCTGCATTGATCGTTGCGCCCCAGGCCGACTCCAAGGGGATCGACTTGATTATCCGCTATGCCCCGGGTACGCCGTCCCGGGTCGTCGGCGACGCCGGGCGCATCCGCCAGGTGATCGCCAATCTGCTCAGCAACGCCGTCAAATTTACAGAACGCGGCCATGTCATGATCGAAGCGGACGGCACGCTCGTGGCGCCGGATAATGCTCATCTCAACCTCAGGGTCGAAGACACCGGCATTGGCATCCCCGCGGACCGAATGGACCGCTTATTCAAGAAGTTCTCCCAGACGGATGGTTCTACGACGCGTCGTTATGGCGGCACCGGCCTCGGCCTGGCCATCAGCAAGCATCTCGTCGAGGCAATGGGCGGCACGATTGCCGTCAGCAGCACGCCCGGCAAAGGTTCGGTTTTCTCGTTTGCGCTCATACTCCCAGTACACGATGAGGCGCCGCTGCGACCGGCCGAGGCTCCACTCGACGGACTGCGGGCCTTGATTGTCGACGACAACGCGATCAACCGCCGCGTGCTGTCGGAGCAGTTGTCCGCGTGGGGGCTGCAGCACGACGTGTGCGCCTCCGCGGAGGAGGCGCTCGCCGCCCTGCGCCGGGGCGCCGAAGCAGGAACGCCGTTCGACCTCGCTGTCCTTGACTATCAAATGCCAGGCATGGACGGAGAGGACCTTGCTCGCGCGATCAAGGCCGAAGATACGCTGCGGAGCACCGTCTTGATTTTGCTTTCTTCCATGGGTCGTCCGACCGAGCAGACTGCTCGCGAGATCGGCATTGCGGCCTGCCTCATCAAACCCGTGCGGCATCTGCACCTGCGCGAAGCTTTGGGTATTGCCGTCGCCCGGTCGCGCGGCGTGGGATCCGCCTCGCCGATGCCTGGGCCTGAGACCGTCCGGACCCTGCACCGCCCGGCACGCGTGCTCGTGGCGGAGGACAACGCGGTCAACCAACGGGTCGCGACCATGATGCTTACGGCGATCGGCTGCCGGGTGGACGTGGCAGGCAACGGCTTCGAAGCGATCGAACTCGCGGCCAAGCTGCCCTACGACGTCATCTTTATGGACTGTGAAATGCCCGAACTCGACGGCCTGGAGGCCACGCGGCGCCTGCGCGAGCGCGAGGCACAGCGAGGCGAGCCCCACCGCACAGTCATTGCCATGACCGCCAACGCCCTTTCGGGCTACCGCGAATCATGCCTCGCCGCCGGAATGGATGATTACATCGCCAAGCCGGTGACGCGGGTTGACCTTGCTGCTATAGTCGCGAGATGGCTGAAGTGAACAAGCAATCCTACGACATACCTACTCCGAAAGCGCGGCGCGCAGCGCCGCCGGGTCGGGCTCGAGGCCCAGACCCGGCCCCGTCGGCAGATGCAGCCAGCCGTCGCGCGGCCGCACGTCCTGCCGGAAGAGGCGGATCTGCGCCTCGAGCTCGGGCGTGAGATGAGGATACTCGATGAACCGGCCCACCTGGCTGTAGGTCGCCATCGCATGGACCGAAGCGGCGGTCGAGATCGTCGGCCGCGAATTGTGCAACTGGATCGGCTTCTGGAAACACGTCGCCAGATGATGGATACGGTCGAGCTCGGTGAATCCGCCGGCCTTGATCACGTCGGGATTGAGCATGCCGACCCGGCCTTGCACGATCAGATCCCGGATCTGCCAGCGCGTGTAGCACTTCTCGCCGGCCACGATGTTGACCCGCTGCAGCGCATCGACCACCTGCGCCATCTCTGCATTGTTCTGGTCCGAGACCGGGTCCTCGAAATAGGTCACGTTCCAGTTCTCGTAAAGCTTGAGTCCGGTCTGGATCGCGCGGGCGGCGGAATAGCCGTTGTTGGCGTCGACCATGATGACGATGTCGTCGCCGAGCGCCTTGCGCGCCGCTGCCACGTAGGCGAAGGTCGGATCGGGTTCGAGATTCAGAAAGTGTTCGCGGATCTGCATGCGGATCTTGACCGCCTTGTAGCCGAGCTGCACGGCCTCCTGGCAACTGCGGACACAGTCCTCGACTGACACGCGGCCGCGCCACACGGGGATGGAGCCGTAGGCTTCGACCTTGTCGCGATAGCGTCCGCCGAGCAGTTGCCAGACCGGCAGGCCGAGCAGCCGGCCCTTGGCATCCCACAATGCGATGTCGATTCCGGCGATGGCGTTGGGCAGCGCGCCGCCCGGGCCGAGGTCGTGGTTTTCGTAGAACATCCAATCCCAGAGCCGGCGTACATCGTGGATGCTCTGGCCGACGCACTCCTTTGCGAGGAAGTCGTCGATCATCCGTTTCATCACGGCACGCCCGTCCCAGGCGCACTCGCCCCACCCCGTGACCCCGGCGTCGGTTTCCAGTTCCACGAGCGCCATGGCTTGCTGCTGCAGGATGTGGCAGCGAATCCGCGTGATCTTCACGCCGGCGACGGACGAAAGGGCCGGCAGGGCGGAGGCCGCGGCCTTCGGCGCGGCCGCACCCGCGGCGCCAAACACCGCAGCGGCCCCCCAAAGTGCAGACTCACGAAAGAAACGGCGGCGGCTGGAGGCAGACGATGGACGCATGAGGGAGGGCGGGTTGAAGATGTGGCAACAAGGCGACGAAAAGGAAAAGGCTGGACCGGCGGGGGCAAAGGCCGCGGCAATCACATTGTTGCGCGAGCCGGGGCGCCGGTCTCGAGCGCGGTCGCGGCCATCGCGCGGCCCGAGCGCAGGGTCGCGCCCTCGACCCACGATCCTTCCACCATGAACAACTGCGGGAGAGCCGGCAGGCCGCGTTCGTGGCGGTGCAGCATGTCGACGACCTGATCTAGGGCCATCACGCCCAGCTGCCGCGCGTTCTTGCGCATGCCCGACACGCCGCGCGAACCTTCGTCGAGCGAGTGAAATGCCACGCCGACGTCAGCCGGAACGCGGTAGCCCGCGGACCGGAGGCACGACAAGACCTCAGGCAGCTTGGTCACGATCGAGGCCGGACGGTGGACTCGCATCCAGTCGAGGAATTCCCGTTCGTCCCACCGATCCAGGATCAGAGGCGGCAGCGGCCGCTCCGGCGCGAGGCGGTGCTGCTCGATCAGGTAGGCGGCAAGCCAGTTGTGATCGACCCGTTCGTCGTGCACCCGGAGATCCACCAACCCAACCTGACGGTAGCCGCGCCGCTGCAATTCGGCGAAGAGGCTCCCCATGGTGCGATACTCGTGGTTCGAGACAAGGTGCAGACGCGGATGCACGAGAGTGTACCCGAAGGCGACTGCGGAGAAATCGGCCCAGTCCAGCTCGATCGCACAGAGGGTTTCCTGCGGCGGGAGGAGCAGTCCTTGGATGCCCCGCGTGCGCAGGATTTCGCTCATGCGCCGCCCCGTCATACCCGGCTCTGCCAGCCAGAACTCCTCCAGCCGGTATCCACGCTCCTCCGCCCGCGCGCAGGCACCGTGCCAGTACTCGACGTTGCAGGCCGAAGAGCGCCAGCCTTTGCGCGCGGCATGATTGGTCAGCCACGCAAGGACCGGCCGGTCGACCGGGCGCCGCCGTGTAACCCTATAGGCGGTCAACGCTGACAACATCGCGTCCGGTCGATAATGCAGCGCCTCGGCCACACGCTGCACTCGGGAGCGCGTCTCGGGCGAGATGCGCGGATGGCCACGCAGCGCAAGCGAAACGGTTGAATAATGGCAGCCGACCTTGACGGCGATGTCGCGCAACGTGGGGCGTATTTCCATGGGGCAATGGACCGAAGCGCCTAAACGGTGGCCGCCTCCCGAAGGCTGTACAAAGCTTCCCTCCGGTCAAACTGTTGCGCGAACCGCGCCGGCCCCGTTCGCTTCCGCGCCGACCAGAGGTGGATGCCCGGGCCCCTCCGTGGCGGGTTGAACCGATCCCACGTTGCGACGAGAGCCACACCCGCCGGCGAGGCGGGCACGGGACATACCCGCCCACCCCCGGCTCCCGACCGGCGCCGGCGGCGACAAGCGCCCCTCGGTGCGGCAGAACGGTCCGCATGACGGGGCTCCCGCTGCCCATCAACAATGTGACCGGCGCGTCGGTCGACCGGTCGAAGCGGGCACGGCACGGTCGCCTTCATCGCGATCGATCCCCGAGCGCGTCCACGGTCTCATCCTCTCTCCCGATGCCTCTCGTCAGCATGTCCCCCATGCTCGCCACCGCCCGCCAGGAAGGCTGGGCGGTCGCGGCGTTCAATCCCGTCGACTACGCTTCGACCCGCGCCATCGTTCGCGCCGCCGAGGCCTCCGCGGCCCCGGTCATCGCGCAGTTCTCCACCAAGACGGTGAAATACTACGGTCCGGCTGCCATCGTCGGCTGGTTGCGCGAACTCGCCGGCTCCTCCCCGGCACCGGTGGCCCTGCACCTCGACCATGGGAAGGACCTCGCCGTCATCCAACGGTGTCTGGAGGCGGGCTGGACGTCCGTGATGATCGATGCGTCGGACAAACCGTTCGCCGAAAATCTCGCCCTCACCCGCCAGGTCATGGAGATGGCCGCGCGCACCGGTGCCGGCGTCGAAGCCGAGATTGGCGAGATCGGCGGCGTGGAGGAGGACGTGACCGGATCGGCGGAGCATTACGCCGACGTCGGACAGTCCCTTGAATTCTGCCAGGCGGTGCCGTTGGGCGTCTTCGCGCCCGCCATCGGCACGGCGCACGGCGTTTACAGCACCGAGCCGAAGATCGCCTGGGACCGCCTCGAAGCGATCTATCGGGGAACCAAGACGCCGCTCGCGCTGCACGGCGGCACCGGCCTTTCCGACGAGGTGATCCGGCGCTGCATCCGGCTCGGCTGCGCCAAGATCAACATCTCCACCCACCTCAAGCACGTTTTCGTCGACAGCTTCGTGTCTTGGCACCGCGACCACCCCGACGACTACGAGCCGCTCAAGGTCCTCGAAGCCCAGGCTGCAGCCATGAGCGCCCTCGTCCGCGAAAAGATCGTTCAATTCGGCGGCGCCGGCAAGGCCGCGAGCATCCCCCTTTCCCCATGATGAAGGCTCTCTTCTTCGACTGCGACGGCGTGCTCGTAGACACGGAACGCGACGGCCACCGCGTGGCGTTCAACCGCGCCTTTGCCGCCGCCGGCCTCGCCGTCGCCTGGGACGTGACGCTCTATGGCGAACTGCTCGCCGTCGCCGGCGGCAAGGAGCGGATGCACCACTACTTCGAAACGCACGGCTGGCCCGTGGCCGGTCCGGCGGCCCGCAACGACCTGATCCGCCGCCTCCATCGGCTCAAGACCGACCTGTTCATGACCATCGTCGAGTCGGGTGAACTTCCGCTTCGCTCCGGCATCAATCGTCTGATCGACGCGGCCTCGTTCGCCGGCATAATGCTCGCCGTGTGCTCGACCTCCAACGACCGGGCGGTCACCGCCGTCGTCGAAAAGCTCGCCGGTCCCGCACGCCTCGCCAAATTCGCCGGGATCTTCGCGGGCGATGTCGTGGCGAAAAAGAAGCCCGCGCCCGACATCTACCAACTCGCCGCAGCGCGCCTCGGCCTGGCACCGGACGGCTGCGTGGTCGTCGAAGACAGCCGCAACGGCCTGACCGCTGCGGTCGCCGCCGGCATGACCTGCCTCGTGACCACGAGCGCGTACACCCTGCACGAGGACTTTTCCGGTGCCGCGCGGGTGGTTTCCGAACTCGGCGACCCGCCCGGCCCTCACGTCACGCTCGCCGACCTCCGCGCGCTCGTCGCGGACCGCAACCGTCAGCCCCTTGCCCCATGAAAACCCTCACCCTCACCCACGTCGAAACCGCGATCCGCGCCATGGCGGAAACAGCCCTGGCCAACGAAAGTTATTTCTCCGAACTCGATGGCGCCTGCGGCGACGGCGATTTTGGGACGTCGCTCGCCACCGGTTTCCGTAAGCTGCTCGAGCAGTGGGACGACCTCGACCGCAGCTCCATCTCCGCCTTTCTCATGAAGACCAGCATGGTCATCACGAGCCATGTCGGCGGCTGCTCGGGGCCGATCTGGGGCACGGGCTTCATGCGTGCAGCGATCGCCTCGCGCGGCAAGACAACCCTTGCGCTGGCCGATCTCACCGCCCTGGGGCGTGCGGCGATGGAAGGCATGATGGCGCGCGGCGGAGCCCAGCTCGGCGACAAGACCCTGCTCGACGCCCTCGCCCCGGCAATCGCACGCCTCGCGGCGGCCGGTCCGGACGACGATCTGCTCGCCGTCTGGCACGAGGCCACCGCGGCGGCCACCGCCGCCATCGAAGGTACGCGCCACCTCACCGCCCGCCGCGGCCGCCAGTCCTTCACCGGCGACCGCAGCGCGGGCACGCTCGACCCGGGCATCGTCGGCGCGGCCACGATGATGCGGGCGATCGGCGAGGCGCTCCGAAATACCGAAGGCTGAATGAACCTCCGCCCGATTTGCCACCCGACTTCGCCCATCCTCCCAGCCTATCCGCCCCAAACCACGCCCATGAAAAAGTTCGTCAACGATCCTACCGCCTTCGTGCCCGAGATGCTCGAAGGTCTCGCCCTCGCCAATCCCGACACGCTGCGCTGGGTCCCTAAATACAATATTATTCACCGCACAGACGCGCCGAACGCCGATAAGGTTTCGGTCATCCAGGGCTCCGGCTCGGGGCACGAGCCCGCGCACGTCATGGCCGTCGGCCGGGGTATGCTCGACGCAGCCTGCCCCGGCGGCGTCTTTGCCGCACCGCCCATGGACTACGTCTATGAGTGCACCAAACTCATGAACACGCCGCGCGGCGTGCTCCACCTCATCAACAACTACCAGGGCGACCGCATGTGCTGGGACATGGCCCGGGAGGCCGCCGAGGCCGAGGGCATCCGCATCGGCACCGTGATCATCGACGACGACGTCTCGGTGCAAAACAGCACCTACACCGTCGGTCGTCGCGGCGTGGCCGGAAACTTCTTCGTCATCAAGGCCTGCGGCGCAGCCTCCGAAGAAGGGCGCGACCTCGACCAGCTCGTCGCGCTCGGCCAGCGCGTGAACGGCGTCGTACGCACCATGGGCGTGGCGCTCACGGGCTGCACGCCGCCCGCGAAGGGCAAGCCGATCTTCACGCTGGCCGACGACGAGATCGAGGTCGGCATCGGCATCCACGGCGAACCGGGGCGGCGGCGCGCGAAGCTCGTGCCGGCCGACAAGATCGTCGAAGAGATGTTCGAGGCAGTCGCTGGCGACCTGCCCTTCGCGAAGGGCGATCGCGTGGGCCTGATGATCAACGGGCTCGGCGGCACGCCGATCAGCGAGCTCTACCTGCTCTACCGCAAGGCCGCGCTGTTGTGTCGCGATCGTGGATACACGGTGGTGCGGAATTATGTGGGCGAATATTGTACATCGTTGGAAATGGCTGGTGTCTCGCTGACGCTCATTCGACTCGACGCCGAGTTGGAACGACTGCTAGCCGCACCCGCTGAATGTCCCATCCGCGTATTTTGACACCCAGACGAGGATCAAAGTACCTTCATCGACCCAGCGCCCGGGCCCGTTCCTTGAGCCTAGCTTCGTCTTGCACGAAAAGACGAACGACCTCGACAGCAAAGGCGCGCCCTTCACCGGTAAAATCGCGGTGATTCGCGGTAGCGCTGGCCGCAGCCAGGTCAGAAGGAACGACTCCGAGACCGTGCATGGCACCCACCAGGCCGACTGCGAGCGCGGCGATCGTTTCTGCGTCTTCGCCATAGACTAGCCCGGCGCGGAAGGCGCGACGCCAGTCGCCGCCGCTCCAGGCAAAGGCCGCAAGCGCCGCCGGCACCGACTCCAACGACTGGATACGCGAGGGCAGGCCCAGGTTCGTCCCTTCACGCTGGGACGAGTCGGTCTGCCCACGCGCGAGGCGGTCGGGCGGAAAGCCGGCGTACGGCAGCCAGGCGGCGCGGGCCTTGCCGGCAAAGGTGACCACATCGTCCGCCGGATCGACCGAGGCCAGCACCGCTTCGATGGCCAACGCCGTGCCGTCCTTCGCTTGCGCCCGAACCGCGTCGAGCACACCGGCCACCGTCGGATCGGCACCTAACGCGGCGGCATAGGCGGCGGCGATCACGGCCGCGCCTTCGAGCGCATAGGATTCGGTATGGGTGGAGCCGAAGGCCACCGCCTCGGCATAGGCGCCGGCCGGATCGCCGGCGTTGACGGCACCGACGGGCCAGATAAAGGCGGCCAGGCCTTGATTGAGCCAGTTGCCCTGCCCGGCAGTGCGCGGGTCGACGCGGTTGATCGCGTTGCGGTGATAGGCATAGCGCTCCGGCCACCAGAGCGGACGCTGCAGCGCGGGCTCCATCGCACCGCGCTCGGGCACCCAGACCTCGCGCTCGGCAAGTTCGGGCAGGAAGGCGCTCACATAGGCATACGCATCGAGGTGTCCGCCATGTGCGGCGTAGGCGCGCATGAGCGCTTCGACTTCCAAGGTATCGTCGGTGATCCGGCCGTCGCCCTTGCCGGGCCGTTCTGGCGGACGGACCTCCAGCGGAGGCGTGAAGGCGGTGAAATCGTCGGGGCCGAAGCGGGCCATGATGTCGGCCGTCGGCCAGCGTTCCCATTCGCCGGCCATGCCGTCGCCGATGGCGAAACTCACGTGCGCCGCCGCCACGCGGTCGGCGAAGGAGGCTCGTTCGGCCCCCGCAGCGACGAGAGCGGACGGAGCCAGCAACGAGGCAACGAGGACCAGGAGTGCGCGCATGCCGGCAGCGCAACGTCCCGGCGCGCCGCTGGCGAGCCGTCGTCCGGTCAACAGGTTGACGCGCCGGCCGCTGGCGAATTCGTCCTACCCGGCTTCGTTGCGCTATCCTTGCCATGCACCTCCGCCTCCTGCCCGTCCTCGCGACGGTCGTCGTCCCGGTCGCGACCGCCTCCGTCGCCGTCCCTTCCCTGACGGGCGACGCCTTTGCCCACGTTCACGAACGTTACCTGCAAGCCTGCGCCTCCTGCCACGGCACGGACTGGATGGGCGGACAAGGGGGATCGCTGGTGGACGGCAAATGGCGTCGAGGCGGCGAACCCGCCGAGGTGTTCCGCTCGATCAAGGAAGGATGGCCGGAGTCCGGCATGCCTGCCTTCGCCACCCTGCTCTCCGACGACGACATCTCCGCGTTTGTCGCCTACCTGTACGAGGCCAACCGGATTCACGCGTCCCGCCAGGAGGCGAAGGCGGAAACGCCGCCCGACGGGCAACTGACTGCTGCCGGCGAGACATTTCGCATCGAGACCGTCGTGTCCGGCCTCGAGATGCCCTGGGCCCTGGCCTGGCTGCCCGACGGACGCATGCTTGTCACCGAACGTGCTGGTCCGCTGCGCCTGATCGACGCCGACGGCCGCCTCTCCGCGCCGATCGCCGGCACCCCGGCCGTCTTTGCCGAGAATCAGGGCGGCATGATGGAGGTCGCCGTGCCTCCCGACTACGAGCGCAATGGCTGGATCTACCTCGGCTACAGCCAGCCGCGCACGGTCGCAGGACATCGCGTGGCGTTCACCGCGGTGGCGCGCGGGCGCATCCGCGACGGTCACTGGACGGACCACGAGATCGTCTTCGAAGCGCCGGACCGCTTCCTCACCGATTCGGAGAAACACTGGGGCTGTCGGCTCGTCTTCGACGGCGAGCACCTCTTCATCGGCATCGGCGAACGCGGCCGCGGGGCCAATGCGCAGGACCTCGGGCATCCGGCCGGAAAGATTCACCGCATCCACCGCGACGGACGCATCCCGGCGGACAACCCGTTCGCCGACCGTCCAGGTGCGTTCCCGTCGATTTGGGCCTACGGCATCCGCAACCCGCAGGGACTGACGCGTGACGCACGGACCGGCCGCCTTTGGGCGACCGAACACGGGCCGCGCGGCGGCGACGAGTTCAATCTAATCGAGCGCGGGCGCAACTACGGCTGGCCGGTGGTGTCGCGGGGGCGCAACTACGATTTCTCGCCGGTAGCGTGGGTCGCCTCACGACCCGATGTGGCGGACCCGCTGCTCGACTGGACCCCAAGCATCGGCGTGTCGGGTCTGGCCTACTACGACGCCGCGGCGTTTCCCGCCTGGCGCGGCAGCTTTTTTGCGGGAGGCCTGGTGGGCGAACGCCTGGAGCGAGTGGTGGTGCTTGCAGACGGCACGGCCACAACTGAAACGGTCTTCGCCGGACTCGGTCGCGTGCGCGACGTACGGACCGGCCCCGATGGGCTGATCTACGTGGTCCTCAACCACCGCAGTAAGGAGAACGCCGGCCGGGTCGTCCGTCTTCAGCCCCGCCCTGACATGCAGCCCGGCAGGCCTGTTGTTTCGCACTAATTTCCGAAGCGCTGCGTCTTTGCCGCTTTGTAGCTCTGCGCTAAAGTCCGATTGCTCGATTAAGACCGAAGCCACGCGCGGAGGGACCCGCGCGTCCACCCCGGTCGCGTAGCCACGCGCGATGCGCCCGCTCACACCGCGGCGAGGTCGCGCGCCTTGGCCTCGCGGCGGCGGGCGTGCAGGACATGCTCCGTGTATCCATTCGGCTGCGACACCCCCTTGAAGACGAGGTCGAGTGCCGCCCGGAACGCCACGCTGCCGTCGAGATCGGGTGCCATCGGGCGATAAAGCGGGTCGCCGGCGTTCTGCCGGTCGACGACCGCGGCCATACGGCGGAGGCTGTCCATCGCCTGCTCACGCGTGCAGACGCCATGCCGCAGCCAGTTGGCCATGTGCTGGCTGGAGATGCGCAGGGTCGCGCGATCCTCCATCAGGGCGACCTGATGGATGTCGGGCACCTTGGAACATCCGACGCCTTGGTCGATCCAGCGCACCACATAGCCCAGAATCCCCTGTGCATTGTTGTCGAGTTCCTCGCGGATCTCCGCAGGCGACGGGCGCTGCGCGCCCAAGAGCGGGATGGTCAGGAGGTCGTCGAGACTGGCGCGCGATCTGCCTGCAAGGGCCGCCTGGCGTGCCGCGACGTCGATTTGGTGGTAGTGAAGCGCATGCAGGGTCGCGGCGGTCGGCGACGGCACCCAGGCGGTGTTGGCACCGGCCCGCGGATGGCCCACCTTGAGTTCGAGCATCTCCGCCATCTGCTCGGGCATCGCCCACATGCCCTTGCCGATCTGGGCCCGGCCGCGCAGGCCGCAGGCGAGCCCGGTGTCGACGTTCCAGTCTTCGTAGGCCGCAATCCAGCGCTGCTGCTTCATCGCGTTCTTTCTCACCATCGGTCCGGCTTCCATGCTGGTGTGGATTTCGTCGCCCGTCCGGTCGAGGAAACCGGTGTTGATGAAAATGAGGCGCTCGCGCGCAGCATGAATGCAGGCGGCCAGGTTCACCGTGGTACGGCGCTCTTCGTCCATCACGCCAAGCTTGATCGTATTGCGAGCAAGGCCGATCGCTTCTTCGAGCCGGCCGAACATGGCGCAAACCAAGGCGACCTCGTCGGGACCGTGCAGCTTGGGACGCACGATGTAGATGTTGCCGCGCCGGGAGTTGCGCCGGGCCGCGGGCCCGCGGAGGTCAGGGAAGGCGCCCACGCAGGTAAAGAGGGCATCGAGCATGCTTTCGGGAATCGGTTCCCCCCGGCCGTCAAGCACGGCATCGGTGTAGAGGTGGAATCCAACATTGCGAGCCAGCAGCAGGCTTCGGCCCGGCAGAACCAGTTCTCCGCCGCCCGGAATCCGGTAGGAGCGGTCAGGGCTGAGTTCGCGTACGATCTCGCGGTCGCCCTTGCGGAAGGTTTCCTTTAGATCGCCACGCATGAGGCCAAACCAGTTGGCATAAACGCGCGCCTTGTCTTCGGCGTCCACCGCGGCCACGGAGTCTTCGAAGTCCTGAATGGTGGTGACCGCCGATTCGAGTACGACATCCTTCACACCGGCAGGGTCGCCGCGGCCGACCGGGTGCTGCCGGTCGATCTGGATTTCGACATGCAGCCGATGATGACGCAGCAGGATCGCCGATGGGGCCTCCGTCGCGCCACGCCATCCGACGAAGAGTTCGGGACTTGCGAGCGGCACCGTAGTTCCGTCCTCAAGGCCGACACCAAGACGCCCGTCCGTCACGGCATAGCGCACCGAGTCGCGATGGCTGCCTTGCGCTAGGGGCGCAATCTCGTCGAGCACCGCGCGCGCCCGAGCGATCACCTTCGCACCACGCTGCGGATTGTAGCCCGATCCCGCCGCACCACCTTCCCCGTCGCCGATGACGTTGGTGCCGTAGAATGCATCGTAGAGACTGCCCCAGCGGGCGTTGGCCGCGTTAAGCGCATAACGCGCGTTGACGACGGGCACGACCAGTTGGGGCCCGGCGATCATGGCGATCTCATCGTCCACGCGGTCGGTCGAAATCGAGAACGGAGCCGGTGCCGGCCGCAGGTAACCGAGGTCGGCCAGAAAGCGCCGGTAGGCTTCCTGGGAAAATGCCTGATTCGCATGAGAACGGTGCCATGCGTCGATTTCCCGCTGCAGGTGGTCACGGGTCTCAAGCAACGCGCGATGGCGCGGACCAAACTCCACGACGAGCCGGGCGAGGGCACCCCAAAATGTCTCGGGCGAAAGCCCAGTTCCAGGAAGAAACCGGTCGGCGGCAAGACGGGCTAGCACCGGCGCAACGTGCAGGCCAGCGAGGGAGACGTGAGTCGATGGGTTCATGGGTCGAAGCGAGAAGTTTTTGGTGCGGAGGGAAGGCCGGCCATCGTCATTGTATCGCCGCCGCACCGGCGCGGGCAATCTGGCCATCCTGCGCCGACGTAACGCCCGAAACGCCGACGGCACCGACAATCCGACCTTCATGAATGATCGGTACACCGCCTTCGATGGCCATGGCACCGGTCAAGCCAAGGATACGCAGCCCTTCGCCGCCGGCGGCGACGTTGTCCTGAAAGGCCTTGGACGGACGTCGGAAACCCGAGGCCGTGCGCGCCTTCTCCACCGCGACCTCGGCGCTGGCGTATTGAGTCGTGTCGCTACGCTCGAAGAGTACGAGATGACCGCCCGAGTCGACGATCGCGATCGCGACCCGCCATTGATTCCTGGCCGCTTCGGCCTGAGCGGCGGTCAGCACTGTTCTGGCCTGGGCGAGCGTAATGGGAGCACCGTACGGTAAATCGGCGACTTGAGCCCGGAGAGAAACAAGCAGCAACGAGACAAGAACCACGAACGCGAAGGGGGTTTTCATGGGGTGAAGGTCGATCTGTCCTGCCAGGACGGTGCCAACCGCGCGCACGGTGAGAACCCCGCCCGCCTTCAATCTGTTGAATCGAAATGTACCGCCTCGACCGGTTTCAACAGTGTGGTCAATGGTCCCCTTGCCACTGCGACTGTGCCTCGGCACGGTCAAAAGCGCACTCTTCCCCGATCGGAAACGTACGCATGCCGGCGTTGCCCCTCGACGAAGCGTACCTTACCCCTATGCCAACCCTGGTGACATCCGTCCTGCCCCTATCCGCATGTCCGCTGCTCGCCCAACTCGGCCTGGGTGCCCAAGCCGGCCTCGCCTTGCTTCCGATCGCGGTCGTGGGACTGCTCTTGGTGGGCCTGCGATGGCCCGCGAGCCGCGCGATGCCGATCAGCTATTTTGTCGCAGTCGGCCTGGCGCTGTTCGTTTGGCAGGTTCCGGGCGCCAAAGTGGCTGCAGCCACCGTAAACGGCGTCGTAGTCGCAGCCGCGCTCGTGTATATCATCTTCGGTGCGATCCTCCTGCTCAACACGCTGCAGGAAAGCGGCGCCATGCGGGCCATCCGGCAGAGTTTCACCGATATCACACCCGATCGTCGCATCCAGGCGATCATTGTCGCCTGGCTCTTCGGCTCCTTCATCGAAGGTGCCTCCGGATTTGGAACACCGGCGGCGGTGGCCGTGCCCTTGATGGTCGCCCTCGGGTTTCCAGCCATGGCTGCGGTCGTGGCCGGCATGATCATCCAAAGTACCCCCGTGTCGTTCGGAGCGGTGGGCACCCCCATCATCGTCGGGCTCGGCAGCGGGCTTTCTGGCGACCCGTCCGTGGCGGCCCATGCCGACGCCGTGGCGGGCGGCTGGCACGCGTATCTGCACTCGGTCGGCACCAAGGTTTCAATCCTCCACGGCGTCGCCGGCCTCGCGATCCCACTGTTCGTCACGGCCACCCTGACGCGCTTCTTCGGGCGCAACCGCTCGCTCGCAGAAGGATTGGCAGTGTGGCGCTTCGCCCTCTTTGCCGCACTCGCCATGATCGTACCCTACATGGCGATCGCCCGTCTGCTCGGACCCGAGTTCCCTTCGATGGTGGGCGGACTCGTTGGGCTGGCCATCGTGATCGCGGCGGCGCGCAAAGGATGGTGGATGCCGAAAGGAGACGTCCCGTGGGATTTCGCTCCTCGTGAAACCTGGGAACCCTCATGGAGCGGCCGACTGGACGTAAAGGATCACGAACACCGCGACGGCCGCATGGGGCTGGTAAAGGCCTGGATGCCCTACGTGCTGGTTGCCGGACTGCTGGTGCTCACTCGCCTGCGAGAACTCCCTTTCTTCGTCGCCACGTTCGGCCCGGAGACGCCCTCGCTTGCCGTCCTGCTGCGCTCGTGGAGCCTTGCCTGGGTCGACATCTTCGGCTCGGGCGTGACCGCCCGCGTCGAGCCGCTCTACCTACCCGGCACCGTCTTCATCCTCGTGGCCTGCCTGAGCTGGCGGCTGCACCGGATGGAAACCCCGGCTTTCGTGCGCGCTTGGCGTATCTCGGGCAAGACGATCCTGAGCGCCTCGACCGCCCTCGTTTTCACCGTGCCGATGGTGCAGGTGTTCATCCACACCGATGGCGGCCTTGGCGGGTACGAGCGCATGCCAATCGCCCTCGCCGAAGGGGCGGCGGCGCTCGCGGGCCAGGCCTGGCCGCTGATGGCGCCGCTGATCGGCGGCTTCGGCGCGTTTGTGGCAGGCAGCAATACGGTGAGCAACATGATGTTTTCCCTTTTTCAATTCGAAGTCGGCACGCGCATCGGAGCCGATCCCGACTGGATCGTGGCGCTCCAGGCGGTCGGCGGCGCGGCAGGTAATGTGATCTGTGTGCACAACGTGGTCGCTGCGGCGGCAGTCGTCGGCATGACCGGCCAGGAGGGCGCGGTCATCCGCAAGACGCTGCTGCCCTTCGCCTACTACGCGCTTATGACCGGCGCGCTCGGGTACGCGATCCTTGCGTATCCGGTGACCGGGCTTCTAAACGCCGGTACGATCGTCGTCGTGGCGATCGCGTCGACGATCGTCGGGATCGTGGCTCGGCGGTGGCGCTCGTAGCGCCCGCTTCGTTCTCGTCAATCGATCCGACAGCCGAATCCAAGCGACGGGTGAACGAGAACGATTACGAGAAAGCGAACGATCTCTCACGATGCGCAGGCGTGCGCGTCGGCCCGCGGACGAAGCGTGCGCCCTTCGTGCCAGGAACCATCGATGAGATGCTGCTGCGGCAGAGTCGGCACGCCCTTCTCGTTACGATGGATCATGTCGATCAGCAGGTCGACCGCCATCTGTCCGACTTGCAGCGGATGCTTGAGCATGCCCGAACATTCGTTCGGTGGACCTTGTTCAACCATGGAGTGCAGCGCGACGCCGATGTCGGCAGGTAACCGGTAGCCGGCCTGCCGCAAGGCGACCGCCACCTCGGGCAGCTTCGAGACAACCGCATCGGGTCCGTGGCGCTCGACCCAGCGGAGGAAAGCCTTCTCGTTCCACACGTCGAGGATCAGCGGCGGCAGATGCGAGCGGACCGGCTGGGCTTGCTGATGGACGAGGTAGGACGCCAGCCAGTGGTGATCGACCCGGAGATCGTGCTCGCGTAACTCTACCAAGCCGGGCCGACGATAGTCCCGCCGCCCGAGTTCCTGAAGCAGGGCGGTCATGATGCGATAGTCGTGGTGGAAAACGTTGTGCAGCTTCGGTCTCACCACGGTGTACCCGATCGTGACGGCGGAAAAATCCGCCCAATCGAGGTTCATTGGCCCCGGATGTTGCTGCGGGGCGAGCAGCATGCCTTCGATGCCACGGGCGCGAAGAATGTCGCTCATGCGACGGTCTGTGATGCCCGGTTCGGCGAGCCAGAGGTGTTCGAGGCGATAACCCCGCTCTTCGGCCCTGCGTTGGGCCCCTTGGTGATAAAGGCACTCGCACGAGACTTCCCGCCAATAGTCCCGAGTCGGATAGTTCGTTAGCCAGGCGAGCACCCCGCTCGTCCGCGGCGGCTGCTTCATCACCCGGTAGGCGTTGAGCGCGGCAAGCATTGGATCGGGCCGGTAACCGAGCGCCTCGGCTGCCTGTTGCACACGCTCACGGGTCTCAGCCGCGATCCGGGGATGATTTCGCAACGCCAGCGAAACGGTGGAATAATGACATCCGGCCTTGTCGGCGATGTCACGCATGGTAGGACGGGGATTCATGGGGACTAATGAATCCTGAGCTCGTCCCCCGACGCCGTCAACCTGCACCGGCCACTTCGGATCCGTACAGGCTGGGTGCGCGATCAGCGCGGGCCGCCAGCGGCCAAGGCCTCGAATCGGCGGGAAAGACCCTCGGACGCCTGCCGGAGCCGGGCCCGTTCCCCTTCGATCCAGCCCTCGAGAGCGATGCGCCTCTCCTGCTGCTCCGCGTGCATCCGCCGCACCTCGGCCGGCTGCGGCCCTCCTCTCCCCTTGCGATTGGCCACGAGCGCCGCCGGGTCGAAGGTACGGCGGACCTGCTCCGCGTCGAGGGGGAGCTCTTCGCCGGTCACGCGCCGATAAACATCCGCCACTTCGGCGTGAGTCAGTTCGCGAGGACGCTTGCCCCGCTCGCGGCCGTAAGTTGCAAGTTCGGACGCGACTCGGTAACCGGTGCGAAAGGGTACTCGAGCCACCCGGTGCAGGGTGTCGGCCAGTTCGGTCATGGTCGCGTAGTCGCGGTCGACCTGGTCGCGCAACACCTCGACCCGAATGGTCAGAGAGGACAGAACCTCGCGCAGGCGCCGATACATATCAGAAGCCTGAGCGGCAAAACGCTGGGTGCGGATAAAGTGATCCTCGCGCACATCCTTCACCTCGTACATGGGCGTGTTATGCACGAAAAAAGCGGCAGCTTGGGCATTGGCGGCGACCTCGCTGGCCGCAAGACGCAGCCGCTCCATCGCGCTCGGATTGCGCTTCTGAGGCATAATGCTGCTGCGGCCGACGATCGCGCCGGTCAGTAAGATGCCGGGCGCCGGGTCATCGTATTGAAAAATAAGATACTGCACGAAACGACCAATCCCGAGCGCGGAAATGCCGAGGACGGAGGCGAACTCAACCTTGCTGTCGGCCGAGGAGACCATCACAGCGTCATAGGAGTTCTCGACCAGACCGGGAAAGCCAAGCAGCTCGGCAAGTCGCGGTCGGTCGAGCGCGAATCCCGATGTGGTGAACGCCCCGCTACCCAGCGTGCTCAGGTTGATGCGGGCATAGGCCTCGCGCAGCCGCTGCCCGTCGCGCTCCAGCGCCGCGTCGAACGCGAGGAGGAAGTGCGCCAGCGTCGTCGGCTGGGCCTGCACGGCATGGGTGAAGCCAGGCATGACCGTGTCGACGTGCTTCGCGGCGAGGTCCTGCACGAGCGCGCGCACGGCGGCAAGGTCCGCGAGGAGTTCAAGCGTCAACTCCCTCAGGCGCATGCGGTTGATCGTCGTGCCGAGGTCGTTATTACTGCGTCCAAGATGCAGATTCGAGGCCACCGGTCCGGCCAGTTCAGTCAGCCGCGCCTCCAGCGCGTTGTAGCTGAGCGAACGGGCGGCACCCGGCCGGGTCTGCTCTTCCGCTACCCGGTGGAGCGTGGCGGCCAGTACCGCAATCTCATCAGGCGGGAGCAGGCTCCGCTCTGAGAACATCACCAGTTGGGCTCGGTTCACCTCAAGCAGCTCAGCATGGAGATCGGGCTCATCCTGGGCGTGAGCTGTCCCGGCAGCCACGCTAATGACAGCGATGAAAAGATGAACGAGGCGGGTGTGGCGGAGCATGGTCGAGGGGCTTTGAGGTCAAAAACGAGGAGAGAAAAGATTGTGGAGAGGGATTGAGAGTAAACCTGTGTCCGCTACTCGCCACCTGCTACTCTCGCCATCACCTCGCGGGTGAAACCAGCGGTGTCGAGGCGACCTCCGAGGTCTGGGGTGGCGGCTCCGGCAGCGAGGGTCGCCGTGACTGCATGCTCGATCCGGCGGGCGGCAGTGGTCTCCCCGAGCCAGTCGAGCATCATAGCTGCAGCGAGAATTGCTCCAGTCGGATTCGCAATCCCCTGACCGGCGATATCGGGCGCGGAGCCGTGCACCGGTTCGAAGAGCGAAGGGTTGCGCCGGGACGGATCGAGATTGGCGGACGGATTGAGCCCCAAACCACCGGTGATCGCGCCGGACAAGTCAGTGAGGATATCCCCGAACAGGTTCGACGCCACGACGACATCAAAGGACTCGGGACGCCGCACGAAATTCATGGCAAGTGCATCGATGTGCTGGTGGTCGACCGTCACGTCCGGATACGTGGCCCCGAGCGTGATAAGCAGTTCTTCCCATAATACATAGGCGTGCCGCTGAGCGTTTGACTTGGTCGCCATGGTCAACTTGCGCCGGCGTTGACGCGCCAGATCGAAGCTGAAGCGCAGCACCCGTTCCACCCCGGCGCGGGTGTGTACTGCGGTCTGCATGGCGCACTCGTCCGGCGCGCCCCGATGGTAGCGCCCCCCGATATCACAATACTCGCCCTCCGAATTCTCGCGCACGACGACGAGATCGATCGCCGGTTCGCCCGCGAGCAGACTGCGCACGCCGCGAAAGGTTCGCGCCGGCCGCACGCAAGCATACAGATCAAACGTCTGCCGCATCTCGATCAGCGGCCGGAGTGTGATATTGTCCGGCAGGACGGCCGGCCAGCCGACAGCGCCCAAGAAGATCGCATCGAATCCGCGAAGCGTGGCGAGGAAATCCGGTGGCACCACCACCCCATGCTTGCGATGATAATTCACCCCCCAGTCGAAGCGGGTGAACTGGAGGCGGAAGGTGCCTGCGGCACGCCCGATGGCCTCAAGCACAGCCACGGCGGCGTCGGTGACCTCTGGGCCGATGCCGTCGCCGGGATAAAGGGCGATACGATGAGTGTTCATGGAAAAAAGGCGAGAGAACGCGTCCCTACCCGGACCTCATTCTCGAACATAGAAACGCGCGGAGTGACCTGCACGTCCACCAATGATAGAAAAATCGCCGTCACAAGATCTTTGCCTGAGCGATCCAAGTCGGATCGAGTTCGACACCCAGGCCAGGGCCAGACGGGGGCGTGACGAAGCCTCCCTCGGATTTCAGGGATGAGGTCGGACAATGCGCCGGCACGTCGCCATCGAAGCCCTTGAACTCCTGGTGCGCGCCGATGTTCGGCACACAGGCGGCGAAATGCAGCATGTACATGAAACCGAGCCCGGAGCCCGAAATATGCGGGGTGCAGTCGCGACCGAGCGCAGCCGCCATGCGGGCTACACGGATACTCCGTACGAAGCCGCCAAAGTAGAAGAGGTCGGGTTGTACGATCTGCAGCGCATCGTGGGCGAGCGACCACGTGAAGTTGTACATCGAAGCGTCCTGCTCGCCGCCGGCCACCGGGATATCAAGGGCATCGGCGACGGCCTTCGTGTCGGCAAAGCGATCGAAGGGCACCGGCTCCTCGTAGAACGCCACGCGGTGCTCCTGCAGCATCCGGCCGATGCGGATCGCCTCAGGCACGTCGTAGGAACCGTTGCTGTCGGCGTACAGCGTCATGGCCTCGCCGAGGCGCTTGCGCATGAGCGGGATGATTGCCTCGGTGCGGCCGGGAAGAGAGTCGCGATTCCGGCTCATGCGGCCCCCGACCTTGAACTTGACCGCCTTGGCACCGGTGGCGGCGATGGTTTTCTCCACGTTGGCCACACTGGCTTCGGGCGTCTTTTCCCGGTCATTGAACGCCTGATACACTTCCACCTTGTCGCGTACGGCCCCACCCATGAGCTGCGCGACGGAGCGCCCGGACACCCGGCCCAGCAAGTCGACGATCGCGAACTCCACGTTGGCCAGCGGCAGCCAAAAAGGGAGGCCCTGCATCTTGTAATTCGAAGCGTGCACATAGACACCCTCCAGCAGCGCTTCCCAGTCCCGCGCGTCCTTACCGATCAAATACGGCGCGATGCGCTGCTTGAGGATCGAGTAAAGGAAGCCCATCTGCAGCTCGTTGCCCACAGCGAGGCCGATGGCTCCGCCCTTGGCGCGGATTCGCACGACATATTTGTCCGCCGCAGGCTGCAGAACCTCGACCGCTTCGATGATCAGAGGCTCCCTGATTGCCGAGACGTCGAGTACCGGCCGGCCGGCGGCCGCTTCGAGCCGGACGAAGGTGTCGGCCAAGGACGCCGAGTGCGCGGCCGCCCGGGATACCGGGGCAACCGAGCCGGCCGCGAGCGCGGCGGCGGAGGAGGAGAGGAACGTACGACGATTCATGGCAAAGATGAATTTACGCCAGCGCCGCCCGGCGAACGGCCTCTTCGTCGACATCAAGGCCGAGCCCAGGAGCGTCGGAGACGGCAGCCCAGCCGTCGGAAATCGACGTACGATTGAGAAAGTACTGCCAGAGCTCGTCGAGGCGGCTGCGGGCGGGATGCTCCTGCGGCCGATTGGCCAACGGAACCGCGGCAACAAAATGCAGATGAGCGGCGGTCAACAGCGTGGGGCGCGCGTTATGCACAGAGATGGGCTTGTCGAACATCTCGGCCAGGGTAGCGGCCCGCATTGCATCGGTCAGCCCGCTCATCTTGGACACGTCGGGGTTCAACACGTCGGGTCGCCCTTGCAGGATGAGATCGCGGATCGCCCAACGTGTGTACTCGTGCTCGCCGGCGGCGACGTCCATTTCCAATCCAGCCGACACCTGGGCCATCGAGGCGTAGTGGTAGGCGGCGACCGGCTCCTCGAAGCACGTGACGTTGCACGTCTCCGCCAGCATGCGACCGACCCGGATGGCGCGGGCCGGAGAGTAGCCGTTGTTCGCATCGACGTAGAGTTCCACCTGCGGACCGATCGCCTCGCGCACGGCACGCGCGCAGGGGCCTGCGGGGTCGTCCGAAGGATCCAGGTTCTCCTCGCGGATGCCGAGGCGCAGCTTGATTGCCTTGAAGCCCTCTTTCGCCAAGCCAGCGGCCGTCTCGGCGCACTGCTCAGGGGTCATGAAACGCCCACCCCCAAGGCTGCGGCTGAACGAACCGTAGAGCGGCACGCGGTCGCGGTGCTTACCGCCGAGCAAAGCATGGACCGGGAGGCCGAGCAGCCGCCCGCGAAGATCCCAAAGTGCGCAATCGACCCCGGCTATCGCCTGCGACGCGATTCCGCCCGGACCGAGCTCGTCGAGTTCGTAGTACATGCGCCGCCACGCTGTGTCCGCCCCGAAGACGTCCTGCCCGGTAAGTAGGCCGGCGATCTCCTCGTTCACCGTGCGCACCACCAGGGCTCCGCCGCTGTGTCCGCACTCGCCCCAGCCGACTGCTCCATTGTCCGCCTCGACCCGGGCAAGGTTGAGACGCGGCAGGGCAAAGGCCTGCACGGATTTGATGCGGACCTCTCCGCGGGGCCCAGCCGTTCGGGAATCAGCGGCCGCCAGACGCACCGGGGCGGCGCCGGCGGCAAACAAGGTAGCGGAAGCGGCGGCAAGGAAGTGGCGGCGTTTCATCGTTGGCAAAAGTAAACGGGGCGGACCGGATGGCCCGCCCCGGAGTGCGTTTAGCCTGAAGCGGAAGCCTGCACTTTAGAACTCAAACTTGAGTCCGCCTACCACGCTCCAGCCGGCATACTCCTGCTCGATGACGGCATCGGGCGTACCCCGATAGATGCGCTTCTTGTCCGAGTTTTCCAGATTACGTCCTTCGAGGTAAAGGTTCCAGCCGCGGCGAATCTTGTAACCGAGCGAAACATCCCAGGAATCGAGTTCGTCGAACCACGTGTCGCCCGCAGCGTCAGCTCCGAAACCGTCGAGATATCGGCCGTTGTTGAAGTAGGCCACGCGGGCGGAGAAGCCGGCCTTCTCGTAGAAGATCTGTACGTTGTAAACGCGCTCCACCTGCTCGGACACCACGTCAACCGTGCCGCGCCCAGGTACTTCGGATTCGCCGTCGATCAGCGTTAGATTGCTCTGAATACCAAAGCCATCGAAGGGCTTGGGCAGATTCCGGAAGGTCTGCGACCAGGAAAACTCCAAGCCGGTCAGGCTGGCCTTCGGACCGTTCTCCGGCCGCGTGAGAATGAAGCCGTCAAACTCCCCGCCCACCACGGTCGTCGTGTTCGAGAAGGTGAAGTTCTTGATCTCCTTGTGGAAGACGGCCGCGGAAAGCACGCCGGCACTCGGCAGGTACTTTTCGATCGAAAGGTCGAAATTGTACGACTCGAACGGCTTGAGGCCGGTGTTGCCGTCGGTGATGCGGTCGTTCTGGTCGTTGACCGTACGGACCGGAGCAAGGAGCGAGTAGTCGGGCCGGGCGATCGTCGAGGTGATGGCTGCGCGGATCAGGAGGTCGTCGCGCAGGCGATAGGTGCCGACCAGGCTCGGGAAGACATTATCGTAGGTCCCGGTCTCGGTCACCGGGGTGAACCCTAGGAATGCACCGGTGGGACTGACATTGCGCTGATTGGCACGATAGGTGTTCTCGGTGCGCTCGTAGCGCAGGCCACCGACGAGACGCAGGGCGCCAAAATCGGTCGTCCCCATCGCGTAGGCGCCGAAGATGTCCTCCTCCGCTTGGTAACTGCTGCCAATGCTGTTGTCGACCGAACTGGTGTTGATCGCGAAACGGGTTGGGTTCTCGTTGAAGAAGGTACGGGCCGCATTCACCTCGGTCGACGGTCCGACGCGATAATCGCCATCGAAGATGGTCAACGGATCGGTACTCGGGAAGGTCGCGACGGTCAGGGCGGGTGTCCCGACAACTGCATAAGTGAACTCCTGGGGCCGGTTGTCCTTTTCCTTGCCACGATAACGCAGTCCGAACTTCCAGTCGACCTGCCGATCGCCGATGCGGCCAGGGATCTTGAGATTGATCGCGCCGTTCAGGTCTTCCTCCGTCGTGTCGTCGTCGCGCACGGCAAAATTGCCGCGGCTGCTAAAGCTGAAGCGCCCGAGATTGTCGAAATGACCGAGCGGATCGCCGATGATCGGACGGTTCACATCCGACCGGTCGTAGGTGAGGTCGACCACATTGTCCTGATCGAGCCGCACACCGTTGCTGTTGGTAAAGTCGGTCAGACGGTACTCGGAGCTGTAGACATTGCGGCGAACCTTGAACGCCGTCCACGTATACGCGGCCGAATAGTCGAGCACGTAACCCGGTTTCTCCCATTTGCCGCCGGCGGCAAAGTTATAGATGTCAGTGGTCTTCGTGCCGATCCGGTCCTCGCGGCGAAGGCGTCCGCCGTCCGAAATCCCGATCGTGCCATTGGAGCCCGGCAGGATGCGGCTGTTTTCGCCAAAGCCGACCCGGAGGCGACGGCGCTCCTCGGCGTCCTCGAAGGTATTGACGAAGCCGCGCACGTAATGCGTGGAGTCCGCACCGGTGCGGAAATCGACCTGACCGCTGAGCGCGTCGCGCGAGCGGGTGAGATACCGGTGACGGTACTGCAGTTCGGTCATGAAGTTCGGGATAACGACACCGTCGGTCGTTGTACGTGACGCGTAGCTGTTGGTGAACGAATCGAGCCCGCGCTCGCTTTCGTAGGTCGAGGCGCTGAAGAGATAACCGATGTTGCCGCCGGGGAGCTTGTCGCCGTAGGTAAGGCTGCCCGAATGCTGGGTGGAGTCGCGGATATCGTTGTAGCCCGCCTCGATCTTGCCCGTGAACACGCGGCGGTTGAACTCCAGCGAGGTCTTCGTCAGCAGATTGACGTTGGCGCCCACCGCATCGGCATCCATGTCCGGCGTCACCGCCTTGGTCACTTCGATGCCGGAGATGAGATCCGTCGGCACGGAGTGCAGCGAGACTGCACGGTTGTCGCGCAACTCGGTCGGGTCGCCGACAGAAGGCAGGCGGTCTCCGTTAAGAGACACGGCACTGAACTTCGGACCGGTGCCGCGCACGGAAATGAACTCGGGCTCGCCCAGGTCATTCTGGACGGCGATGCCAGGCATGCGACGGAGGGCTTCGGCCACATTGGCGTCGGGCAGGCGCCCTAGCGCATCGGCGGCGACGATATTCTTGATCGTGTCGGAGGCACGCTGCTGGTTGATCGCCCGGGCCTGGCCCTCCGCGATCGATTCAACCACAAAGCGGTCGAGCGTGACCGTCTCGTCTTTAAAGGTAAGGTCCACATTGACCGGCGCGCCGGCAGTGACGTTGACGGAGGTACTCACAGGGTCCAAACCGAGGAAACGAGCTGTGATGCGTTGCGTGCCCACCGGCACCCCGTCGAGCCGGAAGCGCCCAGTACGGTCCGTGACAGCGAGTTCAGAGGTGCCTTCAACACGAACTTCGACGCCTTGGAGGAGCGCGCTCCGTGGATCAGTGACAACGCCGGTAACAATACCCGTTTCCTGCGCAGTGGCGAAGGACATAGGCAGAAAGGCCAGCACCAACGCCGCAAATGGGCGACGAAGCCGGCTACGGAAACAAGAAAGAACCAAGGTGGACAGTTCCATGGCTTAGGGAGGGGTTGAGGTGTCGGCGTTCCAAACGGAGCGCCACGGTTGGTAACCTGTTTCCTTGTTAATCCCGCAATGGACCCAGTAAACGGGTGCTGGAGTCAATCTGTTGACCAAGCAGTCACCTTCGCCGGGGGAACGCATCCCGTGGCACGAAACAGGATCTCCCCTCTTCGTTAGGCCCCGCGTTTAGACCGACGATCGCACGTCCGTGCAGCTTGGCCATTAATTTTGGGGGCAGAGTTTAGAAGTTTCCGCGCCGGAAATCACGTCTCTTGCGTCTCAATAGTCGACGCTGCTTCATGAATCCACGCGGAATTCACAATCGCGGATCGCAGCCGGCGCAGAAAGAGTATGACGGCTCCTTATGCCCAGCTGACCTCATATGTCCGATCGAAAGCCTACGACTTCGAATCGCTGCGGACGTCTGCCAACCTTCGCTGAAATCCCGGGCGGAAGACACGCTGTGCCGTCACCCGAATATATCCGTGCTGGATCGCGTAGAGCATGAGCTGGCCCTTGTGGTGCAGCTTCAGTTTCGCCATGATCGACTTGCGGTGGGTGCCAACCGTGTGGGGCGAAAGACCGAGTTGGGTGGCGGCCTGCTGATCGTCGGTGCCGTCGCCGATAAACGGAGGACAAGTTGCTCCTTCTCGGCTCGGAGTGCGCTGTTGGCCGAGCTTTCGGCGTCGCAGGGCGCGGCGTCCGCAACGAACCGGCCACGGGCACTTCACGCGTCCGGCTTGGATTCCCACACCGCAGACACGGCGAGCATCGCTTCGTACTGGATTACCGGATACGGGAAAGTCCCACGCGGGTGTAGAGGGACGGAGTCGACGAGGTCATCGTTCCTTGTTTCCTGGCCCGTGCTTGCTCTCTCTGGCGGTCCCTCCAGCCGAACGGTCGCTGCGCGAGCGGTCTTCGTTTGGGTCCTCCTTGGAAGGAATCCCCCCACCCTCCACCTCCGTTCGCCCGGCACCTCCGCTTTGGGGCGAGAGAGCAATCCCGCTCCTCGAAAAACAAGAATTACCATGCCCTCGAAAACCAACTCCTCCTCCCCAACCGCCGCGACCGGCGCCAAGCCTCCGGTCAAGACTTTCCGCCTCGGTCGCATCAAGGCCGCCGTGTGGGCGAACGAAGCCTATCGCCAGACGTACTACGCCGTCACCTTCGCCCGCACCTACCGGGACAACGCGAAGAACTACCACGACACCGCCAGCTTCGGCCGAGACGACCTCCCCCTGATCGCCAAACTCGCCGACCAAGCCCAAATGTTCATCTTCGAATGCCTCGCGGAAGCAAAGTCGGAGTAATTCCGACTAGGCCGGCGGCCGATACAACGTCCGTCGGCCTACTTTATCCCACATAACGAACGATATCGGATCTGCAGTGTTCGCACTCTTTAGGTCCTAAACGAGAATAGTCAGATAATACACGAGTGTGTTGAGGTAATCGCACGCCTGCGGACGCCGGCCAGACAAGGCTTCGGAAATGTACCGGCACACCGCCTCGGGCGGACCCATATTGAGCCGCTCGCCCAGCCAGCGTCGTTTCGAACGCATCCCGCGCCACCTCCTCCTCGAAGATCCACCGGCGGTAGTTTCCCCGGTTGATCACGTGGTACCTCCCGCCCGCCTCCTCCAGTCTCACCTTCCTCGCCATAGTTCAAACGCGGCGACGCACGGAGCAATATCAATTATTAATCATTGACCCTTTCAGCTCAGCTCCGCTGACCGCATCCGACGTGACGGGCGAAGCGGAGGAACGACGGCGACGGCGCGGGCTAGCGGAGCGCCGCGTTCCGCGCCCGATCATTCGGGCGCACTCCGCCGCCCACGGGGCAGGACTCCACCGGACCGGAAGGAGCTTTGCGACTGAAGGGAGAAAGCAGACGGCGTGCAAGATCGGAGTTTGCGGAGAGCTGGCGCGACGTGTGCCGCTGGTCTCGTTTGCTCATGAGCGTGAGCGAGCTTGCTTCAATCCGACCGGTCGTCTCGCGGCTGCCGACGAACAATTCGCACAACGTAGGCTATCGGCCCTACCCACGCTCCGACCGTTAGCAGCAGGAAGATGCCAATAAAGAAGAACGCTTGAAAGAGGCCAGACAGGTCGCCTTTTATCCGGCGCTTCTCCAAGAAAAACGTCAGTTGCTCATATGCCAGCCAGAGGAAGACGCAGCCCAGGCAAAAAAGCAGGAGCAGCCTCAATCCGACGAAGCTTCTATTTGTTGAATCGCGCGCAGCCGCCATCGTTCCATTCCTTCTGCCATTGGTTCACGTTGCGGGTTCCAACGACAACGTTGCGTGACATCTCCTGATTGTAGGCGGCGACGCCCGACGCATCCATTGTATCAACATCGTTCTGCAACCGACTCAGTTGATCACGTATCCCGATTCGAGATCCGAGAACTACGGCATTAATTCCCGGGATGCCCGCCGTGAGCCCAAGAGCCATCTCCGCCGAACGTGAGATGAACATTTGCCCATCACGATTGTCGATGTCTACACCAAGCTGAACGACATCGATAGCGGTAGCGATACCTCCGGCGAGCTTCACTGTCGATGCCGCTGACTTATATAAGCTAGTGATTGCCTTCCGAGCTTCCCGATTTCCGCTCTTATCCAAGCCCGCTTTAGCCAAACGGTAGCTTATTTCGTAGGCAGAGGTTCCGTATCCTGTTAGCGCACCAAGATCACCGATCTGCTGCCAGATTCCTTCAAGCGCGGCGAGTGCTCCGCCATTAAGGTTTTGCCCTTGATTTTGGGTGATTCGGCTAAGCGTCTTTAGATTGTTATCGATCTTTGATGCTAGGCTGTCGCATTCTTCCCTCGAAAGCTCTCCACTGTTTGGGCCAGTATCTGAGTCTGGCTTCTTTTCTCCGTCCTTGTCGTTTGAGCCCGAAGGCCGACCACCGCCACCGCCACCGCCACCGCCACCTCCACCGCCCCCGCCCCCGCCGTCACCATCTCCATTAAAGCCGTCATTGTCGTCCACCGGTTCTTCAGGTACCCAGACGTAATAGCAGTTACGAACTATCTCTACACCAAACGCTTCACCGTCCATGTAGGTTGTTTCATATTCTTCACATCGCTCTTCCCACTCCAAGCCAAGATAGTCTAATCGGTTTATTCCGTTGTTGCCTACAAAACCATAAAGGTTCTTCCCACCTTGCTCTCCAATTGGATCGCGATTAACAAAGCGCCCCAGTGCCGGGTGGTAGTAACGCAGGCCGTAGTAAATTAGACCATTGTCGTCGGTGTACTTGGTCGAATAGCGAAACGGATTTTGCGCCGCATATGGTCCGCTTTCCCGGATGGTACGGCCAAACGCATCATACTCGTATGCGGCGGCGACCGATCCGTCCGAGCCCTTGATCATGGCGTGGACGTTGCCCATCGCGTCATACGCTGGCAAGTAGCTTTCTCCGCCTTCATTGGCCATCAATAAGCCACCCACGCCGCCCGCTCCCTGCATGGTGCCTGACAAATCTTTACCCCAAACATAGGTGCTTGTCAGCGACATGTCGGTGAGTTTCGCAATCAAGTTCCAGCCGTCATAGATGAACCGTTCCTGCTTCACCGTCGACCAGCCACTTCCTACCCACTGGTAGTGGTGGACGAGAACCCGGCGTCCCAGGTAGTCGTACATGATATGGAGGGCCCTGAAGGGCGGCCCCAAAACGGCCTCACGATAGTTTTGAACCCAGCTTAGGCGATTCTCCGCATCGTAGTTGTATTCGTAACGTCCGTCTTCTTTGAGATTTCCGTCGTCGTCGAAGACGAAAGACTCGGGCGTCTGGGCCACAAACGCTGGCAAACTCGTCGTCGTGGTACCGTCGCTCACCGATAGGCTGGCGTAGGCGCCTCCCGAACTGTTGCTCATCCCGTGGCCTTTGAAGAAGTACTCGCCATGTCGGGTCACCCCGGAGGAGGTGAGGTGGACCCCGAAAATTGGACACAGCGGATCGTTAACCCAAAGTCAGAAGAACGATCCCAATGTCCAAGAAACGACGTCAGCACAGTCCCGACCTGAAAGCCAAAGTTGGCCTTGAAGCCCTGAAGGGTGTCCAGGCAGTCCACGCCATAGCGGCGAAGTATCAGGTTCACCCGGTACAGGTGAGCCAGTGGAAGAAGGAGGCGGCGGAGAGGCTGCCTGAGGTGTTCGCCCGCAAGGCGGACCAGAACGCGCAGGAGGCAAAGGAGCGGGAGAAGGAGCTGTTCGAGGAAATCGGGCGGCTGAAGATGGAGCTGGAGTGGCTCAAAAAAAAAGCTGGCGAGCTCGAGCGTTGAGGAGCGTCGCCGCATGATCGAGCCGCAACATCCCGCACTGCCGATCAGCCGGCAGTGCGAGCTGCTCGGGCTGGCCCGGGCCAGCTACTACCACCAGCCCGAGCCGGAGTCGGACGAGAACCTGCGCCTGATGCGCATCATCGACGAAACGTATCTGGCGTATCCGGTCTTCGGTTCGAGGCAGATGACGCGCTGGCTCCGGCGGCAAGGCCATGCCGTGAACCGCAAGCGCGTGCGCCGGCTGATGCAGCAGATGGGGCTGGAGGCGATCTACCGGAAGCCGAACCTCTCGCGCAAGCACCCGCACAATCCGGTCTTCAGGTACCTCCTGCGCCGCCTGGTGATTGACCGGCCCAATCAGGTCTGGGCGATGGACATCACTTATATCCCGATCCAAGGCGGCTTCATCTACCTGTGTGCCGTCATCGACTGGTACAGTCGTGCGGTGCTGGCATGGGAGCTGTCGAATACCATCGATGCGCGCTTCTGCGTGCAAGCCGTCGAGCGGGCCATCGCCGACCACGGTGTTCCCGAGATCTTCAACACCGACCAGGGATCGCAGTTCACATCCGCTGAGTTTACCCAGCCGCTCCTCTCTCGCGGCGTGAAGATCTCGATGGATGGACGCGGCCGGGCTCTGGACAACGTCTTCGTCGAGCGACTCTGGCGCACCGTCAAATACGAAGAAGTCTACCTGAAGAGCTACCGGTCCCAGATCGAAGCCTACACCAACCTCGACGCCTTCTTCCGGTTCTACAACGACCGGCGACCGCACAGCGCCTTCGGCATGACCAATCCGAAAACTCCGATGGAAGTCTATCGGCAGCCTATCGCGCTTGCCATCAACCAATGAAGCCCCGATACCTCCGTCCGAGTTCGGGCCGACTCCTGCGGCAAGCTCCTGAGCTCCTGTCCTCGGAGTCGGCCAAGGCATCCAACCTGCCTTTGTCTCCCATAACTTAATTTACCCGATCCGCTGTCCAACGGACGGGGTCCACCTCACCCAATGTCGCATCGGAGAAAATGCTGTTGAAGGCAGGATTCAGGTCACTGAGT
>CAYZBG010000062.1:0-13722 GCA_964476565.1 uncultured Opitutus sp.
AACCAGCTCGGCCGGCACCGCCGGAATGCGCGCGGCGATGACTTCTCGCGTACGGCGGCTGATGCCGTAGAGGATGCGCTCGCCCTTGGCGCTGCGGTCCCAGGCCCAGGACTGGCCTTCAATGGGCACGTCGATCGTGGTGAGGTACTCGAGGGTCGTGCCTGTCTTTGGCAGGCGCAGCACGTAGAGTTCCGCCGCGTCATGACCGGTCACGTACAACAGGCCGTCATCACCCCAACTGCCGCCGGAAATCGCGCTCTTGCCCCAAGTGGCAATCACCATCGGGGGGAACATCCACGCCTCCAGTTCCTGCCAGCGTTCGTCGAACTTCGCCAGGTAGGTCCAGCGGTTGTCGAAGCCCGGAATGCCTCCGCGGTCGCTGTAGTTGGAAAAACAGGCCCACCAGTGCCCGTCGCGCCACTCGGCCCAGGTGAGCGAGCCGAGGCGGATACCGAAGCTGCGCGACGACACGAGCGCCAGGGTCGCCGTGTCGTGGATCTCCAACGAGCTCGCCATCGGCAGCTGCGGGAAGTTCGAGTGTGCGAGGATCAGGCGACCGCCGTCCACATAGCCGCCGTTGAAGTGGATGATCGGGCCGCCCTTCGGGCTCGACCACTCGGCCACGCGCGCACCGGTGTCCTTGCGATGCTTGACGATCACCGCATTGCCGATGCCGTAGAAGTGCTCCGCATCGACCGCGACACCTTGGTTGGCCTCACGCACCGGCCAGCGCGCGAGCTCCGTCGCGACCAAGCCGTGTTTGACGAGGCCGGGATTCGGCGCGGTGGCCGGTTCGGCCGCCTGGGTGGCGGCGAGCAGGCATCCGCCAAGGACGAGAGCGCGCAGGGTCATGGGGTCAGAAGCTCTTCGTAACATCCAAGGTCCACGTACGTCCGGCGAGCAGGTTTTGGCTCACGCCGGGATCGTAACCGAAACCACCCGAAGCGAGGGGCGGCTCCTCGTCGAGCACGTTGACCGCACCAACGCGCACGCGGATGTTGCGCAACAGCGAGGGGGCCTCGGCACCGAAGCGGTAGCCGACGGACAGGTTGAAGGTCAGGGTCGAATCGATCACGTAGCGGTAGACCGTGCGTCCGCCGGTGAAGCGCGGCGCAATGTAGTCCGGCCGGCCGAGCGCCTCGTACTGGGCCTCCGTCGCCGTGACTCCAGAATCATGCGTCTCGCCGACATAGTAGGCCCCGAGCGAACCGGTCCAGGCGCCGTTGCGCCAAGTCAGGTTGGTGGTGTTGCGCCAGCGCGCCGCGCCGTCGGCGTAGAGGCCGTCGGTGATCGTCGGCGCCACGTTGGCCGGAGCGAGGGTCGACTCCGACTTCGAGAGGTAGGACCAGTCCGAGGAAAGCACAAAGCTGCCGATCGGCGTGCGCGGCAGGACGTAGCGCAGGCCAAAATCGATGCCTTCGTTCTCGCTCGTGGAGAGGTTGAGGAAAGGCCGGTTAACCGAGAAGATCCGGCCGGCTGCGGCCTGCTGATTGCCGGGGTTGGCGGCGTTGTAGTTGGCGAACACTGCTGCGTCCTCGGGCGTGAGAGCGAACCGCTCCACGTCCGGATCACCCTTGTAGGCGGCCGTGCCGCTGCCGATGTCGATGGACCCGATCGGCACGCCGGCCGCGAGCTGCTGTGCAGTGTAGGCACGGATGAGGGCGACGTCGCTCTCCCGGATCTGGGCGACGCTGCGCTGGCCGAGCAGGTTGGTGCGGGAGATCTTCCAGTAGTCGGCAGTCACGCTCAGGCCGCGCACGCCGGGCACATCGATCACGACGCCAAAGGTCTCGCCCTCGGACTCCTGCGCCTTGAGGTCGGGATTGCCGCCGAAGTAGGTGCGCTGCACGTAAGGACCCTCCGCCGTGACGGGGTTGCGGTAGATATCCACGTCGCCCGCCCCGGCGGAGATCGTCCAGCGCGGGCTGGTGAACAGCGCGGCCAGGCTCGGCGCCATGAAACCCTCGTTGTACGATCCGCGCACCATCAGCCACGACGCAGGGCGCCAGTTCACACCGACCTTCGGCTTGGTAGTGTCGCCGAAGTCGCTGTAGTCCTCGTAACGGGCCGAGGCGGTGAGCTCGAGCGTGTTGACCAGCGGAATCTCCCGTCGGGCTGAAACGAGCGGCACGACCACTTCCGCGTACAGGCTCGTCACCTGGCGGTCGCCGAAGACGTCGGGGCGGGGCGGATGGAGCAGGAAGTCATTGTTGGTCGGATCGAGGCCGGAATCTACCGGGTTCTCGCCGCTGAAGGGAGGACGCACGTCCTCAAGCTCCTCCTCGCGATACTCCGTGCCAACGGCCGCCATAATGTCGCCGCCCCACCAGGAGATCACGCGACCCGAGGCGCGAAGATCGGCGCTCGCGATCGTCGCGGTCGCCGTGCGGGTGTAGTTCTCGGAGAACGAGTCGACGACGGCGGCCGGATTGACGTAGGGCTGATCGACCACGACCGCGTTGCCATGAACCTTGAACGTGTATCCAAACGGATTATACGCATTGGCGTCCGTGCGGGAGAAGGCGTTCTGGAGCAGGCTCTCGCGCACGTCGGGGAAGGCGCCGTCCTCGCCGTTGACCTCGTTGTAGAAAAGCGAGGTTTCCCACGACCAGGTTTCGCCCAACCGGCCCTTGAGTCCGGCGGAGAGCCGCATGACGTCGGCCTGGGTGTCGATCGTCTCGGCGGCGAGGTCGGGCAGGGTGAGCGAGACCAGGCTGATCGTCGTCGGCGTGCCAACGAGGCGCGGCGCTCCGTCGGCGCGCGGGGCGCCGGTGGGATGATAGAAGGACGAGCCGTACGGATTGTACGGATTATCGACCGCCAGAACCTTGAGCTGGTCGGACGTGGGCGCGTTGAGTGCGAGCGGCTGGCGGCGCATGGTCGATTCGGAGTAGTACAGGCCGAAGTCGGCGAAGGCCGTGATGCGCTCGTTCAGATCGAACTCGCCCGACAGGTAGGTGTTGCCGCGGCGCACCCGAGGCGAGGCCATGCCGAACTGATTGAGATCGAGGTAGAACTCGGGATTCGACGTACGAGTGGGCGCGGTGTTGGTCAGGGTTGGCACGCCGTTGATCAACCGGAGGTAGTTGGCCGCGGTGCCGTTGCCGATGCGGAAGGTCGGGAAGTAGCCGCGCGGCGAACGGGCGTCAAACGGTCCGCCCAAGGTGTTGAACGGCGGCGGTGCGCGGCCGGCAACGTTGGCCGTCCGGCTAAAGTCACGTTCGGTGAGAAAGATCGCATCGCGGTAGAGCGCTTCGATGGTGCCGAAGAGCCGGCCCCGTCCGCCAGAGAACGACGTGCCGAAGGTGAAGGCGCCGCTCACGCTCTCGCCTCCGCCGGCCTCGGGCACGCCGACCTTCACCGTCGACTCCGCCCCGTTGAAATCGCGCTTGAGCACGTAGTTGATCACGCCGGCGACCGCGTCGGAACCGTAGATGGCCGAGGCGCCGTCCCGCAGCACCTCGATGCGCTCGATGCCCTGGGTGGGCAGCTGGTTGACGTTCACCGCCTGCGACAGGCCGGCGGTCATCGGGTTGACGGCCATGCGGCGACCATTGACGAGAATGAGCGTCGCGGTGGCGCCGAGATTGCGCATGTTGATGTTCGCGTTATCGCCACGCGCACCGGACGAGCCGAGGCGCGTCTCGTTCTCGGGCAGATTGACGACGGAAGGCAGCGACGTGAGCAGGTCGACCGGGAGCAAAGCGCTGCGCGCCGTCATCGCATCCTCGTCGAGTACGGTGATCGGGACGACCTTTTCCATGTCGAGGCGCTGGATGTTCGAGCCGGTCACGACAAACCGCTGCAGTTCGACGGTCGATTCGCCCGGAGTAGGGTCGGCCGCGGCGTGCGCAGGCGCAGTCTGGGCGGACGCAACGGCGCCGGCGAGGAAGGAGAGGAGCAAGGCGGCGCCGGGGAGGCCGCGGAAATCAGGGAGGTGGCGGAGCAGGTTCATAGGCCGTGGAGAACCCGAACCCCACGGCGGCGCGAAGGTCTTTCAATGCTGTTCTCCGGCCGTCACGAGAATGTTGCCGATGTCACCCGGCTGCCACGAAACCGTCGTGAAACCGTCGCCGGCCGGGACCGACGATTCAACGCTCCACCGTGATCAACTCGATCTCGATGCGGGTCCCGCGCGGCAGCGCGGACACGGGAAACGCCGTGCGGGCCGGCTTGTGGGCGTTGAGCTTCGGATGGTCGAAGAAGCGCCCGTAGGCCTCGTTCCACTGCGCCAGTTCGCGCCGGAACGCGTCACCAACCATTGGATACGCACGAAGCTGGACGGCATCGCCGAAGTCCGCCCCCGCCGCTGCGAGTCTCGACCGGAGGGCGAGCAGGGCGTGGACGGCCTCGTCGTGCATGCCTCCGGTCCCGCTGCCGATGGCCCCGGAGAACCAGGTGAGCGCGCGGTGCCGGGCCGCGGTGCCGCTGCTCGCGATGCGGGACTCCGGCGTGCCGGTCATGGCAAGCCAGGGGTTGCCGGCGGGGGCCGCGGTGTAGGGCAGAAACGGACCGGTGGCGTTGGCCGCGGCGGCATAGACCTCGATCTCGACCAAGGTGCCGTTGGCGTTGAAACCCGGTGCGGCCCAGAGCGCGAGGGCCGGACGAAGCGCGGGGTGCCGGCCGGGAAACCGCTGGCGGAACACCTGGCCAAAACCGTCAAAGTCGACCGCCTTCTCGCCGGGCGGCGGAGAGAGCAGTGCCCGCACGTAGAACACGTCCTCCCAGGAGAAGCCCTGGCTCGCGAGCGTCCGCTCCAGTTTGCGCAGGACCGACGCGGTCTGCACCGCCATCGAACCGAAACGCGCGACGCTGTTCTCCGGCTGGGTCGGATCCGCCGGATCGGCAAGCACTCCGGCCGAGAACAGGATCGCCGTCCCGGGAGCCACCACCGCGGCCGCGCTTGCCCCGTACGCGCCGTCGCCAATCGTGCGTACAAACGGATTGAGCGAGGCCCGTCCCGGCATCGCCCGATCGGCCTCGGCCACGTAGGCCGCGACGCCCTCGACGTGCAACGCCCCGCCCTGCCCCAAGGCTGAGGCACCGACCGTGGTGCGGGTGGGACGATGCGGAGTCTGGGCGAAGAAGTCGGCCCACGCGGCGTTCCACGGTCCCATGTCGAGCGCCCCGGCACCGGCGTGAGCAAGGCTGGCGCGCACGTTGACGAGGTGGGAACGGTCGAGGTTGAGCCGGGAGAGCGTTTGCTCGAGTCCGGCCAGCGCCTCGCCTGGTGTGCCATAATCCGCGCCACTGACGAACACCTTGGTGGCGTAGGGCGAGACGGTGGCCGAGGCGGCGTAGGGCGCGCCGTCGAGCGGCCGGTACAGGACCGCGGCCGGTTCGGCGGCAGTCACGGCGGCCAGGCCGGCGGCAAGTCCAAGGGAGAGGTGGCGAAGCATGCTGCCAGCACAGCAGACGCTGTGCGCGAAGTGCCGGCCATGCAGCGAATTTGTAACCCGCGGCGCGCCGCCTGCTCCACAGATCGCATGCATCGCCGTGAGTTTCTCACCCGCACCGGAACCTGGGTCGGCCTAGCCGCCTTGGGCGCACGGGCGTGGGGCGCCGAGCCTCCGGCTGCGGGCGGTGAGCCGGTCGTGCCGCCGGTGCCCTACGAAGGGCCGGCGACCTTTGCCCGCGTGAAGGCCTCGGCGGACCGGGTGATCAAGACGACGGTCTGCCTGCGGCCGTTCCGCGGCGAAGGCCCGCGCATCGAGGCCGAACGCATCGGCACGAAGTGGGTCGTGCACAACTACGGCCACGGCGGCAGCGGCTGGTCGCTCTCGTGGGGCTCGGGCGCGCTCGCGGTCGACCTCGCGACCGCGAGCGGGGAACGGGACTACGCTGTGGTGGGCTGCGGTGCGATCGGCCTCACCACCGCCCTGCTGCTGCAGCGGGCGGGACGGCGCGTGACGATCTACGCCAAGGAGCGGCCACCCGAGGTGCGGTCCTCGTTCGCCACCGGCGTGTGGTCGCCGGATTCACGGATCTGCCTGCAGGCCCACGCCACGCCGGCCTTCGCCCGCACGTGGGAGGGCATGTGCCGGACGTCGCACCGGGCGTTTCAGAATCTGCTCGGGCTGCCCGATTCACCCATCGCCTGGTTCGACCGCTACGCGCTGTCTGATCTCGATGCCGAGGCGCGCAAGAAGAAGGCCGAGGCCGACGAAGGGCCGGTGAAGTTCGGCAAGTTCCCGAAGCAGGTGAAGGACCTCACGCCCGCGGCGGTCGACTTCATTCCGGGCACCCATCCCTTTCCCACCATCTACGCCCGGCGCAGCACGTCGATGGTCTACAACCTGACGGCCTACTCGCGTTTGCTGATGAGCGATTTCCTCGCCGAAGGCGGACGCGTGGAGCGCCGCGAGTTTCACCGCGCCGCCGATTTCGAATCCTTGCCCGAGAAGGTCGTGATCAACGCCACCGGCTACGGAGCGAAGGCCCTGTTGGACGACGCCTCGCTCGTGCCGGTGCGCGGCCAGCTCGCGCTGCTCATCCCCCAACCGGAGGTCACCTACGGGCTGAGTTGCGACGGTGCCTCGATGGTACCCCGCGCCGACGGGCTGGTGGTCCAGGCCACCCAGAAGACCGACTACGACAACCCCAACGAGTTCGTGCTGCAGCGCGAAACCGAGGACGCCGTGCGGGCCCTCGCCCGGATCTGCGAACGCCTTCCGGCTGCGGCAGCCTGACACCCCGATTCAGCTTTCACCCGACCCCATGAACACCCCACTGACCCGTCGTTCGTTCTCCAAACTTCTGCTCGCCGGTGGCACCGCCGCTTGGTGGACCGGAGCGCCGTCCCGCACCTTGGCGGCTGCGACCCCCGCCCTGCCGAGTCCCACCGGACGTCCCGACGAGGCCTTCTGGCAGGCCGTGCGGGCCCAGTTCAGCCTGCGATCGGGCTTGAGTCCGATGAACGCGGCCAACCTCTGTCCTGCCCCGCGGATCGTCACCCAGGTCGTGATCGACCACACCCAGGCGATCGAGGCGGATCCGTCCTTCGAGAACCGCGCCGCCCTTGGCACGCCCGCCGAAACCACCCGCGCCCTGCTCGCCACCTACGTGCGGGCCACGCCGGAGGAGATCGTGCTCACGCGCAACACCAGCGAGGCGAACAACCTCGTTTCGCTCGGCCTGGCGCTGAAGCCGGAGGACGAGGTGATCCTCTTCGCCGACAATCATCCGAGCAATCACGCCGCCTGGCGCGACCGCGCGAAGCGCTACGGTTTCACGGTCGTCGAACTGCCGGTGCCGAATCCTCATCCGGGACCGGAAGCCTACCTCGCGGCCGTGCGAGCGGCGCTCACGCCGCGGACGCGGGTGCTCGCGTTCGGCCACCTTACCAGTTCGGTCGGCGACCTCTTTCCCGCCCAAGAGCTCTGCGCCCTCGCCCGCGAGCGCGGCGTGCTCACGCTGGTCGACGGTGCCCAGACCTTCGGCCTGCTCGACATCGACCTTGGCCGGATGCAACCCGACTTCTACACCGGCAGCGCCCACAAATGGCCCTGCGGACCCAAGGAGGTTGGCTTCCTCTTCGTCCGGCGTGACGCGCAGGAACGCCTCTGGCCCGGGACCATCAGCGCCGGCGCAGGCAAAATCGGGCTCTCCCGCACCCACGAGGCCTTCGGGCAGCGCGATGAGGCTGCGCTCGCCGCCTTCGGCACGGCGTTGACCTTTCTCACCTCGATCGGCCCGGCGAACATCGAGGCCCGGTCCCGAAGCCTGACGCAAACCTTGCTCAGCCGGTTGGCCACGTTGCCGGCGGTGCGGGTCTGGACCCATCCCGATCCCGCGCGTTCGGTGGCGGTGGTGTCATTCCAACCCGGAGACCTCCCTCCACGGGCGCTGGCGACTGCCCTATACCGCGAGCATGGCATCGCGTGCACGGCCCGCACCGGTGCGGACCGCGGCGGCCTGCGCATCTCGCCCCATTTCTACAATCAGCCGGCTGAGATAGACCGCCTGGCCTCCGCCCTCGAGGCGTACCTCGCCCGCGGTCTGCCGACGGGGCTGGGTTGACCGGCCCGGCAGCCGGCAAATCAGGCCATGGGCAACGCGCTTGCGCGGTGTGCCTCCCTGCGGTTTCCTCCCGTTGGTTTACCCCGCATGCCGAATTCCCCACGCGCCGCGTCGATTCGCCCCAAGGCCGTCAAGGCCGAGCACCCGCTGCAGTGGCTGGCAGAGCCGCTCGCGGGCGAGGTGACGTTTGAGCTGAAATCATGGTTCGGCGGACGGACAGTGATGCTGGACGGCAAGCACCACCTCTTCCTCACGACCCAAGGCGAGCCGTGGCAGGGCGTGCTCGTCTGCACGTCCCACGATCAGCAGGCCTCGCTGCGCGCGGAGTTTCCCAGCCTCCAGCCCCATCCCGTGTTGAAAAAGTGGCTCTATCTGCCCGAGACGGCCGATGTTTTCGAACGCGATGCTAAGCGCCTTGTGCAACTCGTTCGCCAACGGGATCCCCGGCTCGGCGTAGCCCCCTCTCCGAAGAAGAAACGTCAGACGGTGAAGAAGATACGTTTCGGCGACCCGCTCTGACCGCCCTGGATTCTGGGATTCGTGCCCCGTCGCACTCGGACTGTCCGATCGTCTGTCACGCCTTCGTAACCGGCCGACCACTTGACTATCCGGTCCGCGTTGCTTTGGTGGTGGCATGTCATCCGCCTAGCGGAGACATTTGGGGTAACTAAGAAAGCAAATGGCCGGTCGCTTAGGGGTAGGCGACCGGCCAACTTCTTTTTCAGGGTCGGCATCCGGGCAAACTCCTCTCTGGCCAACCCGCCCGCCGCCGCTCACGCTCCTCGCTCCGCATGAAGACCGTGCTTGAGTTCAAGGCGCGCAAGGCCACCGGCCCGAAGATCACCATGGTCTCGGCGTACACCCACTGGGAGGCACGCTTTCTCGCCGCGTCGCCGGTCGACTGCATCTTGGTGGGTGACAGCGTCGCGGTTGTGCTCGATGGCGAGAGCCAGACGTTTGCGGCCACGACCGACATCATGGCGCGGCACACCGCCGCCGTCGTGCGCGGAGCCGGCGGCAAACTGGTGATCGCCGATTTTCCCTTCCTCGAGGCCCGTCAAGGTCTTGCTCCGGCCGTGGCCTGTGCCGCCCGCCTGCTTCGCGCCGGGGCCAACGCGGTCAAAATCGAGGGCATCGACGGCCATGACGACGTCGTCCGCCACCTTGTTCAGTCCGGCGTGCCCGTGATGGGCCACCTCGGACTCACGCCGCAATCCGTGCACATGTTGGGCGGCCCGAAGGTGCAAGGCCGGGGCGATGCCGCGGCCGCCGACCTGCTGCGCCAGGCCCGCGCGGTCGAGGCCGCCGGCGCTTTCGGCCTCGTGCTCGAATGCGTACCGGCCGCCGTCGCCAAGGAGATCACGCAGGCCCTGTCCATCCCGGTCATCGGCATCGGCGCCGGAGCTGACACCGACGGCCAGGTGCTGGTGTTTCACGATCTGCTCGGGCTCAACCCGGGTTTCAACGCGCGCTTCGTCCGACGCTTTGCCGAAGCCGGTTCCGCCATCGAGGCTGGGCTCGCGGCCTACACGGACGCCGTGACCTCAGGGAATTTCCCCGCGAAGAAAGAGTCCTACTAGGCGCCGCATGACCTCCCGCCCTCCGCATGTGCTCTTTCTCCTGAGCGGTTCGATCGCCTGTTACAAGGCCTGCACCGTGATCTCGCGGCTCGTCCAGGCCGGCGTGACCGTACAGACCGCCGTGACCCCGTCCGCGCTGCGCTTCGTTGGCGCCGCCACCCTCGAAGGTCTGAGCGGACGGCCCGTGTTCGGCGATCTCTGGGAGAAGGGGCGCGCCCTCGATCACATCGACCTCGCACGTGCGGCCGACTTCGCCCTGCTCTGTCCGGCCACGGCGAATACCCTTAACCGCCTCGCTGCCGGGCTCGGCGACGATCCGGTCAGCGCGCTGTTTCTCGCCTGGGAGTTCCCGCAGAAGCCTTGGTGGGTCGCCCCTGCAATGAACGTCCGCATGTGGTCGCATCCGGCCACGCAGGCCAGCCTCGCGACCTTGCGGCGCTGGGGCGTCGAGGTGATCGAGCCCGACACCGGCATCCAGGCCTGCGGCGAGATCGGCCCCGGCCGCCTGGCCGATCCCGAGGCCCTCGCCACGCGGGTGCTCGCCGCGGTCCGCGGCAACGCCTGACGCCCATGCGCACGTGGGTGGCGGACCTGGGCAACTCGACGCTCTACGTGGGCGTGTTTGCGCACGGTCGCCGCATGCGGTCCTTCCGTGTGCCCATCGCCGATGCGCTCGGCGACGGCGGCATCGAACGCCTCGTCGCACCCCGCCTGCGCGGCCGCTTCGATGCCGCCGCCCTCTGTTCGGTGGTACCGGCTCACACGGACCGCATCCGGGATCTCCTCGCGGCTGCGACGGGTTGCACGCCGGCCGTGCTGACGGCCAAGAACGCCGGCCTCCGCCTCGGGTACCGACGTCCGGCCGAGTTGGGACACGACCGGCTCGCCTGCGCCCTCGGCGCCCGGCGGCTTTATCCGCAGCGCGATGTGGTGGTGGTTGATTGCGGCACCGCGACCACAGTCACCGCCCTCACCCGCGACGGCGTGCTGGCCGGCGGGGCGATTTTGCCCGGACTCAGCCTGTGGCCCGACATGCTGGCCCGCCGCACCGCGCAACTGCCCCCCATTGACCTCGGCGGCGCCTGGCCGGCCGCCCTTGGTCGATCGACGCAGGACGGCCTGCGGGCGGGCATTCTCCTCGGGCATGCCGGCGCCATCCGCGAGCTCACGCAACGCGTTGCCCGTGAAGCCTTCGGACCGCGCGCCCGGCCCGTGGTGATCGGCACCGGCGGTCACGCCGCCCGGTTTGCCCGGGAAAAACTCTTTACCGGGGTAGAGCCAGACTTGATTCTGACTGGTCTCAGCGTTTTCGCCGAGGCTCACGTCCGCCATGACTAGGACCTTTCTCCGCACCAAGCTGCACCGCGCCACCATCACGGCGGCCGATCCCGATTACGAGGGTTCGGTCTCGATCGACCGCGCGCTTTGCCGGGCGGCCGGGTTGCTGGAGTTCGAACAAGTCGACGTGTACGATATCACCAACGGCCAGCGGTTCACGACCTACGTGATCTACGGCGAACCCGGTCAGGTGCAGGTCAACGGCGCGGCGGCCCAACTGGTCCGACCCGGCGACCTGATCATCATCGCCGCCTACGTCGCCCTCGAACCGGGCGAGATCGAGACCCATCGCTCGCGCGTCGTGCTGCTCGGTCCGGGCAACGCAGTGAAGGCGTCCCACGACCATCCCATGCGCCAGCCCTGAGGCAACCGCATCCTTGGCGGCGTGGCTTTGAGTTGAAGCAGTCTCCCGGTCAGTGGTTCCGAGCGAGACGTTCGAGACGGACGAATGTCTGCCGTGGCCCTGCGGGTGTTCGGCGCTGGACTATGCTGCGTCGTTTTCGGGACATGGCGGACGGTTCCTTTTACTTTGTTTTGGATGACCTTCCCCCAGAGTCCAACTTTCGGGATCCACTTCACTCTGTCCGGGACGAAACGAGCCGTGCTGAAACACGTACGGAGGAGGTCATGCTGTTAAGCGTTACATCAGAGACTGGAGCGCCTCGGCTTGTAACGTGCAACGGCATGACCCTACCAAGGAGCTCACAGTTCCGTTCGCGGTTACGGCCGCGTCGTAGCGTCCGGCGAGCAGCTCCCAGATCAAAACAAACCGCCGCCCATGACAACAGCGCAAGCCGCGTATTCAGCGACCAAATACGTGAGCTGCTTAGATCAGGCCCTTGGCCCGTTGCTCCAGCAAAAACTCGCCCGGCGTGGCGATGCGCAAGCCGTAAACCTCGATGCCAAGCTTCGTGTGGAAGTCGCCTTCGTCCAGTGTCACGAGCCAGGCAGCGCGTGCCGCCAGTGCCGTGATGACCACTGGCCGATCCTTCGCTTTAGGGAAGACTAAGGGCTTATCGAGGGCGTAGTCTGCGCGCACGAAGCGCACCTTCGGGGCGATGGCATTTTTCCAAGCAGTCGAGGCAGAGCGGCCGAGTTTGGAGAGGTTGCGGCGCGTCTCCTCCTCGCAGTAATCGGAAGAGATAAGTTCCCATCCGAGCGTGGCGGCCTCCTGCAAGAGGAAGCGAGATGCGCCTTTCGACGAACCGGAAGCGGCAAGCAGGACGCTGGAGTCGAGGAAGAGCCTCACTTCTTTTTTGCCTTACCGGCGGCTTGGAACGCCTTCATGTCCGCTTCGTCGCGGGCGATCCATGCCTTGAGCTGTGCCTTGGGGAGATCGCGCACGGGCAGAGCCGCCGCAGGTTGCAGGAACAGCCCGCCGTCGCGCTCTTCGACGAGCACCATGGGATTGCTGACTTTATCGAGACCCAGCTTACGGCGGATTTCGGGCGGCAGGGTCAGGCTGCCGCGTTTGGAGAGAAGGAGCGTAGTCATGCCGCAATGCTGCAATGCGGCAATGCGGTTCGCAAGCCATCCGTGGCGGTGGTTCCCCGTCGGGGTCAGAGGCGGCGTTTTCCAGCCTTTCGACAAGCTCAAGGCAGGCGGCCAGAAGAAGAGCAGGCTCTCTCAGCGCGCTGCGCGCGCCTGCACGGCGTGCCAGATGCGCTGGAGCGCGGCAAAGTCCTCGTCGCGGGACCGGCTGTGGATCTGGAAATCGAACTTGTCCGCCTCACGCAGCTCGCCCTCGGCCGTGCGCAGCCGGTGAGCGATCTCGGCCGCGCTGTCCTGGCCGCGCGCCTCCATGCGTTCGCGCAGGACCGACAGCGGCACATGGATGAACACGGTGCCCATGTGGCGCGCGAGCAGCGGGTTTGCGGCCGCCGCCCGCCGGAAGTTGTCCACGCCCTGCACGTCGACGTTGATGATGAGGTTCCGTCCCTGCGCGAGCGGATCGAGCACCGACGAAGCCAGCGTGCCGTACCGGTTCTTCTGGTGCACCCAGGCCCATTCGAGAAACGCGCCGGCCGCCACCTTGGCGTCGAACTCCTCCGGCGAGAAGAAATGGTAGTGCACCCCGTTGACCTCGCCCGGCCGCGGCGGCCGGGTGGTGGTCGTGACCACCCGCGAGAATCCCGGCACCTCGGCCACCATGCGCTCGCACAGGGTGGTCTTGCCCGAGCCGGCGGGACCGGCGAGCACCAGCAGGACGGGAAGAGGCGTCACAGTCGCGGCAGCCATGGGGCGTTCAGTACGTGAAAGCGACCACGACGAGCAGCAGGCCATAGACGGTGCAGGCGCCGCCCAGCAGGCGCGCGCGCGCCGGCTGCCGGAACAGCCACTCAAAGAAATCACGCAGCCGGTACGGCGCCGCACCCAGGTAGATCGCCAGGGCCACGGCAACGAAGACCGCCGTGACCATGAACAGCCGCTGCGGGTGGTCGAATTCCATGTAGGCCGCATCGAGCAGCGGCATCGCGCCCAGCAGGATAAGGATCGCAAGGCCGCGCACGGAGAGGAAATCCGGCACGAGGAAGAACGAGGCCACAGCGATGATCAGGAAGAAGACGAAGAGGATGCCGCGGAACTGGCCGAAATCCGCCTCCGAGAGGTGGCGGATGTTGAACAGGAACCAGCCCGCCCCGACGCCAAACAGCGCCGCCGCCGCCACGCGCGAGCGCGGGAAGGCCTTGAACATGGAGACAATCGCCGAGTTGCCCAGCAGCAGCAGCGTGCCGATGACGGCAAGGATCAGGCCGGGGATGAGGGTGGCGGTGGTGAGGGTCAT
>CAYZBG010000062.1:13822-33277 GCA_964476565.1 uncultured Opitutus sp.
TGCCGATGACGGCAAGGATCAGGCCGGGGATGAGGGTGGCGGTGGTGAGGGTCATGAGGGAATCGTTCTCGTTCTCTTAATCGTTCTCGTTCTCGACGCCGTAGGCGACCGCATCCTCACGGGCTTCACCGGAAAACCGAGCGATCAAACCGGCGACCATCGAGACCACTCCGACAAGAATTGTCTTACCCTCATCGGCCACGGATTTCTCCAGCCGGCCCTTCGCCACCAGCACGTCCAGGCAGGCCGCGCATTCCAACGCCGAGCCGCGGGAGCTGTCGAAGTAGCGGCATCGATCCGCCTCCGAACGCTTTCCATTTCCCTCGGCCAGGTTGAGCACAATGCTGGTCGAAGCACGATCCAGCTGATCGCGTGCGGCCAGCCGCGCTGGCACTTGTTCGATGACCGGCTCCACCCATGCGACAAAACGCAGCGCCTCCAGGTAAGCGCGGAGTTTTTCGTGGTCGAAGGCAGGATGCACGGTCGAGAACGAGAACGATTAAGAGAACAAGAACGATCAAAAACCTGCCGACGCCTCTAGCCCCGCAAGCACTATATCCCCATACAACGTACTCACACTCGCCCGCTCGATCCGCAGCGGCACCAACTCACCCACGAGCCGCGGATCGGCGTCGAAGACGCAGACGCGGTTGCCGCGGGTGCGGCCGGTGAAGCGGCGGCCGGTCTTGTCCGGACCCTCGACCAGCACTTCCTCGACCGTGCCGAGCAACTTCTCATTCCGGCGCACCGAGTTCTGCTGGAGCAGCTGCAACAGTACCTGGTTACGATGCTCCTTCACCTCGTCCGGCACCTGGTCGGCCAGCGCCGCGGCGGGCGTGCCGGTGCGGACCGAGTACTTGAAGATGTACGCCATGTCGTAGTTGCAGGCCTCGAAGAGCGCGCGCGTGGCCTCGAAGTCCTCCTCGGTCTCGCCGGGAAACCCCACGATGATGTCGGTCGAGAAGTACATGTCGGGCCGCACCGCCCGCAGCGAATCCACGATCTCCTTGTACCGATCGCGCGAATACGGCCGGTTCATCGCTCGCAGGATGCGGTCGCTGCCGCTCTGCATCGGTAGGTGCACGTACTCGCACAGCTTGGGCAGGCGGCCGTAGGCCTCGACCAGGTCCTGCTTGAAGCCGCGCGGGTGCGGCGAGGTGAAGCGGATGCGACGGATGCCGTCGATCGCGTGCACCCGCTCGAGCAGCTGCACGAAGGGCGACACCCCGTGGGTGTGCGTGTAGTCACGGCGGCCGTAGCTGGTGACGATCTGGCCGAGCAGCGTGATCTCCCGCACGCCGCGCTCCGCGAGTTGGCGGCACTCGGCCACGATGTCGTCCATCGGACGCGAACGCTCGTCACCGCGCGTCTTCGGCACGATGCAGAAGGCGCAGTCCATGTTGCAGCCCTGCTGGATCGAGACGAACGCGCTGACCTGGCGCTCCGGCTGCTCGAGGTGGTCGCGGATCGTGTTCTGCGAGCCGGCCTCCTCGGCGATGTCGACGATGGAAGCGCCCACCGGCACGCCGGCCGCACGGGCGGCGCGCAGGTTGTCGAGATAGTCCGGCACCTGGTGGAACTTCTGCGTGCCGACGATCAGGTCGACGTCCGGCAGGCGGTCGAGCAGCTCAGCGCCGCGGTTCTGCGCCATGCAGCCGAGGATCCCGAGGACGAAGTCCGGGTTGTGCTTCTTGCGGTGCGAAAGGTGTCCGGCCTTGCCGATCGCCTTCTGCTCCGCCGCATCGCGCACGCTGCAGGTGTTGAGCAGCAGGATGTCGCAGTCGTCCTCCGAGCCGACGATCCGGTAACCGCGGGCACGCAGCATCGCCGCGACAGCCTCGCTGTCGCGTTCGTTCATCTGACACCCGTAGGTTTTGATGTGGACCCGGTTCACTGTCGCGAAGGGTCTTAGGTACCCACGAGGCCGGGAGGGTCAACGCGGATTCCCTCGCGGGGGCCGCCTCGCGCGAACCGCTTGCTTATCCGCATTGCTCCTGACCGGTCTAGTCGCCACCCTATTCTCCCCATGAATGCCTTCGTTGCTTTCCTGCGCACCGGGCGCGGATGTGCCGTCATTGTCCTCGCGCTGCTGCTCGGCGGCTGCGCCGCCTTCTTTGGCACCAGTGCCAAACAGACCCAGCGCTCCAGCAGCGTGGTCGCCTACCTTTACCCGGATCAGACCAATCCCCTGCCGCCCACCAGCATCCCTGTGCTGTCCCTGCCCTTGCGCGTTGGCATCGCCTTCGTGCCGTCGTCGGCTGAAGCCTCTCGCGGCCGGGACGCCTCCGGCATCACGGAGGTGCAGAAGACGGCCGTGATGCAGCGCGTCGCCGACGAGTTCAAGGGCCTCGACCACATCCAGTCGATCCAGCTCATCCCCGCCAGCTACCTGCGCACGGGCGGCGGCTTCACCAACCTCGAACAGGTGCGCAACCTGCTCGGCGTCGACGTGGTCGCCCTCATCGCGTACGACCAGGTGCAGTTCACCGACGAGAATCTGCTCTCCCTCAGCTACTGGACCATCGTCGGGGCCTACCTGTTCAATGGGAACCGCAACGACACGCAGACGCTCATGGAAGCGGCCGTCTACGACATCCCAAGCCGCCACCTGCTCTTCCGCGCCCCCGGAGCGGGACAGGTTCGGGCCGGCAGCGCGGCGATGTACCTCGCGGAGAACCTGCGCAAGGACAGTGCCGCCAGCTTCGACGCGGCCACCACCGAGCTCATCGCCAACCTGAAGACCGAGCTGGGCGCCTTTCGCGAGCGGGTGAAGAACGCACCCGGCTCCGTGCAGATCGTGTCCAAGCCGGGTTACAAGGGCGGCTCCACCCTCGGAGGCGGCCTGGTCGCGGCCCTCGGATTGCTCGCGCTCGCCCGCCTTCGCCGGCGCGCCGGTTGATTTCTGTTCGCCACTCCGGCGGAAAGCCTTTCCTTCGCCCGCATGGGTTTCTTCGACCGTCTCGTTGGGAAAAAACCGAGCCCCGCCAGCCCGACGCCTGCCCCGGCCCCGCCGACCCAGGCCACGCCGGCACCCGCCGCGCCTCCGGCCGCCGACGCCAAACGCGCCACGCCGGAGCCGGCCTCAGGCCCCACCGGCGGCCTGCTGCCCCAGCTGACCGCCGCCCGCGAGCGGCTCGAGGCCAAGGACCTGCCCGGCGCCCTCGCGCTGTATGAGCAGATCCTCGCCACGGCCGGCGACCGGCCCGATGTGCTCGTCACCATCTCCGGCGACCTCGGCACCTGCGGCTACGTCGAGACGATCATCGAGTTGATCGCCCCTCGCTACGACGCCGATCGCCACGGGCCCGCCACCGGACTCAACCTGCTCCAGGCCTACCTCGCCACGCGCAACCCCGGGGCGGCCCAGCACGTGCTCGACATCCTTTTTGCCCTCCAGCGTCCGGAACTTGAGGAGCGCCTCTGGGGGTTTTCCAACGCGATCGCCGAACTGCTCGAGGCCCAGCGCCGTGGCGAACTCACCGCCGGCAACGCCGCGCCCAAGGGCGCCGCCTCGGTCAGCCTCGTCAGCATCAGCAAACCGATCTGGGCCTACGGCGTGGAGGATTTGCCCGGGCTGCTTCCGTCCAAGGAAGGCCGAGTGCGGCGCGTGGCCTTTGGCCAGGTTGCCCACCCGGGACTCGCCCAACTCGCCGAACGCATGGCCAAACCCGAGGACGATCTCGGGCGCTTCGCCCGCGGCCTGCCGCTCTGGTTCGCGGAGACCTTCAGCTTCTGCCCGCTCTACGCCCCGATCGCCGCCGTCGGCCTCCTGGGCAAGGAACACTACGCGCTCTTCCCGGCCGAGTGGACATCGCAGAACATCCGCCAGCTGGTCGAAACCAGCTCTGAGGGCATCGACTACGTCTTCACCAGCACCCTCGTCGAGTCGAGCGGCGACATCGAACTCGTGATGAAGGTCTGGGAGGTGAAAAAATTCCGGGAACGCAAAACCTTCAGCGTTCGCTGGACCCCGTCGACCGCCGACGCGGAGCTGACCAAGCTGCACGAGCAGGTGCGTTTGTTCATGGAATGGTGCGGCTACCCGGAGGGCGCCGGCCTGCCCTACGTGGCGCCGACCCGGCCGACTGCGTGGATCCAGACCCTCGGGGCCTCGCTCTCGCTCTTCCTCACCGACAAGGGCGTGCTCCCGAAGGAGCAACTGGTGCTGCCCGCATCCGTGATCGACACCGCCGCCGAACATGCCGCGGCCAATGCCGCCGCCTCGATCGCCTGGCTCACGCTGCGCGAACGCGCCCAACGCCTCGGCGTGAGCGGCGCGCTGCCGGAAATCCAGCTGAGCCCGAACCCCTTGGTCGGCGCCGCCCGCAGTCGGCTCGGACTCTAGCCGCGATCGGTCGCCTCCGCCCGGTCCGACCCGTCGCACCCTACCCGCCCACCGCCAGCTGCCCGCAGCCGGCGGCAATGTCGATGCCGCGTCGCTGACGCACCGTGCTCGGCAGCCCGTACTCGGCGAGCACCGCCTGGAATTGCTTCGCCGCCTCACCCCGGCTCGGCCCGCCCGCGTATCCAGCCGTTGGATTAAGCGGGATCAGGTTCACCTGGGCTTTCAGCCCCTGAAGCAGCCGGCCGACTGCATGCGCCTGGTCGGCCCCGTCGTTCTTCCCCTCGATCAGCGTCCACTCGAAGAAGATCCGGCGATCGAGTTTGCGCACGTAGTAGCGGCAGGCGTCCATCAGGGCGTCGAGCGGCCAGGCCCGCGCCGCCGGCACCAGCGCCGCCCGCTCGGCCTGGGTGGCGCCGTGCAGCGAGACCGCGAGGTGCATCGGCCGCGCCTCGTCCGCCAGCCGGATGATGCCCGGGACGACACCGACGGTACTAAGGCTGATCTTGCGCGCTCCGAGGGCGAGACCCGTGCCGTCGCGCAGGATGTCGATGGCGCGCATCACCGCCTCGTAGTTGTGCAAAGGTTCGCCCATGCCCATCAGCACGATGTTGCGCAGCCGCTCGTGCCGGTGGTGCGGCGAGGGGTGGTCAGCCTCGGCCAGGGCCGGACCCTCGGTCGCCGTTTCCCGCAGCACCCGGTCCACATGAAGCGCCTGGGCGACAATCTCGCCCGTGGTCAGGTGGCGCGAGAAACCCATCTGGCCGGTCGCGCAGAACACACAGCCCATCGCGCACCCGACTTGAGAACTCACGCAGGCCGTCACGCGGCCGCTGTAGCGCATCAACACCGTCTCGATGCGCGCTTCATCCGCCAGCCCGAGCAGGTACTTGCGGGTAAACCCATCCGACGAACGCTGCTCCCGCGCCACCGGCAGCAGGCCAATCTTCGTTTCGCCCTCGAGCCGCGCCCTCACCCGGGCCGGCAGCTCCGTCATCGCATCGAACGTCGCCGCGCCTTCGCGGTAAAGGTAGCTCCAGAGCCGCGCCGCATGCACCGGACTGAACCCCCACGCAGCCACAAGCGCGTGCAGGTCGGAACGGGTCAGGTCGTAAAGGTTGCGGAGCGGCTCGGCCATGGCGGAACGCGAACGATGGGCGGAGCGCGGCGGTCCTGCAACGTCCCGTTCACGCCGCACCGGTTCGGCGCAGCGTCATCACGCACTCGAGATGGCGGGTCTGCGGGAACAGGTCGAAGGGTTGCACGTCCTCGAGGGCGTAACCGGCCGCCACAAACAGCCGCAGGTCGCGCATTTGGGTCGCGGGATCGCACGAAACGTAGACGACCGCGCGCGGGCCAAAGGCAAAAAGCTGGCGCAGGAAGCCCTCGTCGCAGCCCTTGCGCGGCGGATCGATGATCACGACCGTCTCGCCCGGGACGAAATCGAGTCCGGCGAAGATCGCCGCCGCATCGCCGGCCTGGAAGGTCGCGTTGCCGATTCCGTTGGCCGCCGCGTTCTGCCGCGCGAAGGCCACCGAGCTTTCGCTGATCTCGATGCCGGCCACGCGGTCGAAGGCGGACGCGCAGCTGAGCGCAAACAGCCCGCTGCCGCAGTAGGCGTCGACCAGCCGGCGCGCCCCGGTCGCCGCGGCCTTGCCGCGCACGTAGCCGGTGAAGGCCGGCAGGATGAAGGGGTTGTTCTGGAAAAAATCGCGCGCGAGGAACCTCAGCTTCAACCCGTCCACCGTCTCCGTCACGATCTCGTCGTAGTTGGTGGTCACTTCCCCGCCCGCATCGCGCAACAGCACCGTCGCCCCGCGCACATAACGGCCCTCCGCGACGCCCGCGCGAATGCCCGACCGCACCGCCGGCAACCGCGCATTGATCGCGTCCGTCGCGATCTCGCACCGCGGCACGTCGACCAGATCGAACCGCGTTCCCTGCCGCAGAAACCCAATAGCCATGTTTTCCCCGCTGTCCTTTGGGATTTGGCCATTGGGATTTGGGATTTCCGCATTTTGCCGTTTCACGGCAAAATGCGGCGTGATCTTGGAACGGTAGCCGTACTCGCGGGGCGAGCCGATGACGGGATTCACCGGGTATTCGATGCCCGCGAGGTGCTGCAGCAGCTCAGCCACCTGGCGCTGTTTCCATTTCAGCTGCTCCGTGTAGGCGAGATGCTGATACTGGCAGCCGCCGCAGCGACCGTACAGCGAGCAGCGCGGTGCAACCCGGTGGACGGAGGGAGTCAGCACCTCGACGAGGTCGGCCTCGGAAAAGTTCTTCTGGTTGCGGTACACCCGGGCCCGGACCCGCTCGCCCGGCAGGGTGAAGGGCACCATCACCACCCACTTCGCCTCCGTCGTCCCGGGCAGGGCGACCCGCCCAAGGCCGAGCCCGAGGTTGGTGAGCGTGGTGATCTCCAGCTCGATCTCCTCGTGATAGCGGAAGGGTTGGTCGTTGAAACGTTTCTTGGGCACGGGAAGGCACAAAATTCACAAAAACTAAGGGTTCCCAATCCTTTTTGCGCCTTCTAGTGACTCTTTGTGGCCCAAGCACCGGAACGCATCACCAGCCTGCAGAACCCGCGTCTCAAGCAGCTCGTCAAGCTGCGCGACCGCCGGCCACGCGATGAAGCCGGGGTCTTCCTCGTCGAAGGGTACCGCCAGATCCGCCGCGCCCTCGAAAAGGGCATCCCGCTCACTGAGGTCTACTTCTGCCCCGACTGGTACCTGGGGGAGAACGAACCCGCCCTGCTGGCCCAGGCCGAGGCGGCCGGCGCGCGGCTGTTCGAGCTCACCAAGGACGGCTTCGCCAAGGTGGCCTACCGCGAACGCCCTGACGGCCTGCTCGCCGTCGCCCCGCAATGGCGCACCGGACTCGACGGTCTGAAACTCTCGCCAGTGCCGTTCCTGCTCGTCGTCGAGGCGATCGAGAAGCCGGGCAACCTCGGCACCATCCTGCGCAGCGCGGACGCCGCCGGGGTCGACGCGCTCATCGTCTGCGATCCAGTCACAGATCTCTTCAATCCCAACGTCGTGCGGGCCTCGACCGGGGTGCTGTTCTCCGTGCCCGTCGCCATCGCCACGAGCGCCGAGGTCCGGCCGTGGCTGCACGACCGCGGTATCCGCACGGTGGCGACGACGCCCGCTGCGACCGCACTCTACACCGCCACCGACCTGCGCGGGCCGCTCGCCCTTGTGATGGGCAGCGAACAGTACGGCCTGAGCGATTTCTGGCTGCGCGAGGCGAATGCGCGCGTACGCATCCCCATGGCCGGCCAGGCGGATTCGCTCAACGTGGCAATGGCCACGATCATCACGCTCTTCGAGGCCGTGCGTCAGCGCGGCGCCTGAGGTCGGAGCTGGCGCGCCCGGGCGGCGTGAATCTCCGCCTCCGCCCCGCGCCCGAGGGCGTACAACGCCGCCGCCAGACCCTGGTGCGCCTCGGCAAACGCCGGATCGAGTCCGACCGCCGCCTTCAGCTCCACCAGCGCCTCCTCGTGACGTCCCTGCTCGAGATATGCGCGGCCGACGGTGGTGCGCACCCGCGCCGAACCGGGATCGAGCTCGAGCGCGCGGCGGTAGTGCGGCAGCGCCGCATCGAAGCCGCGGAGCGACCCCAGCGCCATCCCGACATGCAGGACGTACCGCGCGTCGCCGGGCGCGAGGCGCACGGCCTGCTCGAAGCAGGGAAGTGCCTCGTCGAGGCGCCCGGACCTGGCCAGCGCCAGACCCAGATTGAAGTGGGTGTCACCTTTCTCTGGATACCGGCGCGCCATCTCACGGAACTCCGCCAGGCCCTCTTCCACGCGGCCGGACGACATGAGCGCCCCCGCGAGGTTGTTGCGCGCCTCCGGGTAATCCGGCCGGAGCTCGACCGCCCGGCGCAGATGCGGCACCGCCTCATGATGACGGCCGAGACGGCTGAGCGCGAAGCCGAGGTTATTCTCGCCTTCGGCGTAATCGGGCCGAAGCCGCAACGCCTCGCGGTGGTGCGGAATCGCGCGATCCGCCCGACCCGTCTCGACGTAGGCAACGCCGAGGTTCGAGTGCGCCATCCACGCCGACGGATTCAGCGCCAGCGTCGTCTCGTAGAGCACAAACACATCCCGGTACGTGCGCGCCTGTCGCCACGTCAGGACGCCGTAGGCCACAAGCAGCACCGCCGCGCCCGCCCGCAGCACGGACGGTCGACCGAGGCGATCCGCCACCTGGACGAGGCCGGCCGCCGTCCCGGCAAGGACGGCCAGGGCCGCATGGTACTGGAAGTGATCGGCGACGTAGGAAAAGAGAAAGGGATAGACGTTGAAGAAGCCGAGGACAGGCACGAGCGTGCCGCCAAACAGCAGCGCGATGGCGAGCGGCGCGCGCCAGCCCCGCCGCACGGCGAGGACCACGAGGCCCGCCAGCACGAACAGCGCCGCCACCGGATATACGTACGAGGTCCACGCGCCGGCATCGATCTCCCAGCGCGGATAAATGAAGATCAACGGATGGGGCCAGAGCAGCTTGCCCACGTAGAACCAGACCACCCGGCCGGCGAGCAGCACGCGCTCGAGCGGGCCGAGCGCGAAGGCCTCGCCTTTGGCGCCGATGAGCGTGTGCTCGACCCACGCCGTGAAGAGACCCGCCGCGATGCCGAGGATGAACCACGGCGCGAGCGGCAGCGCGTCGCGCCGGAAGTCGATCCGGCCGCGACGCCACCACAGGACGACGAGCAGGGCGGCAGGCAGCGTAGCGGTGACGGTCTTGGTGAGCAACGCGAGCACGAAGCACGCGGTGGCCGCGAGGTACAGGCGCGGGCTGCGCCGGTCGTCGAAGGCGAGGTACAGGTAAGCCGCGGTGAGGTAGAGCAGGAGCGACAGCGTGTTCTTCTGCTCGGAGATCCACGCGACCGACTCGACGCACACGGGGTGGAGGGCAAACAACCACGCCGCGAGCCAGGCACCGGGCACCCGCAGGCGCTGCAGGAGGGCGCCGAACACCACCGCCGCACCCGCGTGCCAGACCACGTTGACCAGGTGATAACCCAGCACCGCCTCGCCCCAGAGCTGATGCTCGATCCAAAAGGCGGTGTGCAGCAGCGGATAGTACTGCTGTGTCGCTCCGAGCTCGAACCAGATGCGGAACAACCCGTGGAGACCGCGCAGGTCCGGGTGCGTGACGTGCGCATGGTCATCCCACAGAAAGCCTCCGCCCAGCGCCGGACCATAGACGAGCAACAGCACCCCGAGGAGTAGAAGGCCGTTGACCAGAGGGGAACGAATCGACCACATCCCTCCCGGGGCCGCCGGCGCCGACGCCTGCGAGGGTTTGTTGCGGGTGGAAACGGAGCGTGGCATCAGCGGGAACGCGCAGCTTCGGCGGTGTGATACCGCGCTTCGTCGATCCGCCCCAGTTGCTGCAGCGCAAACGCGAGGTCGCGGTGCAGAGTAGTCAGGCCGGGATCTAGGCGAAGGGCCTCGCGCAGGGGACGCACCGCCTCGTCAAAAAGCCCCGCGTTCAACAGCACCCGCCCGTAGGCCTGGTGCACCTCCGCAGCCTCCGGATCGAGGGCAAGGGCGCGCTGAAAGTGCGGCCGGGCGTCAGCCAGCCGGTTCGTCACGGCCAGGGCGATGCCAAGATTGAGCTCCGCTCCGACATGCTCGGGCCGAAGCTCGAGCGTGGCCGCAAAATGGGGGATCGCCCGGTCGAAGTGGCCTTGTTCTGCCTCGGCAAGCCCGAGATTGAAATGCGCTTCCACCAGCTGCGGCTGCCACTCGACCGCACGCTGAAAATGCGTCACCGCCTCGGCCGGCCGGCCGAGCATTGCCAGGGCAACACCCCGGGTGTTCTCCGCCTGGGCATAGCGCGGTTGCAGTGCCTGCGCCCGGTCGAGCAGCGGCAGCGCCTCGGCGGCACGGCCGGTGCGCGCGAGGTTGTCGGCCAGGTTGTTCAACGCTTCGGGAAACTCCGGCTTCAGCTCGGCCGCGCGACGCGCGTGCCCGAGCGCCTCCGCGTGCCGCCCGAGCGCGGCCAGCTCTGCGCCAAGGTTGTGGTGCGTAATCCAGCTGTCCGGCGACCGGACGAGCGTGGCCCGGTACAGCGTGATCGAGTCCACATAGTGCGCACTCTGACGCCAGGTCAGGACCGCATAGGCCGTGACCACGGCGCCCGCCGTCACCCACACCCCCGCCCGCAACGCGCCGGAATCCGTCCGCCGCGCCATCGTGACGATCGCCGCCCCGCCGAGCGCGAACAGGCTCAGGTTCGCAAGGTACTGGAAGTGGTCTGCCACGTACGAAAATACAAACGGATACACGTTCAGGAAGCCGAGCACCGGAAAGAGCGTGCCGCCGAAAAGCAGCACGGCCGTCAGCACCCCGCGCCCACCGCTGCGCCGGGTCCAGCCGATCGCTCCGGCAAGCAAGGCCAGCGCCGCCACCGGGTACAGGTACTGCGACGCCGCCGAGGCATCGACGTCCCAGCGCGGATAAAAGAAGGCCAGGTTCGCCGGCCAGACGAGCGTGCCGAGGTAGAACCAGACAATCCGCCCCGCGAGCAAACCGCGTTCGATCAGGCTCAGGTTGAAGTCGTCGCCCTGCGCTCCGATACCCACGCGTTCGAACCACACCGTGAACAGCCCTGCCGCCACCCCGACGACGAACCACGGCAGGAGTGGCCTCACGTCGTAGCGCCACGACACGCGCCCGCGTTGCCACCAGGCCACGACCAGCAGCGCCGCCGGCAAGGTGGCGGTGACGGTCTTCGTGAGCAACGCAGCCATAAACCACGCCGTCGCGATCGCGTAGCGACGCGCCGAACGGTCTTGCTCAAACCGCAGCCACGCCAGGGCCGCCGCGAGGTAGAAGACGGTCGAGAGCGTGTTCTTCTGTTCGGAAATCCACGCCACCGATTCGACGCCGACGGGGTGCAGGGCAAAGAGCAGACCGGCCAGGAGCGCTCCCGGCACGGCGAGGCGGCGCAGGACCGCCACGAGCAGCACCGCCGCGGTGGCGTGCCACACCAGGTTGATCAGGCGATAGCCCAACGCCGCGTCGCCCCAGAGCTGATGCTCGATCCAAAAGGCGGTGTGCAGCAGCGGATAATACTGCTGGGTCGCACCTGGCTCGAACCAGATGCGCCCGAGACCGGACCACGATTGCAGGGCTGGGCTGGTGACGTGGCCCGCATCATCCCAAAGGAAGCCGCCTCGGAGGCTCGGCGCGTACACGACGAGCAACATCGTCATGCCGACGGCGAAGAGCGCCCACAGCGGCCACCCGCCGGCAGCGGAGCCCGGGACGGCGGCCGGGACGGGCGAAACGGGGCGCTTCGAACGGTTCATGGGCGGACTGCAGGCAACCAGCGCGCGCAGGGCAGGTCATTCAAAAAAGGATCGCCGTCACCCCGAAGGATGACGGCGACGAGCCCAGCCGGGGCGCCCAGGCCGGCGCTACAGATCGAACGACGCCGAGAGGATGAACTGTCGCGGGTCGATGATGCGGTAGGCGAGCGGACTCCCGTCCGGGAAGGCCGCGGTCACGCGTAGGCCACCCCCGCTTTCCTGAGCGTTCTTCACGTTGAGCTGGAAGTTCGCCCGCACCTTGTCGTTGAAGAGCCGCGTGCGGTAGGACACGAACAGGTCAACCTGCGTCTCGGAGGGGCTGTAGATCGGCCGGTTCGGATCGAGTGCGGTGATCGTCTGCGGCAGGGACTGCACGCCGTAGAAACCGATCGCCTTCTCGTCGATGTAGCGCAGCGAGCCGCCGACGGTGACATTCTTGAAGTGACGGTGGTCGGTCAGGCCGGCGAGGTTGTAGCGCGTGCTGAACTTGGCCGTGTACTTGCTCAGCTGGGGACGCGGACGGCCCTCGAGCTGGCGGTAGACGGCGAGCGGTCCCTCGACGAAGGTCACGTAGTTCGTCGCCGCCGAGTTGGTGGCGTTGTAGTTGAACGCGGTGAACTGCGACCCGGCGATGTAGCGCCAGAGCAGCTTGCCGGTGGCGCCGGTCGGCAGGTTCGGAGCGTCGGCGGCAGTGAAGCGCGGATCTTCCACCGTCTCCCAGATCGGCAGGCGCTGGTTGATCCAGTCCTCGATCGTGGAGCCGGCATTCTTGTTGATCGCCTCGGTCTTCGTGAGCGAGCCACTGATCGTCCAGTAGCGGTTCATGTTCACGTTGATCTCGATCTCGTCGCCCTTCGAGACAGCGTCCTGGGTCGCCGCGAGCGTGCCGGTCGAGATCGCGTTCTCCAGGCCGGTGATCTGGTCCTCGCTGAGGCCCATGATGCCCGCGACCTGGGTGCGAACCTGATCCGGCGTCAGGCTCGGATTGAGCTGCGACACCCACTCGGTCGCGCGGTCGAGCAGGTTCCACGCGTCGTTGGCATTGAGACCGTCGGCCCGCAGGACGCGTTGGGCGATCGTGCTGATGTCGCCGTTGCGCAGGTTGATCTGCTCGGTGTCGAACTTGTTGTAGCGGATGCTCACCCGACCGTCGAACAGGTTGATCCAGAAACCGTAGTCCTTGCTCGCGCCGGTCTGGTTGGGCAGGCGGTTGAGGAAGAGGTCAAAGGCCGGCCCCTGGGCGATGAAGTTGTCGGACTTGTTGTAGAACGGACTGAAGCTGCTGACCGCCTCGGCCACGAACCGGCGGGGGCCGCTCTCGCCGTTGATGCGGTCGTTGAGAAACTTCAGGTCCTTGAACGGGCGCAGCACGACGGAGGTGGTCTTGGTCTTGCCGCTGGCCGCGCGCCAGGTCGACGCATCGCGCCACTGGTTCGACGTGGCGAAGTCGTAGCCGGTCAGGTCAGCGGTGAGCACGGGCGGCACGCCGTTGCGGTCGAGCACCTTGTCCTCGCGCGAGCCAAAGGTCGTGACGAGACGGTCCTTGAAGAAGCTGCTCTGGAGGACGGCGCCCTCGGTCTTGACCACGAGCTGACGGTTGGCGTTGCCGCCGAGTTCGGCGGAGGGCGTCCAGTCGAGCGTCACCGGGTCATAACGGAAGTTGCCCGTATTGCCCCAGACAAACGGCGTGCTGATGCCGTTGGGGAAAACGGTCGGCGCGTACTCCACCCCGCCGCCCGGCGTGTCGCCGACGTAGTAGAATTCGTACACGCGCATGTGATTGTGGCTGCCCGGATAGCCGGCGGCGGCCACGCGGTTGGCCAGTGGGATGCCCGCGTTGAACTGGTCGATCTGCCACTGCAGGTTGCGCGAGGCGGCTGTGCGGCGGTACGCGTACTGCCAGCTCTTCTGGTCCTTGTACTCGTAGTACCCCAGCAGGCGGTGGGTGCCCAGGTGCTTGCTCCAGCCTTCGTTGTGCTGAAAGTCGAGTTGGTACACGGCCTGGGTCTGCACCGTCTCCCACAGCATGGGCCGGTCGCGCAGGAAGGGTTCCTTGCTCCGCAGATACGGCCGGCCGAAGTAAGGATTGGGCGTGCCGTCGAGGTTGCGGGTATTGGGGTCAACGTAGAGGTCGCCGATCACGCCGTTCACGCTCGCCGGGCCGAGCGGAAGGTCCTCGAGGCGCTTCGCGTCCTCGCGCATGTAGGCGACGCGAGCGGCGAGCGTGTGGCGCTGGGAGCTGAGGAAGACTTGGTCGAGCTGGGCGAGGTAGATGTTGACGTCATCCCAGGCTTTGTTGCCGCCCAGCAGGCTGTATTCCTCCCAGTCGTAGATCGATTTGTCGCCGAGCGCGGCGTAGGTGGCGAAGAGCGGCTGCGCGGCGCCGTAGGCATTCACCGCCGAGGTGGACACGTAACGGATGTTGTTGCCCACGCCGTTCGCCGCCGGTGTGGCGGCGTTGGTCACGGTCGGGATCGTCCAGTAGGGCTGGTCGTCCGCGCCGCCGATGCGGATGAAGGAGCGGCCGTCGCTCGGGCTGTTGTTGAAGTAGGCCGGCAGGGCGGTGATCGGCGTCGTCGAGCCGGCGAGCAGGGAGTTGCTGGGACCTTGGCCGTAGCTCACGCCGTTGATCGTGACGAGACGGGTGACGGGGTCCCAGGCCGGGCGGCCGGCGGCGATCCAGCCGGTGATGTTGTCGCGCGGCGTGGTGAAGTTGGGGCGCTGGATGGCGCTGTCGTAGCCGTACCAGGAAAGCGCGAGCGTGGTCTTTTCGAACGGCCGGGCCTTCACCTGCACGCTGAGACGGCGCGCGTCCTCGCCGGAGGGCTTCCGGACGAAACCGGTGTGCTGGTACGCGTAGCTGCCGCGCACGGCGAGCTTGTTGCCGAGGAGAACGCGGTTGGTGTCGAGCGACGCGCGCCAGCCGCCTTCGCTGTCGGCCCGCAGCTCCACCGTGGAGAAATTGCGGGTCACGTTCGCGGTGGCGGGCACCTGGTTGACGGTTCCGGACGCGTTGCCCAGGCCGAAGATGTTGGCGTTGGGGCCGCGGCTCAGCTCGATCGAGTCGATCCAGAGGCGGTCAACCGGCACGCGCCCCGTCGTCGGGATGTTGTTGAAGGCGATGTTCGCGTTGCCGATGCCACGGACGCGGTTGGCGTTGTTCGGATTGAGCGCGACGTTGTCGGTCACCGCACCGGTGCGATCCACCTCGAAGTCGGAGTAGGTGTTCGTGCCCTCGGTGCTCGCCATGTAGTCGAACACATCGTTGATATCGAGCATCGCGAAGTCGTTCATCTGCTCCTTGGTCATCACCGTGATCGACTGGCCAAGGTCCTCGATCTTCGAGTTCAGCCGCGTGCCGGACATGGTGTTCGACTGGAAGTAGCCGGTCGTTTCGGAAACCACTTCGAAGGGCGACAAGGTCACCACCTCCGTCGGCGCGGCGGCCGGCGCGGTGGACGCAGGCACGGTCTCTACGGGAGGCGTCGCTGTTGGTGCAGGGGCGGCCCCCGGAGCCGCGTCCCGGTTGGGCGCGACCTGGGCCGTCAGCACGGCGGCGGTGAGCAGCGCGAGGCAGGATTGGGAGCCGACGGCAAACAGCCGGCGGCTCGAGGTTGCTGGCAGTGCGGTGTGCATGGTGGGTTTAGGGTGCAAGGTTGAACGGACAGGCGACTCTCCAGCCGCCCAGGCAGATACCCGGAGGCGGAAGATCAGGGGGCCGCGGGGTTGTCGGGATTATATAGTCCCGCTCTACCTGCATTCAGGGCCGAACCTCCACAAAACTAAGAACCTGGGGCCGAGGGGCGCGAACAAAGGAGAAGGAGGCCTGGAATGCGGGTTCAACGGAACCGTCGGCGGAAGGAACATACCGCCCCGAACACCGGCAACACGTGCCCTGCGCGCATTGTCGACTGAACGGGCCGGTTTCGAACCCAAGCTCAGACCGCCCCGCGCAGCTTGGGAAGGCTCGAGCCGTCCCTCCACTGGCCCACCAGCAGCACTTCGTGAGGATTCGCCGGCACGCCCCGTTCGTTGCGATGCATGAGACCGACGAGCATCTCGACCGCCAGCGCCCCGACCTTTGCCGGGTCGTAGAAAACCCCGGCCATCCCACCGCCAGGCCGGTCCTCTAGTTCCACCAGACCGAGATCGCGCGGAACCGCGAGGCCCCGCTCTTTGAGCCAGGCGAGCAAGGGCGGAGCATGCGTGACGAGGAGGGCATCGGGCCGGTGCCGGTCGAACCATTGGCCGAACGTGGCCGCGTCGGCCGGCGCCCCGGGACACAACGGCAGCCGGTCGACGTGGCGCAGGTTAAGCTGGTGCCGCAGGTAGGCGCCGATCCACCGGTCGCCGACGCGGGGGCTGTCGTTGCCTTCCGAGAAAACGAAGCCGATCCGCCGGTATCCACGCGACAAACACTGCTCCATGGCCTGCGCGACGGTGTCGAAGTGGTTCTCCGTCACATGGTGCAGCTGCGGCGAACGCAAGGTCATGCCGAGCGCAACGCAGGAGAAGCGCTCCCAGGCCAGCTTGAGCGTGTTTTGGCCCGGTGGCATGCGCCCGACGATCAGCCCGTGCACGTTGCGCGTGACCAGGATGTCGCAGAAACGCTCCGGGGTCATGCCGGGCTCCGCCAGCCAAAAGGGCTCGAGGTTGTAGCCAAATTCCTTCGCCCGTGCGACTGCCCCAGGAAAGAAGTCCGGGCGGTTGTGATGCTGTGGCCGCCATCCGTAGCGCGTCGGGTAGTTTGTCACGAAGGCGAGAGTCGCATGCTTCACCGTCCGCCCGACCCGGCGCGACTGCATCAGGGCGGCCACAAAGGGATTCACCCGGTAGCCCAGCTGGTCGGCGACGGCTTTGATTCGCACGCGGGTCGCCTCCGGAATGCGGGGATGGTCTCGCAGGGCGAGCGCGACCGTCGACCGGTGCACACCGGCGCGGTCGGCAACATCCTGCAGCGTGGCCGGCGTAGACATGCCTCTTGCAGACGCCATCCGCCGCCTGCAGTCAACAATGCGCACAGCAGGACCGTTGAGCCGGCGGCGTCACCGGGCGTGCCTCGCCCCGAAGCCTTTCCCGCCCCCGATGAGCCTGCTCCTCCGCCACGCCATCCTCCTGCTCGTGCTCCTTTCCGCACCCGCCACGGTCACGCGCGCCACGCCGGATGCCATCGTTGCCGCCAATGGGAGCGGTCAGCACACGTCGATCCAAGCCGCGATCAACGCAGCTCCGCCCGGGCGCACCGCGGCCTCGCCGTGGGTGATCCTTGTCCAGCCGGGCCGTTACGAGGAGATCGTCTATGTCCAGCGCGAGAAAGTGCACGTGAAACTCGTCGGCGCCGATCCGCAGACCACCGTGCTGACCGGTTCGCTGCACGCCAACCTGACCGGCCCCGACGGCAAACCCATCGGGACCTTCCGCACGCCCACCCTGTACATCGACGCCGACGATTTCACCGTCGAAAACCTCACCATCGAAAACGCCGCCGGCCCTGTGGGTCAGGCGCTTGCCGTGCGCGTCGACGGCGACCGCGTGGCTTTTCGCCGCTGCCGTTTCCTCGGTCATCAGGACACGATCCTCGTCAATCGCGGACGCCACTACTTCGAAGCCTGCGAAATCGTCGGCACCACCGACTTCATCTTCGGAGGCGCCACCGCCTATTTCCGCAACTGCGAACTCGTCTGCCTCGCCAACAGCTACATCACCGCCGCCTCGACGCCGGAGAACAACCTGCATGGCCTCGTCTTCGAGCGCTGCCGCATCCGCGGGGCCCAACCTGAGGTGCGCGTCTACCTTGGCCGTCCGTGGCGGGACTTCGCCGCCGTCACGTTCCTTAACTGTGAAATGTCGAATGTCGTGCGCCCTGAGGGCTGGCATAACTGGAGCCGCCCTGAACGCGAAAAGACCGCCCGCTACACCGAGTACGGGAACACGGGGACAGGCGCAGACCGTTCCGGGCGCGTCGCCTGGTCCCGCATGCTCTCCGACGACGAGGCACGCTCGCTCACACCTGCAACCGTCCTGAGCGGCCACGATGGCTGGCGACCCGACCTCTGATGCCGCATTCGTCCTCGAATCCCGTACTCGTCGACACGGCTTCGGTACCCACCGTCTGGCAGCCCGACCTCGGCGACGGCACCTACCGCAATCCGGTCCTTTACGCGGATTACTCGGATCCCGATGTCATTCGTGTCGGCGACGACTTCTGGATGGTCGCGTCGAGCTTCAGCCACGTGCCCGGGTTGCCCCTCCTGCACTCGCGCGATCTCGTCCATTGGTCGCTGGTCAACCATGCCCTGCCTTGCCTTGTCCCCCGCGCCCATTTCGCCCGCCCGCGCCATGGCGGCGGTGTCTGGGCGCCGGCAATCCGGCACCACGCCGGCCGTTACTGGATCTTCTATCCGGATCCCGACTTCGGCATCTACGTGCTCACCGCCGACCACCCGCGCGGCCGTTGGTCGGATCCGCACCTCGTGCTCGCCGGCCAGGGATTGATCGACCCGTGTCCGCTTTGGGACGACGACGGACGTTGCCACCTCATCTACGCTTGGGCCCGCAGCCGTTCCGGCCGGTGCAACGTGCTCACCCTGCAGGAACTCAGCCCCGACGCACGCGGGCCGGTCGGTCCCGCCCGTGACATCATCTGCGGCGAGCACCTGCCCGGGGCGCACACACTCGAAGGTCCCAAACTCCACTGGAGGGACGGTTGGTATTGGGTGTTTGCCCCCGGCGGCGGCGTCGCGACCGGCTATCAGACCGTGTTCCGCTCCCGGCGCATCGAGGGACCCTATTCCGGTCGGATCGTACTCGCCCAGGCTGATACCCCGGTGAACGGCCCCCATCAGGGCGCGTGGGTGGATACGCCTGCCGGCGAACACTGGTTCCTCCATTTTCAGGAGCTACCTGCCTACGGCCGCGTCGTGCATCTCCAGCCGATGCGATGGCGGGCGGACGGATGGCCGGAGATCGGCACGGCCGTCGATGCCGCCGGCTGCGGCCGGCCGGTCCTCCGCCACGCGATGCCCCGCCTTCCCCCGGACCCCCGAATCGCGCCGCCGGCATCCGACCACTTTTCGTCACCAAACCTTGGATACCAATGGCAATGGCAGGGTAACCCGGATCCGGACTGGGCGCAGGTTGATCCCGCAAGCCGGACCCTTCGCCTGCGCTGCGTGCCGCTGCTGAACGCCGCCTCGCACTGGGGCGTGTCCCACCTGCTGTTGCAGAAGTTTCCCGCTCCGGGATTCATCGTCGAAGTCGAGCTCCGCCTCGACGCGCGCCACGACGGAGACGCGGCTGGCCTCATGGTGTTCGGTTGCGACTACGCCTGGATCGGGCTGCGGAGGATCGGAGGCCGGCTTCACGCCGTGTTCGTTCGCTGCGAGAACGCCCATCTAGGAAGCTCGGAACGAACCCTGGAACAGCACCTCATGCCCGAGAAGATCGACGGACGGTCAATTCGACTCCGCCTGGAAGTTACACCCGGCGCCCTCTGCCGCTTCGCTTGGAGCTGGCCGGACACTCCCCGCGTCACACTGGAGACAATCTTCCCCGCCCGCTCCAGTCGCTGGGTCGGCGCCAAGTTCGGCCTCTTCGCCTCGGCATATGCAGCCTCGCCCCCCACTCCCGACTCGCCCCCAAGCTCCGCCCTCTTCCGCTCCTTCGACGTGTCCGCCCCCTAACCCGCCACCCGCACCCCCTCCGCAAGCCCCGTAATCAATGTTCGTAATACCTGAATCCCGAAGACAAAAAAGCATCGTTTCGTTCCGGAGATAAGAACCGCT
>CAYZBG010000063.1:0-32547 GCA_964476565.1 uncultured Opitutus sp.
CAACTTAGACTTCCTTGCGGGTCATGCCACCGTGCGCCTTGAAGATGCGCGTCGGCGCGAACTCGCCGAGCTTGTGGCCAACCATGTTCTCGGTGACGTAAACGGCCACGAAGGCCTTTCCGTTGTGCACGTTGAACGTGTGCCCAATGAAATCGGGCGTGATGGTCGAGCGGCGGGACCAGGTTTGGATGGGTTTGCGAGCGCCGCCGGACTTGGAGGCCTTCTCGATCTTCTCGAGGAGGTGATAATCGACGAAGAAGCCTTTTTTGATGGAACGAGCCATGGTGAGGAAGCGTAGAGGTTACTTCTTGCCGCGCGGCGGACGGCCATTGTGCCGGGTGAGGATGAGACTGTTCGAGGGCTTGGCGCGACGGCGCGTCGGGAAACCCTTGGCCAGCTGGCCCCACGGCGATACGAGATGTTGGCGACCGCCACCACCCTTGGACTTGCCTTGACCACCACCGTTCGGGTGATCGACCGGGTTCATGGCCATGCCGCGCACGCGCGGACGGCGACCGAGCCAGCGGTTGCGTCCCGCCTTGCCGAGGGAGCGATTGGCGTGATCGCCATTGCTGACCTCTCCGATGGTCGCCCGGCAGCGGGAATTGACCAGACGGATCTCGCCCGAGGGCATTTTGAGCTGCGCTGAATCGCCGTCGATGGCGACCAGCTCAATCGAAGAGCCGGCGCTGCGACCGAGCTGAGCGCCACGGCCAGGGATCAGCTCCACGCAGTGGAGCTTTGTGGCCGGCGGAATGATCGCGAGGGGGAAGTTGTTGCCCGCCACGTAATCGCTCGTGGTTGCCTTGTTGGCGGCGACAATCGAATCTCCGACTTTCAGGCCGAGCGGAGCGATGATATAACGCTTCTCGCCGTCGGCGTATTGAAGGAGTGCGATATGAGCCGTACGATTCGGATCGTACTCAAGGGCCACCACTTTGGCGGGCTGATCGATGCGGTCGACCCGCTTGAAGTCGATGATGCGGTAGAGCTGCTTGTGACCGCCACCACGGCGGCGCGAGGTGATGCGGCCGTAGACGTTGCGTCCGCCGGTTTTCGGCTTCGGCTCGGTCAGGGCGCGCTCAGGCCGCTTCTTGGACAAATCTGAACTGCGGTTCAGTTGGGTGAACCGCTGGGCCGGCGTGAGGGGACGGAAAAGTTTGAGTGCCATGGATGGATTTCTCCTGTTTGGATCGGGTCGGGTTTAGACCAGCTCGATCTTGTCGCCCGCCTTGAGCGTAACGATCGCCTTCTTGAAATCGGACGTCCTGCTGGGGCGTCCGGCGCGGCTGCGCTTGTTCTTCCCTCGAATGTGCTGCACATTCACGCGCTTGACCGTCACCTTGAACGAGGCTTCCACAGCCCGGGCGATGGACGCCTTCGTGGCATCGGGGAAAACCTCAAAGGTGTATTGACCGAGCTCGGAGGAAAGCTTGTTGGCCTTTTCCGTGAGACGGACGAGTTTAAGGACTTGGTCGGCTTTCATTAGTTCTTACCTCCGTTGACGCGGGCGATGATCTGCTCGAGGGCCCGGGTGCTGACGACGATCCGCCGATACTGGGCCAGATCCACCGCGTTGAGCTTGGCGGCCTCCTGCAGGGAGACGCGCTCGATGTTGCGGATCGCGCGGGTGGTTTCCGCGGCGAACGGCGCATCAACGAGCAGCACCTTGCCCTGCGGGGCGATGCGCGAAACGATCGCGTTGGCCGCCTTGGTCTTGGTGACCTTGGCATCGAACGCCTCGATCACGGCGAGTTCACCGGCGGACGCGCGGTCGAAAAGCGCACGGCTGAAAGCGAGTGCTTTGACCTTGGCGTTGATCTTCTTGGAGTAATCGCGCGGCTTGGGTCCGAAGACGACGCCGCCGCCGCTCCAGAGGGGCGAGCGAATCGAGCCAGCGCGGGCGCGGCCGGTACCCTTCTGACGCCAGGGCTTCTTGCCTCCGCCGCGAACTTCGCCGCGGGTCTTGGTGGAATGGGTGCCGAGACGGTTGTTGGCGTTGATGGCAACGATGACTTCCTTGACCGCCTGAAGGCCACGGTTGCCCTCGAACGTGGGGAGGCCCTCGAAATTCTCTTCGCGGCTCTTGGTTCCGTCGGAACTGAAAACGGTGAGTTTCATGTCTACGATTCCTCTGGGTTAGGCTTTCTTCGGCTGGCCCTTGATGGCCGTGCGGACGATGACGTCGTCGCCGTTGGCGCCGGGGATGGCCCCCTTGACGAGGAGCAGATTCTTGTCGGCGATGATCTTGACGATGCTCAGGTTCTGAACGGTGCGACGCACCTGGCCCATGTGGCCGGGCATGGCCTGGTTCTTCCACGAACGACCGGGCGTTTGACGCATACCGATCGAGCCGATGCGGCGGTGGAACATGGAACCGTGGGAGGCAGGGCCACCCGCAACCCGGAAGCGCTTCACAACGCCTTGGAAACCTTTGCCCTTGGTGATGCCAATCACATCAATGCTCTGGCCTTCCTTGAAGGCCTCGACCGTGATGACGTCGCCCTGTTTGGCCTTCGCGGGCTCATTGAGGCGAACTTCGCTCAAGACCCGGGGAGCCACCTCCAAACCGGCCTTCTTGGCGTGGTTGAGCTCAGCCTTCGAGGCATTTTTGAGCTTCTGTTTGGAGAAGCCGAGCTGCACGGCATGGTAGCCGTCGTTCTCGAGAGTCTTGACTTGGACCACTGCGCAGGGTCCAGCTTCGACCACGGTGACCGGGACCAGGACGTTTTGAGCGTCATAGACCTGGGTCATGCCGAGTTTTTTACCGATGAGTGTACTGATCATGGGCTAAGTGGTAGGTGGAGGTTTCCGTTTCGTAGGACCTACATTAGCGATTCCGGCGGTGAGGCCCGCCGGAAAGGCCGCTAAACTGTTGGTTAAACTTGTGGTATCGCTGGGCGCGGATCGCTCAGACGTTGATGGTGATGTCGACGCCCGACGGAAGGTTGAGCTTCTTGAGCTCGTCTACCGTTTGGGCAGTCGGTTCGATGATATCGATCAACCGCTTGTGGGTGCGCGTCTCGAACTGCTCCATGGACTTCTTGTCCACGTGCGGAGAGCGGTTGACCGACAGCTTGTCGATGCGGGTGGGCAGCGGAATGGGACCGGAGACACGGGCGCCCGAGCGCTTGGCGGTCTCGACGATCTCCAAGGCGGACTGATCGATCACACGATAGTCGAAGCCTTGGAGTTTGATGCGAATGCGTTGACCTTTCATACGGGACAAAGAACGAGGGTTTAGGAGCGGGCCGGTGCTTTGGTGGAGCTCTCCACGATTTTCGTGAGGAGGGAGCTAGGAACCTGTTCGAAGTGCGACGGCGTGATCGAGGCACTGGCGCGGCCCTTGGAGAGGGAGCGAATGTCGGTCACGTAACCGAACAGCGTTTCAAGCGGCACGTGGGCCGTGATGATGCAAGCGCCGTTCTTGTTCTCCATGCCCTGGATGGCGCCGCGGCGACGGTTGATGTCGCCCATCAGATCGCCTTGGAACTCTTCGGGAGTGGTGACTTCGACGCCCATGATGGGCTCGAGCAGGATCGGCTTGGCCGCCTTCATCGCTTCCTTGAAGGCGAAGATGCCCGCCATCTTGAACGCGATTTCCGACGAGTCGACGGGGTGGAACGAGCCGTCGATGATGCGAATCTTGGCGTCCACCACCGGATAGCCGGCAACGACACCATTGTTGCAGCCCTCGAGGATACCTTCGGTCGCAGGCTTGATGAATTCCTTCGGAATGACACCACCCACGATCTCGTTGAGCACCTCGATGCCTTTGCCCTTTTCGTTCGGCTCAATCTTGACCACCACATGACCGTACTGGCCCTTACCACCGGTCTGGCGGATGAACTTACCTTCGCCGTCAGCGGAGCCGTTGATCGTCTCGCGGTAGGCAATCTGCGGCTTGCCCGAGGTGGCTTCCACCTTGAACTCGCGCTTCATGCGGTCGATGATGATCTCAAGGTGCAACTCACCCATGCCGGCAAGAATCGTCTGGCCGGTGTCGGGGTCGGTCTTGACGCGGAGGGTCGGGTCCTCGGCGACGAGCCGCTGCAACGCGGTACCAAGCTTCTCTTGATCGCCCTTCGAGTTCGGTTCAATCGACATCGCGATAACCGGCTCGGGGAAGGACGGAGGCTCCAGTCGAATATCGGCGTCCTCATGCGACAGCGTGTCGCCGGTGATGACATCCTTGACGCCAACGAGGGCACAGATGTCGCCGGAGTAGGCGACGTCAATTTCCTCACGGTCCATGGCGCGCATCAACACCAGCCGCGAAACGCGCTCAGAACGGCGGGTGCGCGGATTGTAGAGGGCGGTACCCTTGTTGAGCGTTCCGGTATAGACGCGGAAGAACACCAGTTTACCGACAAACGGGTCCGTCCACAGCTTGAAGGCAAGACCTGCAAGCTTGGCATTGTCGTCCGGCGAAATCGCCGTTTCCACGCCGTCCGAGTTCTGACCCTTCATCGGGGGCAGATCGAGCGGGTTGGGGAGATAATTGACGACGCAGTCGAGCAGACGCTGGATGCCCTTCTTCTTGAAGGCCGAGCCGGGAACCACCCCGGTGAACTTCATGGAGATCGTCGCCTTGCGGATCGCGATGAGCAGTTCCTCCGGCTTGATCGTCTCGCCGCCGAGGTACTTTTCCGCCAGCACGTCATCGAAATCCGAAGCGGCCTCGATGAGCTTCTCGCGGTATTCCTTCGCCTGCTCCACCATGTTGGCCGGGATGGGGTGAAGGGTGGGCTCGAGGTCCATGTTCAGGGGATCCTCGAAGATGTAGGCAACCTGGTGGACCAGATCGACGACACCCTTGAAGTCCTCTTCCTTGCCGATGGGCAGGAAGAGGGCATGGGCGTTGGCTTTGAGCTTGTCGCGCATCTCCTGGATGGCGCGGTAAAAATCGGCTCCGACACGGTCCATCTTGTTGATGAACGCGATGCGGGGAACGCCATACTTGTTCGCCTGGCGCCAGACCGTCTCGGACTGGGGTTGAACACCGGCCACCGCGCAGAAGACGGCGACGGCGCCGTCGAGCACGCGCATCGAGCGCTCCACCTCGGCGGTGAAGTCGACGTGTCCGGGGGTATCAATAATGTTGATACGCTGCTTGATGCCCTTCCACGGACCGCAGGAGGCATTCCACGCACAGGAGATGGCGGCGGCCGTGATCGTAATGCCGCGCTCGCGCTCCTGCTCCATCCAGTCCGTGACCGCCGTGCCCTCGTGGACCTCGCCCATCTTGTGGACGGCGCCAGAGTAAAAGAGGATGCGTTCGCTGGTCGTCGTCTTGCCCGCGTCAATGTGCGCGGCAATGCCGATGTTGCGCGTCCACTCCAGCGGGAAGGGACGGTTCTTGGCGTTGACCGGCGAGATCTTCGCCTTGTCGGTGACGATGGAGATGGCGGGAGCGGCGGTAGACATGGTGCTTACCAGCGGAGATGCGCGAAAGCGCGGTTGGCCTGAGCCATCTTGTGCGTGTCTTCCTTCTTTTTCACCACGCTGCCCGTGTTGTTGTAGGCATCGATGATTTCAGCGGCGAGGGCGTCCCGCATGGGCGTGCCCTTGCGCAGGCTCGCGGCGCTTACGATCCAGCGCAGGGCGAGGCTCTCCTGACGCTCGTAGGAAATTTCGACCGGCACCTGGTAGGTGGCGCCGCCTACGCGACGGCTTTTGACCTCAAGACGGGGGCGGGCGTTTTCCAACGCACCGATGAGAAGATCCACCGGGTCACCCTTCTCGAGCTTCTCGGACACCTTTTCGAACGCGCCGTAGACCACGCGCTCGGCCAGGTTCTTCTTACCGCTCTTCATGATGACGTTGACCAGATGGGCAACGAGCGGGCTCTTGTAGCGAACGTCGGGCTCGACGTGACGTTTATCGGCTCTGTGGCGGCGTGACATGGTCGGAGATCGGGTTAAAAGCTTACTTCTTGGCGGCCTTCGGACGCTTAACGCCGTACTTGGAGCGGCTGCGACGGCGCTTTTCCACGCCGGTGGCGTCGAGCGTGCCGCGAACGATGTGATAACGAACGCCGGGCAAGTCCTTCACACGACCACCGCGCACGAGCACGATGGAGTGCTCCTGCAGGTTGTGCCCCTCGTCAGGGATGTAGGAGATGACCTCGTTGCCGTTCGTGAGGCGAACCTTGGCCACCTTACGAATGGCCGAGTTCGGCTTCTTCGGCGTACGGGTCATGACCTGCACGCAGACACCACGGCGGAAAGGATTGCCCGAAAGCGCCGGAGACTTGGACTTCGCCTTAATCTGGCGGCGGCCCTTGCGCACGAGTTGGTTGATGGTCGGCATACGAAAGAAAGGACGGGAATTTGGGAAAAGAGGAGAAACGTGAGGACCGCGGAAAATCTGGGCAAGAACTTTCTGGTGAAAAGATCAGATCGGCCGGCGTCTGTAGCCAATGGGCGTTGAATCCGACATGCTGAATGCCCTCACCCGCGACCACGGAGCTGGGCCGAGCATCATGACTGGAACCTGTTTTGCCGGCGGCAGGCGATGCGGAGATCATCACCGCCTCAGCATGCGGGAAAGTTAGGCCTGAGATTAGACGACCTCGCCGAAAACAGCCGGGGACCGCTCGCCCGGTCAGCACAAAAAAAACGCCCGGCCACAAGGGCCGGGCGATAATGACGAGGAGCTAAGCTCTACATGTCATTTTGGCGGGAGGATCTGCAGGATCGAAAACCACCGCAGGAATGACAAGCAGGAGTTATTCACAAGTAGTTCACAAGCCCGCAGTCCATCGTGGGTTGCGAAGGCGGACCACCCGCCCCGCCGCCCGCTCATGGCGTGGTCAGAGAGGCCTGAAGGGCATCGAATTGCCTGACTTGCTCCGCGTTGGTCGCATGGCCCTTTCCGTACTCAATCAACGCCTTGGCTTCATCCGTGTAGCCCGAGGCCGCGCACACCGTCGCCGCTTTGTAAGCGAGCGGGTTGCGGCGGGGGAACTGCCGGGCGCCTTCAAACAGGTAGGCAACCTGCTCCCGCGTGGGCTTGAGGCCCGACGCCAACCACACGTCGGCCATCGTTTCGTACACCGCAGCAATGGCCGGAGGCTGGGTGCGCGCGGCCAGAAGTGGAGCCAGGATCGCCTCCGCCTGCGCGGGTGAAAGCTTGTCTCCTGCCCCTGGATTCGCAGCCGCGGCCGCGAAGCGCAGGCGGGCCAGTTCAAAGTGGGCCCGTCCCCGCGTGGCCGGGGTGGGTACGAAGGCCGCTTCAAGAAGCTTGCGCGCCCGCTCATCGTTACCCGCCGCCCGCTCCACCAAACCGAGAGAAGCGAGCAGTTCAGGATCGCGTTCGCCCCGGGCGTACGGTGCGACAAACTCGCGTCGCGCCGCCTCGGCCTTGTTGGCGAGGAGGAGCGCCTCACCCTTGATCCGCCCCACCTCCGCCTGCGTTGCCTCGCGAAAGTCCACCTGCGTGACGAAATCGAAGCTTTGCCCTTTGGTCGCACGTATGCCCCGGGCTTGGTAGTCCGTAAACTGAATGTAGCTGCGCAACTCAAGTTCCATGGTCTTGTAGTCGAGCTTGAAGCACTCCTTGAAGAGTTGCTCGGTCGCCTCCTCGCCCCGTGACAACCGCATCAGGTAGTTTCCAAACGCCTGCTGATGCCGCCCACCACGGCCATAGAGGCACATGTGCACGAACGCGTAGGCCTGCTTGGCCCAGCGATTGTTTCCGAGGGGATTCTGCGTTTCCGGAGCGCCGTGCTTCACCGAGAGGAATACCGGCATCGGCACCAGGGCTCGACGGAACAATGCGACGTTGAAATCCCGATCCTCGGCCGGAGCACCGGGCTGCGGGGTCAGATCCGGATCGTCCGAGCCCGCGGCCGCATTGACGGCGGCAACCGCGCCGGCCGACGCGGAAACGGAATTCGACTCCTCGATCTGGCCGAAAATGATCCGGGTTTTCTCCACCTTCATGCCCATGACCAACTGCGCGAGGCCTTCCTCAAACCAGGCTGGCGGACGAGGCGAGGCGGTGCCGAGCAGGTGAAAAAGGTACTCGCGATAGAGCTGTTTGTTATGGTCCACGGAGATCTGGCTGAAGTCAGTCGCGCCCGTCGGGTCGGCGCCGACGTCGTCGCCCAGCACATCCAGCACCTTTGACTGCAAATCGAGAATGATGGCCGAATGCTCCGGATTGCGCAGGAAGCGACTCGCCGACGCTGAATCCGGCGGTCGCGGGCCGTCCGGGGCAAAGGCGTCGTAGGCGTTCCGGCGTCCGCACAGAATCAACAGGGTGGGCCTCTGCGGGCGTTGCGGGACCGGCCAAATCAGGTTCAGGGCCTGACGAAAGGCCTCAAAATCGCGAATCAACCGAAGAGACTCACGCTCGGAGGCGTTGGACAAGATCTCGAACCCGGGTATCTGCGCATAGCGCCATGATTCCGGTGGCGGCAGCTCTCGCGTATCGGTCACGAGGAACTGAGGCAGTTCGACAACCGGATCCGAGGGGGCCGGCTGGCCACCCAGTCGTGGCAAGCCGAGGGCGACCCAGAGGATCGGCACGGCCAACCACCGACAATACGCACTAGAGGGAACGACGGAGGGGTTCATAAGGGGTAACTCGGAATGCCCGGGAACGAGGACGCTCCCTGCCCGCGCAAAGTGCATCCTCTTGTTTCGAAGCACGCTTGCACCAAGCCCCGCCGGTCACAAGCCAAAGTCACTCCTGCGGCCACTGTTACAGCCGCCAAGGTATGAGATCGGACCTTTTCAGGGACGCACCGGCTCGAGCGGCTTGAGCCAACGCGCGTCAGCGTAGAACGGACCAAAAGGCAGCAAGCTGGCACCCGCGATCAGCAACGTGCGCGTCCACGTCCATTGGAACTCTAACGCCGCCTGCACCGTGGCGACGAGGTAGAGCAGGAACAGGACGCCGTGGGCCATGCCCACCACGCTGACCGCCTCGGGTTGGCCCGCCAGGTACTTCAGGGGCATGGCCACGCCAAGCAGGAGAAGAAACGACACGCCTTCGAGGAAGCCGATCAAACGAAGGCGACCGAGAACCGTGGTAACGAAACGCATGATGCCGGAAGCAATGAGGGTTTTGCGTCAGCGCAAGACCTCAAACAAACTCGCGTAATCGTCGGTCCAAGGCCGGACCGTGCGATCCGGGTCGTCAGGCGCACCTGCGACCCCGCCGATTTCCGGCAGTTCGAGGAAGGCCTCGTCACGCGTCAGCAGCATCCACGTGGTGCGGTAGTTCCACCACTCTTCCTCGGCATCATCCGAGATCAGAACCACCCCGAGGCCGAAGTGGCGGGCCAGATTGCGCACCACGGGTTGCAGATCGAGGTAGCGATTGGAGATGTGGACCGCGATGATCCCGTCCTCCTTGAGATGTTCGAGGTAGAGGGCGAAGGCCTCGGTGGTGAGGAGGTGCACCGGGATCGCGTCGCTGCTAAAGGCATCGAGGGCGAGCAAATCGAAACCCTGCCGGTCGCCAGCATCGCGTTCGTGCTCCATCGACACGCGGGCATCGCCCATGACCACATCGATGCGGGCGTCGCTGATTTCCAAGTAGCTGAACCGCGTGCGCGCCAGCCGTTCAACCTCGGGGTTGATCTCGTAGATCCGAAGGTAGTCCCCTTCCTCGCCGTACGCGGCGAGGGAGCCGGTTCCAAGCCCGACCAGCCCGATCCGGCGCCCGTCGGGCCGCACCAGGTTCTTCAGCGCGCGCCCCACCCCGCTGGTCTCGCCGTAGTAGGTCGTGGGCAGCGTGGCGAGCAACGGATCGGTGAACTGGAGACCGTGCGTGATCCCGCCATGCACCAACGAGAAATAATGCGCGCGCGGATCGTCGGCGTTGTACTGCACGACCTTCAACATGCCGTAGAAATTACGCTCCGCGCTTACGACCTGCCGGCTGGTCTGATGGAGCTGCACGACAAACAACATGCCGAGGCCCAGCGTCAGGAACATAATGAAGCCGCCCATGCGGGGCTGCCAGTCGCGCCGCCAGCCCCGCCGGTAGTCGCCAAAGCAGAGGAGCAGGACTCCCGCGACCAAGAGGGATTCTTTCCAGTGCGTCGAATAGAAGGTCGTGAACGCTCCCCAAGCCCGCCCCCAGCCGTAGTCGAGCACGTCTTCCTGCAACAGCGGGATCAGTATCCCCGCCGCCACCACGCCAAGGGCGACGCCCCACGCCGCCGGGCGGCTACCCTCCCGCAGCACGATAAAGCCCAGGGCATAGACCAGCGCACACAGACCGATCTGCAGTTCGACGTACCGGTTGAAAACCAAGGGCGCGACCACGGCCACGAGAAAGCCGCCGATCGCCCCACCCGCGGCAATCACGAGATAGTAACCCGTGAGCCGACGCGGCGACGGTCGCAGGCGATAGACCTCCCCATGGCAGATCATGCAGGCGAAAAACAGGGTGCCGGAGTAACCCGAGATCTGCAGCCATAGCGGGGCGTCGTGCTCCGCGTACAGCAGATAAGCCACCACGGCCGAGCCAAGGGAAAAGAGCGCGCAGAAAACGCCTCGATGGTACCAACGGGCGTGATCGAAGCTGAGAATGAAGCTGATCAGGTACAGGGCGAGCGGCAGCACCCACAGGAAGGGAATGACCGCCACGTCCTGGCACAGCTTGTTGGTGGTCGCGAGCAACAGCACCGAACCCAGCACCGGCAAGGCCAGCCACAGGCCGCGGTCACTCCACGAGGGCGCCGCGTCTCCGGCCGCATCCGCAGACGCAGCCTCAACGGTTTCCGCATCGGATGCCTTGCGTATCCGGAAGGCACACAGGGCGCAGACGAGGACGAAAAGACAAAGTCCGATCGACCAGAACGCGGTCTGCTGGTGCCGCGTGAGCACGGGCTCGAACACAAACGGGTAGCTTACCAACGCCAGCAACGACCCGATGTTCGACAGCGCGTAGAGCCGGTAGGGCGAACGATGGGGATGGGCGAGCGTGAACCAGCGCTGGAGCAACGGACCTGTCGAGGAGAGGACAAAGTAAGGCAGGCCCAGGGTGGCCGACAGAAGCAGCAGGATGCGCCACACGGGATTGTCGCCGTCCACCGGCTTCCACGATTCATCCGGGCTGACCGGCAGGGGCAGGAGCGCAACAACGAGAAGGGCCAGATGTACGATCGCCTGCGTTCGGGGCTTGAGGAAGCGGGTGGAGACGTGGGCGTACGCATAGCCCGCGAGCAGGACCGTTTGAAAAAACAGCATGCAGGTGGTCCAGACGCCAGGGCTGCCGCCAAACCAGGGCAGAATGAACTTACCGATCAGCGGCTGCACCTGAAACAACAGGAAAGCGCCGAAGAAAATCGTCAGGGCGAAAGGCAGCATGCGAGGGGTGCGGGACGGGCTAAGTCGCCTGGCCGGAGTCCACCGGGATTCCGAGCCGGGGCTCAGCCGCGGACCCGACGGTGCACCAAGTGAAGGGATGACCCGTGAAGCGCAACCTCCCAGCGACGGTCACGAACGGATTTTCGTCGTGCGACCTTCGGGCCGGGTCAGCGCGGGAGTTCGCTGCGAAAGACCACCACCTCGCGAGGGCTGACCACCGCCGTCGGGATCCCGGGAGTCGGCACATGCAGCGTGAAGGTCTGGGTTCGACCGTCCAACCGCTCGCCTTGAGCGTCAAAGAACTCCAACACAGCCGGGTGATGGCCAGGCGGCAGATGCAGGGCCGCGAAGCTTAGGTACTGGGGCAGGTTCTCCCACGTGCGCGTATCCGCCGATGCTTGCGTCGCCAGACTGGCCAGCTTGCTGAAGACCCCGACAATCGAGAGCGCCAACGCCGCATCAGCCCGTTCCTTCGCCTCCTTCTTTTCCTTTTCGATCTCCTCCGGTGTGCGCGTGCGGCCCGGTCGGCGGTCACGCTCCGACGCCACCACCGCGGCCGCGGCGAGGGCCGCGTCGCCCACCGCGTCCGCGTTGCGTTTGAAGACCGCCTTGTTGCCTAGGATGTAGTCCATCACCCGTCCACCCCGGGTCGTCGCCTGAAAATGCAAATCGTCGTAGGGCGGCAGCTCCACGACCCGCTCCCCCACCCGCAGCCGCGCCTCCACCGCGACCGAAGGTTCAGTGCGAAACGCAAGGCGCTCGCCCTCCGTACCCGAAGCGATCTTCTGCGGACCGCGGCCATACTCCACGAAAAGCATGACGTTCGCGTCCGGGTCGTAGGCCGGCAAGGGGAACGCCGAGCGCGCCTGGGCGCGGGCCCGTGCGTCCTCCCCATCGCCCCCCAGCCGCTGCGTGATGAAGCCATCGAGATAGTCCAGCAACACGTAGTCGCTCGCGTACGTTTTTTCCTCGGCGTCACTGTCGATGAAGGCTCCGTTGCGAAACAAGGCGCGGGCGTTGTCGGGCTCGCCTTGGGCCCAATACAGGATGCCCCGGTAAAAATTCGCCATCACCCGCTCGTAGGGTTCTCCGATGAAGGGTTTCTCCGCTTCGGCACGAAACAGGCGGCGCGCCCGTGCCGCATCGGTCGCCCCGGCATCCGCCTGGATGCCCGCCACCGAGACCAACGCATCGTCGAAAATGCGCCGGGCCTCGTCTGCATCGCCGCGGCGGAGGGCACCGACGCCGACGCGGTATTGCCACAACACCCGGTCCCTGTCCCCCGCGGCTGCGATCCGCGCCCGTCCATCCTGCAGCGGATCACCGGTCAGGACCAGCGGCACTCGATCCTCGACCGAGACGCATCCGGGCACACCGAGCAGGACCAACCCCATCGCGAGCACCCGCATGGTTCGGAGCCGCACGTAATGACGGTCGTTGGCTGGCAGGTGCCGGTCAACGGAAACGAGGGTGCAGGGACTCGGTTCGCCGCGACTCACGGCGCCGTCGCAGCGAAATCCTCCATCAACGCCAGCGCGGTGGCTTCCGCGATGTCGTTCACATCATACGTGCGCACCACGGCACCGGCGTACCGATCCTTGCCGACCACATCGTAGGAGGAGGCCTGGGCGAGAATCGCACCGTCCTTGAGCCGGACAATCGTCGCCTGAATGTCGGGCACCGAGTAGCGTTCGTCGCCGGCGACTCCGGGGGTGGTGAGCACCCGGCTGGAAATCAGCACCTCGACCACTGCATCCGCCGTGCGCGTCAGCGCCTCCCGGTCTTTGCGGGCAACGTCGTCCGAGGCGGCGAGAAAATGGTCCACCGGTTTGTCGTCGATCAGCTGGGCCACCATTCGCTGGTCGGCCAGCGACGCACCCCCGGCCCGCAACGGACGGCCGATCAGGCGCTCGAGATCGCGCACCGTCTGGCGATCGGCCAGCGACGGCACCGGAGCGCGGCTTGATTCGTAAGTGTTCTCGGCCCGAACTTCCTCGGTGGTGAGGGAGCCCGGCCCGGTGAGCACCGGCTGCCCGGCCGCGCCCACCGACGACGTGCCACCCACGTTCACCTGCACCTGGGTCTGGACGCCGGCTCCACTGGCCGCCGGCGCCAACTCGCCCTCCGCCTGGGTCCGCTTCACCACGGTGCGCTCTTTGCGGGCGGAAAGACGGAGCCCCGACTCAACGTCGACGAGTTGGCGATTCACGGCGAGCACGAGACGCGGACGGCCCAGGCGTTCGTAAGCCGCGCGAAACCGTTCGACGATCTCGCGCGCCTGTTCCGCCGACACCAGCGAGGCCGCCGGGCGGTAAAGACGTTGCTCGGCCGCCGCGGGCGCAGCCGGTGCTGCATCCCGCGATCCCGCCACCGTCACGGGAGGACGCTCCCCCGCATAGCGATCGGCAGACTGCGCCGCGGCGGGCACGACCAGTACGAGGGGAACGAACACGCGCAATAAGTTCATGGGAAAAAGCCCCGGAGTTACCGTGCCTGCCGCACCCGGATCGTGTACGAGCGGGCCTGATTGTTCATGGCGGAAAACCTTACCGCTTCGGTCGCGTTCTCGCCCAGAATGAGCGTCTGCCAGGGCGTTTCGTCACCGGTGGAGAACCCCTGCGCGTCCTTGAACACACAGCTGATCTGCACCTGGATGCGGCGGTTCTCGCGGTTCTTGACGTTGGCCACCACCTCCAAATGCCCGTCGGCCGGGCGGACGTACTCCTGCAGGCCGGTGCAGGTCACCGAGGTTTGCGTCGGCGCGTCCATCAACACGAATTTCTCTGTGTTTTCGAGGGTGTACCGGGTCGTATCCTGCGGCGCGAAAGGCCCGGGAGGCGCCTGGCAGCCGGACCAGGCGAGCGAGGCGAGGAGGAGGGCGGACGGGAAGAGGATCTTCATGGCGCAGCGGTGTAGGGGAATCATCGATACGCCGCGTCTTCGAGGCCCTGTTTCTTGATCTCCGCCATGTCTTCCCAGACGATCACGCTGGTGCGCGCATCGATGAGCTGGAAGCTGTACAGGATGTAATCGCTCACGCCCTGACTGGTGCGGGTGGACATGCCTTGCAGCTTGCCGGTGAGGAAGTAGTCCGCGCCGAGAAACTCGACCTGATTCGGATCGGACGACGCCGTCACCAGCCCGTCCTGCTTGAGCTGCCGCTCCCGCTCGAGGGTGCGCATGTTCTCACGCGCCAGAAAACTGACTCGCCCGGCCGCCTTGGAATTAAGCTGGGTACGGAGCCGCGTGAGAAAGATGTCCTTGTTGATCGGAAAGCGCGTCTCGTTGACGACCGGGTCAAGGGCCACCACGGGCGCAACCCGCGCCTGGGCAATCGCCGGAATGCCCAGAATGCTTCGAGCCATGCGGTCGGTCACCGCGACCAAGTCCTGGGACTCGACCCCGGTGCCGGCGACGAAGCCCCGTTCATCGGCGCCCATCTCCGTGACCGGCACCCCGGAGGGATTGCGCACACCTTGGTTTACGCAGCCGCTGAGCAGGACAACGCACGGTAGGGCGATGAGGCCCGTGAAAGAAGCTGGTTTCATGGAGAATAGGTCAGGAGTCACACCGGGGACTTAGCGCCCAAACAAACCGTTGGCCGAGGTCATGGGGGACGCCGGGCGTTCTCCGCCATAGTAATTGTTGATGATGGTCACCGGAGCAGCCGCGGCCGGCTCGATCTGTACCCGCTCGGCTTCCGCAAGTCGGCGTTCCGCCTCGATCCGCTCCGCCCGGCGGTCGGCCAGCGTGCCGAGCAGCAGACCGGCCCCGGCTCCATAGGCCGCACCTTCCCAGCCGCGGCGATCATCTTGGTGGCCGATCACGGCCCCCAATACGCCTCCCAGCAACAAGCCGGTCCGCGCATAGTCGCCCCGACGCCACTCCCGCGCCGACCGGTGATAGCGCCCATCAGAATAAGCCACTGGGTGGCGGTAGTATCCCGCCGACCGACGGTACCGGTCGTAGCCCAGCCCGGGGTGATACCCGGCGTCATGACGATACCCATGGAAGCGATCGGGGCCATACCCCAGCCAAGGCTGGTGACGGGGGCGGGGCACCTGCGTGCCACGAGCGTCTCGCGTTTCACCGATCCACGTGCCCACCAAGGCCCCGGCGGCGGCACCGTAGGCGGCGCCTTCCCACCCACGGCGGTCATCGTTATGACCGATCACCGCCCCAGCCAAGCCTCCCCAGAGCGCACCCTGCAGGGTTTCCGGGCGAAAAATCTGGGCCGGCAAGGCAACGCCGGACATCAGCAGGAGTCCCAAACCAAAGAGGATTGTTTTCATGGGTACACGAACGCTTCACCCTTAATGACACCGCCAGTCTGCATGAGTTTCAACCTCGTTGACGTCTGCGTTGAACCGCGGGTTGCACGAGGAGAGGCGTTGCAAACCTCCAGCGCATCCAAACACTCGCACCACTCCGCCATGAGCGCCTTCCGACTTCGTTTCACCCTGGCCACCCTTCTTCTTGCCTCCGGCCTGCTGGCCGGGGTGGGCGCCCCCGCCGTCCTCGCAGCCTCCGCCGAGGAGGTGGCCAGCCTGCGCCAAAAGGCCGTCGACGGCAACTTCGTCGCCCAGTACAATCTCGGCCTGCACTACGCGGACCCTAAGTCCCCGCTCTACGACAAACTCGAGGCCTACGTGTGGCTGATGATCGCGGCGGAGAACGGCACCACCGGCACCGCGCTGGCCGCCCTCACCGAGTCCCTCTCCCCTGCCGAGCTCGCCGAGGGGAAGCGTCGCCTCGACGCGACGCGTCCGAATGTGTTCATGCGCCCCCGGCCGGCCACGATCGTTCGTCCGGCGCCCCCGGCCACGCCCGTCACCACCTTGAACGTCGACGGCCCTTCTGCCGACTCGACCAAAGCCGCCTCGGACGAACTGGCGCGGGTGCGCGCCGAGCTGCTGTCCGCCCAAGCGAAGGCCGGAGAGGCCGCCGCACAGACCGGCCCCTTGCGCGATGAGCTCACCCGGACCCAGACCGAGCGCGACTCGCTGGCCCGGCAACTTCAGGAGGCCCGCGAGGCGCTCGCCCAGGCATCGGCCGCCGCCACCGAAATGGCGCCGCTGCGCACTCAGCTCGAACAGTGGCGTCAGACGGCGGCCCAAGTCCAAGGCGAACTGGAACGCCTCCGGGCGACCCAGTCCTCCGGTGCCGAGGCGCAGTTGCGGGCGCAAGCCGCCAACCTCGACACCGCCCAACGCGGCCTCGAAGCGGAACGGGCGCGCACCGCCGAGCTGAGTCGCGAGCTCGCGGCCATCCGCACCCAGGCGGAGCAGGCTGCAGCCGCCCGCACCGCCGCCGAGCAGGCCCAGGCCGGCGCGACGGCCGAAGTCCGGCGGCTGACGGACGAACTTGCCCGGACCGGCGCCGCCCTCGAGACCGCGCGGCAGGCGGCCGGCGCGGGCGATGCGGCCACCACGACCCTGCGCACCCGTATCGAAACCTTGGAGACGGATCTGACGGCTACGCGGAACGCGGTAACCGCGGCCGCCCGCGAGCGGGACGAAGCCCGGGCCGAACGGACCCGCCTGGAAACCGCCGGCACCGCCCTGCGCCAGCAGGCCGAGACGGCGCGCACCGAGGCGACCGAGGCCCGTGAAGCGCTGCGCACCCAGACGGCCGCGTTGCGCTCCGAACTCGACACCGCCCGGAGCGAGATCGGCCGCCTGCAGGCGGACCTCGCCGGTGCCCGCTCGGCCGCCCCGGCTGCGCTGGAAGCGCTGCGCTCGGAACGCGATCGCCTCGCGGCCTCCCTCGCCTCGGCCCAGACCGAACTTGAAACCGCCCGCGCCGGCGCGGAACGGCTCGCCGCCGAACGCGCTGAACTGCAACGGCAGAATGACTCCGTCCAACAGGCCATGCGCGAGCTCGAGCGCACCCAGCGCCAAGCCGAAGCCGCGCTCGCCGCCGCCCGCGCGCAGGAGGCCGACTATGCCCGCCTGCGCAGCCAGACCGGGACGGTCGCCGAAGAGCGGGACCGGCTCACCCGCCAGCTCGCCGGCCTTTCCAACCGGCTCCAGGCCGCGGAGGACCAGTCCGCCCAGCGCCAACGCGAACTCGCGGCCGCCCAGCGCGAGCTCGAGGAGTTGCGCAAGACCGCGGCGGCACCGCGCCCGGTCGTCGAGGATCCCGCCCTGCGAGCCCAGTTGGCCCAGCTGGTGGCGGAACGCGACCGCCTGGCACGCCAGCTGGAGGAAGCACGCGCCGCCGCCGTCGCGGCCCCTGCGGCCGCACCGGCCGCCGCCAGCTCCGGTCCGAGCGAAGCCGAGGAGACCCTGCGTCGCCAATTGGCGGATACCGAGGTGCGTCTGAACACGAGCCTGCGCGCCTATACGGTGCGCGAGGCCGAAATCGACCGCCTCCAACGCGCACTCACCGCAGTCAATGCCGAACGGGACTCGGCGTCCTCCGCCCTCGCAGAGGCACGCACCGAGCTCGATACCCTGCGCCCCCGCGCGGCCGGGGAGGAGAATCTGCGCAGCGAACTGGAGCAAACGCGCGACGCCCTCGCCGCCGCCACCCGAAACGCCGAGGAACGCGCCGCCACCCTCGCCGCGCTCGAGCGCGAACTCGCCGCCGCGCGCGGAAGCGCCTCCGGTGCGACCGATGAAGTGGCCCTGCTCCGCGAGCAGCTGCGCCAAACGCAGGCCCAGTCGGCCTCCCTCGCCGCGCAGGTTGCGCAAATGCGCACGCGGCAGGCGGTGTCCGGCCCGCCGCCGTCGGCCGGCTTGTCCGCACCCTCACGTCCCGGCGCCCTTCCCCCCGCGCCCGTCACACTTCCGGCCGCCTCCGCTCCGTCCGAAGCGACGACCGCCGCTCCCGTGGCATCGGCCGCGACCCCACCTGCCGCTGAAGCCGCGGCGCGCAGCCATACGGTGGCGACCGGCGACTCCCTCAGCTCCATCGCCCGCCGCTACTACGGCAGCGCCAGCCGTTGGACGGAGATCCTCGAGGCCAACCGCGACGTGATCAGCAACCCCAACGTGCTCGTCGTCGGCACGTCCTTGCGCATCCCCTGACGAAGCAGTCCGGCGGCCCGGCGACGCGTCACGCGCGCTTGACTCTGCCGGCCGCCTCGCCCCCTTGGCACCATGGCAACTCTTCCCACCCAGTTTTCCGGCGTCACGGTCACGACCAAGGCCAACGTCTACTTCGACGGACGCGTGGTCTCCCATACGGTGCTCATGCCGGACGGCGCCAAGAAGACCCTGGGGCTGATCTACCCGGGTTCGTTCCACTTCGGGACCGGCGCACCGGAACGCATGGAGATTGTCGCCGGCGCCTGCCGCGTGACCCTCGACGGCCAGAATGCGACCCGGGAGTACGCGGCCGGTTCGCACTTCGATGTCCCGGGCAAGAGCGGCTTCACCATCGAGGTGAAAGAGGGCATCTGCGAATACATCTGCTCCTTCCTTTGAGCCTGGAACCGGGTCAAAGCCCATCCGCGCCATGCGCAGCATCTTTGTCCTCAGCCTGTTCGGTATTGCCCTGATCACGCTCGCCTTCGTGGTCCGCTCCGGCGCCTACGCGCGCAAGGATCCGGGTTTGCCCATCAACAGTGCGATGCGCGAGGCCATGGGCGTGCAACTGCTGCCTGATCGCGACGCCATGGTCATTGCGCAACGTTTTCCCGGCGCGCGCGAGACACCCCGGGGCCTGCGCTATCTCATTCAGACTCCCGGGACGGGCGACGCCACCCCGCAGCGCGGCCAATGGGTCATGGCCCACTACGATGCGTGGTTCCTCGATGGCACCCCGTTCGACAGCAGCCGGACCAAGGACGTCGGCCCACTGAATTTTCAGGTGGGAGCCGGCAAGGTCATCGCCGGCTGGGACGAGGCCTTCCTGACCATGAAAAAGGGCGAACGCCGCACCCTGATCATCCCCTATTGGCTCGCCTACGGTGAAAAGGGCATTCGCGGAAAGATTCCGCCGAAGGCCACGCTCATCTTCGACGTCGAGCTGATCGATTTCCGCTGAAGACAGTTTTTGGCAAAGGACGTTGCCAGACACTGGCTTCGCCCTAGGGTCTCGCCACCCGCTTCAGCCCATGGTCGACCGCCTTGCTCCGACTGCTGCCAGCCTTTGGCCCTCCCTCAGCCAAGGCGAAACGCCCGGCGACTTCGTGGTGGCGATCCACGCGTTCTCCGACCTCATCATCGGACTCGCGTACTTGGCCATCCCCGTGTGCCTGCTGACCTTTGTCCGCAAGCGGCGCGATGTCCCGTTTCGCACCCTGTTCGTGATGTTTGGCGCCTTCATTGTGGCCTGCGGCACGACCCACCTGCTCGAAGTATGGTCGCTCTTCGATCCCGTCTACGGACTCTCGGGGGGAGCCAAGGCGGTCACGGCCCTGCTGTCCCTGGCCACGGCGGTCGCGCTCGTGCGCACCGCCCCGGCCGCCCTGCTTCTGCCCAACCAGGAGGAGCTGCGGAAACTCAACCTCGCGCTCGAGGATCGCGTCCGGGAACGCACCGCCGATCTCACCGCGACCAACGAACGTCTGCGCGACGAAATCCGCTCGCGCGAGCAGGCCGAATCCGAAGTGCGACGCCTGAATGCCTCGCTCCAGCAGCATGTGGACGAGTTGCAGGCGCTCTTTGACCTGCTGCCGGTCGGCGTCGGCATCGCGGAGGACCGCGCCTGTGTCCACATCCGGACCAATCGCGCGCTGGCTGAGATGCTCGCCGTCTCCCGCGGGGCCAATGTCTCCATGACCGCCCCCCCCGACGTGGCCCCGCAGCATTTCCACGTCGAACACGCCGGGAAGATACTGAAGCCCGACGAACTGCCGATGCAGCGCGTTGCCCGGGAGAACACTCCGCTGCTCAACTTCGTCGAAACGGTGGTGCATGCGGACGGACGCCGCATCGAACTGCTCGTGAACGCCGTGCCGCTGCGGGACGCCCACGGCGAGTCGCGCGGCTGCCTCGCCACGTTCCAGGATCTCTCCGACCAGCGCCGGGCGGAACGCGACCGCCTCAACCTCGAACGGCGCATGCAGGAAACGCAAAAGTTCGAAAGCCTGGGCGTGCTCGCCGGCGGCATCGCGCACGATTTCAACAACCTTCTTACCGGCATCCTCGGCAACGCCAGCCTCGCCCGGCTCGAGTTACGGCCGGACCAGCAGCCGGCCGAGGTCGCGCTCGGCTACGTCGAGCAGGCTTCCCATCGCGCCGCCGAGCTCTGCAAGCAACTGCTGGCCTATGCCGGCAAAGGCCGCTTCATCGTCGAGCCCCTCGACCTGAGCCGCCTCATCCAGGACACCGTGCCCCTGCTGAGATCGTCGGTGAGCAAGAAGGCCGAGCTGCACCTGCAACTTGCCCCCGGCCTTCCGTCCTTCCAGGGCGATGCCAACCAGATCCGCCAGATCATCATGAACCTGGTGATCAACGCCTCGGAAGCCCTCGGGGACCGTCCGGGTGTGATCAATCTCCAGACCGGTCTGCTGCACGCCACGCGCGAGTACCTGCAGAGCATGGCCTTCTCCGATCACCTCGAACCGGGCGAGTACGTCATGCTCGAGGTCTGCGACACCGGCGAGGGCATGACCGACGAAACCAAGGCGCGCCTGTTCGAACCGTTCTACACGACCAAGTTCACCGGCCGCGGTCTCGGCCTCGCCGCCGTGCTGGGCATCGTCCACGGACACAAGGGCGCCATCAAGGTCTACAGCGACCTCGGAAAAGGTTCGACCTTAAAGATCCTCCTGCCCGCGACCGGACCGGCCCTGCGCCCGCCGGCCCCGGCGGCACGACCGGTGGCGCAACCGTGGCGCGCCCAGGGCGTCGCCCTCGTGGTCGACGATGAGCCGGCGGTGCGCGATCTGGCCGTCACCGCGCTCACCCGGGTCGGATTCGAGGTCGAACAGGCGGTGGATGGACAGGAAGGCGTGGACCGCGTCCGCCAGCATCCGCAGCGCTACACCATCGTGCTGCTCGACCTGACCATGCCCCGAATGGACGGCGAGGAAGCGTTGCGGCGCATGCGGGTGCTCAACCCTCAGTTGCGCGTCATCCTCACGAGCGGCTTCAACCAGCAGGCGATCATCGACCGCTTTGCCGGCCGCGGCCTCGCCGGCTTCCTGCCCAAGCCATTCTCGGTCGACATGCTCCTCGGCATGGTGCGCGACGCGGTCGAGCCCCCTCCACCTGAGGAGTGACCGGCCGCACGCCGGCCCCAGCCCCGCTCAAAGGCCCAGGAGCGAACCGTTGCGTTTCAGCCATGCCTCGGCCTCGCGCCAGCCCGGGCACACTTCCTCCACCCGGGCCCAGAAGCGGGCCGAGTGATTCATCTCCCGCAGGTGCATGAGCTCGTGATGAATGATGTAGTCGCGAACCGAATACGGAGTCTGGATCAGCCGCCAGTTGAGCGAGATCACCCCGCCCGTGGAGCACGAACCCCAGCGCGTGCGCTGGTTGCGCACCGTGACGGCGGTCACCTCCATGCCCGTCACCGCCGCGAGTTCCCAGGTGCGGGCGGGCAGCTCGACCTTGGCCAGGCGGACGAAATGAGCCTCCAGCGTGGGCCGGAGGTCGCGCCCGAAATCCGCCACCCGAAACACGTCGGCCGCCAGACACACCGTCGGCCGCGGCCCATCGGCCGCGACGCGGATCTCGGTCATCTCCCCGCGCCACAGCACGTGCGTGCCGGGCACCCAGACCTCCGCCGCCCGCGGGCGCTGCGTCTGCCGTGCGCGCGCCCGCTCAAGCCAGTCCGCATGCTGGGCCGCAAAGGCCCGCGCTTCGCGTTCACTGCCCCGCAGCGGAATGACCACCACCGCCGTGCCGTCCCGACGCAAGGTCAGCCGGTAATGCCGGGCCCGGGCGCTGCGTTCGAACAGCAAACCGGCCTCGGGCGGTCCGGACCGGACCGGGGCGGGCTCCAACTCGAGGAAGTCGGGTTGAAAGGATGCGTTCACCAATGCTTCGGCAGTGAACCCATTCGCGGCCCGGGCGCCAGCGCGATCTGAGTCACAGCCTCACGATCCGCCAGCGGATGCCGCCCGCCTTCAACTCGAGCCAGGCAAAGCTCGGCGGGGCCCCGCGGTTGGCGTAGGAGATGCAGCCGGGGTTGAGCCAGCGCACCCCATGAACGTCGACGTCGTCGCGCGGCACGTGGGTGTGACCATGCAACAGTAGCCGGCAGCCTTTGGGCGGGCGGGCCGGAGGGATGTGCACGAGGTGACAGCCGACGCCCTCGTGGGTCAGCGACAGAGTCAGCGGCCACGGCGCATGCCAGTCGTTGTTGCCGAGGACGACGCGCAGCGGCGGACCGAGCTGCTCGAACTCAACCAACGTGGACGGATCGCACACGTCGCCCAAATGCCAGATCTCGTCCGCTCCGCGGAGTTTTCCCGGCAGACTGGCAGGGAAACGGTCGTGGGTGTCGGAAATGACGGCGATGCGCATCGCCCCACCAGACCAAGGTTCCGGGATCGGCTTGGCAAGCACCGGACCGGGCACAGCCGCTCAGGCCTGCGCGGCGGCACTGACGGCGTCGTCGATCTCCTCGTTGGAAAACACCGCCTGAACGTCGTCGTGATCGTCGAGCGCCTGGTGGAGCGCGAGCAGCGACCGGGCCGTGCCCACGTCCGTCACCGGCACCGTGACAGTGGGCAGGTAGGCGATCTCGGCGCTCTCCGTCTTGATCCCCGCCTGCTCAAGACCATGCAGCACCTTGTCGAAGGCATGCACGTTGCACCGCACCTCGTACCCCTCGTCCGTCGTGATCACGTCGTCGCCCCCCGCGGCGAGGACCACCTCAAGCAAACGGTCCTCCTCCACCCTTTCACGCGCGATCAGCAGCTGGCCGGCGTGAAGGAACTGGAAGGCCACGGCGCCGGTGCCCGCAAGGTTGCCCCCGTGCCGGGTGAACAGGCTGCGCAGATCGGCGGCAGCGCGGTTCTTGTTGTCCGTCGTGACCTTCACCACGAAGGCCACCCCGCCCGGGCCGTAGCCCTCGTAGGTGATGTCTTCGTAACTCACCCCGGGCAGTTCGCCCGTGCCCTTCTTGATCGCGCGTTCGATGTTGTCGACCGGCATGTTGGCCTCGCGTGCCTTGAGCAGGAGGGTGCGCAGTCGGGCGTTGCCTTCCGGATCCCCACCGCCGGCCTTGGCCACCAGCGAAATATCCCGCGACAGCCGGCTGAACACCTTGCCCTTGCGGGCGTCGGTGACCGCCTTCTGGCGCTTCACTTTCGACCACTTGTTATGTCCGGCCACGGGACGATTTATGAATTATGACGGATGAAGGAACCAGCGCTGGTACGCCGCAGCATGCTTCCCTGTACGCCTCTAGCCGCTACGCGCTCTTTCCCGGGTTACTTCTTCTTCGGCGTGACGTTCTTGGCCGGCTTCTTCCATGGGTTGCCGACCGGAACGCCGTCGTCGGTCTTCTTGACCGGCGTTTGGAGCGGGACGTCCTTCATGAACTTGTTCACCAGCACCTGCTGGATGATGGTAAAGATGCCGTTGACCGTGGAGTAGAGCGCGAGGGCTGCGGCGAAATTGTAGCAGATCAGTGTGAACACGATCGGCATGAGCTTGAAGATCATCGCCTGCGCATTGTCCGTCGTCGGCGTCGGCGTGAGGCGCATCTGGAAGACCATCGTGACGCCCATGAGCAGCGGCATGATGTTGAGCGGCAGGCCAAAGATTCGCAGCACCGTATCCGGCGCCGACAGGTCGTGGGCCCAGAGAAAGCCTTGATAGCGCAACTCAGCCGTGCCCTGCAGCATGGTGAAGAAGCCGACGAAGAGCGGGATGGTGATCAGGATCGGCAGGCAGCCGCCCATGGGATTCACCTTGTGCTCCTTGAAGATCTCGATCGTGGCCTGATTGAGCTTCTGCGGGTTGTCTTTGTACTTCTCGCGCACCTCCTGCATCAGCGGCTGCAGCTTCTGCATGCGCTTGGCTGAGCGCGACGCGGCCAGCGTGAAGGGCAGCGTCACGATCTTGAGGATCAGCGTCATCAGCACGATCGCCACACCCCAATTGCCGGTCCAGCTGAAGGTCCAGTTCATGAGCGTGTTCATGAACGGCGCCACGTAGCCGGAGAGGAAGATGCGGTTGAAGAAGTAATAGTCGTACTGCATCACGCGATCTTCGTTCTTCTCGAACTTCGCGATGCGGCGGTACTCCTTCGGCCCCACGTAGAGTTCGCCGGCGAGCGTGGTGCTTGCGCCGGGGGCGAGATTGGGCAGCTCGAAGCGGACGTTGCCCGTGAGGCCGACGTTGGCCCGGGCGGTGCCGGGCAGAGCCGGCAGTTCCACGCGGCGCGTGACCACGCCGGAGCCGGGTTCCACCGGCGTGTAGATGCTGGCAAAGAACTGGTTCTTGATCGCGGCCCACTGCACGACGCCCGGCTGGTCGATGAAGGGTTTGGGCGCGCCGTCACGCAGGCCGATCCAGCTGAGGAAGCCGCCGCCCTCAAGGTCGCTGCGATTGGTGAAGTTCGCATCCTCACCGTCGTAGGCGGCGGTGTTGAGGAACTGGCCGTAGTCATTGGCGCTGACCAACGCCGTCGTGCCCAGGCTGAAGGCCGCCCGGGCAAGTCCGGTGCTGGCGTCGGTCACGTTGCGCAGCGTCGTTTCGTGATGGATACGGTAGGGATCGCCCTCCGCATCTCCCGGGGCACGCACGCGATAGGTGCGCGTGACCTCGATGCGGTTCTCAAAGACGGTCCGGAACACCACCTCGGTGGCCGACTGGCTGACCAGCGTATAACGCGTGCGCTGATCGAGGCCGGCGAGGTCGGTGAAGGCGAGAATCGGGTCGGCGCGCACGGCGTTGAACACGTAGGGCCGATCGCTGTCGAGTTGGTCGCTGTAGTCGCGGAAGGCGACTTCGCGGATGGCGCCGCCGAAGTCCGTAAAGCGGACCTCCATGACGTCGTTGGCCAGCGTGGTGACGGTCGCGGCCGAGTTGTCTTCGACCAGGGCGGCGAAGGTGGCATCCGAGGGCGAGGTCGCCGGAGCCCCGACGCGGCCGGGTGACGGCGCTTGGTTTTCGCTGCCGGGCAGAGGCGCGGCCTGCGGGGCGATTTCCGGCGCAGGCGGCGGAGGCGGCGCGAAGCGGGAACCGAGAAACAGGGTCGCGAACGCCGCGACGAGCAGCAGAACGCCAATGATCGTGTTCTTTTTGTCCATTAGAGAGAGGGCGATAAACGCGGTGAGGCAGACTGGCGGACGCAGGCGGGGCGCCGCACTGGCGGCACTGGATCGAGTCCACCCGGGTGAAGCGGCGTGCATTTCAGCAAACGCACCAGCGCAAGGCCCGCGCCGCGCAAGGCTCCGTGGGAGCGCACGGCTTCGGCGGCGTAATGCGAGCAGGTGGGATGGAAGCGGCACCCGCAGGTCGGCCCCAACACCGCGGGAATCACCGGCGAAAGCGTGCGTTGGTACACCCAGATGCCGGCCAGCAACACCGACGCCGGCAGGCGCCGGCAGCGGGACCAAAAGGTGTGAGCACGGTCAGACATCGGTGGAAGCAGAAGGGAAAAGCCTGCGACAGGCGTCGACGAATCTCCGGTCCAGCTCGACATACTCAAGCCGATTGAGCGCGGCTCGCGCTACGATCAGCACATCCACCCCAGGCGGGACCACGTCCTGGTGATGGCGAAAAAGCGAACGCATGCGGCGCTTGGCCCGATTGCGTTGAACGGCGTTGCCGACGGCTGAGCGTGACGCCACTACCCCCACCCGGGGGCCTTCCGGCGCGGGAAGGACGGCGACCGGATCCCGGTGCAGGAACCAAAGGGTGAAGGCGCCGCAATCAAAGCGACGCCCCTGTTCCCGCACCGACTTGAAATCCACTTGGCGCCGTAGACGTTGCTCGGCGCGAAAGCGCATGGTGGAGCGTAACTTACGTTCCCCAGCGAATCCGGGACAAACCTTAGGCGACCGTCAGGCGCTTGCGGCCCTTGAGGCGGCGGCTCTTCAGCACCTTGCGACCACCGCGGGTGGCCATACGGGCGCGGAAGCCGATCTTGCGGACGCGTTTCTTGCGGTGCGGGCGGAAGGTGGGACGCATGACTTATAAATGGTTAAGGGATGACCGAAGTGCCCGACCCCTCCGCGAGTGTCAAGGCACGTTTCCGCCGGGTAGTGGATCCGATGCGCCCACGCCGTGGCCACGGAGTAGGCGCGCGGCGCGGCTGCCTGCGCACTTGCTTTCTCCCCCGCCCTCCGTGTGCTCCCTTGCCGAACCCTCGCATGAACGACGCGGAAGACGATCTCCTGCCTGCCACCCGGTCCGAGCCGGGCGAAGTGGGCCTCGTGGAGCCCCGCGATTTCATTACCACCGAGCCGTTTGTTTTCGAGAACGGCCTGCAGATCCCCGGCTTCACCCAACGTTTCGAAACCTACGGCCGGCTCAACGCCACGCGGGACAACGCCATCCTGATCTGCCACGCGCTGAGCGGCGACCATCACTGCGCCGGGATTCATTCCCTCAACGACCGGAAACCGGGGTGGTGGAACAATCTGATCGGTCCCGGCAAAGCCGTCGATACCAACCGCTTTTTTGTCCTCTGCGCCAATGTGCTCGGCGGCTGCCAGGGTTCGAGTGGACCGTCTTCGACCAACCTGAACACCGGCCGGCCCTACGGCCTTTCCTTCCCGATCGTCACGATACGGGACATGGTCCGAGCCCAGAAGCGGTGGCTCGACGACCTCGGGGTCAAGAGCCTCTACGCCGTCATCGGCGGCTCGATGGGCGGCATGCAGGCCCTGCAGTTCGGCATCGAGTATCCGGGTTTTGTGCAACGCGTGCTGGCCATGGCCACCACGGCACGGGAAAGCGCCCAGGCGATCGCGTTCAACGAGGTGGGGCGCCAGGCCATCATGCAGGATCCGGAGTGGAACGGCGGCGATTACCCCAAGGGCGGCGGCCCCCGCGTGGGGCTCGCCATTGCCCGGATGATGGCGCACATCACCTACCTCTCGGACGCATCGATGGACCGCAAATTCGGTCGCAAGCAGGTGAAGGCCCGGCCGGCCCATTCCGCCGCACCCGACGAAGCCTCGACGCCGGCTTCGACCTTCGACGTGCAGTTCGAGGTCGAGAGCTACCTGCGTTACCAGGGCCAGAGCTTCATCAACCGGTTCGACGCCAACACCTATCTCTACATCACGCGCGCGATCGATTCGTTCGATCTCGCGGCCGCGTACGGCTCGCTCGAAAAGGCCTTTGCCTCCGTCGAGGCCGAGTCGCTGATCGTGGGCTTCACCAGTGACTGGCTGTTTCCACCCGAGCAGAATCGCACCATCGCCGAAGCCCTGCTGCGCGCCGGAAAGCGCGCGAGCTACGCCGAACTGTCGACCGACCTCGGCCACGACTCCTTCCTGCTCGAATCCCCCCAACTCTACGATCTCGTCCGCGGCTTCCTTCGCCCCTGACCGCCGCCGGCACGGTGCACTCGGAACTTGTCAGCGGCCGGGCTCGGCTCAGTTTGCCTTTTCCGCCCCATGTCCGCCTTGCTCCGCTCGGTCTTTCGCTTTCAGGAAAGCGGCCTCATTCTCGTCGTCATCGCCCTCGGCGCGTTGCTGACCGCCTTCAGCGGCTCGGTCCGCCTGCCGGTGTTCGAGACCAACCCTGACGGCACACGCCAGCGCGTCTTCATCGTCAACGAACAGGGGGAACGCGTGCCCCAGTTCGTGGAGAAGAACAAGTTCCTCAACGCGCAGAACCTCGCCCAGCTCGCGAAGGACACGAGCTTCATTGCCATCATGGCCGTCGGCATGGCGCTGGTGATCATTTCCGGCGGCATCGATCTATCCGTCGGCTCCACCTACGCCCTCGCCTCCGTGCTCGGGGCGATGACGTTCCACCACTTCGGCCCGGGGGGACCTGGCGCCGACGCACCTGTCTGGCTCGGCATCGGTCTGGGCATCGTCGTCTGCATCGGCAGCGCGGGCCTTTGCGGGCTGGTCAATGGCTCGCTGATCGTCGCCCTGCGGGTGCATCCGTTCATCATCACCCTGGGCGCGATGGCCATCCTGCGCGGCATCGCCTTCGTCGTCACCCAGGGCCAGTCCGTGGGCGGCTTTCCACCCGCGCTGCGCGAGGTCGTCCGCTTCGAACCCGCGGCAGGCCTGAGCGTCGTCCCGCTGCTGGTGATGGTGCTCGTCACCATCGCCGGCTGGATCCACCTGTCCCGTCTCGCCGCCGGCCGGCGGATCTATGCCGTGGGTGGCAACGAACTCGCGGCCACCTTCAGCGGCATCCGCGTCGGCCGGGTCAAGATCGGGGTCTACCTGATCGCCGGTCTCTGCGCCGGCATCGCCGCCCTGCTCTCTCTCGGCTACTACGGCGCCGCCACCTCAGGCGACGGGCAGGGTTACGAGTTGAGCGTGATCGCCGCCGCCGTCGTCGGCGGCGCCAGCCTGACCGGCGGACGGGGTTCCGCCCTGGGCGTCGTCCTCGGCGCGCTCATCATCCAAATGATCAACAGCGGCATCGTGATCCTCGGCATCGACCAGAATTACAGCCAGATCATCATCGGCGCGGTGGTCATCGCCGCCGTCGTGCTCGACAACGTCAACACGTGGCTCGCCCGCCGCCGGCTCACCGCCGCCGCCCGCTAACTCCTTTTGCTCCCACCCTACCCATGAAAAAACTCCTCCTCCTCCTTACGGCCGGACTCGCCCTCGCGGGCTCCGTCAGCGTCCAGGCGGCCCAGCGTACGCTCACGCTCGGTCTTGTCGCAAAGTCCCAGGGCAATCCCGTCTTCCAGGCCGCACGCGTCGGCGCCGAGGACGCCGCCAAGGAACTGGGCGCCAAACACGGCATCCAGATCCGCATCGACTGGCGCACCCCGAACGACGAGGACGCGCAGAAACAGGCCGAGGCCATCGAGCAGCTCGTGCTCGCGGGCGCCGAGGGCATCGCTGTGAGCTGCTCCGACGCGAACAAGCTCACCGACGCGATCAACGCCGCGGTCAACAACGGCGTGCCTGTCGCCACCTTCGATTCCGACGCGCCGGCCAGCAAGCGATTCGTCACCTACGGAGTCGATGACGTCGAATGCGGCCGCCAGACCATGGAGGAACTGGTCAAGGTCATGGGCGGCCAGGGCATCGTTGCCATCCTCGCCGGCAACCAGAACGCCCCCAATCTCCAGGCCCGCGTCCGCGGCGCGCGCGAAGCCGCGGCGAAGTATCCCGGCATCAAGATCCGCGACGTCTACTACCACCGCGAGACGCCCCAGGACGCCGCCGCCCGCGTGGAACAGGTCATGCAGGCCAACCCCGACATCACCGGCTGGGCCATGATCGGCGGCTGGCCGCTCTTTACCGAGAACGCGCTCAAGTGGGCCCCGGGCGCGGTGCAGTGCGTCGCCGTCGACGCACTGCCGGCCCAGCTCAACTACATTCGCAGCGGCCACGTGCCGGTCCTGCTCGCCCAACAATGCTACCAGTGGGGTTACCGCTCGGTCGAACACCTCGTGAATAAGATCGTGCTGAAGAAGGACCCCGCCGCAGTGAAGGACGTGAGCGCGCTCATCCCCGTCACCAAGGCGAACGTCGACGAGTTCGCCAAGAACTGGGACAAGTGGCTGCCGAAGTGAGGCACGTGACCCAGCCATTCGTGCCTGGGTTCCGGAGGGTAAATACCGCCCTCCCTCACCCGCACAGGCAGGAATGCCTGGGTCACCTCCCTGTCAGCACACCGATGCAACCGACTCATGCCTGAAGACGGCCAGACCTCCGTGACATCCTTCCTGTCCTTTAAAGGGATCACCAAGCGCTTCCCGGGGGTGCGGGCGCTCGACGATGTCTCCTTCGACATTGAACGGGGCACCTGCCACGCCCTCATCGGCGAGAACGGGGCCGGGAAGAGCACGCTGGGCAAGATCCTCGCCGGTATCCATCAGGCCGATACCGGCGAGATCCGGCTGGACGGGCGCATCATTCATCCGGCGTCGCCGCTGGCCGCCCGCAGCCTCGGCATCGCCATGGTTCACCAGGAGCTCGCCTTCTGCCCCAACCTCTCGGTGGCCGAGAACCTCTGCCTGGGCGACCTGCCGCGCGGCCGCGGCGGCTGGGTGGACCGGAAGGAGCTGCGTACGCGGGCGCGGCGCATGCTCGCGACCATCGGCGCCGACCTCGATCCGGACGCATTGATCGGATCACTTTCGACCGGACACGAGCAACTGGTGCAGATCGCCGCGGCCGTCGGCACCGGGGCGCAGGTCATCGTCATGGACGAGCCCTCGAGCTCCCTGTCGGCCGGAGAAGCCCGCGAACTGTTCCGCCTCGTGCGCGAACTGAAGTCCCGTGGCCTCACCCTCATCTACGTCTCTCACCGGCTGGAAGAGCTGTTCGCGCTCTGCGACCGCATCACCGTCCTGCGCGACGGGCGGCATGTGACAACGGAAGCGATTGCCGCCACCACGCCGCAGCGCGTGGTCGCCCAGATGATCGGCCGAGAGTTGACCGCGCGCACCCCTGCCTGCCTGCAACGCGCACCCGGACCCGTGGCCCTCGCCGTGCGCTCGCTGGCTTCGCCCGGACGATTTCAGGACATCGGCTTTGAGGTGCGCGCCGGGGAGATCGTCGGACTCGCCGGGCTCGTGGGCGCCGGACGGAGCGAGGTGGTCCAGGCCGTGTTTGGCCTCGATCCGGCCGTCCAGGGCGAGGTGCACGTCAAGGGCCGCCCCCTGCGGCTCGGCTCGATTGACCACGCCCTCGCCGCCGGCGTTGGCCTCGTGCCGGAGGACCGCAAACGTCAGGGTCTCGTGCTCGGGCTCAATTGCCGGGAGAACACCGCCCTCGCCGCCCTGCCCGCCCTTACCCGCCTGGGCTGGGTGCAGCGCGCCCTCGAACGCAGTCTCGCCGGCCGCTACCTTCAACGGTTGCGGGTGAAGACCCCTTCGCCCGAGGCGATCACCGCCGGCTTGAGCGGCGGCAACCAGCAGAAGATCGCCCTCGCCAAGTGGCTCGCCCGCGATTGCGACGTGCTGCTCATTGACGAACCAACGCGCGGCGTCGATGTAGGCGCCAAGGCGGAGATCTATCAGCTGCTCGACGAACTTGCCTGCGAGGGCAAGGCCCTCTTCGTCGTGTCCTCGGAGTTGCCCGAACTCATCGGCCTCTGCGGGCGCATCCTGGTCATGCGTGAGGGCCGTCTCGCCGGGGAACTGCCCCGCGAGCGCTTCAGCGAGGCCGCGCTCATGCAATTGATGGCCGGCGTCGCCGCCGCCTGAGGGGCAAGCTCAACTTCCGGGCGGACGCGCCGGCGGGTTGGGTTGACTCAGGCTCTCGAAGCCCACCCGGCGCAGGTGCTGGGCGATGCGGTTCTCCATCCGCTCGCGCTGCTCGGGCGGCAGCTCCGCCGCAATCCGGCCGGCAGCACTGCGAATCTCGGTTTGCATCGCCCGGATGTGGTCCGCCCGCAGGCGGCGGATGTTGAGGGCGGCCCGGCGCAACTCGGTCCGGATGCGGGCCTCCGCCGCCTCGTCAAGCTCGAGCTCGCGGGTAAGCTGCTGGGCCACGCGGGCGGTGGCCCGCTCGACCACCTGGGCCTGGGTCTGGACCGGCGCACTCATGGCGCGCTTCACGGAGCGCAGGCCAAGCAGCGCCGTTCCCGCGGTGCCCACCGCAACGCCGAAAACAAACAGCGCGATCGCCGCGAGCCACGCTTGCGTACGGGAGGAGATCACGACGCACCTCCCGCCATGGCCACCTCGGTGGCGATCAACTGCGCCCAGGGCAGCACGTCCTGCCAGAATTCCCACGCCTGCCACCCCGCGATACTGAGCAACCCGATGGCCACCGCCGCACACCCGGACAGGACAGAGCGGCGGGCGAACACCGCGGCAAACTCGAGCCGCCAACCCAATGCGGCCGGAACGACACCGCGCACGGCGCGCAGCAAGGCATCAAGATGGATGGGCGGCACCGGCTCGCGGCGGGCGAGTTCGACGTGGTGGTGCCAGGAGGGAGGCAGCGGTTTCATGCGGCAGAATCAGGTGAATCGTACAGCGCCCGGAGCCGGGCGCGGGCGCGCCAGGCGCGCAGTTTCGTGGCGGTGTGGGTCCAACCGTAAGCCGAGGCAATATCCTGCAGCCCCCAGCCTTCGAGGTAATGCAAGGTCAGCAGGGCGGCATCGTCCGGCGGGAGTCGGGCGAGCAGTCCTTTCACTTCGTCCGCCGCCGCAGCGGCGGCGGGATCGGGACGGGGATCGATGGCCTCGACCAGAGG
>CAYZBG010000064.1:0-31578 GCA_964476565.1 uncultured Opitutus sp.
GAGTAGATGCACTGGGCGTCGTCGCCCACGGCCATGATGCGGTGGTGCGAGCCGAGCAGGTCGACCAGCGCGGACTGGAGTGTATTCGTATCTTGATACTCATCCACCAGCACGTGGCGGAAACGCTCCTGGAAGTAGGTGGCGACCTCGGGCGCGCGGCGCAGCAGCTCCAGCCAGTTCTCGAGCAGGTCGTCGTAGTCGACGACGTTCTGCGCCTGCTTGCGCTCCGCGTAGGCGCGGGCGAAGGCCGGGATGCGGTGGGCGATCTCGCCGAACTGGGGGAAACTCTTCGCGACCGTGTCGGCAATCGACTTCTGGGTGTTGCGTGCGAGGGAGATGATCTCGTGCAGCGGGCCGGGCTTGGGGTTGGTCTTGTCCTTGAAGAAGGTCTTGTCGGTCTGCTCGACCGCCGCCTTGAGCAGGCTTTCCGACTCGTCGGCGTCGAGGATGGTGAAGTTGCGCGGCATGCCGATGGCCTCGCCGTAGATGCGCAGGGCGCGGTGGCCGAGCGAGTGGAAGGTGCCGCCCCAGAAACGGCCGGGCTCGACCCCGGTCAGCTCCTGCACGCGGTGCAGCATCTCCTTGGCGGCCTTGTTGGTGAAGGTCAGCAGCAGGATTTCCCCGGGCTTCACCCCCTGGGAGAGCAGGTAGGCGACGCGGTAGGTGAGGGTGCGCGTCTTGCCAGACCCGGCGCCGGCGAGCACGAGCAGCGGCCCGGGCGGAGCGGTGACGGCGTTGTACTGCTCGTCGTTCAGCTCCGCGCGGAAATCGATGGGCGGGACGCCGGCCGGGCGGGGAGACGAGTCGAGTTCGAAATCCATGAGCGGCTCCCACCGTCAGCCAAAGTCGTCCCGAGGCAAAGCAGAAGTGAGGCGAAGATCACCCCTGCAGCCCCCCATCGGCGCGCCCCCATCGTTCTCGTAATCGTAATCGTTCTCGATTGACCCTTACAGAGCTGGGGCGTGGCGTAAGGCCAATCCCTCGCCCCTCGCATCGAGGCGGTTTCGCACCGCGCTTCCACCTGATTCGAGAACGAGAACGGGAAAGAGAACGAGGGTAGGGGGGTGGCCCACGGTTTGCTGTCCGTTCGGCATGCGCCTCGCCCTTCTCCGTCTCCGCCGGATCGCCGCCGGCGGACTTGGTGTGCTTTCCCTGTTTGGGGCTGCGGTTGGCGTCCCGGCCCGGTCGGCGGCGGCGGAGCGCGGGGTTGAGATTCTCTGGGACACCTATGGGGTCGGTCATGTCTACGCGGCGGACCTCGAGGGACTTTTCTTTGGCTACGGCTACCTGCAGATGAGCAGCCATGGAAACCTCGTGCTGAAACTCTATGGCGAATCGCGCGGGCGCGCCGCCGAATACTGGGGTGCCGTGGCGGACCCGGCCCTGCCGCACGGCGCGCTGGGCAACCTTGAGAACGACCGGTGGGTCTGGCGCAACGGTGCGCCGGACCGCGCCGACGCCTGGCTCGCGCAACAGTCGCCCGCGTACCAGCGCTACTTTGCCGCCTTTGCCGACGGCATGAACACGTACGCGGAGCGGCATGCTGAGGCGCTCGATCCGGAGCGGCGCAAGGTGCTGCCCATCCGTCCGGTGGACGCGTTGCTCCACGTGCATCGCATCGTCCATTTCGGTTACCTGAGCTCGGCGCGCGCCGTGGAGACGGCGGCGAAGGCGTACAGCTCGGGCAGTCCGGTCGGCGCCACGCCGCCCGGTGAGTCGAATGCCTGGGCCATCGCCCCGGCGCGCAGCGCCAGCGGCCATTCGCTGCTGCTCATGAACCCGCACCTGCCATGGAGCGACTGGTCGATCTACTACGAGGCGCACCTCAACGCGCCCGGCATCCAGCTCTACGGCTCGAGCCAGATCGGCTTCCCCATGCTGCGCTTCGTTTTCAGCGACGTGCTCGGCTTCACCCAGACGGTGAACAGCATCGACGCCAGCGACCTGTACCGGCTGACCCTCGCGCCCGAAGGGAACGGGTACGTGTTCGATGGCGAGGTCCGGCCCTTCACCGTGCAAACCCATGGCCTGCGCGTGCGCCAGCCCGACGGCACGTGGCGCGACGAAGCGCTCACCGTGCGCTCGTCGGTGCATGGTCCAGTGGTCTGGGACCAGGACGGCCTCACCCTCGCCATCCGCACGGCCGGTCTCGATCGGCCGTTCATGATCGAACAGTACTGGAACATGGCGCTGGCGCGGTCGTTTTCCTCCTACGAAGCCGAGCTCAAGCGCCTGCAGGTGCCGACGTTCAACATCACCTACGCCGATCGCGACGGCCGCATCATGTACCTCTACAACGGCACGCTGCCCAAACGGGCGTCGGGCGACGCCAAGACCTGGGCCGGGGTGGTGGCCGGCGACACCTCGGCGACGCTGTGGACCGAGCTTCACCCCTACGAGGACCTGCCCAAGGTGATCGATCCGGCGGACGGCTGGGTGCAGAACACCAACAATCCGCCCTGGGCCACGACGTACCCGGCACTGCTCGAACCTGCCGCGCATCCCCCGGTGCTGCCCGCGGGCCCGCTCTCGTTGCGCACGCTCCAGTCGCTCCGCCTGTTGCACGCCGATACAAAGGTCACCTTCGCGGAACTCGCCGCCTACAAACACACCACGCACGTCGAACTGGCGGAGCGCGTGCTTGATGACCTCGTCGCCGCCGCCGAGGCCGGGTCGTCGGACGCTGCGCGTGCAGCGGCCGCCGTGCTCAAGGCCTGGGACCGGCGCACGGACGCGACCAGCCGGGGCGCACTGCTCTTCGAGCGGTTTGCCGCCCGGTTCATGGGGCCGGCCTACGGCGACTGGAAACACTTCGCGGTGGCTCCGGATTGGCGCCAACCGCTGACCACGCCGCGCGGCCTCAAGGATCCCGCGGCGGCGGTGGCGATGCTGGAGGCTGCCGCGGCCGAGACGCTCGAGCGCTACGGGTCGCTCGATGCGCCGTGGGGCGATTACCGGCGGTTCGCGCTCGGTGCGACCGACCTGCCGGCCAACGGCGCCGACGGCAACCTCGGCATCTTTCGCGTCATGCGCTACGCGCCCGTGGCCAAGGATGCGCCGCGGCAGAAGGCCACCTTCGGTGACACGTTTGTCGCGTTGGTCGAGTTCGGCTCTCCCGTGCGGGCCCAGGTGCTCACCAGTTACGGCAACAGTTCGCAACCCGGCAGCCCGCACCTCGAGGATCAGCTGCCCCTGCTCGCCGCGCAGCAGTTGCGTCCGGCCCTGCTCGACCGCAAAGAGATCGAGGCGGCTACGGTCCGGCGCGAACGCTTCTGATCCCCGCCTCCCCTGCTTCCCGATGTTCTTCGCCCTGCTGCAACGCTTCCGGTCGCTCGGACCGGGACTCATCCTGGCGGCGGCCGGCATCGGCGCGGGCGACGTGGTGGTGGCGTCGGTCACCGGACTCAGGTTCGGCTCCACGCTGCTGTGGGCCATCGCGCTCACTGCGGCGCTGAAATTCATCCTCACCGAGGCCCTGGCGCGGTGGCAGCTGGCGACCGGTGAGACCGTGGTGCGCGCCTGGGTCACCCGGCTGCCGCGGGTGGTGAGCGTTGCGCTGGCGGCCTATCTGGTGCTGTGGGCCTACCTCGTGGGGGCCTCGTTGAGCAGCGCCTGCGGACTCGCCGGGGCGAGCCTCTGGCCGGTGTTGACGGTGCAACAATGGGGCGTGGCGCATGCGGTGGTGGCGGCGCTCCTGGTCGCGTTGAACCGCTTTAGTGCGTTCCAACGGGTGATGAAGGGCCTGATCGCGGTGATGGCCATCTGCGTCGCGATCTGCGCCGTGCTGGCTGCGCCGTCATGGGGCGAGGTGGCGACTGGCCTGTTCGTGCCCCGGTTGACCGACGGCGGGGGCGCGGCGGTGCTGGCGCTCCTGGGCGGCATCGGCGGCAGCGTGACGGTCGTGTGCTACGGCTACTGGCTGAAGGCTGCCGGGTGGAGCGGGGCGGGCAAACTCCAGCCGGTGCGCGCCGACGTGCGCCTGGCCTACCTGTTCACCGGCCTCTTCGGCATCGCCCTTTGCGTGATCGCCTCGAGCGTGCATGCCGAATCCGCCTCCGGCACGCGCATCGCCTTGGAAATCGCGGCCCGGCTGGAAACGGTGGCGGGCCCGTTTGGCCGTTGGGTCTTTTTGCTCGGATTCTGGTGCACGGTGTTCACGGCGATGCTGGGCGTCTGGCAGGGCGTGCCGCACATTTTTGCCGAACTCGCCGAGGCCTGGGGCTTGGCAAAGCCGGGACCGGCCACCCGACGGGTCTACCTCGGGGCCCTTCTGTGGCTGGCCGGCCCCCCGCTGATCCTGCTGTGGTTTCGCCAGCCCGTGGCGGTGGTGGTCACCTTCTCGATCGTCGGCGCCTTCTTCATGCCCTTCCTAGCGGGCACGCTGCTCTACCTGAATAACCGGCGCGACTGGGTCGGCGCCCTGGCCAACGGACGCGTGGGCAACGGCGCCCTCCTCGTATGCCTGGCGGCCTTCGGCATCGCCTGCCTGTACGAGATCGTGGGCGCGCTGAACCGGTAAGGAAAAGGTCCCCTAAGAAAATCGCGGATCGTCCGTGGAAGGGGGGTGTCGAACCTCTCGTCCATGAAAACCCGTTTCCTCCTGCCGTCCCTCGGGACGGCCCTGTCCTGTCTTTCCGTCGCCGTGGCCCAGCCGGCCCTGACGATCTACAACCAAAACTTCGCGGTCGTCCGCGAAACCGTACCGCTCGACCTCAAGGCGGGCGAGACCCCGGTTTCGTTTGCCGGCGTGACCACGGCCCTCGAGCCGGACTCCGTCGTGCTGCGCGACCCGGCGGGCCGCGTGGCCCTGAGCATCCTGGAGCAAAGCTACCGCGCCGACACCGTCTCCCAAGGGCTCATGCTCTCGCTCTTCGAGGGCAAGGAACTCGACTTCCTCGTACGCGACCAGGATGCGAAGGAGTACACCGTCAAGGGCCGCGTCCTGCGCAGCGGCTATGTGCCCGGCGCGCTGCATCGCGGGATGCCGTCGGAGGCCCCGCTCATCGAGGTGGACGGCAAGCTGCGCTTCTCGCTGCCGGGCGAGCCCGTGTTTCCTGCGCTGGGCAATGACGCCATCCTCAAGCCGACCCTGAGCTGGACCCTGGGCTCGGCCGCCGCGGCCAAGCTCAATGCCGAGCTCAGCTATGTGACCGGCGGACTGCGGTGGTCGGCCTCCTACAACCTCGTTGCCCCGGAGAAGGGCGACACGCTCGACCTGATCGGTTGGGTCACGATCGACAACCAGAGCGGCAAGACCTTCGAGAACGCCGCGATCAAGCTGATGGCCGGCGACGTCAACAAGGTGCAGCCGGAGCGCGAGGTCCGCGAAGCGATGATGATGCGCGCCGCGGCGATGGACATGGCCGCCCCGCAGGTCACTGAGAAGGCCTTCGACGAGTTCCACCTCTACTCCCTGCCGCGCGCGACCACGTTGCGCGACCGCGAGGTGAAGCAGGTCGAGTTCCTTCGCGCCACGGGGGTGAAGGCGAAGACTTTTTACGTCTACAATGGCGCTGAGCCCGGCCCGCAGTTCCGCGGCTGGAACCAGGAGATGATTCGCAACAACCCCGACTATGGCACGCAGTCCAATCCCAAGGTCTGGGTCATGCGCGAATTCGAGAACAGCGAGGCGAACCGCCTCGGCGTGCCCTTGCCGAAGGGTCGCACGCGGTTCTACCGCCGCGATGATGCCGACGGCCGGCTGGAGTTCACCGGCGAAAACACCCTCGATCACACGGCCAAGAACGAGACCGTGCGGCTCTACACCGGCGATGCCTTCGACCTCGTGGGCGAGCGCCGGCGCACCGACTTCCAGATGAGCGGACGCAACGACTTCATGGAGGAGGCGTTCGAGATCAAGGTGCGCAACCGCAAGACCGAGCCGGTCGAGGTCCGTATCGCCGAGCGCCTCTATCGCGGGGTCAACTGGACGATCTCCAACCCGTCGCACGAGTTCGTGAAGACCGACGCGCAGAACGTCGAATTCCGCGTCACCGTCCCGGCTGATGGCGAGACGGTGGTCACTTACCGGGTGCGCTATACCTGGCGCTAGGAGTGCTTCAGAGACCAGGCGTCGTAACGTCGCACGCTTACGCCGGGCCACCAAGGTGGGCGGGCGCATCCCGCGCCCGCGGCGCGGACGGACCCACGCGTCTGCCTGAGATCGGAAGGTAGGGCGGTTTCTCTGAAACCGCCGGGTTGTCGGCGATCGAGGTGGGCGGGTGCGTCCCTGCACCCGCTGCGCCGACGGACGGCCCCGTGTCCGGCCTGCGGCTGTATGGGCCAAACCACGCGCGGAGGGACCCGCGCGTCCACCCAGGGGTTGCCGGTCCTCCCTTCAGGCGGCGTTGTTTTCCGGTGGACGGAGGCAGGGGCCGGAAACTTCCGCGACCCGGCAACGAAAAAGACTTGCGCGAGCCGGTCTGTATCGACTGTGTGGAGACACGGTCAGGTTCCCCCCTCCCCTAATCTCCCGTTGTCCATGGCTTCCCCGTCTGCGTGCCGGCGTTTCCGGCCTGGTGTGTCGTTGTTTTCCCCGTGTCGGACGTCCTTCGGGGCGTTCCGCGTTCGATTCAGGTTCCCGCAGTCGGAACGTTGACCGGTCATGGATCGGCGTCGCGCCCACCCTTATCCGGGGGTGCTGGCGGCGCAGGGCGGTCCCGTCGCGGCGTTTGAACACGCCCGGCTGGAGGTGCTGCGCCGTCCGCTCCATCACGTCAACGTCCGCCTCGTCGACGGCCTCATCCCGCGTCCCTCGGATGCGCTCTTTGCCGACGCGGCGGGCTCGGGCACGCATGCGCAGCGCGTGACGGCCGAGGCCATCGCCGTGTCCGAGGCGATGGAGCGCTGGGCCTATCACGTCACGGCCCGCTCGGCCCGCGCCCGTGAGTATGCCTTCGACGTCGATCCGACGTCCAACGGTTTCGCGGCCTACCCCGGGGCGAATGCCGTGGCCGCGCGCTGTGCGGCGCTGCGCGAGGCGGTCGAGCGTTTCTCCCTGCTCGCCTGGTGGGAGGGCACGGCGGAGGCGCGGCCGGTGCACTCGGACTGGCCCGAACTCGAGGCGTTTGTGATCGAGGGGCCGATGGGCGGCGTCACCGTGCTCGCCGTCTCCGAGCGCGGTGCGGGCGGGCGCGCCTACGGCCATGCCGCGGCGCCGACGTTTGGCGAGGCCTTCGAGCGGGCGGCACGCGAGGTGGCGCGCAACCGGATCGCGCTCGCCGAATTTGCCCGCGTCGGACGCTTCGCCGGGGGCGCGCTCGGGCCGGTCGAGCGCCGGATGCTCTTTTTCGCCTCCGAGACCGGCTACGGCCTGGTGAAGGAGCGGGTGGCCGCGTCCGCCGGCCGGCGCATGGCCATGCCCGTGCTGGCCTGCGACAGCGAGCTCACCGGTCCCTGGTCGCGGTACGCGACCGTCTGGCGCACGGTGTTTCTGCCGCCGGGCAAGCGCTTCCTCGCGCCGGGTGACGACTACTTCTATTTCTGAAACGGCTCCGGCGCGGCTCCCTCGAGCACCGCCTCCTCGCGTTCCCGCTGGAACTGGCTGGTGTAGAGTTCGTAGTAGTGGCCGCGCCGCCGCACCAGCTCCTCGTGGGTGCCGCACTCCTCGATCCGGCCGCGCGTGATCACGAGGATCCGGTCCGCCCGGCGGATCGTGCTCAGGCGGTGTGCGATCACGAAGCTGATCCGGCCGGCAAACATCGTCTCCAGCCCGCGCTGGATGAGCTGCTCCGTCTCGGTGTCGATCGAGGAGGTCGCCTCGTCCATCACGAAGATCTGCGGATCGGCGAGCAGGGCGCGGGCGAAGGACACGAGCTGACGCTGGCCGGAGGAGAGCCGGTTGCCGCCTTCGCCGACGGGCGTGTCGTATCCGTGCTCCAACTGCAGGATGAAGTCGTGGGCGTTGACCCGCCGGGCTGCCGCCTCCACCTCGGCGTCGGTGGCTTCGAGACGGCCGTAGCGGATGTTCTCGCGGACCGTCCCCTTGAAGAGGTGGGGCGTCTGCAGCACGATGCCGAGCTGGGCCTGGAGCCAGGCAAGGGAACGCTCCCGGTAATCGATGCCGTTGAAGAGAATCTGCCCGGACACGGGCTCGTAGAACCGGCAGACGAGCGAGGCGATGGTGCTCTTGCCGCCGCCGGAAGGCCCCACGAGGGCGATGGTTTCGCCTGCCCGCACGGTCAGGTTGAAGTCCTCGAGCACGACCGGGCCGGTGGCGTAGCGGAACGTGACGTGGCGGAACTCGACCGTCGCGATGCGTGCCGGCAGCCCGTCCGGGGCCAGGCCGGCCGCGGGCGGATTCGCCGCCAGGGCGGCGAGGCGGGCGCGCACCGTCGCGTTGTCCCGGATCGCCGGCTCGGTGGAGAGCAGGCCCATCACGCGTTCGCCCGCCGCCTGCGCCCCTTGCATCTCGGTCAGCTTCTGGGCGAGCTGGTTGATGGGGAAGAAGAACTGGCCGGCGAAGTTCACGAACGCCACGAGCGTGCCGACACTCATGGCCTCGTTGCCCACCAGCACGCCGCCCCGCCAGAGGGCGAGGCCGGCCGCGAGCGAACCGAGGGTCGTGACGATCGGGAAGTACACGGCGTTCTGACGGGCGTTGAGCACCGCGGCGTCGAACATCCGGGTGCTCAGCCGCGAGAACTCCGCGAGGTTCTCGGCCTCGCGCACGAGCGTCTTGGTCGTCCGCACCCCCTGGATGGCCTCGTTGTACGCCGCGGTGATCTGGGAGTTGGTGCGCCGGATCTCGCGGGCGCTGAGCAGCATCTTCCGCTGGAAATACTTCGAGACGACGGCGAGCGGCGGCACGATCGCGATGACGATCAGGCCAAGCTTCCAGTTCATTACGAGCAGGCTGGCGGCAATCATGAGCAGGAAGCTCGTGCCCCAGACGAGATCGAGGAAGCCCCACGCCATGATGCGCGCGAGCCGGTCGCAGTCACTCGTCAGACGCGTGATCAGCCAGCCGACCGGCCGCGTGTCGTAGAACGCGAACTCGAGCTCCTGCAGCCGGTCGAAGCCGTCCCGCCGGATGTCGTGCGCCAGTCGGTTGGACAGGTTGCCCGCTTTCTCGATGAAGACCCACACGCCCACGCTGAGCACGGCGGTGAGTCCGAGGTAGGCGGCGAGGTGGAGGCCCAGCGGTGCATCCGCCCCGTCCCGCACCACGGCGTCGATCACCCAGCGGGTGACGTGGGCGTAGCCGGCCTCGCAGGCGGCGATGACCACGGCGGCGATGCACAGCGGCACGAGGTGGCGCTTCATGCGCAGGGCGCGCTGGAACAGCTTCCACCAGAGTCCGGCGTCGAGCCGGGCTTTGAAGTCGTCTTCGGGTTGGGTGAGGGCGGACATGGGCGGGCGGAGTTATCGGCCGGACAGGGCGTCCTCGCGGAACGCGGTCTCGACGCTGCTCTGGATCTGCCAGAGTCGGCGGTAGAGCCCGTCCTCGGCGGCCAGGGTGGCATGGGTGCCGGACTGGATGAGACGCCCGCGATCGAGCACGAGCACGCGGTCGGCGTGGGCAAGGGTGGAGAGGCGGTGCGCGATGACGAGGGTGGTGGCATGACCGCGGCGCTCGCGCAGCGCACGCAGGATGAGGGCCTCGGTCTCCCCGTCGACCGCGCTCAGCGCATCGTCGAGGATGAGCAGCGGCGGCCGCTTCAGGATCGCGCGCGCCAGTGCGACGCGCTGGCGTTGTCCGCCCGAAAGGGTGATGCCGCGTTCGCCGATCATGGTCTCATACCCGTCGGCGAAGCCCTGGATCGTGTCGTGGATGCAGGCGGCGCGGGCGGCGTCCTCGACCTCGTGCTGCGGGGCGTCGCCGCGGCCGAGGCGCAGGTTGTCCCGCAGCGTCTTGGAAAAGAGAAACGGCTCCTGCATCACGACGCCGATCTGGCTGCGCACCCATTTGCGCGGCAGCGAGGAGAGTTCCCGGCCGTCGAACTGGATCGAGCCTTCGGTGTAGTCGTAGAGCCGGAGCAGCAGGTGCATCAGCACGCTCTTGCCCGCGCCGGACGGGCCGAGCAGGGCGACCGTTTCGCCTGGCGCTACATCGAAGGAAAGTCCGTCGAGCACGGGCCGCTGTCCGTCGTGGGAGAACCGCAGGTGGCGCACCGCGATGCGTCCGGTGAAGGACGGTGGTGGTGGCGGGCTGTCCGGGGCGTCGGCTTCGCGCGCGACCGCGAGGATCTCGTGAATGCGATGGAGCGCGACGGTTGTCTTACCGAGCTCGGTGAGCATGCGTCCGAGCTGGCGCACAGGCCAGAGCATCAGCCCGAGGCAGGAGAGAAAGGCGAACAGCAGTCCAACGGTGAGTGTGCCGCTGGCGATCCAGTGGGCGCCGACGAGCAGCGTGAGGCCAATCTGGGAAAGCGCCACGAAATCGCTGATCGACCAGTACCACGACATCAGCCGGAGCATGCGCAGGCTGCGGTCGCGGTAACGGGCGTTGGGCCCGGCGAACTTGGCCCGCTCGAATGCCTGGCGGGCGAAGGCCCGCACGACGCGGATGCCGGTCAGGTTCTCCTGGATCACCCCGGTGAGCTCGCCCTCGGCCTCGTCGACCTCGCGGAAGACGTGCCGGACTTTCCGGAAGTAGAGGTAGCCGTAGAGTACGATCGGACCGATCAGGGCGAACGACACCAGCGTCATGGGCACGCTGAGCGACAGCAGCAGCGGCAGCGCCACGGCGGTGAGCAGCAGGGCATGCCCGATCTCCATCACCTGCGCGGCGAGAAACTGCCGAGTCGTCTCCACGTCGCTGGTGCAGCGTTGCACGAGGTCGCCCGTGTCGTTCCGGTCGTGGTGGCGCGACGGCAGGTGATTGAGGTGGTCGTAGAGACGCTCCTTGAGCGCGCGCGCGATCCCGTCGCTGGCGACGGAGGCCTGCCAGCCTTTCAGGTAGCTGAACACGCCGGCCACGAGGCTGAGCACGACCATGGCGAGCGGGGCAAGCCACAGGTGATCGCGCAAGGTCTCGGGCCCACCGAGGGCGCGCAGCAGCAGCGCGAGTAGCGCGGGGGTGTCGCCGTCGACCGGGCGGCCGCCGAGGGCGTGGTCGATGGTGACACTGCCGATCAGGGGCACGCCGTAGGCGACGAGCGTGGCAAGGGCGAGGCTGCCCAAGGCGAGGCCGTAGCGCAGGCGATGGCCGCGCATGAGCTGCCAGATGATGCGAAGAGGCGAAACCATGGAAAGGAGACCGGGACGGAGACGGAGAGAGGCGAACGAAAACGAAAAAGCCCGCTCGGGCGGAGCGGGCTTCGGGAAACAGGGAGTGTTCGCGGGCCCGCGGGTGAGGCGGGCCAAGTCCGGTTAGGTGAGTCCCTCCGGGGCGCCCGCGCACATGGCGACGATCGACAGATTGTGACGGGTGCGGCGGATCATGAGACTCCTGGGTTGAGGACGTCCCAACCAAGCCGCGGCCTTTTCGCGAGGCAAGTGAATTTCCGAACCCATGGGTCCGGGATGGGTGCCTTACAGCAGGGTCTGGAGAGTCTTCCACACCACCTCCGCCACCTTCCGGTGGCCTTCGGCGTTGGGGTGGATGCCGTCCGGCAGGTTGAGCGTGGGCACGCCGCCGACGCCATCGAGCAGGAAGGGGATGAGGGTGGCGTTCATGCTGTCGGCGATCTCCGGATACATCGCGGCGAAGGCTTTGGTGTAGTCGGGACCGAGGCTGGGGGGCATCTGCATGCCCGAGAGCACGATTTTCGCCTGGGGGTTGCGCGCCCGCACCTTCTCGATGATGCCGCGCAGGTTGGCCTTGGAGGCCGTCACGGGCACGCCGCGCAGGCCGTCGTTGCCACCGAGGCCGAGCACGAAGATGTCGACCGGCTGGCGCAGGATCCAGTCCACCCGCCGCAGCCCCCCGGCGGTGGTCTCGCCGCTCAGACCAGCATTGACCACCCGGTACGGCAGGCCGGCCTCCTTGAGCCGCGCCTCGATCAGACCCGGAAAGGCCTCCGTCGCCGGGTCGTCGAGCCCGTAGCCCGCCGTCAGGCTGTCGCCAAAGAAGAGAATGGTTTTCGGCTCGGCAGCGCTGGCGAGGACGCTGGCGAGTATGAAAAGAAACCAAAAGCGAAGTCGCTTCGTCATTTGCGCTGAAAGGTCAGGCCGGATTCATTCCCGGCTCCACGCATGAGTGTTCAATCCATGTTGAAAGTCGAGCGGCTCACCAAGTTCTACCCGACGGCCACCGGTCCGTTGACGGTGCTGAAGGAGGTGAGCTTCGACCTCGCCCCCGGGGCCAGCCTCGCGATCGTCGGCCCCTCGGGCAGCGGCAAGACCACCCTGCTCGGTCTGTGCGCCGGCCTGGACCGGCCCTCGGGTGGCAGCGTCGTGCTCGCGGGCGAGTCGATCGGAGAAATGAACGAGGATGCGCGGGCGCGGGTGCGCAACGCCCATGTCGGCTTCGTCTTCCAGAATTTCCAACTCATCCCGACACTCACCGCGCTCGAGAACGTGCTCGTGCCCATCGAGCTGCGCGGCGAGGGCGGTCCCGAGGCGGAGGCCGAGGCGCATGCGCTCCTGCAACGCGTCGGCCTCGGTGCGCGCACCGATCACTATCCGGTCCAGCTTTCCGGCGGTGAACAGCAGCGCGTGGCCCTCGCGCGCGCCTTCATCAACCGGCCCAAGATCCTCTTCTGCGACGAGCCGACCGGCAACCTCGACACCGACACGGCGCACGCGATGGTCGACCTGATCTTCGGGCTGAACCGCGAGAAGGGCACGACGCTCGTGCTCGTCACGCATGACCTGGAGCTCGCCAAGCTATGCCGCCGGCGGCTGCGCCTGCGCGGCGGCGCGGTGGTGGAGGACGTGACCACGCCATGAACTTCGTTCTCAAGATGGCCTGGCGCGATTCGCGCGCCTCCCGCCGGCGTCTGCTGCTGTTTTCGCTGTCGATCGTCCTGGGCATCGCGGCGCTCGTCGCCGTCGGATCGCTGATGGACAACCTGCAGCGGGCGATCGATGAGCAGGCCAAGGGCCTGCTCGGGGCCGATCTCGCGGTCCAGTCCCGCTCCGCGCTCACGCCCGAAGCCGAGCAGTTCCTCAACGAGCTGGGCGGCGAGCAGGCACGGGAGGTGATGTTCGCCTCCATGATCGTGTTTCCCACGTCGAACGACCAGACGCGGCTCGTGTCCCTGCGCGCGCTCGATGGCGCGTATCCGTTCTATGGCGACTTCCTGACCGACCCCGCCGATGCTCCCGCGCGCCTGGCTGCCGGGGGACGCGTGGCCGTGCTCGAGGCCACGCTGATGGCGCAGTTCGGACTGAAGCCCGGCGATCCGGTCCGCATTGGCGAAACCACCTTCACCGTGGCCGGCTCCCTGCTGTCGATCCCGGGAGAATCTGCCGCCATCGCCCAGCTCTCGCCGCGCGTGTATTTCCCGCTCTCCGAGCTGCCGGCCACCGGCCTGATTGGCCCCGGCAGCCTCGTGCGCTACAAATCGTACTTCAAGTTTGCCCCGGAGATCGACGTCGAGGCGCTCGTGCGTGACCTGCGCGGCCGTTTCCGGGAACTGCGCCTGGGCTTCGACACCGTGGAGGAGCGCAAGCGCGACCTCGGTCGCGCGCTGGAGAACGTGTACGCCTTCATGAGCCTCGTCGGCTTCATCTCGCTTTTCCTCGGCGCGATCGGCGTCGCCAGCGCGATTCACGTCCATGTGCGGCAGAAGATCCCGACGGTGGCGGTCCTGCGCTGCCTCGGCTGCAGCGCGCGCCAGGCTTTCGCCGTGTACCTGGTGCAAGGGCTCGGCATCGGCATCTGCGGCGCCATCCTGGGCGCCGCGGTGGGGCTGGGGGTGCAGCTGATCCTGCCGTCCTTCCTCGAGGGACTGCTCCCGTTTGCGGTCGAGTTCGCCGTCTCCTGGGCCGCCGTGGGCCAGGGCATGGTGGCGGGCCTCATCATCTGCCTGCTGTTCACCCTGCTGCCGCTGCTGCCCGTGCGCCGGGTGTCACCTCTGGTGGCGATCCGCTCGTCGTTCGCGGAGAACACGAGCGGACCCGATCCCGCGCGCTGGACGGTGTACGCGCTGATCGTCGGCGCGGTCACGGTCTTCGCCCTGGCGCAGACCCGCCGCTGGGAACACGGGGTTGGTTTCGTGGTGATGCTGGCGGTGAGTTTCGGTGTGCTGGCCGGACTGGCCAAGGTCGTCGCGTGGACCGCCCGCCGCTATTTCCCGAAGCGCGCGCCCTACGTGTGGCGCCAAGGCGTGGCCAACCTGCACCGGCCGAACAACCGCACCGTCCTGCTGCTCCTTGCTCTCGGCCTCGGCACCTTCCTGATTGTCACGCTTGCACTCACCCGCGCCACCCTCGTGGCGCAGATCGAGAACACCGGCGGGGGCGACCGGCCCAACCTGCTGTTCTTCGACATCCAGGACGACCAGATCGAACCCTTGACCGCCATCCTGGCGGCGGAGGGCGCGCCCGTGAAGGCCAGCGCGCCGATCGTCACCATGCGCGTGCGCTCGCTCAAGGGCCGCCCGGTCGAGGAGGTCTTGCGCGACAACGTGAACCGTATTCCGCAATGGACGCTCCGGCGCGAGTACCGATCCACCTACCGGAGCGAGCTCGGCGCGTCCGAGACACTCGTGGCGGGCGAGTTCATCGGCACGGTGCCGGCCGGCACGGAAGTCGTCCCAGTCTCCATGGAGAAAGGTCTCGCCGACGACATGCAGCTCACGCTGGGCGACGAACTCGAGTTCGACGTGCAGGGCGTGCCGGTGAAGGCGCGCCTGACCAGCGTGCGTGAGGTCGAATGGCGCCGGATGGAGCCGAACTTCTTCGTCGTCTTCCCTGCCGGCGTGCTCGAAGGGGCGCCGAAGTTCTTTGTCGCGGCCACGCGGGTGGACGACGCCGGCCACTCCGCGCGCATCCAGCGCGCGGTGGTGCGCGAGCTCCCGAGCGTGTCGGCCATCGACCTCACGCTGATCCTGCAGACGCTCGACGGCGTGTTCGCGAAGGTGCAGCTCGTGGTGCAGATCATGGCCTTCTTCACCGTGCTCACCGGCGTGATCGTGCTCGCCGGCGCCGTGCTGTCGGGCCGGTTCCAGCGCCTGCGCGAGACCGTGCTCCTGCGCACCCTGGGGGCGAACCGCCGCCAGCTCGTGCGCATCCAACTCGTCGAATACGCGATCCTCGGCCTGCTCGCCGCGGTCGTGGGCTGCGGGCTGGCGCTGGTCGCCAACTGGCTGCTCTCGGCGTTTGTCTTCGAGACCGCCGGTGTCTTTGCCCCGGCGACCCTCGCCTTCGCCGTCGCTGCAGTGATGACGATCACCCTGCTTACCGGCCTGCTCGCCAACCGCGGGGTGGCTGATCACCCCCCGCTCGAGATCCTGCGGCAGGAGTCCTGAGTGGCGGCGGGGCCGCCGGCGGCGTCACAGCTCCGCCAGCACGCCCCGCAGCACCTTCACCGCGATCATCGAGACGGCGTCCTCGTTCTCGTCGATCGGGTTCTTGCCGGCCTGGCCGCCGGCGAGGTCGCTCAGGCCGCGGATGATGAGGATGGGCGTGCGGTTGACGTAGGCGACATGGGCGAGGGCGGTGGACTCCATGTCCACGCAGCGCGCCTGCCAGACCCGGAAGACCCACTCGCGGTAGCGCGCGTTGTCGAGGAACACCTGGCCGGCGACGCCCGTGCCGCCCACCTGCACGGCGACGGTGCGACCGCGTTTCACCATGGGCGGTAGCTTGGGCAGGGCGCGCTCCGCCGCAGCCAGCAGCGCCGGATCGGCCGGGAACGCCGCCATGTCCTCAAAGGCGGCCTGGCCTTCGCGGATCACGGCAGTGTCGTCGGGAAAGATCATGCCGAAGTTCTCGTAGCGCGGCTTGAGGTAGTCGGGGATCAGATACTTGCCCGGATTCGCCGGGTCCTCGTTCAGGTAGGCCGCCTCGCCGTGGTAGGCCCAGCGGCTGGGGACGACGACGTCGCCGACCTGCAGGGCAGGATCCGTCCCGCCAGCCACGCCGGCGAAGAGGATGTGCGTGATGGGAAAATGATCGAGGGCGAGCTGCAGCTGGTAGGCGGCGTTGACCAGGCTGATTCCGGTGCGAAACAGCACCAGTTCCTTGCCACCAGATGACCCGCGCCAGAACTCGACGCCCTTGATCACGCGGCGCTCCCAGCCCTGGGCCGGATCGACGCCGAAGCCCTCCTTCAGCGCCGTCATCTCCGGCGCGTACGCGCCGCAGATTGCGTACAGCCGGGTTTCAGCCGCACGGGCCAGACCGCCGCAGGTGGCGATGCATAGGAAGACAAGGATCAGGAGCGGACGAGGGTGCATGAGAACAGTGGAGCAGGGCGGGTGCCAGCGAGAGTCACGAGCGAGCAGGTCGCACGGTCGGCCCCTCGACCCAGCGGGCCTTCAGGGCGGTCAAGGTCGGCCAGTCAGGCGGGCCGAAATCGTTGCGCAGCAGCTGGCCGACCACCAGCTCGGCGGCGCGGGCACCGAGCTCCCGCGGCTGCAGGTCGAGCGCGGCGCAGGGCTCGCGTTGCTCGACCCGGTTGAGCAGGACGAAGCCGGCCGCGGGCGAGCGGGCGGGGCGATGGCGCCCGATCCAGCCCTGGGTTTCGGGCAGATGGCTCAGGACCACGTCCGGACGGTACAACGCAAACCACGGGGCGAAGTCTTCCGTTTCGCGCGGAATGCCCGGAGTGATGAGCACGGGCACCGGATCGAAGTCGGGTCGCGTGGCGAGAAAGGCGCGGAACGCCGCGCTTTGCCGATGCTTGATCCGTTCATCGCGGCCGCGCTCGAGAATCAGACCCGGACGCCGGTAGCCGCGCTCGGCGAGCAGCTCCATCAGGGCCATCATGGAGCCGTAGTGGTCGGAGCACACCGAGTGCAGTGCGGGACGGGTTGTGACGTAGTCGGTGTAGATGCCGGCATAGCGGGACCAGTCGAGACCCGACAGATCCGGAGCCGCCCAGGACGGCAGCACGATCACGCCGTGGATGCCGCGCGAGGGCAGCATGGTGTTGAGCCTTGCCAAGCCGAGCTGGGGCGTACCGACCGTGAATTCCTCGAGGGAAAACCCCATCGCGGCCGCACGCTTCCGTGCCCCGGCGATCATCTCCCGGGGGAAGGGCCCGTGCGGCCAGTGGATCGGCTCGTAGAGATCGATCACGGCGATGGTGCCGCGGAAACCGTGGCCGCGCCGCCGGCGGACCTCCGACAGCACGGTCGCGGTGAGCGGGTTTGCCTTGTAGCCCGCCTCCCGGGCGGCCTTGCGGACGCGCCGGACCGTGGACGCCGCCACGCGCCCCGTGCCGCGGAGCGCATCGGAGACGGTCGCGGGCGCGAGGCCGAGCGATCGGGCGAGCTGACGAAGGGTGGGGTGGTGGGCTTCTGACATGCCGAACAGTTCGGCACTTCAGCACGTGGACAACCCGCAGCAAATTTTTTCCACCTCGGTCGACCCTGACCCCGCCCCGTTTCCCCATGTCCCGGGCGGCGGTTGACCTTCCCCACCATGAAAACTCCCCCTGCCTCTTCCTGCGCGCGCGCGTCCGGCCTCCGGCTGTGGTTCGCTGCGTTCCTCTGCCTGCTCGTCTCGGTTGCCTCCGCCCAGGACACATCGACCGGCACCGTCACGGGCCGCGTGCTCAACCAGGGCACCGGCGACTACCTGCGCAACGCCGTTGTCACCGTCGTTGGCAGCGGACTCCAAACGCTCGCCGGCGAAGGCGGGACCTTCCGCCTGACCGGCGTTCCCGCGGGCGAGGTGCGCCTTGCCGTCGCGTACACCGGCCTCGATCCCGCCGAGGTCACCGTCACGGTGACCCCAGGCGGCACCGTCACGCGCGACATCGCGCTGACCAACGCCGGCTACGGCGACGTGGTGGCCCTTGGCGAGTTCGTCGTTGCGACCGGCCGCGAAGGCAACGCGAAGGCCATCATGGAGCAGCGCTTTTCGCCCAATCCGAAAAAGGTCATCGCCGCCGATGCCATGGGTAATGTGTCCGAAGGCAACGTGGGCGAATTCCTGAAGCTCATGCCGGGCGTGACCATGGACTACGTCGAAGCCGACACCCGCTCCATGCGCGTGCGCGGCCTCAATCCCAAATACGCCAACGTGCTGCTCGACGGCATGCAGCCGGCCAGCGCTGGCTCCTCCAACATCGGTACCGGCCGTGCCTTCGAGTTCGAGCAGCTCTCGATCGCCAGCATCGAGTCGGTCGAACTTTCCAAGGCTCCGACGCCCGACCAGCCGTCCAGCGTGGCCGGAACCGTCAACCTCAAGACCAAGGGTGCCTTCGACCGCCAGGGTCGCCGGATCAGCTGGTCGGCCGCCCTCGCCACCAACTCCTACTACGCGGACCTCGGCAAGACCGAGGGCTGGGACGACCGCGAGCGCCGCAAGCTGCTGCCCAACCTGTCGGGCGAGTTCTCCGACGTTTTCCTCGACGGCCGGCTCGGCGTGCTCGCCGGCTTCAGCCAGAACCACACCATCGCCGCCCAAAAGCACATCTGGCTCTGGACGAACAATTTTGACGCCGACCTGACCAACAACGCCACCGAGGTTCCGGTGATCAACTGGATCTGGTACCAGGATGGCCCCAAACCGACCGAGCGCGGAAACTACAACGTCCGGCTCGACTACAAGTTCAGCGAGGACGTCCGCGTCTATGGCCGCATCGACCTCAACACCTACGACGCCCGCTTCTACAACCGCACGCTCAGCCTGCGTCCCGCCGCCTACGCGCCGGGTGCCACCAAGACCGACCAGACCATTACCTCCGGCCGCATCTCGACCGACTCGAACCAATTCATGACCAAGGAGGGCGACACCGTCGTCCTCACCGGCGGCGGCGAGTACCGTCTCGGCGACCTGACCATCGACGTCGGCCTGCACTACTCGCGGGCGAAGAACTGGTATGGAAACCTCGAATACGGTCACTTCACCGACTTCTCCTCCAGCCTGCGCGACATTTCGTGGCGCATGACGCGCCCGTCGGCCGGCTCGACCAACCTCAACTTCACGCAGCTGACCGGTCCCGACTGGCGGAACCTCGCGAACTACACCTTCGACGCAAACTCGATCGGCTGGCATGAGCGCCAGTCCAAGGACCAGCAATGGACCGCCCGGATCGACTTCCGCCACGACTTCTCGCGCCTCGCGGTCCCGCAGACCCTCAAGTACGGCGCGCTCACCAACCTCAAGGTGCTCGATGTCCGGCGCTACGGCTTCCTCTCGACCAACCCGACCGGTCCCGACCGCGTCATGGGCACGTCCGACGACCTGCGGCCGGCCGACTTCGTGGACCCGCTCTACCGCGCGAACTGGGATTTCGGCGGCAACCTCGACGACTGGGCCGCGCTGAGCCCTTGGCGGCTGCGCGAGCACAACCGGCTCAATCCGAACGACTGGGTGGAAAACCAGGCCGCGAACAACACCAACCGCCTCCAGAACAACTGGGACTTCAAGGAGCGCATCCATGCCGCTTACCTCCAGGACATCTTCAAGCTCGGCTCCCTCGAGCTCGCGCCCGGCGTGCGTTACGAGAAGACCGAGAGCGACGGCAAGGGCATCAACCGCGTCAACAACCGCCCGATCACCGGCGGCAGCGACTACGACGCGTTCCTCAAGTACCTGCACGCCAGCTACCGATTCACGCCGAATCTCACCCTGCGCGCCTCCTACCACGACGCCATCACGCGCGCCGACATCGCCAACCTCATTCCGGGCATTTCCTCGGTGGACGACACCAACCGCCGGATCAGCGCGAGCAACCCCGATCTGAAGGAGGAGCGCTCGAAAAGCTTCAACGGCAGCCTCGAGTACTACTTCGAACCGGTCGGCCTTGTCTCGGTCGGCGTGTTCCGGACCGAGGTGCGCGACCGCCAGTTCAGCAATCAGCTCGTGCTGGGCCCGGATGGGTACGAGGGTGACACCACCTACGCCGGATGGACCCTGCTCGGTCCCGTCAACATCGCCGCGCCGACCACCTTCAAGGGCTTCGAAATCGACTACTCGCAGCAGCTGTCCTTCCTACCGGGCGAACTCAAGGGCCTCGGCGTCTTCGCCAACTACACCCGCGTGAGCTACGACGACTGGGGCTTCTACACCGGGTCGCCCGAGGTCATGGCCAATGGCGGCCTTTCCTTCTCCAACCGGCGCTTCTCGGCCCGCCTCAACCTCAACTGGGTCGGCAAGATTCTCAACAATCCGGCCCGCACCTACAACGTGAACACCGGCGTCTGGACGTCCGCTGCGCCCTTCGTCGAAGTCTACCAGCGCGACCGCCTCGCTGCCGACCTCAACCTCGAGTACAACTTGACCAGCCGCCTCACGCTCTTTGTCGATGGCCGCAACATCTTCAACGAGCCCTCGCAGTACACCTACCGCGGCGTGGAGGAGAACTTCGAGCGCATCCTCAAGACCGGCGCGATCTGGATGGTCGGCATCAAGGGCCGCTTCTGACCGGCACCGGCATGGACCGCCCATTGCCGGCCGGAACCGACCGGTGGGACGTGGGTCCATTGAACGGGATGAATGAGGCCCGGCTTGCGGCCGGCAAGGGCGCCGCCGCCTGATCGGGCGGCATGAGGCCCACCCTGCGCGTCGTCACCGTCCTTGGTTTGCTCGCCGGCGTCTGGTGGGGGCGGGCCGAGGCGGCACCGGCGATCAATCCCGAATTGCTGCGGCAGATGTGGACCGCGTCCTGGATCGTCGCCCCGGGCATGCCGGCGTTTGACTACGGGGTCATGCACCTGCGGCGCACGTTCTCCCTCGTCGATGTGCCGCGACGGTTCGTCGTCCATGTCAGTGGGGACAACCGGTATCAGCTCTTCGTCAACGGCCGCCGCGTGGCCAAGGGGCCGGCCCGCGGCAGCCTGAACCACTGGCGCTTCGAGTCGGTCGACCTCGCCCCCTGGTTGCAGGCCGGCCCCAACGTGGTCGCCGCCGTGGTCTGGAATCACGGCGAGCACGCGGCGGAGAGCCAGGTGACGTGGCGCACGGGCTTCATCCTGCAGGGCGACACCGACGCCGAGTCCGTCCTCAACACCGGTCCGGCCTGGCGTGCGTATCGCAATCCCGCCTACACGCCGCGGCCTTTCACCCACGGCGAGATGCGGGGGTATTTTGTGGTCGGCCCCGGCGACGTGGTCGACGGCTCGCGTTATCCGTGGGGCTGGGAGCAGCCCGGATTTGACGATTCATCCTGGACCCCGGCCACCCCGGTGACCGGTGACGGGCGTTCGCGCGGCGCGCCTCGCTTGGTGCGCGATGCGCCCAATCGCTGGTACCTGGTCCCGCGCGAACTGCCTCCGATGGAGGAGCGTCCGTTGCGGCTGGCCACACTGCGTTTAGCCGAAGGAGTCACGCCACCGACGGAGTTCCCTGCGCAGCGCGCGTCCTTCGTGATCCCGGCGCGGACGACGGCGCGCCTCCTGCTCGACCAGGCCGAGCTGACCACCGGTTACCCGGAGCTCGAGGTCTCCGGCGGTGCGGGCGCCCGCGTGCGGCTGGCGTATGCCGAGTCGCTCTACAACCGCGGCGGCCGACGGGGCGACAAGGGCGACCGCAACGCCGTCGAGGGCAAGGAATTCATCGGCAACCACGACGAGTTCATCGCCGACGGCGGGGCGAACCGGGTCTTTCGTCCCCTCTGGTGGCGCACCTGGCGCTACCTTGAGCTTACGATCCAGACGGCGGACGAACCTCTGACGCTCGGGGATGTCCGGGCGGAGTTCACCGCGTATCCATTCACTCACCACGCCCGCTTCGACGCCGGCGATCGCTTCTTCGACGATCTCCTGGCGATTGGCTGGCGCACCGCCCGCCTGTGCGCGCACGAGAGCTATGTGGATTGCCCGTACTACGAGCAGCTGCAGTACGCCGGCGACACCCGCGTGCAGGCCCTGATCAGCTACCTCAATTCCGGCGATGGCCGGCTGGCCCGGGTCGCCATTTCCCACCTCAACGAGTCGCGGACGGCCGAAGGCGCCACCATGAGCCGCGCTCCGACCCGCCAGCAGCAGTACATCCCCGGCTTCTCGCTCTGGTGGATCGGCATGGTGCACGACTACTGGCGGTATCAGGACGATCCGGTGTTTGTCCGCTCAATGCTGCCCGGCGTGCGCGCCGTGCTGCAGTTTTTCACCAGCTACCAGATGGAAGACGGCACCCTTGGGCCGCTGCCGTGGTGGGACTATGTCGACTGGGCCAACGAATGGCCGCACGGGCGTCCGCCGCGCGATGCTGGGGGGCGCTCGGCCCCGCACGACCTGCAGCTCGTGCTCGCGTTCGACTGGGCGGCCGAGCTCGAGGAGGCCTTGGGATCGCCGGCGCGGGCGTCCGAGCACCGGGCTGCCGCGGCGCGGGTGCGCGCCGCCGCCCGCACCCGCTACTGGGTGCCGTCGCGCGGTCTCTTCTCCGACAACGGCGACCACCAGGTGTTTTCGCAGCAGACCAACGCACTCGCCGTCCTAGCCGGCCTCACCGGGGGCGACGAGGCTCGTGCCGTGCTGGGCAAGACTCTCGTCGAGCCCGGCCTGACGAAGGCGTCGTTCTATTTTCACCACTATCTCAACGAAGCGCTGCTCCGGGCAGGGATGGGCGACCGTTACCTCGGATTGCTCGATCCGTGGCGGCGGATGATGGCCGCCGGTCTTACGACATGGGCGGAGCGACCCGAAGACTCCACCAACGCCTCGCGGTCCGATTGCCATGCGTGGAGTGCCAGCCCGAACGTCGAACTCTTCCGCACCGTGGCCGGTGTGGAGCCGGCTGCGCCCGGCTTTCGCGCGGTTCGGATCGAGCCGCATCTCGGTACCCTGCCACGACTCGTGGCCGCGGTTCCCCATCCCGCCGGCGGTGAGGTGGCGGTGGAACTCGACCGCACCGCCGGTCCGTTGCGGGCCGTCCTCACTCTGCCTCGCGGCGTCTCCGGCACCTTCCACTGGAAAGGCGCCGAGCACGCCCTTCTGCCGGGAAGACAGGAGCTGAACCTTCCCTGAGGCCGGGCCGGAGGGGCGCCTACGAGGGCCGTACCTTTTTTCGATGGCGAAACGACGGCAGCGGGGGCAGATTCTGGCCTCATGCCCAGCCTGGCCCCCGCGGCGTTTCGCCGCCTTTTTGATGAAATCGGTCCGGTCGACGCCGTCGGCGTCGAGGAACGCGTGGCGAAGTACGGCACGCGTTCGATCAAGAAGGCCGCCAAGGTCTGGGGCCTGCGCACCGCCGTCTCGATGGTCGACCTCACGACCCTCGAGGGCAAAGACACGCCGGGCAAGGTCGCGGCGCTGTGCGTCAAGGCCGTGCGGCCCCACGACGACCCGTCGCTGCCGCCGGTGGCCGCGGTGTGCGTTTACCCGTCAATGGTCCGCCATGCCCGCCGGGCCCTGGGCGCCCAATCGCCGGTCAAGATTGCCTCGGTGGCGACCGCGTTTCCCTCCGGCCAGACCCCGCTGCGCACCCGCCTCGCGGAGGTGAAGGCGGCCGTGGCGGATGGCGCCGACGAGATCGACATGGTGATCAATCGTGGCGCCTTCCTCGCCGGGGAGTTCGCCCGGGTGCAGGACGAGATCGCCGCCGTGGTCGAGGCGTGCGGCGCCGCCGCGCTGAAGGTCATCTTCGAGACGAGCGAGCTCGAAACCTACGACAACATCCGGGCCGCGTCCTTCCTCGCCATGCGCGTGATCCGCGCCGGTGACTTCATCAAGACCAGCACGGGCAAGACCGGGGCCAATGCCACCCTCGGCAACAACCAGGTGATGATCGAGGCCATCCGTGATCATTATCTGGATACCGGCGTGGCCATCGGCATGAAGCCCGCGGGCGGCATCCGCACCGCCAAGCAGGCCCTGACCTTTCTCATCGCGGTCAAGGAAACCCTCGGGGACGCCTGGCTGACGAATACACGCTACCGCTTCGGCGCCTCCTCCCTGCTCAACGACCTGCTCCGCCAGCTCGAGAAGGAGCGCACCGGCGCCTACCAGGCCCCGTACTATTTCAGCGAAGCCGCCGAGAGCTATTGACCGCCTTTCCATGTCCGCCCTGAAAACCCAGAAACGCACCGGCCGTCCCGCGCCTGAACTGATCTTCGGCGACCTGTGGGAATTCGATCCTGCGCCCGAGACCGCCGATCCCAAGCTCAAGCCGCGCTACGACCTCTTCATTGATGGGCGTTTCGTGGCGCCGCGGGGCGGCGAGACGTTCGACTCCATCAACCCGGCCAACGAGAAGAAGCTGGCCGAGATCGGGCTGGCCTCAGTGGCGGATGTCGATGCCGCCTGCCAAGCCGCCGCCCGTGCGTTCCCTGCCTGGTCGAAGCTGCCGGGAGCCGAGCGCGGCAAGTACCTCTACCGCCTCGCCCGCCTGCTGCAGGACCGGGCCCGTGAGTTTGCCGTCGCCGAGACCCTCGATGGCGGCAAGCCGATCAAGGAGTCGCGCGACTTCGACGTACCGATGGCCGCGGCGCACTTCTTCTACCATGCGGGCTGGGCCGACAAGCTGGCCTACGCCTTCCCGGGTGCGACCGTCGCGCCCCATGGCGTGGTCGCGCAGGTGATTCCGTGGAACTTCCCCCTGCTCATGCTCGCGTGGAAACTCGCGCCCGCGCTCGCCACCGGCAACACGGTCGTGCTCAAGCCGGCGGAGACGACTTCGATCACCGCCCTCAAGTTTGCCGAGATCATCCAGGAGGCAGGGCTGCCCCCGGGCGTGGTCAACATTGTCGCCGGCGCGGGCGAGACCGGCGCCGCCCTGCTGGCCCATCCGCTGGCGGCGAAGATTGCGTTCACCGGCTCGACCGAGGTCGGCAAGCTCATCCTGCGTTCGCTCGCGGGCAGCGGGAAGAAGATGACCCTCGAGCTCGGCGGCAAGGCGGCCAACATCGTCTTCGATGACGCGCCGCTCGACCAGGCGGTGGAGGGCATCGTCAACGGCATCTTCTTCAACCAGGGCCACGTGTGCTGCGCCGGTTCGCGCCTGCTCGTGCAGGAGGGCGTGGCCGCCACCGTGCTGGCCAAGCTGAAGCGCCGCATCCAGGTGCTCCGGGTGGGCGATCCGATGGACAAGAACACCGACATCGGCGCGATCAATTCCAAGGCCCAGCTCGACAAGATTCGCGACCTCGTGGACAGCGGCGTGAAGGAAGGCGCCGAACTCTACCAGCCCGCCTGCAAGCTGCCGGCGAAGGGCTGGTACTTCCGGCCGACCCTCTTCAGCGGGGTGCAGCAAAGCCATCGCATCGCCCGCGAGGAGATTTTCGGCCCCGTCCTGTCGATCATGACCTTCCGCACCGTCGACGAGGCGGTGGAGAAGGCCAACAACACCGCCTACGGGCTCAGCGCCGGCGTCTGGACCGACAAGGGCTCGCGTATCCTGAAAATGAGTACGGAGCTCAAGGCCGGCGTCGTCTGGGCCAATACCTACAACAAATTCGATCCCACCTCGCCCTTCGGCGGCTACAAGGAGAGCGGCTTCGGCCGCGAAGGCGGCCGGCAGGGCCTGGCGGACTATGTGCGGTTGGGATGAGAGCGCCGTCCTTGTGGGATCTGCCTGACGGGGAGAGAACGAAAACGATTAAGAGAACGAGAACGATTTTTCCATGACCCGACTACCCATCACGAAAACGCCCAAGGTCTATGTGGGCGGCGCCTTCATCCGCTCCGAGAGCGGGCGCACGTTTCCGCTCGTGGACGCGGGCGGTGCGTTCGTCGGTCACGTGCCGCAGTGCACGCGCAAGGACCTGCGCAACGCCGTGGAGGCCGCGGCCAAGGCGGGCCCGGGCTGGGCGCGCCGCACCGCCTATAACCGGGGCCAGATTCTCTACCGCCTGGCGGAAATGATCGAGGCGCGTTCGGCCGAGATGGTCGCCGCCATCGCCCTCGGGGGCGCGACGAAGACGGCGGAACGCGAGGTCGCCGCGACGGTGGATCGTCTCGTCTACTACGCGGGCTGGACCGATAAGTACGAGCAGGTGCTGGGCGGCGTGAATCCCGTGGCTGCGCCTTATTTCAATTTCACCGTGACCGAGCCCATGGGCGTCGTCGGGGTCCTTGCGCCCGACGAGGCGCCATTGCTCGCGCTGGTGTCGTTGTTTGCCCCGGCCATCGCCTGCGGCAACACGGTGGTTGCCCTCGCGTCGGAGCGATCGCCGTATCCGGCGATCGTGCTCGGCGAGATGCTGGCGACGAGCGACTTGCCCGGCGGAGTGGTGAACCTGCTCACCGGGTTCAGGAAGGAGATCGTGCCCACCCTCGCGACCCATGCCCATCTGCGGGCCGTGAGCGGCGTGGCGAACGCCGACGAACGCAAACTCATCGAGACCGGTGCGGCGGAGAGCGTGAAACGCGTCAAACTCGCGCCGGCGGAGACGCCGGCCGACTGGTACGCCGACGCGGCCCAGAGTCTTTACGCGATCCGCGACCTGGTGGAGTTCAAGACGACCTGGCACCCCGTGGGTGCCTGAGCCGGAGCGGCGGTCCGCCCGGGTGCACAAACGAAAAACGGCCCGCCGGAGCGGGCCGTTTTTCGCTGCGGGGTGGCGCCCCTGAGCGGGCAGTGGGCGGCTCAGTCGGCCTTGGCCTCCTGATAGGCGGCCTGCAACCGGTCCCAGGCGGCGATGGCCTCGCGCTTGGCCTGTTCCCACGTGTCGGCGGTGGCCTGGCCGAGGGCGGACATCTTGGTGTCGAAGTCGGCCCGGGCGTTCGTGAGTTTCTCCATCGCGGCGCTGCGGCTCGCGTCCGCCTTGGCGTCGGCGTACTTGGCGCGCAGTTCGCTGATCTCGGCGTCGAGCTTGGCGCTCAGGGCCTTGGAGTTGGCGACGAAGTCCTGTTTCTTCTCGAAGGAGTAATCCTTCACGTTGGCCCAGGCATCGGTGACGGCGGTCTTGGCGGTGTCGAGCGCCTGGGCAGCGTCGGAGCGCAGCTCGGAACGGTCTTCCTTGGAGCAGGCCGCCGTACCGGCGACGATCGCAGCGAGCAGACCGGAGGTGAGGACGAGGCGGAGGGAGGTGTGGTGGGTTTTCATGTTAAGGAAGGATGTGGTGAAGGAAGCGCAGGGAGGTTCGTCAGACCGGCGGTTTGCCGCGCAGCGCACTCGCGAGGGCCGAGATGATGAGCAGAATCAGGAAAACGAAGAACAGAAGCTTCGCGATCTCGGTGGCGGCGCCGGCAATGCCGGTGAAGCCGAGTACGCCGGCGATCAAGGCGACGATGAGGAAGAGAAAGGACCAACTCAGCATAATGATTCCTGGGTTGAACGTGGGACGATCGCTGCCGGAGGCAGTCGAAGGGAAACGTCACTGCGACCTGCCCTCGGGACAATCTACCTGAAGTGAGACCTGCGGTGAGCAGGCCGGTGCAGCACGTGGGAACGTTGACTTGAGTCTGACCGGTAGACCTGCAGTTGAGCGGCAGGTTCCCAAGTGAGCGCCAGGGCTCAGCTTGCGCGGACTCAGGCCACGGCTTCGCGCGGGGCGGGCGTGAACAGCCCAGCCACAATCTGACGCAGCGTCGACGGCAGGATCGGCTTGTAGACGAGGCGGTCGACCTTGAGATCCTGATACGCCTTTTCGGCGGCGGCATTCAGCTCGGAACACAAGACGATGATCCGCCCTTCATACTTCCGGCCGCGCAAGGCCCGCACCAACTCGAGTCCGGTCATGACCGGCATCTGATGATCGGTGATGACCAAGTCGAAGGCGTCTGGCGCAGACTCGAAGAGCGAGAGCGCCTTCTGGCCGTCTTCGGCACACGACACCGTATGCCCGATCCGGGTGAGGGACAACCGTACGACCTCGCGCAGCTCCCGCACGTCGTCCGCGAAGAGAATGCGGACGGGCACCGCCGCGAAAGGCGTGGCCGTGAGATTGGGTGTGGGCATGGCGAAGAGGTGGATGCCCCCGTTGACTGCCGATGCCTAAAAAAGTTCTGCAAAAAATCTGTGAAGGCAGACGATTGGCATCGTCGCATTCGATGGTTCTGCGCAACGACCGGAATCAGCGCGCGTTGCGCCAGTTCCCGCCCGGATGGCGCGAACTCATGGGTCCACAAACACCGGCAGCCCCACCCAGGCGAGGTCCAGCAGCGTGCGCGCGTCCCAGTTGGCGAGGCGAAAGCAGCCGTGCGACTCCGTCCGGCCCACCTGTTCCGGCACCGGTGTGCCATGGATCCCGTAACCGGGCAGGTTCAGGCCGATCCACGCCACGCCGACCGGGTTGTTCGGTCCCGGCGGCAGGATGAGCTTTCGTCCCAGCTCGCGACCTTCGGCCGACTCGGGAAACACCTCGGGGTTGAAGGTGTAGTTGGGGTCCGGCACGACGACCGTGACGCGCAGCTCACCGACGGGGCGCTTGTCGACGTTGCGGGCAATGCTCACGGGAAAATGCGCGATGATGCGGCTCTGCGGATCGCGTATCTGTAGGATGCGCTCCGCCAGCCGGATGTGCACGTTGGCCGCCGCGAGGCGCGCTCGCGGTCGCTCCACGGCGGTGACCAGCACGGTGGCACCGGCAGCCAGCGCGGCCCAGTCCGTCCCAGGATTGAGGGCGCGCAAGTGATTGGGGTGGGCGTGGAACCGCTCGGCGAGTCGCTCCAGCACCGTCTCGTGGGCCAGGCTCGTCTGTTGGGACTTCCCCAACCATGTGGGGCGGACCGGTTCGAGTCCGGCAAGGTCGTCCGCCGTCACCGTGTAGGGCCGGTGGGTCGGTGCGGTGAGCAACAACGTGGTCCGCGTCGCGGTGTCGAGCTGACCGGTGACGGGCAGGCCTTCGTTCTCCTGGAAAGCGCGCAACGCCGCGCCGGTCTGCGCTCCGCCCACCCCGTCGATCGGGCCGCAGGAGAACAGGCGCCGGGCGAGCTCGACCTGGACCTCGAGCCACGTGTTCACCGGCCGGGGAAACGCCGAGGCGGGTTCCGGCGCCGGTGGCGGGGTGAAGGTGACCCGCGGGGCCGCGGCCGGGGGCGAGGCCTTGGTGGTTGGGGCGGCCGCGGTCGGCGCCGGAGTGACCGGCAAAGCCGTCGCGCGGGTCGCTTGGCTTTGCGTCTCGCGCGGGAGCAGGCGTGTTCCGATGAAACCCACCGAGAACACGATCAGTCCCGCCAGCAGCCACCCGGCGCTCCGCCCGCCCTGGCGGCGGGAGCGGCGCGAAACACGGGGACGGCGGAGCGGCATGCCCGTGGGTTATGAGGCCCGACGAGTCCGCACGCAATGCGCCGCGAAGGGTCGCTCAGGCGGGCGTGTAGTCGAGGTACGGGCCGAGCCAGCGTTCGCACTCGGCGACGCTGATGCCCTTGCGGGCAGCATAATCCGTCACCTGGTCGAGGCCGACCTTGCCCACGCCGAAGTACTTCGACTCGGGATGGTTGAAGTACCAGCCGCTGACTGAGCTCGCCGGGTGCATGGCGCAGCTCTCGGTCAACGTGATGCCAGTGGCGGCGGTGACGCCGAGCAGGTCGAAGAGGATCGGCTTCTCGGTGTGGTCCGGGCAGGCCGGATAACCCGGCGCGGGGCGGATGCCGCGGTACTTTTCCCGGATGAGTTCCTCGTGCGTGAGGTTCTCGGTCCGGCCGAACCCGCAGGCCTCGCGGGCGCGCTTGTGGAAGAGTTCGGCCATGGCCTCGGCGAGGCGGTCGCCGAGGGCCTGGGCCATGATCGCGTTGTAGTCGTCGTGCTTCGCCTTGAACTCCGCGGCGAGCTCCTCGACGCCGTGGCCGGCCGTGACCGCGAAACCGCCGCAGTAGTCGAGGCGACCGGTGTCCTTGGGCGCGACGTAGTCGGCGAGGCAGTGGTTGAATTGGTCGGCGGGCTTCTCGAGCTGCTGGCGCAGCTGGTGGAACCGCGTGAGCACACGGCTGCGCTGCTCGTCGGCGTAGATCTCGATGTCGTCACCGACCGCATTGCAGGGCCAGAAGCCGATGATGGCCTTCGCGGTGAACCGCTTCTCGCGCACGATCCGCGCGAGCAGGACCTGCGCGTCGGCGTAGAGCTTCTTCGCCTCCGTGCCGACCACCTCGTCCTCGAGGATCTGCGGGAAGCGGCCGTGCAGTTCCCACGCGCTGAAGAACGGGCCCCAGTCGATGAAGGGAACGATTTCGCCGAGCGGCACGTCGGCGAAGACGCGTGCGCCGAGGAACTCCGGCCGCGGGATGTCGACCGCGGCCCAGTCGAACTTCGGGGCGCGGGCGCGCGCCTCGGCGAGGGGAAGGAGGGGCTTGCGTGCGCGGCGGGCGGCGAACTCGTCGCGCTGGCGCTGCTGCTTCGCCTCGTTCTCGGCGGCGAAGGCGGGCTTCTGCTCCGGCGAGAGCAAAGCGCTGACCACGTTGACCACACGCGAGGCGTCGAGCACGTGCACGACGCCGTGCGGATACTCGGGCGCGATCTTGACCGCAGTGTGCGCGAGCGAGGTCGTGGCGCCGCCGATGAGCAGAGGAATGGTGAAGCCCTCGCGCTTCATCTCCTTCGCCACGTGCACCATCTCGTCGAGCGAGGGGGTGATGAGGCCGGAGAGACCGATCACGTCGGCGCCGATCTCGCGCGCCTTGGCGAGAATCTTGTCGCAAGGCACCATCACGCCGAGGTCGACGACCTCGTAGTTGTTGCAGGCGAGCACGACCCCGACGATGTTCTTGCCGATGTCGTGGACGTCGCCCTTGACCGTCGCGATGAGGAACTTGCCCTGCGCGCGAGTGGCCTCGCCGGCCGCGGCGGCGCGCTTCTTCTCCTCCTCCATGAACGGGAACAGGTAGGCGACGGCGCGCTTCATGACGCGTGCGCTCTTCACGACCTGCGGCAGGAACATCTTGCCGGCGCCGAAGAGGTCGCCGACCACACGCATGCCGTCCATGAGCGGCCCCTCAATGATGTCGAGCGGACGCGGGTACTTCACCGTGTTCTGCCGGACCTCCTCGGTGTCCTGCTCGACGTAGGCGTCGATGCCCTTGATCAGCGCGTGCTTGAGCCGCTCCTCGGCGGGCCCGGTGCGCCAGGCGTCCACGACCTCGGCGACGACGGCGCCGGTGCCGGCGGCCTTGGCGGCGGCTTCCTTCGCCTTGATCTCGTCGGCGAGGGCGATGAGGCGGTCTGTCGCGTCGGGCCGGCGGTTGAGCAGCACGTCCTCGACATGGTCGCGCAGGACCGGGTCGATCTCGTCGTAGGTGCCGAGCATGCCGGCGTTGACGATGGCCATGTCCATCCCCGCGCGGATCGCGTGGTAGAGGAACACGGTGTGCATCGCCTCGCGCACGGGATTGTTGCCGCGGAAGCTGAAGGAGATGTTGGAGAGGCCGCCGGAGACCTTCGCACGCGGAAGAGTCTCCTTGATGAGGCGCGTCGCCTCGATGAAGTCGACGGCGTACGTATTGTGTTCCTCGATACCGGTGGCGACGGTGAGGATGTTCGGGTCGAAGATGATGTCCTCGGCCGGGAAGCCGGCCCCGGTGAGCAGGTGGTAGGCGCGCGTGCAGATGCGCACCTTCTCGTCGCGCGTGGCGGCCTGGCCCTGCTCGTCGAAGGCCATGACGACGGCGGCGGCGCCGTAGCGGCGGATGAGCCGGGCGCGGCGCAGGAACTCGGCCTCGCCGTCCTTGAGGGAGATGGAGTTGACGATGCCCTTGCCCT
>CAYZBG010000065.1:0-30317 GCA_964476565.1 uncultured Opitutus sp.
CGTCGGCCGGGCGGGCGACGGCGTTGGTGCTCGACTCCGGTGAGGAGATCACGGCCGATCACGTCATCAGCTCCATCGGCGCCCCTGAGACGGCGGCGTTGCTCGCCCCGGTGCCGGCGGCCGATCCGACTGCGGCGCCGTTGCCGCCGGCCGGCCGGCTTTCCTTTGTCGAAACCATCACGGTGCTCGACCGCCTGCCGTCGGCTCTGGGGTGGGGCGACGATACGATCGTCTTCTTCAACGACTCGGAGCGCTTTCACTACGAGCGCCCGGACGATCAGGTGGACGTGCGCAGCGGCGTGATCTGCCTGCCGAACAATTTCGATTACGGCCCGGACCGGAACCTGCCGGAAGGGCTGTTTCGCTGTACCTGCCTCGCGAACTACGATCGCTGGGCGGGTTTGGCGGAGGAGGCCTACCAGGCCGATAAACGCCGCTGGTACGACGCGGTTCAGCAGAGCGCCCGCCGTTTCCTGCCCCCGTTGCCCGCGCCGGATGCGCTGACCCGCGCCACGGTCGCGACGGATATGTTCACGCCACGCACGATCACGAAGTTCACCGGACACTTCGCCGGCGCCATCTACGGTGCCCCGGACAAGGTGCGCGACGGTCGCACGCCCCTCGCGAACCTGTACCTGTGCGGCACCGACCAAGGCTTCCTCGGCATCGTCGGCGCCATGCTCAGCGGCATCTCGATGGCCAACTACCACGTCCTGCGCGGCGCGTAGCCGCGGCCGTGCCGGTCGCGCGCATGCGGTCTTGCGCTCGCCAATCCGAGCGCGGAGGGACCCGCGCTCCCACCACGAGCCGAAGCAAGATTCGAGGTGGGTGGTCGCGTCCCGCGACCGCCGCGGCCCGCTCCCGCGGGCCGCTGTCGACTTTCGACCTTAAGACCTTCCGACCTTCGACCCAATAATCGCGATATCCGCCCCAGGCGGCTTCCCTCCTAACTTCCCCTTTTCATCGGGCGCTGCTCCGTCCAACCTAGGTACATGATCGACGGCATACGACTCAAGGTCTGCGGGCTCACATCCCTCGTGGATGCCGAGGCGGCCGATGCGATCGGGGCGGATTGCCTGGGGTTCATCCTGCATCCCTCGTCGCCGCGCTACCTGCCCTTGGCCCAGTACCGCGCGATGGCGCACCGGTTGCCGCCGCGCCGGCGCGTGGCGGTGATGGTCGAGCCGGAGGTCGAGGACCTCGCGGTGGTGGCAGGGGAGGGCTTCCATTTTTTCCAGGTGCACTTCCGGTCCGACCTGCCGGAAGAGACCCTCGCCGCGTGGTCGGAGACCGTGTCGCCGGAGCGTCTGTGGCTGGCGCCCAAGCTCCCCCCGGACGAGGATATCCACCGCGAATGGCTGCCGCTGGCGACGTACTTCCTGATGGATACGTTTCACGCCGGCGGCTTCGGCGGATCCGGCAAAACGGGTGACTGGGGCAAGTTTGCCCGTCATCAGCAAAAGTATCCAAAGAAGGCGTGGATTCTCGCCGGTGGCCTCAATCCGGAGAACATCGGCGAGGCGCTCGCGCGCAGCGGCGCCCGGTTCGTCGACGTGAACAGCGGCGTCGAGGCGGCGCCCGGCGTAAAAGACCCGGCGAAGCTGCGCGAGTTCGCGGCAGCGATCCACCGCGCTCGGAGCGAACCAGCCGTGCGCTGAAGAGCCTCGCCACCGCATCCGCACGCAGAGATTGACCCGGGTCAGCCCGGCATCAGCGCTGACTCAACGCCCAAAGCGAGGGGATCCGCGCCTTCTTCAGGTGCCGCGACCGCGTCACCTCTGCCGCATTCGAACCTGAAGCTAGTCTTTCTCGCTCAGCCTCTCTCGAAGTCGATCCGCAGGAAAAAGGTTCCGCGCAACGATTGGCACGTCGTTCAGCCAGCGCTCCAAGGTCGCAAGGTCTCGGCCGTCGTGGTGCTCCAGCATCCAAAAGAAATTGTTCATCACACCCACGACGCTTCGATCGACTGCACGGTGAACGACAATCCGTTCCTGGATGTCTCGCGTGTAACCAAAGTGACCGGCAAAAATCTCGCTGAAACGCCGAAGGAAATGCAGGGCAAAATCCGGGCCCTCGCGAAAGGGACGACAGTCGCAGACGAAGGTGTAGAGCGTCTCGTGGTTCGTGAAGAGCATAACCTGCCCGAGTCCGCGAATCTTCCGAGCGTCGACCCGCCAAAAGCGAAACCAATCCAGCGTCGAAACGACGGGCGTCGTCTCTACGGGAGCGATATGAAACGTCTTGCGGACCGATTGACTGGCAGAAAGCAGAAGCACCTTTTTATGGCTGAGGATTGAGCTCAGACAGGATCGGGAGCTTTGCTCCCCGTCGTTGTCTGGGGTGAGTTATTGCGCGGAGAATTTCTGAGCGTTTTGTGACTAGTTTGGAAGCCTGGGACAGGCGTCGCACCGTTGCGCCCGGTCAGGAGACCGGGCCTACAGGGCGGCGCTCAGGGGGAAGGGAGCCTTCGGTCCGTCAGTTCCGGCCGAAGCCGATGGTCCGGGCAAAACCTCTCTCTCGCGGGTACGCGCTTCGGATCGTAGGGAAACTGCATGGGTCTAACCTGGGGCGGTCTCCGGTTGTCAATGGTGCGAGGGGCGCAACGCGCGGCGTGGATGGTTGAAGATGAAGTTTAAGTTGAAGAGGGCTCGGGATGCGGAGCGCGTTTGCGTTGGTAGGATGAGTCGGTCTTGGGACCGGTGAAGGTCCACGCGAGGATCCGACTCTTCTTCTGGCCGGCGGCGAGGGCGATGAGCCGGACTTCGCGGGGGCGGACGCCGTGGAGGGCGCGTTCGAGTGCGGGCAAGTGTTCACTCTTCGCCACGAGCGTCGTGTACCAACGGCATCGTCCGGGGTCGGCGGCGCTTTCGGCAATGATCGCGCGGATGAACTCAACCTCGCCGCCGTCGCACCACAGCTCTCCGGCCTGGCCGCCGAAATTGAGCGTAACGGCGCGCGGCCGGCGCCCGCCGCCGAGGTTGCGGAGTTTGCGGGTGGAGGCCGCCCGGGCGTCTGCCGCCGAGGCATGGAAAGGCGGATTGCAGACCAGCAGGTCGAACGTTTCGCCGGCGCGGACCACGTTGCGCAGGCGAGCGGCGGGGTCCGGTTGTTGCCGGACTTCGATCCGGTCGGCGACGGAAGGATTGGCGGCGACGAGGCGCCGCGCGTGGGCCGCCGCCACCGGATCGACCTCGCTGCCGACGACGCTCCAGCCGTAAATCTGCGCGGCGAGCAGCGCATAGATGGCGTTGGCGCCGGTGCCGAGATCGAGCAGGCGGATGGCGCGCCCGCGCGGAAGGTGACCGTCGCCGGCCAGCAGGTCGGCCACGTGGTGAAGGTAGTCGACGCGGCTCGGGATGGGCGGACATAGGTAGCCGGGCGGGAGGCTCCAGGTCGCGAGTCCGTAGCAGGCCTTGAGCAGAGCCGTGTTGAGGGCAACGACGGCCTCGGGATCGGCGAAGTCGATCGTCTCGCCCGCCCGGGGATCGAGGCGGAGGAAGCGCGCGAGCTCGGGATGCGCCGACCGCAGGCGCGCAAAATCGTAGGGCCCGCGGTGCAGGTTGCGCGGGTGCAGTCCGGCTTTGGACGGAGGCAGGTCGTCGGGTGAGTTCAGCCGGACCACAAGAACGCAGGCTGGGGCGCGCGCCAAGCGTCTTGGCACCGCCGGCCCGTCGCGGTGCGGAGAGGATGGGGTGTTACCCTACTTTGCGCCGGCGCGGGGAACGGCGTCACGCGGCGCGCGGTCCTTACGCCCGATCACCCTTGATCCCATTTTTCACCGTTATGAACACCACCACGAATTTCCTGCTGCGTTGCCGACTTGCGGTTGCGGCGATCCTAGCCTCAGCCCTGCTTGCGGGTGCGGGTTGCAACACCATGGGGGGCGCCGGCAAGGACCTCGAAAAAGCCGCCGAGGGCATTCAAGACGCGGCCAAGTGAGGAACTTTTCCTCCATCGGACCATGAACACGCCCACCCATCAGGAAATCACGCAGCGCGCCCATCAATTGTGGGAGGAAGCCGGCCAGCCCGTCGGCCGCGATCTGGATATCTGGCTCGAAGCGGAACGGCAGGCGGCCGCGGGACTGACCCGCGTCCATGCCACCGGTCTGACTTCGCCGCAGCATCCCTTGACGGACTCGCCCCCGGATCCGGCGGCGGTCAGGGATCTGGAAGCCCGGCAGAAACGCGATGCGCGTGCCCCCCGGCAGGCGGCTACCCACGGACACCGAGCGGCCCCACCGGAATCGGGGAAGCCGCTCTACGACCGGCCGCATTCCTCGTAGGCCCTTCGGCGGAGATCGCCGCAACCACCTGCCCGCCCGCGCTCACAATGACGCCCGCAGGCGGGCGCGTTCGTCCGCGGTCAGCGCGGGCAGCTCGCGGAGCACGCGGGCGAAGGCCCGGCTGGTACGCGCGGGGGTGGCAGGGGTGAGCGGATCGCGGGGAACGACGATGCAACCACTGGCGGCGTCGCCGTACACTTGGAAGCGCCCCGCGAGGACCTGTCGCGCCGTGAGCGCACAGAGCGCCGCGTCGACCTCGTCGACGGTGGGAAAGGCTTCCGGGTCGAGCCCGGCCCGGGCCAGGAGGTCACTTCGCACCGCGCGTTTGGTCTTCGCGGCCGCCGACACGATCGTCCCGGACAGGGCGCACGCGATTGCCTGCGGATACGTCTCGAAGCAGACCGGACCGGCAACCGCAGGGGCGCCGTCGTACAGAGGGAATGAGGACCGGAGTGCCGAATACAGGTCCTCGCCGGCAAACATCCAGGTGTAGAACGCGTGGCCGAGCGCCCGGGCACGCGTCGGGGTCGAAAAACAGGAGATGCGGTGCGCCGCCAGCTCCCGCTCGGCCGCGCGGGCGCGTTGTCCCTCGGCGCGCCAGCGGCAGGGTGCGTCGACGGCGACGGCTCGGGCCTGCTGTTCCACGCACCACGCGGCGATGGCGGCGGCGGAGTGAGAGTGAAAGCGCACGAACGAGCGGCGCGGTCCGAGCGCGACGGCGTGGTAGCCTTTGCGGGGGCCGCCGACATCGACTCCGACGACGGTGACAGGGGACGGGGCGGGCATGGTAGGGCGTGGAGGTGGCGGTTGCCGGAGTGGCCGAAACGAATCGCCGGGATCGGATGGTTTTCAAGGACGGACGGGAATTTTCGCCCGAAGGCGCGTCGCCTGATTATGCCACGGGGTTCGCGTTGCGGCGTGAAACGTGCTTTTTGCCCGCAGCCCCATGAACCTGTCTCCGCTCGACTCGCTTCCGCTGATCAACGTTCCCGCCGGTGCCGTGCTCATCACCCAGGAGCAGCCGCTCAGTGGCATCTACTTTCTCGTGTCGGGCGAAGTGGAGGTCCTGAAGAACGGCGTGCAGGTGGCGGAGATCTACGAGCCCGGCGCGGTGTTCGGGGAGATGTCGTGGCTGCTCGACGTGCCGCCCACGGCGACGGTGCGGACGCTGACCGCCTGCACCTTCCGCCATGTGCCGGATCCCTCGACCTTCCTGCGCACCTACCCGGAGGTCACGTTGCATGTGGCGGCCCTGCTGGCGCGTCGCATCGACTCGCTCAACCGGTACGTGGTCGAGGTGAAGAACCAGTTTCGCGACCGCGCCGATCATCTCGGCATCATGGACGAGGTGCTCGACTCGCTCGTGCACAAGCACCCGCGGAAGATTCCCCGCCGCGACGCCGGCGACTGACGCGCCGGGAATCGTTCAGGCGGGGCCGGCCGTGCCGTTGAGGTCGACGCGTTCCACGCCGGCCTGGGAAACCCAGGTCGCGGTGCCGAGGCCGAGGTCGAGTTCGATCACCGCGGGCGGCGCTCCGCTGGTGCGGCCGGCGTTGAAGATCCACGTTTCTCCGAGACGGGAGGCCCAGGTGCCGCCCGAGCGGAACGGCGAATCATGGATGTGGCCGGAGAACACCAGGGTGGGGCGCAGCTCTTCGATCGAGGCGACGAGGAACGGATCACCGTGGAAGGCCTTGCCGGTCCAGCTCACGCCGAGTTTGTCCGGCGGGGCGTGGTGCACCCAGATCCACCGGTCGGTGACGAGCGAACGTTCTTTCGCGAGGAAGGTGTGCATCGCCTCGCGCGTGGAGGGACCGTCCCACCACGGGCAGACGGAGATGCGGTAGCGACCGAGGTCGAGTCCGGCGCCGTCGACGGTGAGACCTTCGGCGCGAATCCGCTGCAACCAGCGCGCCACGTATTCCTGCGCGGCGTTGGGCTCGTCGCCGTCGTGGTTGCCCGAACACACGAACAGGCGGGTGCGCGAGGCGAGCGTACGCAGGTACTTTGCGACGACGGTGATCTGGGCGTCGAGGTCGAGGTGACCGGCGATGTCGAGCAAGTCACCGGCGATGATGACGCCGTCGAAGCGCTCGGCCTGCTGCACGACCCAGTCAAATTGGGCTAGGCCGAAATGGAGGTCGGAGACCGCGAGCAGTTTCATGGGGTGGATGGCCCCTAGCCGGACTCATGCCACCCGGACGGATGGACCGACGGGGCGTCGATGGCGGACAAAGAAAAGGCCGCGTCCCCCAGAGGAGACGCGGCCCGGGAGCGGACCGGGTCAGACGTCGCACAGGCGCACGCCGTGGGCGAGCGAGGCGAGCGGATCGGGGCCCTTGGGGATGAACTCCTGGCCGAGGAAACCCTTGTAGCCGGTGTCGACGATGGCGCGGATGATCGCGGGGTAGTACAGCTCCTGGTTCTCATCGAGCTCGGCGCGTCCGGGCACGCCCGCGGTGTGATAGTGGCTGTAGTATTTGTGATTGGCGCGGATCGTGGCGATGACGTCGCCCTCCATGATCTGCATGTGATAAATGTCGTAGAGCAGGCCGAAGCGTTCCGAATCGAGACGCTTGCAGAGCTCGACGCCCCACTTGGACAGGTCGCACATGTAGTCCTTGTGATTCACCTTGCTGTTGAGCAGCTCCATCACGAGGTTCACGCCCAGCTTTTCGGCGGTGGGCAGAATGCGCTTCAGACCGGTGACGCAGTTCTCGAGGCCCTGTTCGTCGGACATGCCGTCGCGGTTGCCGGAGAAACAGATCAGGCTGGGGAATCCCGCCTCCTTCGTGACGCGCAGGCGCTCTTCGTAGGCGGTCACCAGCGCGTCGTGGTATTCAAGCCGGTTCCACGCACGGGGAATGCCGCCGACCGTGAGGTCGCCGACCTTGGCCGTGGGGTTGCTCACGATCGCGCAGGTGAGACCGTGTTTCTTGACGGTGTCGAACTCCGGCGGGTTGAGCAGTTCGATCGACTGCAGCCCCATGCCTTTGGCGGCGGTCGAGAGATCGTCGAGGGTCGTCTTGCTGAAGCACCAGCGGCAGACGGATTGTTTGATGCGGCCCTTGAGGGGCGCGGGGGTGGCGGCAGGCTCGGCGGCCGCCGAGGGGCGGGTGACGCCGGCAGCCACGGCGCCCAGGGTGATGGTTTGCAAGGCGGTACGTCGTGAGATGGGGTGGGACATGCGGGCAAAGAGACACGAGGTCGGGCAACAGGCAACCTCTTCCCATGGTCCCGGTGGCCGATAGGTAGGGGAAAGACCGGATACGCGCTGGATTCAGGTTTGCGCCGCCGCTTTGCAGCGCTATGACCCGAAGTCATCTGAACGCGTCCTCTTCACGATTCCCCATGGCGCTTCATCGCGAGCTGTTGCGTTCGATTCCGTTCGGAAAGGGCGGGCGGTCATGAGCGAGCAGCGGCTCGACCGGCTGTCCCGTGGGTGGGCGGGGAGCCTCTGGCGTTCCTATTTTGGCATTCGGGCGCGGTTGATCGTGCTGGTGCTGGCGGCGGCGCTGCCGCTCCTGCTGCTCATCGCCTACAGTGCGCGCCGGCAAATGGCGGTGGAGCGATCCTCGGTGCTTGATCGGGCCCAGGCGCAGGCTCGCAGCATTGCGGCCCGGGTGGACAGCCAGCTCAACAGCATCAACACGCTGCTGATCGGCATCGCGCCCTTTGTGTCGCTCGATCCGGCGGACATTGAGCAGAACGAAGCGCTGTTCCGGCGGGTGCGGGCGGAGTTGCCACCCTATTTTCTCAACGTCAAGGCGCACGGCCCCGAGGGTGTTGCCCTGGGATCGTCGACCGGAAACCGCGGCACCGACATCACGGACCGGAAGTACTTCATCGAGGCGCTGGCGGGAAAGCCCTTCGTGATCGGCGACGCAGTGGTGTCGCGCTCGACCGGCAAATGGGCGCTGACCCTGACCCGCCCTCTGTACGACCAGACCGGGGCGGTGGCGGGCATGGTCGGCGCCACGATCGAGCTCACCATGCTGCAGTCCCTGCTCATGGCGGACGGCCTGCCGCCCGGTTCTATCGTCTCGTTGCTCGACGAGAATGCAGTCATCCTCGGACGCTCGGTCGAAGCCGACCGCTTTGTCGGTACGGTCAGCACGGCCAACCCGGCTCGTGACGTCGTGATGAGTCAACCCTCGGGCACGCTCGAGTTCGTGGCGCCTGACGGCAGCCGGCGCCTCGCCGGATTCTGGACCTGCAACCTGGCGCCGTGGCGGGTGTACGTCCGCGTTCCCAGTGCGATCGCATTCGCGGAGGTGGAGCAGCAGTTCCGGCAGGCGATTCTGCTCGGCCTGAGCACGCTGGCGGCGACGCTGGTGCTGGCCTGGTTCATGGCGAACCGCATCAGCCGTCCGCTGCGCGAGCTCGCCGCCGATGCGGCCGCGCTCGGAGCGGGCGATAAGTTCAAGCCGTCGAAGGTCAAGTCGGGCGGCGAGGTGGGGCGGCTGGCCTTTGCGTTCAACCAGATGCTCGTGACCCTGGAGCAACGGGATGCGGCGCTCCGGCAAAGCGAGGCCCAGGTGCGCGCGTTGATCGAACAGGCGGCCGATGGCATTTTCATCACCGACCGGGCGGGCGTGTTGCTTGACCTCAACGAGAGCGCGGCCCGCATGCTGGGCGCCACGCGCGAGCAACTGCATGGCCGCGATCTGTCCCTTCTGCTGGTCGAGGAGGGGCAGGAGCAGGCGAGGGCGGAGCAGGACCGGCTGCAGGCCGGCGAGGCGGTTGTGAGCACGCGGCGCTACCGCCGGCGGGACGGATCGGTCTTTCCCGGCGAGGTCAGCGTGAAACGACTGTCCGACGGCCGCCTGCTGCACACGGTGCGCGACGTGACCGAGCGGCAGCGCGCCGCGGCCGAGCGCGAGCAGTTCGAGCGCCGGTTGCAGGAAACGCAGAAGCTCGAAAGCCTGGGGGTGCTCGCCGGCGGCATCGCCCACGATTTCAACAACATCCTGACCGGTATCCTCGGCAACGCCAGCCTCGCCGCCCTCGAGGTGAATCCGTCGTCACCGGCCAAGGCGAACCTCGACTACATCCAGCAGGGGGCGCTGAGGGCGGCGGACCTCTGCAAGCAGATGCTGGCCTACTCGGGCCGCGGACGCTTCGTGGTCCGACGCCTCAATCTCAACCGCCTGATCGAGGACACGACCGACCTGCTGCGTCTTTCCATCAGCAAGCATGCGGCGCTGCGCTTCAACCTGCATCCTGACCTGCCGCCGATCGAGGCCGATGCGACGCAGATGCGCCAGGTGATCATGAACCTCGTGATCAATGCCTCCGAGGCGATCGGGGAGAAGACCGGCGTGATCGGGGTGAGCACCGGCGTCATCCGCGTCGACCGTAGTTATCTCGGCAATACCATCCTGGCGCCGGAGCTGCCCGAGGGGCCCTACGTGTATTTCGAGGTCTCGGACACCGGCTGCGGCATGAGCCCGGCCACGCAGGCGCGCATCTTCGAACCCTTCTTCACCACCAAGTTCGCCGGACGCGGCCTTGGGCTCGCCGCCGTGCTCGGCATCGTGCGCGGACACAAGGGCGCGATGAAGATCTACAGCGAGGTGGGGCGCGGCACGACCTTCAAGCTGCTCTTCCCCCAGGCGCTGGGGGCGGAGGACGCGCTGGCGCCGGCGGATCGCGCGGCGGGAACCTGGCGAGGGCAGGGGCGCGTCCTCGTGGTCGACGATGAGGCGACGGTGCGGACGGCGGCCGCGCTCATGCTCCGGCGCCTCGGCTTTGAAGCCGACGTGGCGGTCGACGGCCAAGAAGCGGTCGAATTGTTCGCGCGCGATCCGCAGCGTTACGACCTCGTCTTGATGGACCTCACCATGCCGCGGCTCGACGGCGAGCAGGCGTTCACCGAACTGCGTCGGCTCCGCTCGTCCGTGCGCGTGGTGCTCATGAGCGGTTTCAACCAGCAGGAGGCGGTGGCCCGGTTCACCGGCAAGGGCCTGGCGAGCTTCCTGCAAAAGCCCTTTCCGCTCGAGGGACTCACCTCCGTGCTGCAACGCGTGCTCGATCCGGAGTGGTCTCCGGAGGCGGACGGGCAGGGCGAACGGCGAGCGGATCACAGCTAGCGCCATGCATTGGCGAAAGCATTGACCATCCCGGACGGGTCTCGTAGGGCAGGGGCATGCCACGTCGCACCCTGCTGGATGAATTGCCGTCGTCCCGTCTGGGTCGGCTCTGGTCCCTCGTTCGGCAGGCGCTGGTGCCGCGCTCGGTCGGGCGCTGGTGGGGACGGTTGCGCGGCGGAGGGGCCGACGCCGGAGCGCGTGGCGAGGCGCTGGCCGCGCGGCATCTATGCGAAGAGGCGGGGTACCGCGTGATCGTGCGCAACTGGCGCAATCCGCGCGACCGCCGCGATGAGATCGATCTCGTGTGCCTGGATGGGGACATCCTCGTCTTCGTCGAAGTGAAGGCGCGCTCGGCCCTCGCCCTCGTGCCGGGTTACTTTGCGGTGGACCCGCGCAAGAAGCGCGTGCTGCGCCGGGCATGCAAGGCGTACCTGAGCGCGCTGCGGCCGGCGCCGCGCACCTTCCGCTTCGACATCGTGGAGGTGGAGCACGGGATGGGGGCGCCGATCGTGCGTCACTTCGAGAATGTGCCGCTGTTCGCGAAGCATGACCTGCCTCAATCGAAATGATGAGCCGCTTCCTCGTCCGGGCCAGTCTTAGGCCTTGATTCGGCGTCGCGGAAACCCGACAACAGCCCTTTCGCCATGGCTGAAACGCAACGTCATCCGTTCCTGCAGGGACTCAGCAAGCATCGCGGCGCGCCTCCGACCGTCGTCGTGATCTTCGGCGCGTCCGGCGACCTCACGGCCCGGAAGCTGATTCCGGCGATCTACAACCTCAGCTGTGACAATCTGCTCCCGGCCGACTTCTTCCTCGTGGGCTACGGGCGCAAGGCGATTCCCGACGAGGAGTTTCGGAACCTCGCCACCGAGGCGATCCGTGAATTTTCCCGCCGCGAGCTCAAGCCCGACGTCTGGGACCGGATCGCCGGCAATTCGAGCTACGTGGCCGGCGGCTACGACGAGAAGGCCGCTTTCGACCGCCTCTCGGCGCACATCTCGGCGATCGAAAAGAAGATCGGCCGCGAAGTGCAGGTGTTGTTCTACATCTCGACGCCGCCGTCGGTCTTTGCGCCCATCCTGCAGAACCTCGGCGCCAGCGGGCTCGCGTCCAAGTACCTCGGCCAGCCGCATCACGCCAAGGTCATCATCGAGAAACCCTTCGGCAAGGACCTCAAGTCGGCCCGCCAGCTCAACACCACGATTGGCTCCGTGCTGGAGGAGCATCAGGTGTATCGCATCGACCACTACCTCGGCAAGGAGACCGTGCAGGACCTGCTCGTGCAGCGGTTCTCGAATGCGATCTTTGAGCCGCTGTGGAACCGCAATTTCATCGACCACGTGCAGATCACGGTGGCGGAGGAAGTGGGCGTCGGTACGCGTGGCGGCTATTACGAGCAGAGCGGCTGCCTGCGCGACATGATCCAGAACCACACCATGCAGCTGCTCGCGCTCACCGCGATGGAGCCTCCGGTGTCCCTCGACGCCGAGGCGATCCGCGACGAGAAGGTGAAGCTGCTCAAGGCGATCCAGCCGCTGGCCCTCGGGCCCGGCGGAGACGTCGCCCGGGCGCAGTACGCCGCCGGCATGATCGCCGGCAAAACGGTGAAGGGTTACCTGGAGGAGGAAGGCATCGCCGCCCAATCCGGCACCGAGACTTACGCCGCCCTGCGCCTGTCGATCAACAACTGGCGCTGGCAGGGCGTGCCGTTCTACCTGCGCTCCGGCAAACGCCTCGCCCGGCGGGTGACGGAGATTGCGGTCCAGTTCAAGCGTCCGCCCGGCACGCTCTTCGCCTCGGACGGCAAGTTCGACCTCGCGCCGAACACGCTCTCCTTCCAGATCCAGCCCGACGAGGGCCTGAGCCTGATCCTGAACGGCAAGGTGCCCGGGTTGGAGACCCGCACGCAGCCGGTGAAGATGGCGTTTCGTTACAGTACGACCTTCGGTTCCAACACCCCCGAAGCCTACGAGCGGCTCGTTCTCGACGCCATGGTCGGCGACGGCACGCTCTTCATCCGCGGCGACGAGGCCGAGACCTCGTGGAAGCTCTGCACCCCCATCCTCGAATCGTGGGCGGCGGCGCCGCGCGAGGGCATGGACAGCTATCCGGCGGGTTCCTGGGGACCGGCCAACGCCGATGCCCTGCTCGCCGGCAACAAGCACCTCTGGCGCCAACCCTGAGCGCGCCCGGTGGCGCGAAATGACGAATGACGAAGTTCGAATGACGAATGAAGCGTTCGTTCACGTCGCGTCCCACGGCGGAACGTCTCATCTCGATTCTCAAGCACTCGTCATTGGCCATTCGTCATTCTTCATGGGGCGCTAGCCCTTTTCTCCATGCCTTCCCTGTTCAACGCCCTTCCCGGGATTGAGGTTCCGGTCAGTGGAATCTCCAAGAGCCTGGCGCAGATGTGGACCGAAGCCGAGGCCGCGGGCGGTCCGGCGCCGGCGTCCACCGACGTCAAGGCGACCCAGATCAACCTCGTGCTGCATTTCGGCTTTCCGACCACGCCCGAGGACGCGGTTGCGCGTTTCCAGGACACGCTGCGGTTCTCGATGCGTTATCCGAGCCGGGTGGTGGTGCTCTGTCCGCTGCGCGACGACGCCGGGCGTACCGACATCAAGGCCAAGATCTACGGCGAATGTTTTCTGGGGAAGTCGAAGGGTGACACGCGCTGCGTCGAGCTGGTCATGCTCAGTTATCCGATGAGCGCACGGCAGTTCCTCGAGAACCAGGTGTCGATCTGCCTCTCGACCGACCTTCCGCTCTATTATTGGGTGCACCGCTTCTCCTCGAGCGCGCGGCTGAACGACTACCAGTACCTCCTGCGCCGGTCGAAACGGGTGATGTTCGACAGCGGGCTGGCGCCGGACGACGCGTTGACCTTTCCGTGGCCGCGTCGCGAGGCGCTGCGCGATCTCGTCCATGCCCGCCTGCTCCCGGTCCGCCAGTCGCTCGGCCAATTCCTCAGCGCATTTGCGCCTGGCGTGCTGCTCGATGGCTTGAAGGGCTGCTCGGTGGCCCATGCTCCGGGCGTGGCGGCTGAAGGCCGGGTGTTGCTCGCGTGGCTGAAGGACCGTCTCGCCGCCTGCGGTCCCGCCGGGGCCGCGGTGCCGGGGGTGCTGAACGTGCTGCCGGAGGGCGGCGGATCGTTCGAGGTGAAGTTCGACTACGCCAATCAGCAGCGTTTCCAGTGGAAGGGCGATCTTGCGCAGGGCAAGGCCTGCACCGAGGCCTCCTATGGCTGCGAGACCATCCGGATGCCGGGCGCGATCAGCCTGCTCAGCCCCGAGGCTGCGCTCGCCGAGGCGATGTTTTTCTGAGCCGCGGCGGGGGCAGGGCCCCGGGTGCGCGGCAGGCAAGATTCGTTCTGGCCATCGGCCCGTCGGCTGGCGTTATTGGCGCCATGCTGCCGCATCCGCCGCTCAAGGAGCACTACACCAGCAACGAAGCCAAACCGGCGTTCGTGAACGAGCTCTTCAACAAGGGCGCCGTACATTATGACGGGATCGTCGACTGGGGTTTCCTGCGCAGCGGTTCTTTCTACCGCCGCTGGGTGCAAAAGCGCCACGGGCTGAAGCCGGGCATGAAGGTGCTCGACGTCGCCTGCGGCACCGGACTGGTAGCGGTCGAGGCGGCCCGCATCCTCGGATCGGCCAAGGACATCACCTGCCTCGATCCGAGCGAAGGTATGCTGGCGGTGGCGAAGACGAAGCTGGACGCCACCTTCGTCCTCGGCCGGGCGGAACAGCTGCCGTTTCCGGACAACGGATTCGATTTTCTCACCATGGGCTACGCGCTGCGCCACGTGCTCACGCTGGAGGACGCGTTTCGCGAGTACCATCGGGTCCTGAAGCCGGGCGGCAAGGTCCTGATCCTCGAAGTCACCAAGCCGCGCGGCCGGTTCGGGCGGTTCTTCTTCGATGTGTACTTTGGCCGGGTGTATCCGTTCCTCACCCACCTCTTCACGCGCAGCCGCGACGCGAAGGCGATGATGCGCTATTACTGGGAAACGATGGACGCCTGCGTGCCGCCGGAGTCGGTGTTGAACGCCTTGCGCGCGGTCGGCTTCGACGACGTGCAGCGGGTGGGCCAGCTCGGCCTGTTCAGCGAGTACGTCGCGGTGAAACGCTGACCCGGTCCCGCCGCCCCGTCCGCCATGGATTTCCCGTCTTCCTCCGCCCTGCCGTCTGCCGTCGCTGAAAAGCTCCGGCACCTGCCTGCGCCGGCCCAAGCCGCCTACGATGCGTTTCGCCGGTCCGGCGAGGCGGACCACCTCGATCCGCTGCTGTTTGCGCTCCTGGAAAACTACCTGCCGAAGAAGCCGGCCATGCCCATCGCCAGCCTGCCGGGCACGACGCTGCTGATGGAGGACCTCGGCTTCGATTCGCTGGCGATTGCCGAGTTTGTGTTCAGCACCGAGGACCTGTTCGAGATCCGCATTGCCAACGAGGAAGTCGTGAAGGTGCGCACGCTCGACGATCTCCGCGCCTTCATCCGGCAGAAGGTCGGCAGCCGGGCCGGCTAAGCATGGGGCGGCGTCCTGTCATCACCGGACTCGGATTCATCACCAGCATCGGACACGGACGGCCGGCGGTGGTGGACAGCCTGCGGTCCCTGCGCCACGGCTTCGAGCGGGTCGAGTTCCTCGGCAACCCGAACCTGCCGGTGAAGGTCGCGGGCACGGTGAAAGGGTTTTCGTTTCCCACCGCCAACTGGCGCGACTGGCGCTGGCCGGCCGGAATCGAGATCGATCGCGAGATCCTGCGCGGACTCGCCCCGCATGGGGTCTATGCGGTGGCGGCGATGGAGCAGGCCTTGGCGGAGGCGGGTCTCGGGCGCAACGACCTCACCGACGGGCGCACCGGACTCTTCTGTGCCTCGGCCGGTTCGGCCATGATGATGGGGCATCACCTCGCGCAGATGCAGGCGGTGCGAGGCGAACGCGGCAATCCGATGGGGGTGGTGACCTCGATTGCGGGCACGCTCAATTTCAACCTCGCCGCCCACTACCGCATCACCGGAGCGGTCTGTGGTTTTGTCTCCGCCTGCGCGTCGTCCAGCCATGCGCTCGGGTATGCGATGGATGAGATCCGTCTCGGGCGTCAGGACCGTGTCCTCGTGGTCGGCGCCGAGGATGTGAACGCGGAGAGCGTTTTGCCCTTCGCCGCGTTGAGGGCCCTTTCGGTCAACCCTGACCCGGCCACGGCCTCCCGGCCCTTCGACCGGCGGCGCGATGGTTTCGTCGGCACGGGGGGCGCGGCGGTGCTGGTGGTGGAGGACGAAGCGACGGCGCGGCGGCGCGGCGCCCGCATCCAGGCGGAACTGCTCGGGTGGGGGCAGGCGGGCGATGGGCACAGTGTGGCGATCTCGCACCCGGAAGGCGCCGGATTGCGGGAGGCGATGCGCCGGGCGCTCGCCGATGCGCAGGTGAACCCGGATCAGATCGACTATGTGAACGCCCACGCCACCTCGACGCCGGCCGGCGACCGTTCTGAGGCACTGGCGTTGCAAGCGATTTTCGGTGGAAGCGGGCGGCGTCCGCGAGTCAGCAGCACGAAGGCGCTGACCGGACACGGTCTGTCCCTGGCCGGCGCGATGGAAGCGGCGTTTTGCGTGCTCGCGGCGGACGAAGGTTTTATCCCGGGCGCGGCGCACCTCGAGGAACCCGATGCGGAATGCGAGGGACTCGATCTGCCGCGCACGACCCTAAACGAGGCGCCGGAACTCCTGCTCAACAACAGCAGCGGCTTCGGGGGCAGCAACGTGTGCCACGTGCTGCGGCGGGTGCGTTGAACCCCCGGCGAGGGCCCGCTCTTGCGCCGGCTCCGAACCGCGCGCGGAGGGCTCCGCGCGCCCACCTCGGGCGGAAGGTAGAGCGGTTTCTCCGCAACCGCTGGGTCGCTTGCCCGCGGTTGGCGCTGGCTGAGCCTATTGCCCTTCCTGCGACCGCGACGGCGGGCCGGCCGGGCCAGAATCCCCGCTTGCCGAGGGCGGGGCGGGCATTTCAACTCGGATGTTCATGACCGATCCGCTCAGCCTTCGTCTCAAGACTCTGATCGTCACCACGCTCAAGCTGGATGACGTCCGACCCGAGGACCTGCCGGACGACGAGCCGCTGATCGGGTCGCCGCGTTTCGGCCTGGATTCGATCGACGCGCTGGAGCTGGTGTTGGCCGTGGAAAAGGAATTTGGGGTCAAGATCGGCAGCAGCGAAGAATCGCGGCAGGCCTTGGCCAGTGTTCGGGCGCTGGCCGATTACCTCCGCGCCCGCCAATCGGGCGCCTGAGTCTGCGCCCGCATGCAACCTACGGCCGAAGTGCTGCCGGTGGACCTGGAGGCCTGCGACTGCCTCACGCCCTTCGGCCGCGCGGAGGCGACGGTTGCGGCGCTGCTCGCCGGCCGGCGCGCCCTCACGCTGAGCCCTGTACTCGGGCGGGACGGCGGCGATCCGGTGCCCTTGGCGCTGATGGGGCCGATGGACGAGACCCGCCCTCCGCGTTGGCTGGATCCGGTGGCGTCGTTCGCCCGCGAGGCGGGGGGCGAAGGGTGGGGCACGGCGCGCCGTCCGGTGGTGGTGACGAGCAGCAATTTCGGGGTGGGCAGCCTGTATGCGTTCACCCGCGACCGGGATGCGCGCCACTTGGCGGACGGCCCGCCGTTTGCGAGTGTGGAGCGTCTGCAGGAGCGGATGGGGTGGGGCGGGCAGGTGCACGTGTTTTCCCATGCCTGCGTGACGGCGCATCTCGGCCTCGTGCATGCCGCGCGGCTGCTCCACGCCGGACTCGCGGAGCGCGTGCTGGTGGTGTCGTTTGACCTCGTGAGTCCCTTTGTGGCGGGCGGGTTTCACAGCCTGAAGATCCTGAACGGCGAGTTTCCCGCGCCGTATGCCGTGCGTCCGATCGGTTCGATCGGCCTCGGTGACGGCATCGCGTATGCCGTGTTGCGCCGGGCCGGGCCGGGCGGCGGCTGGCGGATCGAGTCGCAGGCGTTGTACAACGAGATGTTTCATTTCACCGCCAACCAGCCGGACGGATCCGGATTCGCCGCCTGCGCCGGGGCGCTGGCCCGCGCGGCGGGCGGCCGCAAGCTCTGGCTCAAGGGCCACGGCACCGGCACACTCGAGGCGGGACGGCTCGAAGCGGAGACCCTGGCCCGCCATTTCCCCGGTGCGCCCTTGGTGTCGTGGAAGGGCAGCCTCGGTCACACGCTGGGCAGCTGCGGCCTGGTGGAGCTTGCGCTCACCCTCGCGGCGCTGCGTGCAGGACGAATTCCCGGTACGGTGGGCGGGACCTCGCCCAGCTTCACCGACACCGTGGCGCTGGCGCCGTTCGACGCTGCGGGTTTTGACGGCGCCCTCCTCACCAGCAATGCCTTCGGCGGCGCGCACGCCGGCCTCCTCCTCAGCCATGCGTGAACGTTTCCTGCATCACGTGGCGGTGGAGCTGCCGCCGAAGACCGAGACCGCGGTGGAGGCGCGCGTTCGGCTCGCGCCGAAGTTTCCGCGCAACGCGCTGCGGCGCATGACCCACCTCGGCATGCTGCTCGGCAGCACCTTGGACGGCGTCGCGCTCGGCGCGGACGATGCGGTGGTATACGCCACGACCTATGCCGAGGCCCGCGCGCTGGAGGATTTTCTCACCAGCTTTCCCGCGGCGAGCCCGCTGCTGTTCCAGACCTCGATCCATCCCGGAGGCATTCAACAGGTCCTGATTGGACGCCAGCAACCGGTGGCGCGGCTCTGGCCGCTGGCCGGCCGGGCGCGCCTGGTGGAACAGGCGCTGGTCACCGCGTTCGTCGAGCCCGCCGTCCGGGTCGTTCTCGTCGGCGGCGAGGAGCGCGGCACCTGGATGCTCGACCACGGGCTGGCCTCGCCGCGACCGTACGCGTTTGGCGTGGTCCTGTCGGCGGATCCGGCCGGCGCACTCGGGCGGGTGAGCTGGGCGCCTGCCGACGTCGCCGATGAGTCGCCGCCGACCCTCGAAACCTGGACGCAGGCCCTGGCTGGGCGGACGCCGTTGGCCTGGACGGGTGCCGGCGGACGCTGGACCTTGCAGTGGACATGAGGCCGCCGCCGAAGCCGACCGCCAATCCTGGGCCGGCGTGGGGGCCGGCCTTTTTGCTTTGGGCCGCCCGCACCTGGCCCCGCGCGCTCTTTCGTCCGGCGTTGATGGCCGGCACCTGGGTCGCCGTCGCCTTCATGCCGCAACAGCGGCGGCATTCGCGCGCCTATCTCGCCACGCTGCTGGGCCGGCGCATCGCGGCGACCGACGTGTGGCGGCACTTCTTCGCGTTCATTGAATCGCTGCTGCTCAACCTCAAGGCCGGGGCCGGCGCGCCGCTGACCTGCCGGGTGGCGGAGAAGAACGGACCGGCCTTTGAGGCGCTGCTCGGCTCGGACCGGCCGGCGCTCTTCGGCACTTTCCATGTCGGCGCCTCCGACCTGCTCGGCTACCTGCTGGGCGACCGCGGACGGAAGGTGGCGATTCTACGGCTCCAGGTGGGCAACAGTCATGACACGCGCCTGCTGCATGAACGGTTTGGCGACCGGGTCTCGTTCCTGTGGGTGAACGATCCGCAGAGCCTGATCTTCGAGCTCAAAGCGGCGCTCGACGCCGGACTCACGCTCGCGATGAAGTGCGACCGGCTCGAGTTCAGCGCCAAGGCGGAGCGTTTCCGTTTCCTCGGCGCCGAACGCCTTTTCCCGTTCACGATCTATCACCTGTCGGTGCTGTTCGGCCGGCCCTTGGTCTTCTGCGTGGCGCTGGCCGAAGCGGACGGCACCCGGCTGCTCCTGATCCCCTCGCCGGTCTTCACACCCGATCCCTCGGCCGGTCGCGAGGTGAACCTCCGGGCGGCGCGGGTGCATTTTCAGGCGGTGCTCGACGAACTCGAGGCCCTGCTGCGGGTCCATCCCCATCAGTGGTTCAATTTTCTCCCGCTCAACCCGGCGGCCTGAGCATGCGCGCGGCGTATACAACCTTTGGATACTACGTGACCCTCGGGCTCTTCGGGACCTTCGGCCTGGGTCTCAGCCTGCTGGCCCTGCTGGCCGGGCTGATGCGCGACACGGACCGCACCGAGCGGTCGTTTCAACGCCTGATTCATCTCAACTTCCGCCTCTTCCTCGCGTGGACGTCGTTTGCCCGGCTCTTCCATGCCCGGTTCCACGGCACCGCGCGGCTCGCCGCGGAGCGGCAGGGCCTCATCGTCGCCGCCAACCATCCCAGCCTGGTCGACGCGACCCTGCTGCTCGCGTGCCTGCCGGAGGCACTTTGCATCTTCAAGCCCGCGATCCGGCGCAATCCCGTCCTCGGCGCGGCGGCGCGACGGGCCGGTTACCTGCCCAACGACGGCGGGCACGACGGCCTGCGCCGGGTGGCCGACAAGGTGGCGACCGGCCATGCCCTCGTGGTGTTTCCCGAGGGCACGCGGACGCCGCCGGGCGAGACGCTCGGTCCGCTGCGGGCCGGGTTCGTGGTGATCGCCCGGCGGGCGGGTGTGCCGATACAACTCGTGCACATCGCGTACACCTTACCGGTCCTCGGCAAGGCGCACCCGTGGTGGAAACCGCAGCCCCTGCCGTCGACGGCGGATGTTCGGGTCGGTCCGCGCTTCCGCATCGCGCCGGACGCGTCCACGGCGGCCGTGACGGCGTGGATCGAAGCGTGGTGGCGCGACCCGGCCGGCTTTCCGGCGGCGGCTTGTGCTGCCTCGGCCGGCGTGATGCTATTGGCGGACGCGTCATGACCACTTCCGGCACGCACCTTGTCCTGCTCCCGACCTACAACACGGGTCCGCGCCTCGTGCCGGTCGTGCAGGCCGTGCTCGCCCGCTGGCCGCACGTGCTTGTGGTGGTGGATGGCAGCACGGATGGAAGCGCCGCGGCCCTGCGCCCTCTCGCGGATTCCGCTCCGGGGTTGAGCGTGATCGAGTTGCCCCAGAACCAAGGCAAAGGAGCGGCGGTCCTTGCGGGCGCGCGTGCGGCCCTGGAACGCGGTTTCACCCACGCGCTGGTCATGGACGCCGACGGGCAGCATCCGGAAGACAGCATCGCTGAGTTCATGACGGCCTCGCAGCGGCAACCCGAAGCCCTCGTGCTGGGCCGTCCGCTCTTTCCGTCCAACATTCCCATCGAGCGACTGCAGGGACGGAAACTGAGCGTCGGGCTGGTCCGGCTGGAGTTGCTCGGACGCGGGATCGCGGATCCGCTCTTCGGATTCCGGGTGTATCCGCTCGCGCCGTTGCTTGAGGCGCTCGGGTCCCGGCGGGGCGGACGACGCTACGATTTCGACACTGAGGCGGCGGTGCGGCTCGCCTGGGCGGGTGTTCCGCCGGTCAACGTGCCGGCGCCGGTGCGCTATTTTTCCCGCGATGAAGGCGGCGTTTCCCATTTTCACTACCTGCGGGACAATCTCACGCTGGTCAGCATGCACGTGCGCCTGCTGACCGAACTGCTCCTGTGGCGCTGGCCGTCCGTGCTCGCGCACCGCCGCCGGTGGCGAAGCTCTGGTCTGCTGGGGCCGGCGCTGGCGGCGATGCTGTTCGTTGCCGGGCTGGCCGGCGGACTCCGGGCGCAATCCGCGGCGGCCTTCGATGCAGCCGCATGGAGCGACCTCGCGCAGCAGCTCGCGACGCAACCCGGCGTGACTGCTCGGTTCGTCGAACGGCGTCACTTTCCCTTCCGGCGCACGCCCCTCGTTCTCCAAGGAGAAGTCCGAGTGGCGCCGACCCTCGGCCTCAGCCTGCATTACACCAGTCCGGAGGAACGGACCGTGATCGTGGATGACGCCGGGGTGCTGCTGCGCACGGCGGCCGGCGATGTGCCCGCTCCGTCCGATCCCCGCGCAGGCGCAGCCAACGCTGCGTTGCTCAACATTCTGCGCCTCGACTTGGAGGCGCTGCAGGCGGCATTCGAGGTGACCGGCGCCCGGCAGGAGGGCGGCTGGACGCTGGGGCTGGTGCCGCGTGATCCGCAGCTCCGGCGCGGTCTGGAGCGGATCACGGTGACGGGCGAGGGAGCCGAGGTCAGGCGGATCGACCTGCGGCGCTCGGCCCGCCACGCCATCGAGATCGAGATCGATCCTCCCCATACCCGGGGGGGCTTCAGCGCCGAGGAGGTGGCGACGTACTTCCGCGCCACGCCATGACCTTCGCCACCCGACAACGCCTTGGTTGGACCGTGCTGTTGGGCGCGGCCCTGGCCGCCGGACTGTGGCTGCTGTCGCTTGATTTCCGGCAGAAGCTGTCGAGCGACGTGCTCGATTTGATCCCCGCTGGCGACCAGGCGCCCGAGCTCGCGCTCGTGCGGTCGCTCGCCAGCGATGCCGAGGCGCGTTCCCTGCTCATTGTGCTCGAGACGCCCGAGGGCGTGGCGATGCCGCCCGACCTCGCGGCGCGCTTCGCCGCGCGGTTGCGCGAAGACCCGGCGTTTGCCGAGGCGGCGGCACTCGACGACCCGGCGGCCCGGGACGCCCTCGGCGCGGAGGTGTTTGCGCAGCGCTTCGCCCTGCTTTTTCCCCGCTGGCTGGAGCGCCAGACGGCGGCGTATCGGGAAACCGGTGACAGCCCGGACGGGTTTGCACCCTGGCTGGCCACCCGCGTCGCCGCAGGCCTCGAACGTCACCTCGCGTCGCCGGAGGCGGTGGCCTTCGCCGAACTCGTGCCGGCCGACCCGCTTTGGCTGCTGCCCGAGACGGCTGGGCAGTTGCAGGCGGGCCTGTCGCTCGTTCAACCCGCCGAGGCTGAAGCCGGTGTGGCCCGCGTGTGGGCCCGGTTGGCCGCCTCACCGTTGAGTGAAGCCGGCCAGCAGCCGGTGTTCGACGCCCTCGCCCGCGCTGCAGCCGCATTCCAGACCGAGGTGCCCGGACTGAAGATGGAGTACGCCGGGGTGAACCGGTTCGCCGCCTCCAGCCGCGCCCGCATCGAGCGGGAGGTCAAACAGCTCAATCTCATCTCGCTCGTCGCCGTCCTCGCCGTGGCGCTGACCTTCGTGCGCAGCCTCCACCGCGGACTGCACCTCGTGCCGGTCGTCCTGCTCTCGCTGCTGGGCGCCTGGGCCGGCACGACCCTCCTGTTTGACCGGCTGCATATCCTGGTCCTGGTCGTGGGCTCGCTGCTGACCGGCGTGGCCATCGACTACGGCTTTTACCTGTTCATGCAGCCTCCGGCCCGGCCCGGGGAGGACTATCCGGACAAAGTCCGCCGCCTCGCCAAGCCGCTCCTGGCGAGCTGCCTGACCACCGTGGCGGGCTTTGCCCTGCTGCTGTTTTCGGAACTCCCGTTCATTCGCCAGCTCGGCGCCTACGTGGGCATCGGCCTGCTGTGTGCGCTTGGCGCGGCGCTGGTTTATTTTGCCACGGTGCGGGAGCCGTACCTGGAAACCCGCGATTTCCGCGGCGGACGCGCCCTGCCCGAGAGGGTCCGTCGCGGCCTGCGCCGTTTGCTCTTCGTGGCGTGGGCGGCGGCGCTGCCGGGGCTCGCCCTGCTGGCGTGGAAGGACGACATTCGGGACCTCGATGTGCCGTCGCCCGACCTGCAACGCGACGATGCCCGGATCCGGGACCGGTTCGGCGGTGGCGGGGAGCGTTCGGTGTACCTGACCTATGGTGACACCTGGGCGGAGGCGCGGACCGCCTTGGATGCCTTCGAACGGTGGCTGGCGCCCGCGGAGAAGGATCGGGGGTCGGTGATCCATTTGGGGGCCATTGTCCCGACGGAGGCGGAACGCAGCCGCGCGGCGACCTTTGTGGCCGCGCACCCGGAATTTCCGGAGCGGCTGCGGACGGCGCTGGCGGAGGCCGGCTTCGAGCCGGACGGGTTTGAGCCCTTTTTTGCGGCGTATCCGCGTTCCGGTGACGATCTTTCGCCTGCGGCGGTGGAACGGGCGCTGGATGCCGTACAAGCCCGGCTGACCGGCCCCCTTGGTCTGCTGCTCCATCGGGGCGAGCCCTACAGCTGGTTTGTCACCTTGGTGGGCGGGACGCCGCGAGGGGATCCGCCGCCCGAAGTCCAGACCGTCGGAACGAATCAACTGCAGTCACTCAACCGGGTCTTCGCCCGGTATCGGGAATCGGCCCTGGCCCTGAGTCTGACCGGCCTCGCGATTGTCGGAGCGGGCGTGTTTCTGACCTATGGTTTCCGGGACGGGCTGCGCATCTTTGCCATCCCCTGCGGAGCCTGTGCCGGAGTGTTCGGGGTCTTTGGTTGGTTGGGGTTGCCGCTGAACCTGTTCCATCTGCTGGGCGCCTTCCTCGGTGTGTGTATGACCCACAACTACGCCATCTTCTCCGCCACCTCGGCCTATCGGCATGAGGCGGTGCCGGTTTCGGTGCGCGTGTCGGCATTGACGACGGCTGCTTCATTCGGAGTGCTGGCGACGAGTGGCATCCCGGTCGTCAGCGCGCTGGGCCTGACCGTGGCCGCCATGGTCGCGGTGGCCCTGCTGGCGATCGAACTCGAGCACCTCGCCGGGCTGGGAGGCAAAACGTGACAACACCGTTGTCCGGCGCCTGGCAGGGCACGGTCGCCCGCGGTGGTCCGCGCCGCGCCTTGGTGGAGGCGGCTTCGGGGCAGGAATGGACCTTTGCGCAACTCGACGAGAGGGCGAAAGCCTGGGCTGCCCGCCATTTGCCGACCGGGGCCGAGCTCGCCCGTCTCCCGGTGGCATTCGCCCTGCCCAACGGAGCGGCGTGGTTTGACGTGTTCCTCGCCTTGGCGGCCCGAGGCGCGGTCGGGGTGCCGCTTGATCCCGGCGAGCCGCCCACGGCAGTCGCTGCCATCGCCGGACAGCTTGGCGGAGCTTGGTGGGACGGCGGCACCCTGCACCTGCCCTCACGGCCCCGGCGCTTTCGCGACACCGAGGTGGCGTTGATCAAGCTGACGTCGGGTTCGACCGGCCGTCCCCGTCCGCTGGTGTTCACGGCCTCGCAGGTCCTGGCCGATGCCCGGCAGGTGATGTCCACCATGGGGATCACCGACCGCGATCTGAACTACGCGCTGATTCCGTTCGGTCATTCCTATGGATTAGGCAACGTGACGGTTCCATTGCTGGCACACGGGGTACCCGTGGTGTGCGGGACGGTGGGATTGCCGCAGGCGATCGCGGCGGACTTTGCCCGGTGGCAGCCCACCGTGTTCCCCGGGGTGCCCGCGCTGTGGCGGGGTCTGGTGCAAACCGACCTTCCGTCCGATGCCCTCGCCAGCCTGCGGCTGGGCATCTCGGCCGGGGCGCCGCTCGCGCCTGAGGTGGCCCGTGCGTTTGCGGATCGGTTTCGGCGGCCGCTGCATGCGTTCTACGGTTCAAGCGAAACGGGTGGGATTGCCTTCGATCGCACGGGCCACGCCACGCTTGAAGGGGGCGTGGGCACCGCCCTCGAGGGCGTGCGGCTGGAGCAGGGGCGCGGTCAGCGGCTCGTGGTGGCGAGCGCTGCGGCCTGCAGCCGCGGCCGGCGCCTGCGGCGAGCCGGCCTCGCCGCGTGGGTGATGCCGGACCGGGTGGCGTGGAGGGCGGACGGCGCGCTGCGGTTGCTCGGTCGCCGCGGGGCGGTGGTGAAACTCGCGGGCCGGCGGGTGAGCCTCGCCGAGGTGGAAGCCCGGCTGCGTCAGGTGCCCGGCGTGCGCGACGTCTGGGTGGGGATCGATGACGCGGCGGAACCGGTGCTCGGTGCCGCGGTTGTGGCCGATGCGCCGGCGAGCGAGCTGCGCGAACGTCTGCGTGCGGATACGGCGCCGTGGAAGATCCCAAAGCGACTGGTGGTCGTGGCATCGTTTCCCCTCACCGCGAGGGGAAAGGTGGATACGGCGGCCCTGCGGCGATCGGTGTTCGGCCGGCCCTGACGCCGAGCTTTCCGACGTGGGACCGGTGACTGACGCTAGGCTGCGCCGTTGGATTTGATCCAACGCCGCAACACGTCGCCCACGGCCTTGGCCCGCACCGGTTTTGCCAGATAATCGGTCATCCCGGCATCGAGGCAGCGCTGCCGATCCTCGGCCATCGCGTAAGCGGTGAGGGCGATGATGGGTACGGTGCGATCGAGACCGGCGATGGCGCCGGAACGGATCTGGCGGGAGGCCGTATAGCCGTCCATCTCGGGCATCTGGCAATCCATCAGGATGGCGTCGAATTGGGGATCCTGCTGCAGGTGCGCCAAGGCGGCCTTCCCGTCGCCGACGACCACCACGCTGTGCCCGAGTTTTTCCAGGATGCGGCGGGCGACGGTCTGGTTGGTGGGATTGTCCTCGGCGAGCAGAATACGGAGGGCCGGGCCCGTGGGCGGCGGGAAAGGTGCGGCGCTGCGCCGGACGCCGGACGGATCCGCCGGGGTGAAGAGGGTGCGCAGGCAACGCACGAGCGGCGCGTGCCGCACGGGCTTGGTGAGGATGTCAGCGAAGTGATGGGCGCGGCCGCCGGCCGCGCCCGATGTCGGGGCGAGCAGGACCAGAGGCGGCACGTTCAGACCGTCGGCCCCGTTCAGGGTGTCGAGCACGGTGGCCGGATCGTTCGGACTTTTCTCCGCCGCAAGCATCACCAGGTCGTAGGGTTTTCCTTCGGTCTGGGCGGCCATCAGCGTGGCGACGAGCTCCCGCGGGTCGCCGAGCGTGTCGCAGCCCAGTCCCCACGCGCCCAGCGTCCGCCCCAGCACGTCCCGTGTCACCCGGTGGCGATCCACAATCAGCACCCGCCGTGCGCCGAGACCCGACACCGCGTCGGAGGCACGGGGGCCGGCGTGATCGAGGTTGAGTTCAAACCAGAAGCACGAGCCCTCGCCGGGTGTGCTGTCCACGCCGATCTCGCCTCCCATCAGCTGCACCAGTTGGCGGGAGATCGCGAGGCCAAGGCCGGAACCGCCGAAGCGCCGCGTGATGCTGCCGTCCGCCTGCACGAACGGACGGAACAATCGCGCGCGGGCCTCCGCCGGGATGCCGATGCCGGTGTCGCGCACCTCGCAACGGATCCGGGTGTAGTCCGCGTCCCCGCCCACGCGGCTCAGGCTGACGACGACCTCGCCGCGGGCGGTGAACTTGATCGCGTTGCCCACGATGTTGAGCAGCACCTGGCGCAGGCGGCCCGCGTCCGCCCGCAGCAGCTGCGTCAACGCGGGATCGAAGTCGCTGACCAGTTCGAGACGTTTGCTCTCCGCGGCCGGAGCGAGGAGCAGGAGCGTTTCGTCGACCAGCTCGCGGGGATCCATCGGCGCAGGCTCGAGCGACATCTGCCCGGATTCGATCTTTGAGAAGTCGAGGATGTCGTTGATCACATGGAGCAGGCTCTCGGCGCTGTGCTGGATAGCGCGTCCCATCTCGTGCTGCTCCGGCGTGAGCGGCGTGTCCATCAGGAGGCTCGCCATGCCGATCACTCCGTTCATCGGCGTCCGGATCTCGTGGCTCATGTTGGCGAGGAACTCGGATTTCAGCCGGGACGCGTCGAGCGCGGCGTCGCGCGCCCGGGCGAGCTCGGTTTCCATGGCGCGACGCTCGGTCACGTCCTGGGTCAGCATCATGATGCCGCCGATCTCGCCGTCCGGGCCGTGCCAGGGCCGAATTTCCCACCGCAGCCACTGAACCCGTCCGTCGGTGCGTTCAAATCGGTCCGCGTCGTGACGGAGTACCTCACCGGCGAGGGCGCGTCGGTGGAGTTCTTTCCATTGCGGCGTGATTTCCGGAAACACCTCGTAATGCGAGCGGCCGATGAGGTTCTGGCCGGTGAGACCGTAATCCTCGAGCCAGGCACGGCTGGTCACGAGGTAACGCATGTCGCGGTCGAACATCGCCACGGCCGCCGGCGCATGCTCGGCGAAGAGACGGGTGCGCTCCTCGCTCATCCGCAGGGCGCGCTCGACGGCGCGCCGGCGGCTGATGTCGCGGGCGATGCCGAGGAACCCGGTGATCGTGCCGGCCTCGTCGCGCAGCACGGTCACGTTGAGCTGCACCGGCAGTTCCGTGCCGTCCCGTCGTACGTATGTCCATTCGTGTTCGTCGGAACCCGTCTCACGGGCGCGGGCGACGAAGGTCTCGAATCCCGCCGGCACGGGGCGCCCCAACTCGGCCGATAGTTCGGCCGCGCGGGCCAATACCTCGGCCCGCAGATGAATCCGCTCGGGCGTGGCGTTTCCGACCAGCTCGGCGCGGCGATACCCCAGCATGGCCTCCGCGCCGGCGTTGACCTCGCGGATGATGCCGGACGTATCAGTGGCGATGATACTGAGGCTGCTGCTGTCCAACACGGCCCGCTGCAGCCGGTTGACCTCCTGCAGTTCCTGGCGCGAGGCGGCCAGGTCGGCGGTCCGCTGGAGGGCGAGCCGCCGGGCCTGCCGGCCGGTGTTTTGGAGGCTGATCACCAGCCCGGCGGCGAGCAAGGAGACCACCACGAGGGCGTTGGCCGTCCAGAGCTGGCTGGTCCACGGAGCTTGCTGAAAACGGTCGCTGCGCCCCCAACCCAGCGTGAGCGTGCGGCCCGCGAGGTCGAGTTGGGTCCGGTGTGTAAACGGCGCGGCCTCGGTCCCTCCGGCCCCGAAAAGCAGGGCGCCGGGTGCCGTCGATGTGCCGTCGTAGACCGAAAGGGTCAGTTCCTCGGCTTCCACCCCGAGACTGCTGCCAATGAATTCGGCCGCGACAAACGGCAGGTAGGTCCAGCCGCGCAAGGCGGCGCGTCGCTCCTCCAGTCCGTCCCGGGGAAGTTCCGGTGCGTAGAAAGGGACGAAGAGCAGATAGCCCGGCCCGTGTCCGCCCGCCTGCACGAGCGTGATGGGGGCAGACAGACGGGGAGTGCCGAGATCGCGCGCGGCTTCGAGGGCGAGACGGCGGCCAGGCTCGCTGGAAACGTCGAGTCCGCGCGCCGCGGCGTTGGAGGCATGGGGTTCGATCAGCGTGATGACGAAGACGTCGCTCGGCCCGGGCGGGCGGGGTGGAGCTCCCGGCACCGGCTTCACTTCAAATCCGCGCGGATCGGCCCGCTGCCGCGCGGCGACGAAGGCCGGAAGGTCGTCGTCGCGGACCGGGAGGATCACGCCGAGGCCGAAGACACCGGGAAAATTGCGGGGCAGATCCAGCGTGCGCACATAGGTGGCCCACGCATCGGGCGTCAGGTCGGGATCGACCGTCCAGAGCGCCGCGGCGCCGCGCAGGAGCGCCTCATGTTCCTTCACGCGCTGCCGGATGCCGTCCTCGGTGGCGCGGATCAGCGCCCGGAAGCGCAGCTCGTTCGCCTCGTCCCGTTGTACCTGGAGGGTGGAGAGCCAACCGCCGCTCAACACCCAGCCCACGAGAAGGACCACCCCGGCGAGACGGCCGGCGCCGAGGTTGCGAAAACTCTCGAGCAGCAAGGCGACCAAACCGACCGCCACCAGAAAAACCTGGAGGTGGAGCAGCCCGGTGGGCGTGGCCACATCCTGAGCAAACGGTCCCACACCACGGCTGGTCGCCACCACGCCGACGGCCGCAGTGACGAGGGCGAAGGTGGCTGCGCCGACGGGGCCGAGCAGGTAGAAAACGAGCAGCATCGCCGGGAACACGGCGAACAGGTAGTGGCCGCCATCGTTGTGACCGAAGACCAGCCAGAGAACCGCCGCTACGACGGAAACGATGAAAGCAGCCCGCCAGAGCAGGCGCATCAGCTGGTCCTTGGCCGCGTGTACGAGCGCGTGGATCTCGGTGAGAAACGGCGCGACCACGAAGATGCCGAGCGCGTTGGCGCTGAACCAGGTGAGTGCGGCCGGGCCCCAGGCAACCTCTTCCGCTCCGCCCACCCAGCGCAAGGTGACGAGGCCAATGAGCACGCTGGGCCAGGGGGCGAGCACGGCGGCTCCACCATAACCCAACACGGGCGCGAGCTCGGAGGCGATACCCCGGTACCGGCGCAATCGGTCCAGCAGCCATGCCCCGGCCACGGCTTCGGTGGCATTGCCGCCAGCCATCAGGGCGGCGGTCAGGGGCGAAGCAGAACTGAAGATCGCCAGCGCCAGAGCATTGCCGGCAAAAACCGACGGCCAGAGCGTGCGCCCGCCGAGACAGAGCAGGGCGACGGACCAGCCCGAAGCCGGCCAGACCGCGCCAATGGTGTCGTGCCACGCGTCCACAGCGAGCCCGATGCGGGCGAGGACGAAGCAACCGAGTGTGCCGAAGACGAACCAGGGCCAGCGCGCGCGCAGCGGGCTCGACGGCGTGGTGGCGGAAGGGGAATCCATGAGGCGAGGCAGGTCGCCTGCTCGTCGCCGCAGGATTCGCCGCGACTGCGCATCAGGCCCATTCGGCAGGATGCGACGGCGACCTCGTCCGGAAAGTTAGCCCCCACCGAGGCATGCGCAAATCCTTTCGCCGGGTGGGGTCCATGGGTAGGCGCTCAGGTCCCTCCGTGCGCGTGGAGCACGAATCAACCCCGTCCCGCACCCGCGAACTGCGGGTCGGCCGCGTCGATTATTCGTAACGCAGCGCTTCGATCGGATCGAGCTGGGCGGCCTTGCGTGCCGGGTAGAAGCCGAAGAAGATGCCGACAACGCCGCTAAAGCCGAAGGCCCCGATAACCGCCGTGGTCGAAACCAAGGTGGGCCAGCCGAAATAGGATGAAACGAACTGTGATAAACCCCAGCCCGCGAGAATGCCAAGCGTACCGCCCATTAAGGACAAGATGATTGCCTCGATGAGGAACTGCAGGAGAATGTCGCGGCCGTGAGCGCCGACGGCCATGCGGATGCCGATCTCACGCGTGCGCTCCGTTACGCTGACCAGCATGATGTTCATGATGCCGATGCCGCCGACCATCAAGGAAACGCAAGCGACTGCTCCCAGCAATAAGGTCATCACTCGAGACTGAGCGGTTGCCACCTCAGCCAGCTCCAGCTGGTTGCGCACCGTAAAGTCCTGTTCACGACCGGCGCGGCGTTGGAGCAGCAGGTCGGTGATGTCGGCCTGCGCCCGCTCCAGCAGATCCGGCCGGGCGC
>CAYZBG010000066.1:0-29642 GCA_964476565.1 uncultured Opitutus sp.
CTTTTCCTCCTTGCCATCGAGGCCATCATAGCAGGCCCGGTCTCCCGACCGGGCGATGGTAGCGACATCTGTCTCAGACGTCCCGGCCCCCCTTTTCTTGTGCCTCTTCGTGGCCAATGCTCGTTCTCAACCGAAGCCCGAGAACGATTACGATTACGAGAACGAGAACGACGCTCCAATCGTGCCTCGTCGCAGTGCGAAGCGCGCTCCGCCCTGTAGGCCCGGTCTCCCGACCGGGCGATGGTAGCGACGTCTGTCTCAGACGTACCGGCCCCCCTTTTCTTGTGCCTCTTCGTGGCCAATGCTCGTTCCCAACCAAGGCCCGAGAACGAGAACGACGTTCCAATCCAGCCTCCTCGCCGCGGGTGGCTCGAGGTGACGTGGGACGTCGCGTTGAACGGATTCACCCTCGTCTCGCTTGCTCTTCGCGCGCAGCCTCGTCGGCGTACGAGCGCGTACAAGCCCCACCACTCTACCCATGAGACTGCTTATTCCCGCCTTGTTGGCCTGCGTCGCCGTTCCTCTGGCTGCGCAGGAGCCGATTTCCCTTTCCGGGATCTATCCTCACCTCGCCATGTTCAACGAGGAGAACGAATGCGGCACCGGCGCCGTCGTGCCGTTTGCCGACCGGCTTTGGGTCATCACCTACGCGCCACACAAGCCGGCGGGCTCGACGGACAAACTCTACGAAATCACCGCCGACCTGCAGCAGATCGTCCGGCCCGAAAGCATCGGGGGCACGCCGGCGAACCGGATGCTGCACCGCGAATCGAACCAGCTCTTCATCGGTCCCTACGCGATCGACGCACAGCGCACCGTGAGGGTGATTCCGTACACGACGATGTTCGGACGCCCCACCGGCAACGCGCGCCATCTCACTGACCCGGCCGGCAAACTCTATGCCGCGTCGATGGAGGAGGCGTTCTACGAGATCGACGTCCGCACCCTCGCGGTCACGGAGCTTTTTCGGGACGAACAGCAGCAAGGCGGACGCAAGGCCGGCCTTCCCGGCTACCACGGCAAGGGCCTGTACTCAGGCCAGGGCGTGCTCGTCTACGCAAACAACGGCGAGCGCGGCGCCGAGGCCCAGCGCCGGCCCGATGTGCCGTCGGGCGCGTTGGCCGAATGGGACGGGCGTGCGGACACCTGGACGGTGATTCGCCGCAACCAGTTCACCGAGGTCACCGGTCCGGGCGGCATCACCGGCAACCCGCGGCCGGAGACGGACCCGATCTGGAGCGTGGGTTGGGATCACCGCTCGCTCCTGCTCGGCGTGCGTACGCCCGAGGCCGGCTGGACTTTCTATCGCCTGCCGAAAGCGTCGCACTCCTACGACGGCGCCCACGGCTGGAACACCGAATGGCCGCGCATCCGCGAGATCGGCGAGGCCGACCTGCTCATGACCATGCATGGCACGTTCTGGCGTTTCCCGCCGGGCTTCGCTCCCGGGCGCGCCGCGGGCATCCGCCCCCGCTCGAACTACCTCAAGGTCATCGGCGACTTCACCCGCTGGGGCGACCGCCTCGTCTTTGGCTGCGATGACACCGCTCGCAGCGAATTCCTCAACACGCGCAAGGCCAAGGGAACCGTCGCCCAGCCGCAGTCCCAGTCCAACCTCTGGTTCCTCGCGCCGTCCGAGCTCGACACGCTCGGCCCCGTGATCGGCCGCGGGGCAGTCTGGCTGAAAGAGCCGGTCCAAGCCGGCACGCCCTCGGATCCGCTGCTCTTTGCCGGCTACGACCACCGCGGCCTGCACCTCGCCCACGCTGGCACCGGGCCGGCAACCTTCCGCCTTGAGGTCGACGCACGCGGCGACGGCCGCTGGGCGACGCTGACCACGTTGACCGTACCAGCGGGGACGGGCGTGTTCCATGCTTTCGGCGCCGAGGTGTCCGGCGAATGGATACGGCTGGTGCCCGCGGCCGACACGCCCGGTGTCACCGCCGCCTTCACCTACCGCAACCGGGATCCTCGCACCGACGGGGCCGATGCCCGCTTCGCCGGACTCGCCCGCGCCGGGGAGCAACGCCTGAGCGGTGGGCTCATCCGCGCCCTCGACGGCAACCGCCGCACGCTCGGCTTCGCCGCGCAGGCGCCCGACGGAACCAATCTCGGTTACTACGAACTCGACGCCGCACTCAATCTCGTCCGGGGCGACGATGCGCTGCTCGCGCCACACCAGAAGGACACGGCCCTGGCCTCCGGTCCGCTCACCGTCGACGCCGCCTCGGTGATCTTCACCGATGACGACGGCCGCCGGTGGCGCTTGCCGAAGGGCGATGCGGCCTTCGACCGCGGTGGCGCCTTTGGCGGTCATCGGCTGGCGCGCGAAGTGGCGACGGAACGGGACTTCTTTCACGCCCATGGCACGTTCTACGAGCTGCCGGCCAACAACGCCGGCGGCTTCGCGGTGCTCCGCCCGGTTGCCACCCACAATCGGATGGTGCACGATTTCTGTTCCTACCGCGGCCTGCTGGTCATGTCCGGGGTCGCGAACGACGCGCCGGCGGACAATCCCCACGTGATCCGCTCCAACGACGGACGCGCCGCGCTGTGGGTCGGTGCGGTGGACGACGCCTGGCGCCTGGGCAAACCACGCGGCCAGGGTGGCCCGTGGAACGATACGCCGGTGACGGCCGGTACGCCATCGGACCCGTATCTGATGACCGCCTACGATGAGAAAACCCTCACGCTGACGGCGGACCGCGATACGACGATCACGATCGAGGTTGAGATCGCCGGCAACGGCACCTGGGTGACCCATCAGCGCGTCACGGTGCGGGCCGGCCAGCCGTGGGTGCACACGTTCCCGACGGAGTTCTCCGCCTACTGGATCCGATTCACCGCTGCAGACGCGTGCGTGGCCACGGCGTGGCTCGACTACCGTTGAGTGCCGGAGGCGAAACGCCGCGCGACCCCGGCGAAGCGGCGGGCGGCCTCGCGCAACTCAGGCTCGGCGAGCACGCCAAAGCTCAGCCGGGCGAAGTGCCGCGGCACATCGTCGCCAAAGCACAGTTCGCCCGGCACGTAGAGCACGCCTGCCTCGACGCAGGCGCGGCAGAACGCGCCGGCCAACCCGGTGTCGAGCGATGCCGGGGCGCTCAACCACAGGTAGAGTCCGCCGCCCGGTTCTTCCCAACGCCAGCCGAGCGCGCGCAGGCCCTCCACCTCGAGCGCACCGTGCAAGGCGCGCATCTTGGCGGCGTACGCCGGACGGATCCGGGCGAGCTGGGCCTCGTAGCCACCGTCGGCCAGCACCTGTTCGAAGATCGCCTGGTTGAAGTTGGCCGTGCCGAAGTCGTGATGGCCCTTCACGTGCAGCATGCGCGCGAGCCATTCCCGGTCGGTGCACACGCCGTAGCCCACCTTGAGTCCGGTCGCGAAGGGCTTGGTCAGGGTGGACAGGTACAGCCGGGGAAAGGCCTGCCACGCGGGGCGGGTCAGCACGCTCGCCGCCTCCGGTGCGGAGGAGAAATACAATTCCCGGTAGGCCGCGTCCTCAACCACGGGCAAGATCAGGCCCGCCTCGGTGAGCGCGGCGGCAACGTCGTCCTTCTCGGCGGTGGACAGGCTGCGCGCCGACGGATTGGAGAAATAGCTCACGACGTACACCGCCTTGAGCCGGCTGGCTTCGCCGCGGGCGCGCAGGTCTGCCAAACGCCGGCGCAACGCCACGCCGTCGATCCGGCCGGCATCGTCGACCGGCAGGGAGCAGGCCCGCACGCCGAGTCCCGCGAGCATCTCGAGATAAACGAAGTAGCTCGGACGGTCGACGAGCACGATGTCACCCGGCTCACAGAGCACCTGCATGGCGAGGTACAGCGCCTGTTGGGAGCCGTTGGTGATGAAGAGACCCGAGGTGAGCGAATCCGCTGACAGGTCCGGTTCGAGCGCAGCGAGGCGTTGCGCGAGCAGGCGCCGCAGACCCGGGCGCCCCTGGTTGGTGCCATACTGGAGGAACTCCGGCTCGCCCGGACGCTCCGTCAGGGAGGTAACCGCCCGGCGCACGCCGTCGACCGGCAAGGTGCGGTTGTCGGTGAAGCCGGCGGCGAGCGACAGCAGCGCCGGATTCTCGAGGGCCATGGTCATAAGCCGCGCGATGGTGGGCGGCAAGGCACGTTGACCCAAGGCGGAGAAGGCGGGACGAACGGAGGACGAAGGCGCAGACACGGGACGGCCAGCCAAGCCGAAGCGGCGGGCGGTTCAACCCTCAATCCGGAAGGAGGCGGCAAGGTTGGGGGGCAGTCGAAGGTCTGGAGGTCGAAGGTTGAAGGTCGAAGGTTGAAGGTCGAAGGTCGAAGGTCGAAGGTCGCCACCGGCCCGCTGATGCGGGCCCTCCGGGTGTGCGGGCGCGGACGCCGCAGAGTCGTATCCCCCCTGGGAACGCCAAGCCCCAGCTTGGCTCCTCCGAAATGCACGCCGACGGATGCACGTGCGCACACCCAAACCACGCGCGGAGGGACCCGCGCGTCCACCTTGGGGATGTCGAGGGTTGAAGGTCGAAGGTCTGAAGGTCACCACCGACCCGCCGATGCGGGCCTTTGGGTTGGGCGGGCTCGCCCGCTGCGGAGTCGGATCACCCCCGGGAACGCCAAGCCCCAGCTTGGCTCCGCCGAAATGCACGTCGGCGGATGGACGTGCGCACATCCTAACCACGCGCGGAGGGACCCGCGCGTCCACCTTGGGGATGTCGAGGGTTGAAGGCCTGAAGGCGGGCGCGGACGGCTCGGAGAGCCGTCCCTATCCTCAAGCCGCGTTGCGTACGGCGCGGGCCCGCCAGAGGCAGGCCACGGCGGCGGCGAGGGTGCCGCCAACATGGGCGAGCGGCACGGTGCGGGCGCCGCCGAGGTCACCCACCAGCAGCGGCGACTGGGAAACCTGCTCGGCGACCAGTTTGGCCACGACCAAGCCGAGCACACCGAACCAGAACCACGCCGGCTCCCTGGGATCGCGCCGCACGAGTTGCAAACCGGCGAGCAGCACGAGCACGCCGGTCGCGAGCCCGGACAGGCCGCCGTACCGCAGCAAGGACGGATCGAAGGCGAGCAGCAGGGCGGAGATGGCCAGCGGACACGCCACGAAGAACCAACGGGCGCCGCGCGGATCGAGGCGTTCCAGCCAGATGCCGGCCGGGACGAAGATGGCGAGGTTCCAGCCGAGATGGCTGCCGGTGAAGTGCACCAGATGTCCGGTCCAGAGCCGCCAGCATTCGCCCGCAAAGATCTCAGCGCGCAGGTAGAAGGCCGCCTCCCGCCACGATGGGAGCCCGTGCAACATGACGGCCGCGACGGCGCAGGTGAGCGTGAAGACCGGCCACGCGGGCGAAGGGGAACGGGGAGAGGCGGTCATGGTGAAAAAAAAGGCGCGACCGGAAGAGGTCGCGCCAGAGAAAGCGAACGGTGAACCGGGCTCAAGCCGGAGCCGGAGCGGTGGTGCCGCCCAATGTTTCCGGGGCAGCCTTCTCGGCGGCCTTCTTGTCCTTGTCGGCCGGCTTCTCGCCGGGCTTGGCGATCGGAAGCTCGCGGTGCACGGGCGAACGGATCTCACCGTGTTCGATGATCTCCATCACGTGCTTGCCCTCGATCGTCTCGTACTCGAGCAGCGCCTCGGCGATCTTGTCGAGGGCGGTGCGCTTTTCGGTGATGATGCTGTGGGCGCGCTGATACTCCTGATCGATCAGCTTCTGGATCTCACGGTCGATCCGCTGCGCGGTTTCCTGCGAGTAGTTCTCGCTGCGGGAAATCTCGCGACCGAGGAAGACGGTGTCGTGGTTGTCTCCGTAGGCAATCGGGCCGAGGGAACTCATGCCCCAGTCGCACACCATGCTGCGGGCGAGCTTGGTCGCCTGCTGGATGTCGCCGGAGGCACCGCTGGTGACGTCGCCGAGCACGACCTCCTCCGCGATGCGGCCGCCGAAGAGCGTAGCGAGGCGGGCGAGCATGCGGCGCTTGGCGTAGTTGTACGTGTCCTTGGTCGGGATGTACATCGTACTGCCGAGGGAGCGGCCGCGCGGGATGATGGTGACCTTGTGGACGGGGAAGACGCCGTCGTCGACCACCGCGCCCACGAGGGCGTGACCGGCCTCATGGTAAGCGACGATCTTCTTGTCCTCGTCGTCCATGATGCGCCGGCGCTCACGACCGAACTGCACCTTCTCACGTGCGTCCTCGATGTCGTGCATGTCGACCTTCTTCTTGTTGCGGCGGGCGGCGAGCAGGGCGGACTCGTTGAGCAGGTTGGCGAGCTCGGCGCCGGAGAGGCCGGGCGTGCCGCGGGCGATGACGGCGAGGTCCACTTCCTCGGAGAGCGCGATCTTGCGGGCGTGCACGCGGAGGATCTGCTCACGGCCGGCGAGGTCGGGCAGGTCGACGTAGATCTGGCGGTCGAAGCGGCCCGGGCGCAGCAGCGCGGCGTCGAGCACGTCGGGCCGGTTGGTCGCGGCGATGATGATGACGCCCTCCTGGGTGTCGAAACCGTCCATCTCGACGAGCAGCGAATTGAGCGTCTGTTCGCGCTCGTCGTTGCCGCCGCCGAGACCGGCGCCGCGCTGGCGGCCGACGGCGTCGATTTCGTCGATGAAGATCAGGCAGGGGGCGTTCTTGCGGCCCTGTTCGAACATGTCGCGCACGCGGCTGGCGCCGACGCCGACGAACATTTCCACGAAGTCGGAACCGGAGATGCTGAAGAACGGCACGTCGGCCTCGCCGGCCACAGCCTTGGCGAGGAGCGTCTTACCTGTACCCGGAGGACCGACCATGAGGATGCCCTTCGGGATGCGGCCACCCATCTTCTGGAACTTCTTCGGATCTTTAAGGAACTCGACGACCTCGGAGACCTCTTCCTTGGCCTCATCGCAGCCGGCGACGTCGTTGAACGTGATCTTGTCGCGATCGCGCTGCAGCAGTTTGGCGCGGCTCTTGCCGAAGTTGAGCGCGCCACGGCCGGCCTGGCGGAGCTGACGGACGAAGAGGAAGTAGAGCAGACCGATGATGATGACGAACGGGATGATGCTCGTCAGCAGGCCCTGCATGAAGGTGTTGGGCGGAACCTCGGAGTACTTGTTCGACCGCTGCAGGACGTCGAGGTTGGCGTCCGTCAGGCGACCGGAGGCGCGGAACTCGAGGGACTTACCCTCGGCGACCTCGGGGGCATCCGGCACGAGCTTGCCCGTGATTTCCACCTGATCGCGACCGCCGGTGATCTGAGGGCGAATGATGCCCTCGGCCACGCGGCCGGCCTGGGTGAGCTCAACGACCTGGGCGATCTTGAGACTCTGCGGCGCAGGCAGCTTGCCCGGATTGAGATAAAACAGCGCCAGCACCGCCGCGACGATGGCGAGCCAGATCATCAGCACCTTCGGCTGAAAACGCTCGGGCGGCAGGTTCTTGATCGGGCGACGCTTCTTATCGTTCTTGGGATCGGGCATTTCGATTGGGACTGGGAAATCAAAGTGTAGGTTCCGGAGGGATAAGTCAATGGAACCAAAGCCGAATTAGGGGCTGCCCGGGGGCGGCAAATCACAAATCCCAAACGTCCAAATCCCAAAGAAGGGACAGACCCATTTTCAACGTTTTGCCCTTTGGAATTCGGAATCGTCGCGCGAGGGGGAGAAATCACAAACGCCAAAGCGCCAAACGCCAAAGAACGGGCGGGGTCTTTGCTGACTTATGACGATTCGGGATTTTGGGGAGTCTCAGCTCCTCCCGGAAGATAGATTACAAAGGCCAAAGCGCCAAAGGACCCACCGCCCCCGTGCGAGCGGGTCGCGTATTTGGGATTGGAACGTTTGGGATTTAGGATCTCCCCGCCCGTCAGGGCGTCCGCTATTCTTTGTGATTTGGCGTTTTGGGATTTGGGATTTCCACCAAGGCCGGCTTGGCCGGCCTCGGTGGCTCAAATTTCAGAATTCCCCGTCTCACCACCGCGAAACCGGCCCGGCCGACGCTGAAGCGGGTGGACTGACCGCGCGCGATCACCTCCACGAGGGCGTCGAAGGCCTGGCGGGACAGCTTGCCGGTCTGGGGGTGAGCCCCCAGCCAGGCCAGGGCGGCACGGCGCAGGAGTCCACGCGGCCGCCCGGCGAGCGGGCGCAGGTCCAGCGCACCGTCGGCTTGCAACGGGGCCACGTCTCGCCGCCACGCCTCCAGGGCCTCGTCATCCTCCTCGAGCCGCTCGCGTGACAGGGCGGCGCCGGCGAGGGCGTCGCGATCCCGGTTCGCCGCGCACCAGGCCGGAAGGACGTCCGAACGGATGCGGTTTCGCAAATAGCTGTCGCCCGCATTGGTCGCGTCCTCCCGCCACGGCAAGGACTCGGCGCGAAGGGCCGCAACGAGTTCCGTCTTGGACACGGTGAGCAGCGGGCGCAGGTGCAGACGGTGGCCGGGCAGCGGTTGAACCGGGCGCGGGGCGGCCAAGCCGCCGGAACCGCTCCCGCGGGCGAGGCGCATGAGCAGCGTTTCGGCGATGTCGTCCTGTTGGTGGCCGAACCACAGCGCCGCGGATCGGCGGCGGCGCAGGGCTTGGGCGAAGAACGCATGCCGGGCCTCGCGGGCGGTGGCTTCCGACGGCGCCGCAGGCGGGTCAACCCAGCGGCCCGTCACCAGCGGCACGCCGAGGCTGCGGCACACCTCCGCGCAGAACCGGGCGTCCGCGTCGGCGGCGCGGCCGCGCAGGCGGTGGTTGAAATGCAGCGCGAGCAGCTGGCGGCGGCGTTCCGGAAAATGCGCCCAGAGGACGAGGAGCAGCGCGAGGGAGTCGGCCCCGCCGGAAAACGCGACCGCCCACGGTCCGCGCACGGCGAGGCCGGCGGCGAGGGCGCGCGGATGCAGGCGCGACAACGGCAGCCGCAGCGCCAACGCTCCGGCCGCGGCCTGCCAGCGGCGTTGCGGACGGGAGCGTTTCATGAATCGGAGCCCGGCGGCGCGCGCCACGCGGGGGCCCAGGCTCAGGCGAAGCTCAGGTACTCCTTCCCGAAGTACGGGACGAGCACGGCCGGGATCTTCACGCGGCCGTCGGCCTGGAGGTTGTTTTCCAGCAGGGCGGACAACACCCGGGGCACGGCGAGACCCGAGCCGTTGAGCGTATGCACCAGCTCGGGCTTGGCGCCATCCTTGCCGCGGAAACGGATCTGGGCGCGGCGGGCCTGGAACGATTCGAAGTTCGAGCAGCTCGACACCTCCAACCAGCGCTTTTGTCCGGCCGACCAGACCTCGAGATCGTACTTCTTCGCCTGGGCGAAGCCCATGTCGCCGCCGCACATGAGCAGCACGCGGTAAGGCAAACCGAGCTTTTGCAGCAGGCGCTCGGCGTCGTCGCGCAGCTTCTCAAGCTCCGCGTAGCTTTGGGACGGGTGGACCCACTTGAGCAGCTCGACCTTGTCGAACTGGTGGAGGCGGTTGAGCCCGCGCACGTCGCGTCCGTAGCTGCCGGCCTCGCGGCGGAAACACGGCGTGTAGGCGCAGCGGCAGACCGGCAGCGCCTCCTCGTCGATGATCTCGTCGCGGAAAAAGTTGGTGAGGGGCGTCTCGGCAGTCGGCACGGCGTAGAGGCTGTCCTCAACCGTCTGATACATCTGGCCTTCCTTGTCCGGCAACTGGCCCACGGCGGTGGCGCTGGCGGCGTTGACGAAGATCGGCGGGTTGACCTCGGTGTAGCCCGCGTTGCCCGCCTCGTTGAGGAAGAACTGCAACAAGGCGCGCACGATGCGGGCGCCGTCGCCGACGTAGAACGGGAACCCCGCGCCGGTCACCTTCGCGCCGCGGGCAAAGTCGAACAGGCGGTCGAAGCCGGCGATCTCCCAGTGCGGCTTGGCGTGCGGCAGGTCGACGACGGTGCCGACGGTGGCGTGCACGACGTTGTCCTCGGGCGTGCGGCCCGCGGGCACGGAGGCGTGGGGCAGATTGGGCAGCGTGAGCATGGCGTCGCGCCAGCGCTGTTCGGCCTCGTTGAGCGCGGCCTCCTTCTCCTTCACCTGGGCCGACACGCCCTTCATCTCGGCAACCTTGGCGAGGAACTCGGGCGAGCCCTTGGGCAGCTTCGACATCTCAGTGTTCGCGGCCTTTTGCCGAGAACGCAGCGACTCGACCTCCTGGACCAGCCCGCGCCAGGTGGCGTCGAGGGCAAGCACCGCGTCGAGATCGACGTCGAGGTGCTTCTTGGCAATAGCGGCGCGGACCACATCGGGCGATTCGCGGAGCAGTTTGGGATCGAGCATGGCGGAGGAGAGAAACGCGTTCGCGGACCCAATTCACGCCAAATCTTCGTCGGCCCGGGTGGACGAATCGGCCCGAGGTCGAACGTCCGAGGTCGCCAAGGTTCTTTCTCGTTCATCGTTCTCTTTCGTCTTTCTCCCTCCGGTCAGATCGCCCTCCCCTAAAGAAAGACGGAGGGTGAACGAGGGTGGACGCGCGGGTCCCTCCGCGCGTGGTTTGGAGTATGTAGGCCGCCGGCCGGACGAACCCCGTGCGACGAACGCTGTACAGTGGCCGTCCGTTGGCGCAGCGGGCGCAGGGACGCGCCCGCCCACCTGCGACAAGGCCGGCGTGGACGATTCTGCTTTGCACCGGCGGGTCGTCTCCTTTGATGACCGGCGCCGCACCGCGGCCCCCCTTCCCTCCCATCGCCCTGCGTTTCGCGTGCTGACCTTCCTGCTCAAACTCCTTGGACGCCTCCTGGCCGTGCTGCCGGAAGGCTTGTTGCGAGTGATCTGCGCGGGATTGGGCGAAATCATGTTCCGCCTGCTGCCCAAGCGCCGGCGGGTGATGCTCTCGAATCTCGATCATGCCTTCCCGGAGACCAGCCCCGCGTGGCAGCGCGCGATCGCCCGGGAAAGCTGCCGTCGCCTGGTTGAGACCGGATTGCTCTCCCTCGCCTCGCCCTTCCTGCGGGATGAGCGCCTGCGCCAGATCGCCCGGCTTTCGCCCGACGCTCAGGCGCAGCTCGCAGCGTGGCACGCCGCACCGCGGCCGGTGCTGGTGTGCACCCCACACTTCGGCCACTGGGAAACGCAGACCTGGCTCGGGTTGCTCAGCGCCACGCCCCTGCCAGAGTTCGGCGTAATCTTCCGGCCTCTGCGCAATCCGTCGCTCGACGCCTTCGTGAAACGCACGCGCGAGCGCTTCGGCATGCGCCTGCTCTCGCGCAAGGACGGTTTCCAGGAGGCGCTGAAGATCCTCCGCCGCCGCGGGGCGGTTGGCCTCCTCTTCGACCAGAACGCCGGTGATCCGGGCGCGCTCTCGACCCTGTTCGGGCGCATCGCGTCGACCACCGAACTCGCCGGCCTGATGGCCGAGAAATACGGCGCCGAGGTCGTCGCGATCTACCCGCACCGCACCGCCTTCTGGCGCGTGGAGCTGCGCTTCGAAACACTGGCCACCGACGGCACGGTCGCCGGGGTGACGCTTGCGCTCAACCGCTGGCTCGAGGACCTCCTGTCGCGCGACGACAACCACTGCGCCTCCTGGCTGTGGTCGCACGACCGCTGGCGGGCGCAGAACTACCACACCAAACGCTTCAAGCTGGAGGCGAAGCGCAACTTCCTCGCCGAGGATCTGGCGGCCCGCGGCTGGCAAACGCTGCCGCGCAAGACCCGGTTCTTCATCCGCCTGCCCAACTGGCTCGGCGACGTGGTCATGGCCCTCCCGCTCCTGCGCGCGCTGCGCGCCGCCCGGCCCGACGCGGAGTTCACCCTGATCGGCAAGGGCGCCTTTGAGCCGCTGGTGCGGCAGTGGGACGTCTGCGATGTCTACACCGCCCTGCCGAAGCGCGGACGCGGTTACTTCCGCTTCTTCCGCCAGCTGCGTCACCGGTATCCGGATACCTACCTGCTCTTCACCAACTCGGTCCGCGGCGATGTCGAGGCCTGGCTGACGCGCGCACCGCAACGCTTCGGCCTGGAGCGGCCGGGCCGGCGCCGGCCGCTGCTCACCCACACCTACGCCCTGCCGGCCGGCTATGATGAGGCGCGCCACCACCAGCTCGCGCTCTGGACGGATTTCCTCGGTTACTTCGGCCTGGAACGCGCGCCGGAGCGCTCGGTGTGCCCGCCGCCCAAACCGGACGGACCGCCCGTCATCGGCCTGATCTGCGGCTCGGAGAACACCCCGGCCAAACGCTGGCCGGTGCGCCACTGGCGCGCCCTCATCGCCGCCGTGCCGGAGGCGCGCTTTGTCCTCTTCGGCACGCCCGGTGACCGGGTGCTGACCACGGCGGTCGCGGCCGGGGCGGATACGGCCCGGGTGGAGAATCTGGCCGGGCAGACCGACCTGCCGACCTTCATCGCGCGCCTCCGCGCCTGCCACGCGCTGGTGGCGAACGACACCGGCGGCCTGCACCTCGCCAACGCCCTCGGCGTGCCGGTGATTGGTCTGTTCGGTCCGACCAACCCGGTCCGCACCGGACCGGTCTTCTCCGCGCCCACGGTCGTGTTGCAACCGCCCGGCTGTCCGCCCACCGGCGGCGGTTCGCTCGAGGCGCTCGCCCCTGAGACGGTCGCGACGGCCCTGCGCGCGTGCCTCTCCGGCGCCCCCATCACGTGATTAAGTTTGCGCGACCGCCCTTCCCTTTCACGTTTCCTGCTTCCTCCTTCACGTGGCCCTGCTGACCGTCACCGATCTCCGGACGTCCTTTCACACGCGCAACGGCGTGTACCGCGCGGTCGACGGCGTGAGCTTCCAACTCGACCGGGGCGAAACGCTTGGGATCGTCGGTGAATCCGGCTCGGGCAAATCCGTCACCGCGTTCTCGCTCATGGGCCTGCTGCCCCAGCCGACCGGGCGCGTCGAGGGCGGGACCGCGTGGTTCGACGGCGTGGACCTGCTGCGCTGCACGCCCGCGCAGGCGCGTTCGATCCGCGGACGGCGGCTGAGCATGATTTTTCAGGACCCGATGACGTCGCTGAACCCGTACATGCGGATCGGCGACCAGCTCATCGAACCCCTGCTCATTCACGAAAAGATCTCCAAGGCCGAGGCGCGGAAGCGCGGGCTCGCCATGCTCGAGGCGGTGGGCATCAACGACGCGGCCGGCCGCCTCAACCATCACCCGCACGAGTTCTCCGGCGGCATGCGGCAACGGGTCATGATCGCGATGGCGCTGATCACGCGGCCCGAACTGCTCATCGCCGACGAGCCGACGACCGCGCTCGATGTCACGGTGCAGGCGCAGATCCTCGAACTGATCCGCAAGATGCAGCAGGAGCTCGGCATGGCCGTCATCTTCATCACCCACGACCTTGGCGTGGTGTCCGGGCTGTGCGACCGCGTGCAGGTGATGTACGGCGGCCGCATCGTCGAAACGAGCGACACGCGCACGCTCTTCCGCGAACCGCGTCATCCCTATACCCGGGCCCTGCAGCGCTCCATTCCGGGCCTGCAGCCGAAGGGCGCCGAGCTGTTCACCATCCCCGGGCTGCCGCCGGATCTCTCAAAGCCGGTGGTGGGCTGCGCCTTCGCCCCGCGCTGCCCGCAGGCGTCCGAGCTCTGCGCGCGCCACGAACCAACCTTGAAGGATGTGCGTCCCGGCCACGCCCACGCCTGCCTCCGCGCTCACGCGGGCGAGATCTGAACCGCCATGGCCGAACCGATTCTCCAGCTGCAGGGCCTCACCACCCACTTTCCGGTTCACCGCGGCTTCCTCGTGAAACGGCAGACCGGAACGGTCAAGGCAGTCGACGGCGTGTCGCTCACGCTGCACCAGGGCGAGGTGCTCGGACTCGTGGGTGAGTCCGGCTGCGGCAAGTCCACGCTCGCCCGCACCATCATGCAGCTGGTGCCCGCGACCGCCGGCACGGTCGTGCTTTCGGGCCGCCGCCTCGCGCTCGGCGAAGGCCAGACTCACCTCGAACTGAGCCGCGAGCTGCAGATGGTGTTTCAGGATCCGTATGCGTCGCTCAACCCGCGCATGTCGGTCTTCGACAGCCTCGCCGAACCGCTGCTGGTGCATGGCAAGTGCAAGCCGGCCGAGACGCCCGCGCGGGTGGCGGCGCTGATGGAAACGGTCGGTCTCGCCCCGCGGTTCATGCGCAAGTACCCGCATGAGTTTTCCGGCGGCCAGCGCCAGCGCATCGCCATCGCGCGGGCCCTCGCACTCGAGCCCAAGGTGATCATCGCCGACGAACCCGTGTCGGCGCTCGACGTCTCAATCCAGGCCCAGATTCTCAACCTGCTCGCCAGCCTCGTGCGCAAGGCCGGGGTCAGCCTGATCTTCATCGCCCACGACCTGTCGGTGGTGAAACACATCTCGGACCGCGTGGCCGTGATGTACCTTGGCAAGGTGGTCGAACTCGGGCCGGCGGCGGACGTGATCGAGCGGCCGCAACATCCGTACACGCGGGCCCTGGTCAGTGCGATTCCCACGCCGAATCCCGACGTGGAACGCACGCGCCAGCGCATCGTGCTGCCGGGCGACCCGCCCTCGCCGATCAACCCGCCTCCCGGCTGCGCCTTCCATCCGCGTTGCCCGTACGCGGAGGCCCGCTGCAAGGCGGCCGTGCCGGCCCTGACCCGCTCCGGCGAGCGCGAGGTGGCCTGCATCCGCCTCGGCGAGATCTGAACGGCGGGTGCCCCGACACCGGGGGCAAGAAATGCACACGTTTTTCCCCCGCATGCGCAGCGGGGATCGGAGCCCTGCGCCATACTGGACGCGAACCCCTTCCGTCCATGAGCGCGTTCATCCGTTGGTTCACCGACTTGGGCCTTGACGATCTGCCGCAGGTGGGAGGCAAGAACGCCTCGATGGGCGAACTCCACCGCGCCCTCGCCTCCGAGGGCATCCGCGTACCCGGCGGCTTCGCCATCACCGCCGACGCCTACCGGCTCCTCCTGCGCGAAGGCGGACTCGAAACGCGCATCCGCACGGAGTTAGCGGGACTCGACACGCACAACGTGGAGGACCTGCGGCAACGCGGCGCGCGGCTGCGTCAGGCGTTGCTCGATACGCCCCTGCCGGACGCGCTGGCCGCGGAAATCCTCGCGGCCTACGCACGCCTGCGCCGGGCGGACGTCCCTTGTCCGGTCGCGGTGCGTTCGAGCGCCACGGCCGAGGACCTGCCCAACGCGAGCTTTGCCGGCCAACAGGAGTCGTTCCTCAACGTCACCGGCGATGCGGCCGTGCTCGACGCCTGCCGGCGCTGCTTCGCTTCGCTGTTCAAGGACCGCGCGCTCTCGTACCGCGTGGACCAAGGCTTCGACCACCTCAAGGTCGCGCTCTCGATCGGCATTCAGCCCATGATCCGCGCCGACCTCGCCTGCTCGGGCGTGCTCTTCACCCTCGATACGGAGTCGGGCTTCCGCGATGTCATTTTGCTCAACGCAGCGTACGGCCTCGGGGAGAACATCGTCCAGGGCACGGTGAATCCGGACGAGTACTGCATTTTCAAACCGACGCTGCTCACCGGCCACCGGCCGATCCTGCAGAAACGCCTCGGCGCCAAGGAAACCAAACTCGTCTTCGATCCCGACCCCACCCATCCGGTCCGCAACGTGCCGGTTGCCGCCGACGATCGCGCCCGCTTTGCGCTCACCGACGACGAGGTGCTGCAACTCGCGCGTTGGGCCTGCCGGATTGAGCAGCATTACTCCCGCCAGAAAGGCGCGCCTACGCCGATGGACATCGAGTGGGCCAAGGACGGACCGGACGGCGAACTCTACATTCTCCAGGCGCGGCCGGAGACGGTGCAGTCGCGGCGCAACCCATCCGTAATCGAAACGCACACCTTGAAAGAACGGGGACCGATCCTGGTCACGGGCCGCAGCGTTGGCGGCAAGATTGCCCAAGGGCCGGTGCGGGTGATCCGCGAACCCGCGCAGCTGGGCGCGTTCCGGCCGGGCGAGGTGCTCGTCACCGACCGCACCGATCCCGACTGGGAACCGATCATGAAGGTCGCCGCCGCGATCGTGACCAACCGCGGCGGCCGCACCTGTCACGCCGCCATCGTGAGCCGAGAACTCGGCCTGCCGGCGATCGTCGGCACCGGCACCGGCACGGACGTGTTGAGGGATGGGCAGCTCGTCACGGTCAGTTGCGCCGAGGGCGACACGGGCTTCGTGTACGAAGGACGGCTGCCCTTCGAGACGCACGTGACGGAAGTCGGGTCCCTGCCCCGCCCCCGCACGAAGGTGATGATGAACGTGGGCAATCCGCGGGAGGCGTTTGCCCTCTCCTTCCTGCCCAACGACGGCGTCGGGCTCGCGCGCGAGGAGTTCATCATCTCGACCTTCATCAAGGTGCATCCGCTCGCGCTGCTCGCGTATCCCAAGGTCCCCGACGACGTGAAGGCGCAGATCGATGCGCTGACCGCCGGCTACGCCGACAAGCCCCGTTACTTCGTCGAAAAGCTGGCCTCCGGTGCCGCCACGCTTGCAGCCGCGTTTTATCCCAAGGACGTGATTCTGCGCCTGAGCGACTTCAAGACCAACGAGTACGCGAACCTGATCGGCGGGCGCCCCTACGAGCCGGAGGAGGAGAATCCGATGATCGGATTCCGCGGCGCCTCGCGCTACTATCACGTGCGTTACCGCGACGGCTTCGCGCTCGAGTGCCAGGCCGTGCGCCTCGTGCGCGAGCAGATGGGGCTGACCAACCTCAAGCTCATGGTGCCCTTCTGCCGGACGGTGGAGGAAGGCCGGCGGGTGCTGGCCGAGATGGAGCGCCACGGCCTGCGCCGCGGCGTCCGCGGGCTCGAGGTGTACGTGATGTGCGAGATTCCCAGCAACGTCATCCTCGCCGACGCGTTTGCCGACATCTTTGACGGTTTCAGCATCGGCTCGAATGACCTGACGCAGCTCATCCTCGGGGTGGATCGGGATTCGGAGATCGTCGCGCCGATCTTCGACGAGCGAAATCCCGCGGTGAAGACCATGATTGCCCAGGTCATTGCCACCTGCCGCCGACGCGGGCGCAAGATTGGCATCTGCGGCCAGGCGCCCAGCGACTACCCCGAGTTCGCGCAGTTCCTCGTCGACCAGGGCATCGACAGCCTGTCGCTCAACCCCGACACGGTCCTGCGGACCACGGCAGCCCTCCTCCTCCGCGAAACGGCATCGCCCTTCCCTTCGGCAGGCGCGCCGAGTCCGCCTGTTCCGGTATCCGCCGCGCCATGACCGCACCGGACGATCTCCGTGGCGGCGACCGACCGCACCGCCTGCCCGGACCGGCGGCGGCGTCGGCGTGGGTGCTGGCGTATGTCGCCCTGGTGGCGTTTCCCCTCCTGCTCCTGCTCGTCGGCCCCATCCCGCGCGGCGGCGGCTGGGCTTGGGATTTCGCCATGGCGCTCGGCTTCGCCGGCCTCGCCCTGATGGGCCTGCAGTTTGTGCTGTCCGCGCGCTTCCGGCGCCTGGCGGCCCCGTTCGGCATCGACCTGATCTACTTCTTCCATCGGTGGGCGGCCATACTCGGGTTTGCGCTCATCGCCGGACACTATCTGGTGCTCAAACTCGCGTACCCGGAATCGCTCGGTCCGCTCGATCCCCGGTACGCGCCCGGACACTACACCGCGGGCCGGATCGCCCTGCTGCTCTTTGCCCTCGTCATCGCCACCTCGTGGTGGCGCCAGCCGCTGCGCCTGCCCTACGACCTGTGGCGGATCACGCACGGGCTGCTGTCCGTGGCAGCGATCGCGGCCTCGGTCGTCCACGTGCACGGCGTCGGCTACTACACGACGGCGCCCTGGAAGGCGGTGCTCTGGCTCGCGTATTCGCTGGCCTGGCTGCTGGTGCTCGTGCACCTGCGGCTCGTCCGGCCCTGGCGCTTGCAGCGACATCCGTATGACGTCGTCGACGTGCGCGCCGAGCGCGGTTCGGCATGGACGCTCACCCTGCGCCCGCGGACCGGGACGGCGCTGCGGTTTCATCCCGGGCAGTTTGCGTGGTTGTCGCTGGGAACCTCGCCGTTTCGAGCCCGGGAACACCCGTTCTCGTTCGCGGGGAGCGCAGAGGATCGGACCGGCCTGCGGTTCACGATCAAGGAGCTGGGCGATTTCACCCGCACGGTGGGCCGGACGGCGCCCGGAACGGTCGCGTACGTGGACGGACCCTACGGGGCGTTCACGGTGGACCGCTTTCCCGACGCGCCGGGCTTCGTGTTCATCGCTGGGGGTGTCGGGATTGCCCCGATGGTCTCGATGGTGCGCACCCTCGCCGACCGCGGCGACCGCAGACCGCTCGTGCTGATCTATGGCAGCAGCACCTGGGAACGCACGCTGTTGCGCGAGGAACTCGCCGCCCTGACGGCGCGCCTCCCGTTGCAGGTGGTGCACGTGTTGCAGACCCCTCCGGCCGGTTGGACCGGCGAAGAGGGTTTCATCACCGAAGAAGTCCTGCGCCGGGCGCTGCCCGCGGCGGCGACGGGGTGGCCGTGTTTCCTGTGCGGACCCAAGGCCATGACAGACTTTGTCATTCCGTCCCTGCGCCGGCTCGGTTTTCCTCTTCGCCGGTTGCACACCGAACTTTTCGCCATGGTCTGACGATGAGAGAACGCCTCGCCCTCCTGGTCCTCGCGGCCGTGGCCGCGGTTGTCCTCGTCCTCGCGGCGTGGTTTGCCCAGCGGCACAATCCGGACGAGACCGAGCCGGCGGCGGCGGCCGACCAGACCCTCGCTCGCGGCCGTCAGTTGTTCGCCGACCTGCAGTGCCAGCTCTGTCATTCGCTCGGCGGCGCCGGCAATCCGCGGTTGCCGCTCGATGGGGTCGGCGCGCGACTCGATCCGGCGGACATTCGCGACAGCATTCGGGGCGAATACCGGGAGGTCTCGGCCACGGCCAAGGAGCGGAAACTGCGTTACCGCGAGCTGCCGGGCGACGATCTCGACGCCTTGGTGGTCTTCCTTGCCGGCCAGCGCGAGACCGGCGCGCCGTGAGGGACGGCCACGAACCGGACCGAGACAGCGAAACAACCGCTTGCCCCGCGCCGCCGGCTCGGTTCGGCTGGAGCCTGCCCCATGAAACCCTCGCGAAGTGTTCTTGCCCTGGCCATGACCCTGTCCGCCGCCTCCGCCGCCGAGCCCATCCGCTCGTTCTCCGCCCCCTACGAAGCCTTTGGCGAAATTGAGCGCCTCGACCCCGCCCTGGACCGCCTGCTCGCCCCCGGTGTGACCATGGTGAAGCTGGCCGAAGGGTTCAACTGGTCCGAAGGCCCGGTCTGGATGGCAAAGGAACAGCAGCTGATCTTTTCCGACGTTCCCGAGAACATCGCGTACCGTTGGCGTGAAGGGCGCGGCGTGGACATCTTTCTCCAACCCAGCGGCCTGACCACGACCGGCTACGACGGCCGGGAAGCCGGCTCGAACGGCCTCGCGCTCGACCTCGAAGGTCGCCTGCTGCTCTGCCAACACGGCGACCGGCGCGTGGCCCGGCTCAATCCGGACGGCAAGACCTTCTCGACCGTGGTGGATCGCTACGATGGCAAGCGCTTCAACAGCCCGAACGACCTCGTGGTCGACCGCGCCGGCAACATTTACTTCACCGATCCGCCGTACGGCATGGGCCCTTCGACGAGCAAGGAGATTGCCTTTCACGGCGTGTACCGCGCTTCACCGGACGGCAAGGTGACTCTGATCACCCAGGAGCTGGAGCGCCCCAACGGCCTCGCCCTCACGCCCGACGGACGGACCCTGCTCGTGGGCAACTCGCACGGCCCGCGTCCGATCATCATGGCCTTCGCGCTGAATGCCGACGGCACGGCCGGGCCGGGCAAGGTGTTCTTCGACGCGAGCAAGCTGCGCGACGCCGGCCGCCGCGGTTCCCTCGACGGCATGGCGATGGATGCGAACGGCAATCTCTGGACGACCGGGCCGGGCGGCGTGTTGATCCTCAGTCCGGACGGCAAGCACCTTGGCAGCCTGCTCACCGGCCAGGCCACCGGCAACTGCACCTTCGGCAACGACGGCCGCACCCTCTACATCATGGCCGACCGCTACCTCGTGCGCATTGAAACCCTGGCCCAGGGCCTCGGCTTCGCGCCGGCCTACACGCGCTGACGGTCGCCCGCGGGGCAGAGGTTCAACGCAGAGGCGCGGAGGCGCGGAGGTGGGAAACGGTTTCTAGTTTCGGCCAACGAAGGCCGTTGGCCAACCAGGTCGCCCCACACCGCCAAGGATTGAACTCCTTCGCCTCCGCGCCTCTGCGTCTCCGCGTTAAATCTCCCCAGCTCCCTTCGACTCGGCGTCTCGGCGTTAACTTCCTCACCAAGGCGGATCACGCCGGCGGCGTTGGGGCGTCGTCCGGCTTCGGCTTTGGGGCACCGACGAGCACGCTGAGCTGTTCCTGCACGGCGATGAAGAACTCGGGACTCAGCTCGCCGATGGGCACTTCGTACATCGCCTTCGTCTTGGCGTGCTCGTACACGTTGCGCGCGCCGTCCGCCGACCGGCCCTTCGGCCGGATGAGTTTCTTGCGCTCGAGCATGAGGGCGAGGAACTGCACCAGCCGGGTGTTCTCGACCGTGAGCTCGTTCGCCGGGTCGGCCAGGGTCAGGAACAGGTTTTCCGCGGTCAGCTTCAGTTCGCGTTCCGGATTCTCGCCGGCCTTGCGCGGCTTGAACAGGTGCAGCCAGCGGCAGGCGACGAATCCCGGCGCGGTAAACTCCGCCGCCGCGCTCTCCTTCACGTCGTAACGCATCACTTCCCCGGTCGACTCGTTGCGCACGAGGTGACTGAGCACGCGCTCGCCTTCGGTGAACGGCTGCCCGGTCACGAAACAGGTGTGGGCGAGCGGCTGCAGATTCAGGTCCATAGGCTTTCTTGTTTACTTTGCCCCCCCTGCGACGCTAGCAAATTTGCGCACCGCACGCATGAACGGACGCCTTATCGCGATCGGCGACATCCACGGCTGTCACCAGGAGTTTGCCGAACTGCTTGAGCGGGTCGCCCTCACGAAGGACGACCAACTCATTCTCCTCGGCGACCTCGTCAACCGGGGGCCGGACAGCACGCGCGTGATCGATCTCGCGAAACAGCACCGCGCCCTCTCCCTGCTCGGCAACCATGAGCTGCGCCTGCTCAACTACCGCCGCACCAAGGACACGGCCTTCCTGAAGGAGACCGACGAGAAAACCTTCGCCCAGCTGCGTCCCGACGACTGGACCTACCTCGAGGCGATGCCCCTCACCCACTACGTCGAGGATTTCAACACGGTCTTCGTCCACGGCGGCTTCCTGCCCGGCGAGCCCTGGCAGAAGCAACCGGCGCAGGTCGTGACGCGCATCCAGGTGATCGACCGCGACGGCAAGCCGCGAAAACGGGCCGAGAGCGAAGACTCGCCCCTTTGGGCCGACCTTTGGAGTGGCCCGCCCTTTGTCGTCTACGGGCACACCCCGCGGCCCGACATCTACAAACTCAAGTGGTCGGTCGGCATCGACACCGCCTGTGTGATGGGCGGCCACCTTACCGCGTACATCCTGCCGGAGAAGCGCTTCGTGCAGGTCAAGGCGCGCCGCGCGTACTACCCATGAACGCACCGGCTCCCCTCACCGGCGTCCTGCTGCTCTGCGTCGACGTGCAACCGGTTTTCGTGCGCGCGCTGCCGCAGGGTGAGACCCTGCTCCGGCGCTGCCAGTTCGCGGTTGCGGCGGCGCACGGGCTCGGCCTGCCGGTCGTCTTCACCGAGCAGCTCCCGCAGAAGCTCGGTGCCACCGCGCCGGAGCTCACCGCGCTGGCCCCGCGCGCCCCGCAGTTTGGCAAGGCGACGTTCTCCGCGCTGGCGGACGACGGCATTCGCGACGCGCTGCGCAGCTTCGATCTCGATCATGTGATCCTGTGCGGGCTCGAAACGTCGGTCTGCATCTACCAAACCGCGCTCGATGCGCTCGACCAGCAGCTGCAGGTCACGGTGCTGAGCGACGCCACCAGCGGACGGCGGCCGGAGGACGGCCGCGCCGCCCTCGACGCCCTGATCCGGGGCGGCGTACATGTGCTGCCGGCCGAGACGGTCTTCTACGCCCTGCTGCGCGACGCGCACCACCCGTTCTTCAAGGGCTATACGCAGTTGGTGAAGAGCTACGGCGAACCGCCATCGTCGTCCCTGCCGCCGTTTCCCCGCTGACGTCCGGTCACACCGCGTGGCGCCTGCCGAAGCAGGCGCCACCATAGGCCGACCGGCGCCCGATCAATAGCTGACGTTGGCGGAGATCGCGAACTTGCGCGGGGAGTTCATCCACTGGGCAAACCGGATCGTGCCGTTCGACGATTGCTTGAGATAGAGCACCTCGTTGCGGTCGAAGGCGTTCGTCACGTTGATTTGGATACCGGCCCGGAAGCGACGGCCCAGGTTGATCGGATAACGCACGAACACATCGTTGATGAGATTGTCCGGGTAGTAGAACGTCTTGCGCTGATTGCCGTCCGCCGCGTCGGTGTACATGTAGGCGCGGTACTTGACGCGAAGGGACGTATTGATGCCCAAGACGAGGCCCCGCAGCCGCCCCTCCCGGAACTGATAGCGATTGGTCAGGCTGTAGCTCTGCTCGGCATAACCGACCGTTTGCTCGCCCGCCTTGCGGACGACAATCTGGCCGCCCGAGGGAGAAACGAAGCCCAACTGGTGCTCTGAGAGAGCCAAGCCGGTGACGTCGGTGCCGACGCCCGGGGTTCGCAAGCCGAGCGCCTCCGCGTTGACGATCTTGCCGCCCTCGGGGTCGAGGATCGCAAAATAGGGATTGTTGGCGTCCTTCATCATCGCGAGCGACAGGGCGATCGGCGTGGATGCCGGGTCGAGCGGGTCGGAAGGCACGAGGAGCGGCGCCAGCGTCGTGCCGGTCTTCACGGCCACCACGGTCTGCCCATCGAGCGACATGGTGTTGAACTGGTCGTTGTAGAACTGGGGCAATACGACGTCGGTGCGCTCGCTGCCGTTCGCCGTGGCGAAATTGAAACGCACTTCCCAACCGGCCACCGGCCGGGCGGTGAGCGAGATGTTATAGCCGTCGGAGGTCTTGCTGTACGTGTATGAGCCGCCGCCGTTGCGCCCGTTGATGCCGTCCGGATCGATGTCCTCGCGATTGGGTACGCCGGCGGTGAAGTTCTGCGCCTCAGAGATGTAGTAGTTGAAGTTGCCGGACAACCGGCCGTCCCAGAGGTCATACTTCAACCCGATATCCTCGCTGACGCCCTTGCCGGGAGGCAGCGGGTTGTTGAAGATGTCGCGGCTGGTATCGAAGTTGATCTTGCCGTTGGTGGCGTAGTTGGCGGACACCCGCAGGCCGTCGATCGGCGTGTCGAACACCGTGCCGATGTTCAGGCTGTCGTAGGTGATCGGACCACGGGCAACGCCGGTGTTCTCACGCACGGTGGTCGCTTCCTCCGTGCGGTAGCCGATCATGGTATCGATCCGGTCCCGCCAGAAGCTGCTGAAGAGACTGGCGCCCCAGCTCTTCTCGTTGGTGTTGTCGTGATACCACGTGGTGTTGGTGCTCTGCCCGGTGACCGCCGAGATCGGGCCCGACATGCCGAGCGGATTCCCTGCGGTCGGCGGCACGGCACCCGGATAGACTTGGGGCGCCCAACGGTAGGTCTTTCCGTTCGGATGATTGATGGTGTACGCGGGCCATTCAGCTCCGCCGATGAGCGAGGTGGGGAAGATCGGCATCCACACCGCCGGCATCGGGGTGCGACCGGATTCCGCGTTCGTGATCAGCGCGAGGTTCTGGATGATGTTGCCGCTCGAGTCGGTTTCGTAGAACCGGTACGGCTCCTGCCAGGTCCACGAGTCCATGTCCTGGTGGAAAACGTTGGACTGATGGCGACCCCAGCGGCCCAAGTCCCGCTGGTAGGCCACCGCAGCCCGATAGCCCTTGGCGCCCGTCCAGAACGGAGTCGCGTTCATCGATTGGTTCATCGCCCAGTCCTTGCCCACCAGGCCGGTGGTCGGGTTGGTGTAGAGATTTCCCACCGCATCCGGCGCATAGACCGCCGTGCTGGTGGCGCGCGGCGCCTCGTTGACGCGCCAGTCCTCGCCCCAGCGAACCTGGACCGCGAGGCCCTTCAACGGAGCCGCCTCCATCACGAATGACTTCAGTTCGGCCTTGAAGGCGTCGCGGTGCATCGGCGCGATGAAGGAGTCGGCGTTGATCAGGTCGAGACGGCCTCCAAGCAGCTCGGCGATCTCGGGAAACTGGACGAGGTAACGGCTGTTCTGATTGTCGACGCGCAGACCGTTGGGCAGGAGCAGATTCGTGGGCGCGCGCACCGTCACGGTCTGACCAAAGGCGGTGTCACGCGTGTAGTCGCGGTATTCGCCGCGGAACTGCAGCCACTTCCAAGGCTGGAACGTCGCCGCGAGGTGTTTGCCTTCCGCCAGCCGATAGAGGCCGGGGCGGAAGTAGCGCTCCTCCGATTTCATCAGGTTGGCGCGGATCCCGAACATCTTGTTGCCGACGCCGCCGTCAAAGGTGTACCGCCAGGACCCCTCGGAGTCGGCGGAGGCGGACGCCGTCGCCCGGCTTCGATTGAGATAGGCGCGCTTAGAGGTGCTGGTGACCACGCCGCCCGCGTCACCCGAACCGAAGAGCAGGGAATTCGAGCCGCCGATGGCCTCCACGCGTTCGATGTCGAACGAGTCGAGCAAGGTCGTGTCCGACCGGAGGAAGCCGTCGCGTCGCGGATTATTGATCTGAAGACCGCGCATCGTCATGCTCTTGGGATCCTGACGATCGCCGTCGAGCAGCCCGGTGGCGTTCTCGCTGCCGCCGCCGATCAAGGCAGGCCCGAGCCCGCCGAACTTGACGAGCATCTCGGTCATGTCGACCACGCCCATCTCGTCCATCATCTGACGGTTGAAGACCTTCGCATCGAGCGGAGTCTTGTTCAGCGGGGTATTGGTGCCTGTGACGGAATTGGAATTCGTCGCCTCATAGGTGTCGCTCGCGTCCTCGGAGACCTCGAACGGATTGAGGGTGATGAGTTCGCTCGGCGTGATGGCCGGCGACTCGTTGGTTGCCTTCGCCTTTTCGGCGGAGGATGCGGCGGTTTCCGTCGTGGGCCGGGAGGCAACCGGCTGCGCGTGAATCGAAACAGTCGCCAGGGCAAGATGCGAGGCAACGAGAAGCGTGGCGATACGGGACGCGTGAACACGGTTCACGCGTGGCGGCGAGGAGATCATAGTCGTCCGGGGTGGGAGGATGGGGTAAGCGAAGCGAAGGCGTTGAAGCGGGAACGCTGCGCTTCAGCGAAGCAACTGGCGGTGAATTCGTTCACCATCGCGCCGTGCCGCGAAGGTGCCCCGCTTCGCCCCGCAGATCGACCAGACAACATTCTCCGCGCTCGCCGACGACGACCCTCGCGACGCACGGGACGAGCAGCAGGAGGTCACAGTGAGGCGCGACGCTCCCCCACCCTGCTTCAAAAGTTACACGCAGGGAGTGACGAGCGACGGCGAACCGCCGTCGTCGTCCCTCCTGCCGTTTCCCCGCTGACGCCTGGTCGCGCCGCGTGGCGGCGGACTTACTTTTTCTTCGGACTCGCCGGCGCGGGCGGTGACTCGCCCTTCGGGCCCCAGCCGGCCGGCCAGGTGAAGCCGACGTCCTGGGCCTGACGGTCGAACGCCGCTTGAAGCTTCGCCCGCAGTTCTGCGTCTCCCGCGAGATTACGCGTTTCATACGGATCGGACTTCAGGTCGAACACCTGCGTCCATTCCTCGTGGCCGGGATAGACCACCAGCTTGTGCGTCGTCGTGCGGAGGGCGAGCACGGTGGGCGGTGCATACGGCGGCTCCTTGAAGTACTCGTAGAAATATTCCGTGCGCCAGTCCGCCGGGCTCCGGCCCTCGAGCAGCGGTCGCAGGCTGCGCCCCTGCGCATCGGGCAACGGCTTCGCGCCCGCGAAGTCGAGGATCGTCGGACCGTAATCGAGGTTCAGCACCATGGCATCATTGGTGACCCCGCGCGCCGCCGCAGCGCCGGGCAGACGGACCAGAAGCGGCACGCGAATGCTCTCCTCGTACGCGGTGCGCTTGTCACCGAGGCCATGCTCCCCGAGGTAGTAGCCGTTGTCGCTGGTGAAGATGATGAGCGTGTTGTCCGCGCGTCCGGCGGCGACGAGCGCGTCGAGCAACCGGCCGACACTGGTGTCGATCGCCGTGGCATGACGGTTGAAATCCCGATGGGCCTCGAGCCGGGTCGGTGTGTCGTACCGACCGCCTCCGCCGCCGCCCGCACCCGGGTTGTAGATCGCCCTCAACCCGGTGTTCGGCGTGGGACGCGAGGCGTCGTTGGCGTAAAGGCCCCGCACCCGCTCCGGAAGATTTTCACCGCCACGCGGGCCATGCGGGCTCTTGAAGCCGAGCCAGAGGAAAAAGGGTTTGTCCTTCGGCTGCGCGGCCACGAAGCGCGCGGCGTACTCGGCCGTGACATCGTCGACCCAGCCTTGGGTCGGCGTCTCAACCCCGTCGACCAACAACGGGCAATCGTTGTACCGTCCCTGGCCGACGAAACTCGCGTGGTAATCGAAATGAGGCCGGTCGCGTTGGGTGCCCATGTGCCACTTGCCGACGAAGGCGGTGGTGTAACCGGCTTCCCGCAGGTGACGGGGGAACGTGACGCTGTCGGCCGGCAAGGGCGTGGTGTTGCCGATGATTCCGTTATGGTGCCCATAGCGCGAGGTCATCACGCTGGCGCGCCCGGGTGAGCACAGGGAGGTGGTCACGAACGAGGCACGGAACCGCACGCTTTGCGCGGCGAGCGCGTCGAGTCGCGGCGTCTGCAGCCAGGGGAACCGGGCCGTCTCACCTTGCTCCCGCTGCACGACGCCGAGCGAGTCCCAGCGCAGGTCGTCACAATAGATGAAAACGATGTCAGGTCGCGTGCCGGTGGCGGCGGGGGCCATCACAGCGGTGAGCAGAGCGGCAATCAGGACAAGGCAGGAGCGGATCATGAAGAGATGGATACAAACGTGGGGTAACGGTCGACGGAGGGCACCGTCCTCGCCGTGGGGTGCCACCATCACTACCTGATCCGCAGACTTGGTCACGTCGCATTTCGCACCCTCCGCGCAGGGCAAATGACTTATAACTCAAGGGGCGACGAGGCATGGCGCGATCGGACAGCCGCGGTCGCTTCAACCCCGAGTGCGCCCACGCGAACCGAGCGGCCGGGCGCCGTGGCCCGTCGAAGGGCGACCGAGAAGAGGGATTGAACGCCTTCGAACGTTACCCCACATCCTTCTCCATGCCCGACGCTCCCGCTCCCCTGTCCGTGCGCGATCTGAAGAACCTCGATGGTGGCCGCCCGTTCACCAGCGTTCTCCTGCTCCGGCGGGCGACCCCGAAGACGGCCTCGAACGGGAATCCATTTCTCTCCGTCGAGTTCGGCGACCGCACCGGCAGTTTTGGCGCGACGCTCTTCGGCGACCATCCGCAGTTCGACGTCGTGCGCGCCCTCGCCGAGGGTGCGGCCGTGCGGCTTGAGGGTAAGATCGACTTTTTCCAAGGCCGGCTATCACCCCGTCTCGGCACCCTGACGCCGCTGACGGAAGCGGAACTCGGCGCCCCGGGTCTGCTCGAGAACCTGGTCGAACTCGCCCCGGAGGATGCGGAGGCGATGTGGACGGAGTTTCAAGGATTCATCGATGGCATCGCCCATGACGAGGTGCGCATGACCACCCGGGCGGTGTTTGAGGAGATCGGCGAGGCGTTCCGTGCGGCGCCGGCGGCGGTGTCGATGCACCATGCCTACCGTCACGGTCTACTCGAGCACACCCTGCGCATGGCCCGGGCGGCCAAGGCGCTCCTGCCGCTCTATCCGGAGGTCGATCCGAGCCTCGCGGTCGCCGGCATTCTGTTGCACGACACCGGCAAGGTCATCGAGTACGAAGGCACCCTCGTGACCAAACGCAGCCGCCGCGGCATTCTGCAGGGGCACGTCGTGCTGGGCTACCAACTGGTCCGCAAGGCCGGGCTCAAGGCGCGCCTCGATGCCGAGCGGCTCGAGCGGCTCGAACACATTGTGCTGAGCCACCAGGGCGAGCCCGAATGGGGCGCCGCCGTCTACGCCGCTACGCCCGAAGCCGTCTTTGTGTCGATGATCGACAACCTCGACGCCAAGATGGGCATGGTGCAACGCGCCCTGCGGCAGGCGGTCGACGGTGACGAATTCTCCGAACGCCTGCCCGGCTTGAATGGTTCGCTGCTCACGCGGAAGCTGGAGGGCTGAGGCGGATGGGGCGCGGGTAGCCGCCCCGGCTCTTTCCTCCCTCTTACTCGTTCGTTCTTCTCTTCCTGCTTTCTCGTTCCACTCAGGGGTCTTCCCTCACGAGAAGGAGGGGAAACAAGAGATGGGCGACGGAAGCGTTCGAGGGAACTCGCCTGGTCGCCGCTCTAGCGGGCGACTTCGACCGTCGAGGCCGCGTGGCGGCGGAACTGCTCAAGGCGGTGGAAGGTGAGGTAGTTGGAGTTATGCTGATTGTCCGCGCCTCCGATGCCGTCGTTGAAGGCCGTGCGGGCGACCAAAATCAAGTCCTCGCCCTCGAACTCCCAGTCGACGTACTGGAAGCCATGGGAGGCGGTGTTGGCGTGATAGAGCACCACGTGGTGCGGCGTCCACGTGCGCAGGTCAGGCGATGACATCAGAACGGCGGCATTACGGATGCGCTCCACATTCCCACCCACATGCGCCGGCAGGATGGCGTTCGAGATCGTCCAATAGCGCCCGTCGCGGGGATCGCGGCGGATGACGAACTTCTTGCAGCCGCCCGGGAAGTCGACGAAGTCACGCGCAGGATCGAAGGTCGCCACCTTGCCGTCGGCCGAGATGCGGACAATCGAGGCCTTCTCGGGCACGTCGCGATAGTCGGTGCGCAGGACATTCACGATGTTGCCCTCCGGATCGACCACCGCATTCCCTTCCAGCCAGCCACCGAACTTTCCATTTAGGTACGACGGATCGTGCGGCAGGGCATTCGAGGCGGTCCAACTCGACGCCTTCAACAGGTCGGCGTCGACCGGTGCCGAAAGCATGAAGGCGCGGAACATCCGACCCCAGCGGTCGCCGCCTTTCTCGTCCTCCATCGCTCGCCAGATGCGCCCGTTGTGCACCACCACCGGCATGGGCGCCGTGTGGTAGGAGATGTCTGGAAAGAGCAGACCGGTGTTCTCGTCCTTCGGCGTGGTCCAAGTCCGGCCGCCATCGGTCGAGCGCCGGATCACGGCATGACCGTGCCGGTGTCCGGCCGTCGTGCCCATCAGGTAGACGGCACCGCGGTGATAGAACAGGTTGGCCCAGAACGAACCCTCGATCCGGCTGACCGGCTCCCAGCTTCGTCCGCGATCCACCGACCGGTACACCCGGGTGATGGCGTTCGTCTTCTCCGTGCTGCCGGGACCGAACTCGTCATGCTTGGCCAAATACGTGCCGTCCGGGAGTGCGACGATGCCCGCCGAGCCGAGAAAGACGCGGGTGGACTTGGGGCTGTGGGCGATGACAACGCCCGGGACCTGCGAATGATCGGGAGCCGTCGGTGTGGCGGCGGGAAGTCGCGGGACGAACGCCAGACCGAAAGCGAGGACGGTAGCGGGAAGAAAGCGGAGCATCGGGCGAAGGAAGGGGTTGAAGGAGGCAGGACGAAGGGGAAGGCGCACCCCTTCGTCCTCGTAACAGATTAGAGCTTCGCCGGGTCGATGACGGCGTGGCGGATGCGTTCGCGTTTCCACGTGTAGGTCACGT
>CAYZBG010000067.1:0-29579 GCA_964476565.1 uncultured Opitutus sp.
GTCGGCCTCTACGTCAACGACAAGCTCGTCGCCTACGGCGAGGTCGTCGTGGTGGAGGACAACTTCGGCATCAAGATCACCGAACTCGTCGGCAGCGCGAAGCCATGAAGGGTTGGACGGTTTCCGTCATCCTGGCCGCCGCGGCGTGGTCCGCGACGCTGTCCGCCGCCGAGCCCGCGGCACCCGCGGCGCCCGCGCCCCTGCCTGAGGATCGGATCATTTATCCGGGCCGCGCGGCCGACGGCGGCGCGCTGCCAGCGCCCTCCGCCGGCTCCGGCCTCCGCGGGTTGACCACCTTTTTCGGCGTACTCGCCCTTGCGGGCGCCGGTGGCTGGATGCTCTGGAAGAAGCGCGCCGAGGCGGGCCCGGGCCGCGAAGGCCGCCTGCTCGCGGTCGACGAAACGCGGCCGCTGGGCAACCGCCAGTACCTCGTCGTCGCTTCGTACGAAGGCCGCAAGTTCCTGCTCGGGGTCTGCCCGGGCCGCATCGACCTTCTTTCTCCGCTCGACGGAACGTCCCGGCGCGAGCCGCCGTCCGCCTCATGACGCCGCGCCGCCTCCTTTCGCTCCTCGGGCTCGCCGCCCTGCTGGTCGCGCTCCTTCCCACGGTCGCCTCCGCGCAGGCTCAGGCGCCGGCCGCGCCGGCCGCCGAACCGTTCCAGCTGACGATCGGACTCGAAGGCACGGACCAGCCCGGCCAGGTCGGAGTCGCGATGCAGATCGTGCTGGTGATGACGCTGCTGTCCGTGGCGCCGTCGATTGTGCTGCTGATGACCTGCTTCACGCGCATCGTCATCGTGCTCGGATTCGTGCGCTCCGCGCTCGGCACGCCCTCCGCCCCGTCGAACCAGATCATCATCGGCCTCGCCCTCTTCCTGACCTTCTTTGTCATGGGCCCGGTGGTCGACCGGATCCAGACGGAGGCGATCACGCCGTACCTCGACAAGCAGATCACCTCGTCGGAGGCGATCAGCCGGGCCTCGGTGCCTCTGAAGGACTTCATGCTGAAGCAGACGCGGCCACGGGATCTCGAATACTTTCTCCAACTCGGCGGCTATGGCCCGACGTCGGTCCGCGATCTGCCGATGCGCGTGGTGATCCCGGCCTTTGTCATCAGCGAACTGCAGACGGCGTTCCAGATGGGCTTCCTGCTGTTCCTGCCGTTCCTCGTCATCGACTTCCTCGTCGCCTCGGTCCTGATGGCCATGGGCATGATGATGATGCCGCCGGTGATGGTGGCCCTGCCGTTGAAGCTGCTGCTCTTCGTGCTCGTGGACGGCTGGCACCTCGTGGTGCGTTCGCTGGTGCAGAGCGTGGCACCGTAACATGCAGTCACACGTCACATGTCCCATGTCCAAGGTCGCTTGCGGCTTCGCGTTGGTGCGCAACTCACCTCTCACCCAGGCCCGCTCCAGCGGGCCGGTGACGACGTTTGATCTTACCTCCTTCGACCTTTGACCGGTCTCTGATCCTTCGTGAATCCCGACCTCGCCATTGACCTGTTCAAGACCACGGTGACCTTTGCGCTCTACGTGGTGGCGCCGTTCCTGGGCACGACGCTGGTGGTCGGCCTGGTGGCGAGCCTGCTGCAGGCGGTGACCAGCCTGCAGGAACAGACCCTCACGTTCGTGCCGAAGCTGCTGGCGCTCGCTGGGCTCACGCTGCTGCTCACGCCGTGGCTGCTCCGGTCGATCTCTGAGTTCGCCGTCACGGTCATCACCCGCATGGGTACGATCGGGCAATAGGGCCCGTCGCGTCGCGTCCGCCGATCATGAGCAGCGCCTACCTGCTGACCTGGCTGATGATTGTGCTGCGCACGACCGGCGTCGTGGTGCAGCTGCCGGTCTTCGCCGGACGTCCGATTCCGGTGATGATGCGCCTGGGCCTTGCGGTCGGCCTGGCGACGATTCTGGCCGGGGTGGTGCCGCAGGCGGTGCTGCCCGAGACGGGCTGGGAGCTCTTCGTGCTCGCGGGCGGCGAAGTGTTGCTCGGTCTCGCGCTCGGCTTCATGACCCGGATGGTGTTTGCCGCGGTGGAGATGGCCGGACGTCTGATTGCATCGGAGATCGGTCTGACCGCGGCGCCAGGCATGGGCGTGCCGGAGCCGGCCAACGAGCCGCTGGCGGCGCTGCTGTCGTCGCTGGCCGTGCTGCTGTTCTTCATCTCGGGCGCACACCTCTTTCTGCTCGATGCCTTGGCCCGTAGTTTTCACCTCGTGCATGCCGGTGCGCCGGCGATCGATGGCGCGGCCGGCGAGGCGCTGATCCGGGCGACCGGGCATGTGATCGAACTCGGACTGCGCATCGCGGCGCCCTTCGTGGCGATGAACTTCCTCGTGATGCTGGCCTTCTCGGCCCTCACGCGCGCCGTGCCGAAGATCAACGTCTTCATCCTCAGCTACTCGGCCCGCGTGTTCGCCGGCATCGCCCTGCTGAGCGGCGCCGGCGCGTTGATCGCCCGTTACCTTTACGTCGAGTTTGGCGACATGCCGGCGACGATGCTCCAGATCCTGCCGGTGCGGTGAGCGACCGCCGACACGCGGCCCTGCGGCGAACGGAAGCCGCAGGACCGGGCCGGAGCCTCAATAGCCGAAGATCTCCACTTCGGTGTAGCTGTTCCAGAGGTTGACCGAGTTGCCGTGGCCGAGGATGCGGACATAACGCGCGGCGGCGTCGGTCGAGTTGAAGGTTTCGAGGGCCGTGGTGGTGCCGCTGCTCGTGAAGGCTCCGCGGTTGGTCCACGTCGTGCCGTCAGGCGACGTCTGCACGTCGAAGGAGGACGTGCGCAGGTTGCCGTTGTAGAACGCGATCCTCACCGAGGTGACCGTGCGCGTGGAACCGAGGTCAAAGCGGATCCATTGACCGTCGCCGTTGGCCGACCACCGGGTGGCGAGGCTGCCGTCGACCGCATTGGCCGGCACGTTGCCATCGTCGGCGCTGGCCGTGACGGAGGATCCAGGGACGGTCAGCTTGGCAGCCGTGGCTGGAGTCAGGATGAAGGCGTCGGCTGAGAGGGTGAAAGCGCCGGCGGAGGCGTTCTTGCCTGTGCAGGTCAGGCGAATCACCTGATTGCCCGACGTGGCGAACGTGGCGTTGCCGAAGGTGTGCTCCAGAAATCCCGCGGAGGCCGCGTATTGGTCGAGCGTGCCGCCGAGCGGGGAGCCGTTGACGGAGAGCGTGTGCTGTCCGCGATTCGGGTGGGCCTTGTAGCGGAGCTTGAGCTGATACGTGCCGGCCGCGACGGACGGCAGCGTGTACTCGATGTAATCGCCAGCGGCGTCGGCGCTGAAGTACACCAGGTAGCCGGCGCTGGCACTGGCGTCAGCGCCGATACTGGCGGTGGCTCCGCTCGCGTTCCGGGTGACACTCTCGGCCTCATGCGTCTGGGGCCCGCTCAGGCTGATTGTGTAGGTGGCAGTGGTCACCGCGCTCGCCGTCCAACCGGTCCGGTAGGCGATCGCCTTCAGGGTGGTGGTGCTGGAGAGGGTGAGCGGTCCGGTGTAGACCGTGCCTTGGGAGGCGGTCGGCGTGGAGCCATCGGTGGTGTAGCGGATCGAGGCTCCGGCAGCGGCGGAGATCGTCACCACCTGGGTGCTCGAGTAACTGCCGCCTCCGGGGGAGAAGGTGGGCGCGGCGAGCGGCTGGCGCTGGGCCAGCTGCTCGGTGTAGAGCGAGGCCGGGACAAGGCCTGCGGTGCCAGTCCCCTCGAAGAAGCCGGCTGCACCTGCGAAGGGTCCGGAGCCGGTGACGTTGCCAAAGCAGCCGATGGCGTAGTTCTGGGCGGTGGGCGGCTTCTGCACGAGGATCCGGCCGCCGGCGGCATCGGACCGCCAGATGACGGAGTGACCGGCGGCCCAACCGTGGCCGGTGCCGTAGTTGCCGCGATTATACAACCCCATGATGTCGTTGACGCTGCCCCGGTTGGTGGTGACGACGTTGTCGTAGAGGATGCCGGTCGACCAGCGGCGATGGGGTTCGGCGAAGGTCAGGGGACGGTCAATCGTGCTGTTGAGCACAACGATGCCGGAATCGCCGCTGGTGCCATTGTTCACAAAGCCGTGGCGCGAGTAGGAAACGAAGCACTCTTTGAAGAGAATGAGCTGGGCGTGGTAGGTGGAGAGATTGTAGCGTCGGCCTCCGGTCACCACCGAGTGGGGCTCGATGGCGCGAACCCGCTCGGCGGTGCACCGCGTCGAGCCGGCGAACTGGACGCCGGCGTGCCAGAAGTGCTTGATCGTGCAGTCGCGGATCCACGAGTCCTCCGCTTCGATGAATTGGACCGCGTCCTCGCAGTGGGTTTCAGAGGTCGGGCTGGCCGTGACGATGTCGATCTGCAGGTCCTCGATCCCGATGTGTTTCAGCACCCCGGGGTTGTTGTACTTGTAGAGGTAGGACTGGGAGAGCGACCGGTCGAGGTGGTTAAAGACCGGGGCGTCCACCGTGATGGTGTTGCCGGAGATGGCCGTGATGTAGCGGTGGTAGCGGATGTCGATCTCGCCCGGTTTCCAGATGTTGGCATCGGTGACGCCGCCGTTGTTCATCGCGGTGATCCACGCGGCGGTGGAGGGGTGAAGGACGACGACGTTGTCGCCGACGGCGTAAAGCCCGGGGTTGTCCACCTCGAAGCTGCGCGCTCCGACTTGGACGAAGGCCGTGGTGATCTGGCTGCGGGAGCCCGCGACTTCGCCCTTGAACTGGTCGTTGGCTCCGCCGCCGGCCGTGATGACGTCGGCGGTCGAGGTGCCCGTGCGGCGAAGGATGGTGTTGCTGGCGGAGTTGTCGCCGTCGCCCACGCCCGCGAGGACGACGCCGTCATGATCGATCCGGATCGTTCCACCGACATCGTACACGCCGGCCGAGAGCAGCACCGTGCCACGGTAGCCGTCGGCCTGCACCGGCATCGCGCCGACTTGGTCGATGGCGGCCTGGATGCTGGCGGTATCATCGCCGGCAACGGGCGCAATCGTGACGCGGACGGGCACGGTGGGCAGGGGCACGCCGCCGCCCTTGTAGCCGGCATTGCTGAAGTCTGGGATACGGTTGCCGGCGGTGTCGGCCGGGTAGGTGAGCCGGCCATTGCCGTCATACTGGACTTTGGAGGAGGTCCACGCGAACAGGGTCGAGGAGGCGAGCACGGCGAAGGCCGTGACGCAGAGGCGCAACGAGTTTTTCATGGGGTGGGGTGGAGGAGACGACCGACCGGCGCGGAGAGCGCGTCGGCCGGAACCGCCCGGGGAGAGGCGGCACCCTCAGCTCTGCAAGGCAGTTGATCCGCAGGAAAGCATGGCGCTGCTTATGTCGATAGAAGTCAGCACGCCCCGCGGCCAGCGGAGCGTAGCGGCCCGGGCGCACCGGGAGGGAGGGCCGCAACCGGATCGGGCGAAGCCTAGCGCACCGATTCGATGTAGAGGATGAGGGACTCGACCTGGCGGTCGTTGAGGATGCCGAGGTAGGTAGGCATCGCGCTTTCGAAGCCCTTCACGACCTTGGCGCCGGGCTGAAGGATGGACTCGCGCAGGTAGGTGCGGTCGGCCGTGACCGTTGTGTCGTCGGCGAGCGTCCGCGTGCGTCCGGCCAGCCCCTTGAAGGCCGGACCGAAGCTACGCACGCCGTCGACGGTGTGGCAGGCCATGCAACCGTAGAATTCGTACAGACGGCGTCCTTCCGCCACGGATACAATGGTCTCCGGCGCGTCGGTGGGCACGTGGCGTGGGGTGAGATCGATCGTGATGTCGCCGAAACCCTCGGCTACCGGGTCGAAGGCGTGCACTTCGTACGGGGTGAGGTAGGCGTTGTTGCCAAACTCGGTGCCGTCGGCGGTGCGCAGGTTCCAGCCCACGCGCTGCTGCATCACGCCAGCCTTCATGTCCGGCACGGCGAGGAAGACCTGTTTCCGGTCTGGAGAAAGGTGTACGCTGCCGATGGCCATGAGCTCCTGGCCGAGCGAGCCGTCGAGCTTGTAGTGCGGCGAGCCGTACTGCGGGGTGCGCTGGTAGTTCCAACGTTCGACGAGGTAGCGGGCCGGATCGGTCGCGGAGGCGTCGAGGGCGACGTCGAAGCGCAGCAGAATGCCGCGGTCCGTCGGCACGATCTCCTCGGGTAACACGGACGGCTGGCCCGTGTAGCGAACGCGGGCGAGTCCGCTGATGCGGCCGGCGGTCGTGCCCCAGACCTGGAAGCCGGCGATGTAGAGCTGGCCTTCCACCGGGTCGACCGCGCCGTTCATCGTCGGGAAGGTGAACTCGCGGGATAGGCTGACCACGGCGGCCTGCGGTTTGCGGCTGCGCGCATCGATGAGGACGCGAAACAGCTCCGGCCGGTTGTAGCCGATATGGATCAGGGCGTCCGTGAGCGGTCCCATGCGTGCGTCGGTGAGCCACACCTGGGTTATCCCGGACGGGTTGGCCTGATGCGGCAGCCAGACGAGCGGGTCGGCGATGGGCGCGGGAAATTGGTTGGCCGGCTGCAGCTTGCTGAGGAAGCCGTAGTAGGCGCCGTCAGCCACGATGTGCAGCGGCGTGGCCGGAATGTAGTGCCCCTGCTGATCGCTCGCCGTGACGAGGCCGGTCACCGGATGGACGCCGATGAAGGGTTGGCGCAGTCCCGTACCGAGCACCTCGCTGGAGCGTCCGTCCGCCGCGACCCGCAGGACGGTGGTGTTGTGTCGGCCGAGGGTCGTGCCGGTCTGGCCCCCCTTCGCGATGACGAACGAGCCGTCGGGGGCGAGCTTCATGGCGTTGGCGAACTCGCGCGTCTCGGCGGTTTGGGCGAAGGCGTTGGAGAACAGCTCGTGGGTGTCGGCCTCGCCGTTGGCGTCGGTGTCGCGCAGGCGCCAGATGCCGTTGCGGTCGAAGACGAAGAGTTCGTCGCGGCGGATGACGAGGCTTTGCGGTTCGTGCAGGCCGGAGGCGAACCGGCGCCAGGTCACGTTGGCCAAATTGCCGCGGAGACCCTCCGCCATCCAAACGTCGCCGTCGAAGGTGACGAGCGCGGCGCGACCGTCGCGGAAGAACTGCAGGTCGCCGATGCGCACGTTGCGGCGCCACGGGTTCGGCACGGGCAGCGCAACGTCGTCGACCACGTAGGCTCCGGTCTCGGCGGCGAGCTGGCCGCGGGTCGTGACCGCTTGCGGCCAGCGTCGGGCGGGCAGGCGGTCGGTTCCGGCGGGAAAACCGGCAGCGGGTCCGGCCACGGCGGGTCCGCCAGCGCGGGCAATCACCCGCACCACGGTCGGGGTGGGGCGCGGGGCGATCGCCGCGACCCAGGCGCGCGGATCATTCTGGAGGCGGATGTGGTCGCCTGCGACCGCGACGTCCGGGGTATCGGTGGTCTGCGACGGCGGCTTCAAACCGGCCACAAGCACGAGCGGGCGGGCGGACGGACCGATGCGCAGCGTACGGATGAGTTCACCGGCGGCGGTGGCCGAGAGGTGTTCCTCGATGGACGTGCCATCCACCGTGTAGACGAGCACGGCGCCGGCGGCGGTCAGGCGGATCGATTCAAAGCGGCCGAGTTCACGCGGCAACGGACCGCGACCCACTTCCTCGACGGAGGGCGCGGGCGGGCGCGGGTCGTCGTACGCGGCGGTCTCGCCCGGTTGCCAGCCGGGATAAATGCCGTTGGCGAGCCAGACGGTGCCGACGGGCTGGGGCAGTTGCTCCTGGCCCTCGCGGGTCTTCCAGCCGGCGTCGTGATAGGAGCCGGTGGCGAGGCTCACGGGCGACGTGCCCTGGCCGCGCCAGACCGCGGCGATGCGCAGCAACTCCGTGTCGAATGCGGCCCACGTGTCGTGTCCGAGGTTCAGCACCAGGCCGCGGGGCGTGAGGTTGTTGGCGGGGGAAGTTCCGCCGGCCGTGCGGGCGTCGACGGTGGAGGAGTAGAACGGGAAGTCGGGCTCGACCCAATCGGCCCACATCCGGGGTGCCGTGGCGGCCGGCAGTCCGTTTGCGCCCAAGGCGGCGGCAAACAGCAGGAGACCACGCGCCGGGCCGACCGAGGAGACAGGGGTGAAACGAAACAGGCGGAGCAGGCAACGGATCATAGGGAGCCGGGGGCGGCGGAGCAAAGAGGGGTGGACGGAGCGGAGTCGAGCGCAGGGCAGGCGCGCAATCGCAAAGTGAGGCACGAGCGGACGCCTCCGGCACGATTCGGTGCGGCGCGGACCCTGTCATGTCGAGCCATGCTTACATAGTTCACTGCCTGCCTTGGTGAGGTTGCCACCGGGTGGCGGGGTGCGGGGCTCCGGCCCGGCGAGCGTGAGCCTCGGCAAGATTTGCCGGGCGCCCGCCGCGCCGCGGTGGGAAGAGGTGGTCGGCGAAATTCGACGGAGTTTAGAAAAATTTAAAGCGCATTGATACAATGAGTTATGCATCCAAAAAATCGATTGGCACCTGCGTTGCTCAAGAGGGGGCATCAGCATGGCCGAGACCGACCAAGATCAAAAAACCGAAGAACCGACCGAGAAACGGCGGTCGGAAGCGACTGCCCGCGGTGACTTCGCGAAGTCGCAGGAGCTCTCGGTGCTGTTCCCGCTGGCGGCGATCCTTGGCACGCTGGCCCTGACCCTGCCGGCGGCTGCGACGGCCGTCGCGGAGTATGCGATCTCGATGTTCAGCCGGTTCGGCACGACGACGGTGAGCAATGAGTCCATCCCGCTGCAACTGGGCGAACTCATGCTGGTGATCGGACATGCCGCCGCGCCGATCTTCGTTGCGTGCATCCTTGCCACCCTCGTCGGCGGCGGGATCCAGAGCGGTTTCCGCATCGCCTCGAAGGCGATCGGCTTCAAGCCGGAGCGGCTCGACCCGGTGGCGGGCCTGCAGCGTCTCTTTTCCATGTCGGTCCTGATCCGGGCCGGCATCGACGTGCTCAAGCTCGTTGCCATCGGCGTCGCCCTCTACCTCGGCACCCGCAACCTGATCGGCGACCCGCTCTTCAGCGCGCCGGTGGAGGTGGTGTACCTCGGGCAGTTTCTCAACGAGGCGGTGCTGCTCTTCCTCAGTCAGCTGCTGCTCGCCCTCGGGATCGTGGCCGCCATCAGCTACGCCTACGAGAAGCACAAGCATCACAAGTCGCTCATGATGACCCATCAGGAGGTCAAGGATGAGCACAAGCAGGCCGAGGGTAACATGCAGTCGAAGGCCGCGATGCGCCGCATGGCCCGCCGCCTGATGCAGAAGCAGATGCTTTCCGCCGTGCCCACCGCCGACGTGGTGGTCACCAACCCGACCCACTACGCGGTCGCCCTCAAGTACGAGCGCGGCAAGGACCAGGCTCCGGTCATCCTCGCCAAGGGTGAGAACCGGTTCGCGCTGCGCATCAAGGCGCTCGCGGCCGAGCACGGCGTGCCGACGGTCGAGAACCGCCCGGTTGCCCGCACCCTCTTTGCCCTCGGCAAGGTCGGCGAACCCATCCCGGCCGACCTCTACCAGGCGGTCGCCGGCATCCTCGCGGTCGTGTATCGGACGCACCGCTACTACTTCCACCAGCTGCGCGCCCGCCGGCTCGCCACCGCCTCCTAAGCCATGAGCACGAAATCCAACGGCGTGTTCGGGGCCCTGCTGCTGCGGGCGGATCTGATCTTCACCTTCGCGCTGTTTGGCACGGTCATGCTGCTCGTGCTGCCGATTCCGGCGGTGCTGCTGGACACGCTGCTGGCGCTCAACATCGGGCTCTCGCTGCTGGTGCTGCTCGGCATCATCTACGTGAAGGATCCGGCCGAGTTCTCCGCTTTTCCGACCCTCCTGCTCGCGCTGACCCTCTTCCGTCTGGCGCTCAACATCAGTTCCACCCGCCAGATTCTGGTACACGGCTACGGCGGCAAGGTGATCGAGTCCTTCGGCCACTTCGTCATCCAGGGCAACTACATCGTCGGCGCGGTGGTGTTCCTCATCCTCGTCGTGATCAACTTCGTGGTCATCACGAAGGGTGCCGGCCGCATCGCCGAGGTGAGCGCGCGTTTCACCCTCGACGCCCTGCCCGGTAAGCAGATGGCAATCGATGCCGAGCTCAACGCCGGCATCATCGACGAGGCCGCTGCGACCGCCCGCCGCGTCAAGGTGCAGAAGGAAGCCGACTTCTACGGTGCGATGGACGGTGCCTCGAAGTTCGTGCGCGGCGATGCTGTCGCCGGCATCATCATCACCTTGGTCAACGTCATCGGCGGCTTCGCGATCGGCGCGCTGCAGATGGACCTCTCGCTCGGCGAATCGCTGCAGAAGTTCACCCTGCTCTCAATCGGTGACGGCCTCGTTTCCCAGATTCCTGCCCTTATCCTTTCCGTCGGCGCCGGTCTGCTCGTGACCCGCGCCTCCGAGAGCAACAACCTCGGCACCCAGGTTACGAACCAGCTGTTCCGCTACCCGCGCGCGCTGGCCACCGTGGCGTGGATGATGGTGCTCTTCGGCCTCATGCCGGGCATGCCGATCCTGCCGTTCCTGGCCCTGGCCGCCGGCGCCGGCTGGCTGGCCAAGAAACTCAAGGAACAGGAGGCGCGCACCGGTCATGCACTCGGCCAGGATTCCGCCGATGCCCGGTCCGCCGCCAAGGACGCCGGCAAGCCGGGCGCCGCGGGTGCGCCGGCGTCGACGCCCGCCACCACGGCCGCCGGTGCCGCCTCGCCCGGGGCAGCCGAGGATGTGCGCAAGCTCATCGAGATCGACGTCTTTGCCATCGAGGTCGGCTACGGCCTGCTGAGTCTGGCGGATACCAAGGCCGGCGGCGAACTGCTCGCCCGCGTGACCGGGGTGCGCAAGGGCCTCGCCCGCGAAAAGGGCATTGTGGTCCCGCCCGTGTCCGTGCGCGACAACCTCGAGCTCGAGTCCAACGAATACCGTTTCCTGCTGCGCGGCAAACCGATCGCCCGCGGCCAGCTCATGCCCGGCCGCTGGCTGGCCATGAACGTCTCCGGCAGCAAGGTGCGACTGCGCGGCGTGCCGACGCGCGAGCCGGTCTTCAACCTCGAGGCGACCTGGATCGACGAGGCCGAGAAGAAGACGGCCGAGCTCAACGGCCACACCGTCGTGGATCCGTCGTCGGTGCTCATCACCCATTTGTCCGAGACTCTCAAGCAGCACGCCCATCACCTGCTCGGCCGCCAGGAGGTCCAGTCGCTCATCGATCACCTCAAGCAGGCCCAGCCCGCGCTGGTCGCCGAGCTGCTGCCCGACCTTGTCACCCTCGGCATCATCCAGCGCGTCTTCCAGAACCTGCTGCGCGAGGGTGTCGCGATCGTCAACCAGCCGCTCATCCTCGAGGGCATCGCCGACTTCGCCTCGCTGTCGAAGAATCCGGACGATCTCTCGGAGCTGGTCCGCCGCCGCCTCGGTTTGTATTTCGTCCCCGAATACGAGTGCCGCCCCGGCGTGATCCGGGCCGTCACGCTCGACCCGCGCCTCGAACAGTGGCTGGCGGGACGCGTGCACCGGTCGCCGACCGACGTTGGCCTGTCGCTCGATCCGGCCACGACCCGCCACCTCATGGAGGAGATCGGCCGCCGCACGGGCGAACTCGTCGCCGCCGGCCACCCGGCTGTGTTGGTCGTCTCTACCGAGATCCGCCTGCCGCTCAAGCGCTTCTTCGAGTCGTCCTTCCCGCGCGTCGCGGTGCTCGCCTTCCAGGAGTTGCCCAGCGCCACCGAAATCGAGAACGCCGGCATCATCGCCGCCCCCGCCGCGCTCCTGCGCGCCGCCGAACCGCTTAAGGTCGCTGCCTGATCCCCATGTCGTCCGCTTCTTCCCAGCCCGCCCCGGGCGCCTGCTACAAGTTCACCGTCCGCTCCGCGTCCGAGGCCGTCACCCTCATCCGCGAGAAACTCGGCCCGTCGGCGCGCGTCCTGTCGGTGCGGCCGCTGCCGGTCACGGGCCTGCGCCGCTTCTTCGGTTCGACCCAGCTCGAGGTGGTGGCCCAGTTGGACACCGCTCCCACCGGTCTCGAAACCGCTCCGCCGCCCGCGCCGGGCCGCCGTCTTTCCGGAATCTCGGCCGAACCGGCCGAACCCGCCGCTGATCCGAGTCCGCCGCTCCCGCCAATCGTGCGTCGCCGCGAGGCGGACCTGACCAGCCAGGGCTTGGAGAATCTGCTGCGCCGTTCCGGCCTGACCGAAGGGGCGCTTGGCCGCCTGCAGTCGGGCTCGAATTGGAACGAGCTCAACGCCATGCCGTTGCACCGCGCCCTGGCCGAGACGGCCCGCCACCTGCGGCAGCAGGTCGACGCCCGTCCGGCGCGCGCGCCGCTGTCCCGCGCCGCCTTCCTCGGCACACCCGGAGTGGGGCGGACGACCGCGCTGTGCAAATGGCTCGCCGTCGAAGTGTTTCGCCGCGCGCGCATGGGCCACGTGGTCACGGTCGAGTTCGACCGCCCGAATCCCGCCGGCCCGCTGCCCGTCTTCGCCGAGGCCCTCGGTGTACCGCTGGCGCATTTTCCCTGCGGCACGCAGCCGGCCGTGGCGAACGGCTTCGTCTACTTTGACCTGCCGGGCCTGTCCGTGCGTCGTCCCTCCGACAACGCCCAGCTCGCCGCCTGGCTGGACCGCGAGGCGATCAACGAGCGCGTGCTCGTGCTCAACGCCGCCTACGACCGCGCCTCCCTGCGCGAGGCCTACGCGGCGGGCCGCGACCTCGGTGCCACGCACCTCGTGTTCACTCATCTCGATGAGGTCCCGCAATGGGGCAAACTCTGGGACTACCTGTTCGACGAACAGCTCGAGCCGCTCTTCCTCGCCACCGGTCCGTCGCTGACCGGCGACTGCGAGGACGATGTCCCCGGCGCCATCGTGCGGCGCACGTTGCCCGACTCCGAATCCTGAGGCCACCCATGAAATTCGTCTTCCTCTCTGGCGGTGTGATCGGATTCGCCCTCGCGGCCCTCTCGGGCTGGTGGGCGGAACGCGCGCCCGACCGCATCCTGCTCGACGCCGCCCTCGGCTGCCTCGTCGGGGCCCTGCTGTTCCGCTGGTTCTGGACCATTTTGGTCGGCGGCATCCGCGAGACGATCGTCGCCCGCCATGAGGCGGCGATGGCCGCCGCGACCGCCTCCGCCGACAAGCACCCTGCACCAGCCGTCCCTTCATCCTCCGCCCCTTCCCCCAAAAACCGCTGACCCGTCTTCTAAGCCGCCATGAATACCGAAACCGCCACCGTTCCCTGCATGGAAGCTTCGCCCGCCACCGCCTGGCGCGCGTACCAGGGAGTCTCCTCGAGCGCCATCGATGAAAAGGAATTGATCGAGCGCTACCTGCCCCTCGTCCGCAATGTGGTCGACCGCATCAAGCTCAACGTGCCCGCGCACGTTGACGCCGACGATCTCTACAGCGTGGGCATCACCGGCCTGCTCGCCGCCGTGCGCAAGTTCAACCCCGAGCAGGGCAGCACCTTCGCCAGCTACGCCGCGATGCGAATCCGTGGCGCCATCCTCGACGAGCTCCGTCGGATGGACTGGTGCCCGCGCCGCGCCCGCGCCCGCGGCCGCAAGCTCAAGACCGCCATCGGCGAGGTCGAGCAGAAGCTCGGCCGGGCGGCGACTGACGAGGAAGTGTGCAAGGCGTTGGGCCTGAGCCCGAAGGAATACGCCAAGTGGGTGGAGGAGTCGAAACCTGTCACCTTTATCGCGATCGACCAGACCCCGGAAGGGGAGGACGGCGACGGCCCGTCGCTCCACGATTTGCTGCGCGACGAGAGCGACGTCACCGGACGCGACAACCTCGAAAAGGAGGAGCTGCTCCAACTTCTCACTCAACGGATCGCGGAGTTGCCCGATATACCGAGGAAGATCCTCGCCATGTACTATTTTGAAAACATGCGCCTGGCCGAAATCGCTGCTGTCTTCAAACTGACGGAATCGCGCATCTGCCAGATTCACTCGCAAGTCATTCTCGGCCTGCGCGCCTACCTGCAGCGCGTGCGTAATCGCTGAGGCGGACGAGCGCTCTTTCACCACGTCCGCATGCTCATCCTCGTCGGAGCACTCGTTGTCTTTGCCGCCACCATCGGCGGCTTCATGATGGCCGGGGGACACCCCGGTGTGCTCCTGCATGCGTCGGAATTTGTGGTCATCCTCGGCATCGCGGCCGGCGTGCTCGTCATCGCGACGCCGATGCACGTGATCAAGGAGATCATCCACAAGACGAAGGAGGCGCTGGCGGGCAAGACGCCGCAGAAGGCGGATCTCTTCGACCTGTTGAAGCTGCTCTACGAGCTCTTCATGACCGGCCGGCGCAACGGTCTCATCGCACTCGAGGAGCACGTGGCGGATCCGACCAACAGCAGCGTGTTCAAGCGCTACCCCTCCGTGCTCGCGCACAAGGAGAGGCTTCACTTTCTGATCAACGGCCTGAAGCCGGTGATCGACGGCAAGATCAAGCCGGACCAGCTCCAGGATCTCATGGCCGCCGAATTGAAGGCCAAGGAGACGGAGATGGAGCACCCCGTGCATGCGATGCAGATGGTCGGCGACTCGCTCCCTGCCATTGGCATCGTGGCCGCCGTGCTCGGCATCATCAATACGATGAGCGCGATCGCGGACGGACCCGAGGCGGTCGGCCAAAAGGTTGCCGCCGCGCTCACTGGTACGCTGCTCGGCATTTTCGTAGCTTACGGTTTCGTCAACCCGCTCGCCGGCCGCATCCGCTCCAACAACGCGTCCGACATGCTGTGCTTCAACTGCATCATGCATGCGGTGGCCGGCTTCGCGAAGGGGCTCGCTCCGCTCACGGCCATCGAGGTCGCGCGGCGCTCGCTCGACACGTCCGTGCAGCCCGGGGCGGATGAGCTGGAAGCGGCGGTCAAATCGCTCGGCACGGGCAAAACCTGAGGCGCGCACACCATGGCCGGAAGTGGAGGAGCATGGAAGGTGGCGTTCGCGGACTTCATGACCGCGATGATGGCGCTTTTCCTCGTGCTGTGGATCTCCGCCCAGGACGAGCAGGTGCTCAAGGCCACGTCGGAGTATTTCCAGAATCCGTTCAACTCGCCGATGCAGGCGACGTCGGGCGTGATGCCGTTTAACAACCAGAAGAACGCGCAGGGGCAGGGCGAGGAGGCGGGCAAGGAGTCGGAGTCCGATGCGGACAAGCAGATCCAGATGACCTTCCTGAACTCGGTCGCCGCGGACTTCTACCGCCTGCTCCACCTCGACGAGAATCTCGAGGACCGGCCGATCGACATCCAGGTAACGAGCGATGGCTTGCGCCTCACGCTCTTCGACCGCGCCAACCGGCCGCTCTTTGTCGACAACACCGCCGAGTTCACCGAGTGGGGACGCTTTGCGATGCAGAACATCGCTTGGCTCGTCGACCGGCACCGCATGCGTGTGACGATCGACGGTCACACCCGGTCCGAACTCGCATTGCCCACGCCCGAGTACGGGCCCTGGGAGCTGTCGTCCGACCGCGCCAACGCGTCGCGCCGCGGCCTCGTTCATTACGCGGTCGCCCCCGAGCTGATCGAGCGCGTCACCGGCTACGCCGATACGCGCGGGTTGCCCGACACGCCGCCGAATTCCGAATCGAACCAGCGTATCACGCTGAGCCTGTCGCTGACGCCCACGTCGCGACCCAAGGACAGCGGGCCGCCGGAGGCGTTTCGCGTGTCGTCGCACACGTCGCCATGAAGCCCTTTCTGCAAGGCAAGAAGAGCCATTCCGCCCCGCCGTTGCGCGCGCCCTTGCCCGTGAGTTCTCCCCTGAACGGATCGGCTGCGCCGAACCGGTCGGCTGCGGCTCCGTCCGCCTGCGGACCGACCGTCGAGGCCGTGAAGGAAGGCGACAAGGTCGTGCGTCTCGTGGTCACCTGCACCTGCGGCGAGCGGATCGAGGTCGATTGCCTGTATCCGCCGGGGGTTTGACGCGACCGGACCGGGCGTAGCCCGGCGTGGCTGAGCGGGCCGTTCCTGCGCCCGCCTTGGAGTTCGCGCTGGCGCTGCTGGCGCCACTAGGCAAATCCTGCCGCCGCGAGGGGCGATTGCGGTCCGGAGCGAGGCTGCGTGGGAGGTAAGGGGAAATTTGGTATTTTATAGTATTCGATGACAGTGACTTAGGGGAGTACGCGTTTTCCGGGCACGTTATTGGCTTAAGAGCCGTCGCCCATGAACGTCGGTCTCTATCAAAGCGCAGCGTCCCTCTCCGCCCTGGAGAAGTGGCAGGACTCGGTGTCCCAGAACATCACGTCGGCGCAGGTCATCGGCTATCGCAAGCGGGTGGTGAATTTCTCCGCCCAGATGGCCGGTGAGCTGCAGTACGGTCAGAAGTCGGCATCCGGCCGCGGCGAGTCGACCGGCATGGTTTTCCCGGCCGCGACCGGCAGCATCAATTTCAAGCACGCCGAGTCCCATCCCACGCGCGGCGAGTTCGACGTGGCGATCATGGGCGACGGCTACTTCGAGGTCCGGCAGCCGGACGGTACGTTGGCCTACACCCGCAACGGCGAGTTCCGCCTCGGCGCCGACCGCATCCTGAAGTCGTCGCACGGCTTTGAAGTGCTGACGACCGACGGCGAGCCGGTGGTGCTCCCGCAGGCGGCCGGTCCGCTCATCATCACTGAGAACGGCACCTTGATGCAGAACGGCGTGCCGCGCGGCCGTCTGGCGGTGAAGGACTTCGCCGACGAGGCCGCCCTCTATCCGCTCGATGGCGGTCTCTTTGGGGTTCGTCCCGGCGTCGAGGCCGAACCGGTCGAGAACGCGAGCGTGCAGCAGGGCTACCTCGAGGGCAGCAACGTCGCCTCCCTGCGCGAGATGGTCGACCTCGTGCTCATCTCCCGCGCCTACGAGGCCAACCAGCGCATCATTTCGTCCCTCGACCAGCAGATGCAGAAGACGCTCGACGCCCTCGGTTGAGTTGTATCCGCCCCGCCATGACTTCCCCAGACAGACAACCGCAATCACGACTACCTGGCCGAGCGCGCTTTGGGGGCGCGCCGGCCCTTGTCGTGGACTTTCTCCGCTAACCCTCCCGTCCGACCATGAACCTCTCCCTGTATTCCGCCGCCACCGGCATGGAGGCCCAGCAGCTCAACCTGAACACGATCGCGAACAACCTCGCGAACGTGAACACGCCTGGGTTCAAGCGCAGCAAGATCGAGTTCCAAGACCTGCTCTACCAGAAGCCGCGCGAGTCCGGCACCGACGGCGGCGGAGGCAACCTCGTGCCGACCGGCATCGAGATCGGCAACGGTTCGCGCGTGGCCGCGACCTCCAAGGTGTTTACCCAGGGCCAGCTCAGCCAGTCCGGCGAGAAGTTCGACATCGCCCTCCAGGGCGACGGATTCTACGAGGTGCAGCGTCCCGACGGCACGATCGCCTACACGCGCGACGGTTCCTTCAAGCTCAACGCCCAGGGCCAGGTCGTGACCTCCGACGGTCTGCCGATCCTGAGCGGCTTCCAGCCTATCCCGCCGGGCGCCACGGCCGTGACCGTCTCCGAGGACGGCAACGTCACGGTGCAGACCGCCGACGGCAACCAGACCTTCCGCCTCACGCTCGCCCGCTTCGCCAATCCCGCGGGTCTGCGCAGCATGGGTGGCAACCTGTACGAGGAGACCGCCGCTTCCGGCGCGCCCGAGATCGGTCAGCCCGGCGAGGCCGGTTTTGCCCGCACGCTGCAGGGCTACGTCGAATCCTCCAACGTGAACATCGTTGAGGAGATGGTAAACCTCATCGTCGCCCAGCGCGCCTACGAGATCAATTCGAAGTCCATCCAGGCCTCCGACGAGATGCTTCAGAACATCGCCCAGCTCAAACGCTGACCATGCGCTCGCTCTTCTTCATCGTCCTTGCCCTGCTCGCGTTCGCCCCGCCGGCGTCCGCGCAGACCGCGGCGGCTCCGGCCCCGCTCACCCGCGAGTTCCTGCTCGCCTCGCTCAGCCAGTCCCTTTCGGCCCATTTCAACTTCGAGGGCGAACTCCAGCTCGACCTGCTGCGTCCGTGGTCGCCGCCTTCCGGCACCGCCACGACGTGGGAGTTGTCCGTGCTCGAGTACCCGACGATTCCGTCCGCCTCGATGCTGGTCCGCTGCCGCGTGGCCGCGGACGGCCGGGTGGTGGAGGAGGGCTCCCTGCTCGTGCGCGCCACGCTCTGGCGCGACGTCTGGGTCAGCCGTCAGCCGCTCACCGCCGGCTCCACCTTCGATCCGGCGCAGCTGGATGTTCGTCGCGTCGACCTCCTGCGCGAGCGCGAGGCCCTGCCGGCTTCGGCTGGCGATAGCTCCTTTGTCTTTGCGCGGGCCCTGCCCGCCGGTCGCACCCTCACGTGGCGCGACCTGTCCCGCCGCCCCTTGGTCCGCAAGGGCGAGCTCGTCGAGGTGTCCGCGTCCTCCGGTCTGCTGGTCGTGACCATGAAGGCCCTCGCTATGGAGAACGGCGCCGCCGGCGACGTTGTCACCGTTCGCAACCCCGAATCGCGGAAGGATTTTTCCGCCCAGGTCATCGATGAAAAACGCGTCCAAGTCCGTTTCTAAGCTGATCCTCGCCACGGTCCTGCTTGCCGTCGGCATCCGCGCCGAGTCGCTCTGGCCCGCGCAGGGCGGGTCGCAGCGTGGCATCGTCGCCGACCGCAAGGCCGCCGCGAAGGGCGACATCCTCACCATCGTGATCGCCGAGTCCGCCGTGGCCTCGTCGACGCAGAGCAAGAAGGCCGAGCGTCAATCGAGCCTCAACGACGCCGTCGAGCGTTTCATCTTCAGCACCGCCGCGAGCCGCCTCGGCACGCACAATGGCGAACTGCCCGGCACCGCCTTTGGTGGCGCCTCCAACTACTCCGGCGGCGGCGCGGTCAACAACGCCCAGAGCGTTTCGTCCCGCGCGGCCGTGCTCGTCACCGACGTCCTGCCCAACGGCAACCTCGTGATCGAGGGTGTGCGCGTGGTCACGTTCTCCGGGGAAACCCAGTACGTGGTCCTGCACGGTCTCGTCCGGCCCGACGACATCGCCCGCTCCAACACCGTCCTTTCCACCAACATCGCCGACGCGCGGGTTGAGTTCCACTCCGAGGGCACGCTCACCGAGGCGCAGAAGCGCGGCTGGTTGAGCAAGCTCTACGAGCGCCTGCGTCCGTTCTGAGACGACTGACGCCCCGAACCACGGACGCCTCTTCCGCCTTTCCACCCAACGATGACCGCCCTCCGCACATCTTCTTTGTTTCACCGGATCTGCCTCGGTATCGCGCTCGTCGCCGGTTCCTCCCTCCATGCGTCGCGCATCAAGGACCTCGCGCAGGTCGAGGGTGGCCGGGACAACCAGCTGGTGGGGTACGGCCTCATCGTCGGTCTCGCCGGCGACGGCGACAGCAACGCCGAAGTGACCCTGCGCTCCGTGTCCAACGTGCTCCAGCGTTACGGCCTGCAGGTGGATCCCAACGACATCAAGGCCAAGAACACCGCCGCCGTCATGATCACCGCCGACATCGGCGCCTTCATGAAGCCTGGCGCGCGCATCGACGTCACGGTCGCCTCGATGGGTGACGCGAAGAGCCTGCAGGGCGGCATTCTGCTCCAGACGCCGCTCATGGGTGCCGACGGCCGCGTCTACGCCGTGGCCCAGGGTGCGATTTCCGTGGGCGGCTTCCTCGGCGGTGCCGGCGGTGCCGGTGGCGCTACGGTGCAAAAGAATCATCCCACGGTGGGCACCATCTCCGGCGGCGCGATCGTCGAGCGCGAGATTCCCGCCGCCTTCGTGCGCGACGGGGCGGTCCGTCTCCTGTTGCACAATCCCGACTTTACCTCCGCGGCCCGCATGGCCGAGGCGATCAACGCGCGCTGGGCCGACGCGGCCAACCCGCAGGACGCCGCCACCATCACCGTCAACGTGCCGGCCGACTACCAGGGGCGCGACGTCGCCTTCATCGCCGCGCTCGGCGCGCTCGAGGCCCGGCCCGATGCGCTCGCTCGTGTCGTGATCAACGAGCGCACCGGCACCATCGTCGCCACCTCGACCGTCCGTCTCTCCCAGGTTGCCATCTCCCATGGCGCCCTGACCATCAGCATCACCCAGAACCTCGGCGTCAGCCAGCCGAACGCCCTGAGCGAGAACGGCGAGACCGTGGTCGTGCCGTCCACCCAGACCGAGGTGACCGAGGTCATGGGCGGCTTCACCGTGGTCGACGAGTTCCCGACCATCGAGCGGCTCGCCTCGGCGTTGAACGCGCTCGGCGTCTCCACCCGCGAGATGATGGCAATCTTCCAAAGCCTCAAGCGCGCCGGCGCCCTCCAGGCCGAACTGGTCATCAACTGAGCCATGAACGTTTCTCCCGTATCCTCCGCGCACCTGCTCGCCGGGCTCACGCCCGAAGCCGGACCCCGCGCCAAGGCTGGCGACACCGAACTCGCCCAGCGCCAGAAGGCGGCCGCGCAATTTGAAGCCGTGCTCGTGCGCCAGCTGATCGCGCCCGCCCTGAACGGCATGATGGGCAGCAGCGAAGGCGGCGCCGGCGGCGGTGGCGTCTACGGCTACATGCTCACCGATCTGCTCGCCGAAAAAATCACCGAAGGGCAGGGGCTTGGCCTCAGCGCCACCATTGCCCGCCAACTCGCTCCACGCGGCTCCGCCGCCTCCGCACTCTCCGACGAATCATGAACACCCGCTGGGAAGACATGGCCGACGCCCTCCGGGCGGAACTCGCCGAATACGGCGGCCTTCTGCACCGTTTCGAACTGCAACAGCAGGCGCTGCTCGCGCGCGACGCCGCCGCCGTGCTGCAACTCAGCACCGAGATCGAGGAGCAGACGCGCCTCGCGGGCGACGCCCGCCGTCAGCGCGAGCGCATCGGCGCGAGCCTGGCCCGCGTGCTCGGCCAGCCGGAGTCCTCGACCTTGCGCTCGCTCCTGCCGCTGATCGAGGCCGCCGCCCGTCCGCTGCTCGAGGCGCTCATCGCCGAGGTCAACGTGCTCCTGCACCGCGTCCGCCGCGCCAACCGTCACAATCACGCGCTCCTCGCCCGCACCGTCGAGGCCCACCAGGAACTGCTCCAGCAGCTGCGCCCGCACACCTTCACCAAGACCTACGCCCCTGACGGCCGGGTCTCCGTTGCGGCCGGTGCCGCCGCCTCCTCCCTGCGCGTCGCAGGCTGAGGGCTTAACCGTAGCGAGTAGTGAGTAGCGAATAGCGAGCATCCGAACCCCGAATCACGGACCAACACCGCGCCGCCTCTTTCCTGCCGTCTACTCACTACCCGCTACTCGCTACTCTCCCTCCCATGTCCGGTCTCTTCGGCAGTCTCTCCGCTTCGGTCAAGGCGCTCAATGCGCACAGCCGCGCCTTGGAAACCGCCGGCAAGAACCTGGCGAACGTCAACAATCCCGAGTACGCGCGCCAGCGCGTGGTCTACGGCAGCCGCGGCACAGTGATGACGCCGCAGGGCGCCCAGAGCCTCGGCCTCGAGGTCCGTGCCATCCAGCAGCTGCGCGACTCGCTGCTTGACCGCCAGCTCATGCGCGAGCTCTCCCTCGGCGCCTCGGCGGACGCGGAGCAGAGCGCCTTCCAGCGCGCTCAGGCCGCGCTCGGCGAGATGATCGACCGCGCCGCCGCCACGGGCGCCGGCACGACCTCCTCCACTGGCATAGGCGCCGCCATCGACGATTTCTTCAACGCCTTCCAGAGCTTCGCCGCCCGTCCGACTGACCAGGGTGAGCGCCAGGTGCTGCTGCAAAAGGCCTCGATCCTCACCGACCGCCTGCAACTGGCCGACACGCGCATCACCCAGGTGCAGGCCGACCTCGACGCCGAGGTCGCGACCGACGTCGAGGACATCAACCGTCTGCTGGGCAACATTGCCGAACTCAACGGCCAGATCGGACGCTTCGAGATCAACAATCCCGGCACCGCCGTCGACCTGCGCGACCAGCGCCAAGCCCGCCTGGAAGAGCTCGCCTCCAAGTTGAACGTCACCGTGTCTGACGCCGGCGGCGGTCAGCTCCAAGTTTCTGCCCTCGATGGCGGCGGCAACCCCGTCGTACTCGTCAATCTCGCGACCGTGACCGGTCCGGTCACCTTCGACGGCACCAACCTGAGCGCCGGCACGCCGGCCACCGTGCTAGCCCTCGCGTCGGGCTCGATCCAGGGCGCGCTGTCGGCGCGCGACGGCGCGATCCAGACGCTGCGGGACAACCTCGACGCCCTCGCTGAGCAGTTGGTCACGTCGGTCAACACGGCCTACAACCCGCTCGGCACGACAGGCAATTTCTTCGCCACCGCGGGCACCACGGCCGGTACGATTGCGCTGCAGGCGGGTCTGAACGCATCCGGACTCAAGGCCAGCGACGGCGGCGCGGCGGGCGACAACGCCATCGCCCTCGCCGTGGCCGCCCTGGCCTCGCGCGCGTTCTCCACCGGGGGCGGCGATGCCATCGACGGCACGTTCAGCGGATTCTACAGCCAGACCGTCAGTGGCCTGGGCCAGGCCCTCTCGACCGCGGATGCCCACGCCGAGGAACAGGCCAACATCACCTCCATCGTCCGCGCCCAGCGCGACAGCGTGAGCGGCGTTTCGATGGACGAGGAACTCGCCGACCTCACCCGCTTCCAGCGCGCCTTCCAGGCGTCATCCCGCTATTTCAACGTCGTCGACAGCCTGCTCGAGAACGTCGTCAACCAGCTCGGACGCGGCTAAGGCCTGACCGAACCCAACCCCTCGCACGTCCATGCGCGTCTCCACGCTCAGCATCTCCAACACCGTCATCCAGCAGATCCAGCAGCTCGGCTCGCAGCAGTCGAAGCTCCAGGTCCAGGTGGCCACGGGGCAGCGGATCTTCAATCCGGGCGACGATCCCACCGCGGTCGGTCGCGTGCTCAACCTCGAGAGCGAGTCGCGCATGCTTGGCCAGTACGAGCGCAACATCGACCGCGCGATGGAGCTCTCCCAGGCCAGCTACTCGGCCTTGCGCGAACTGAAGAAGGTGTCCGACCGCGCGAGCGAGATCGGCTCGCTTGGCGCCGGCGTGACGAGTGCCGAGTCCGCCCGGGCCTACGCGGCCGAGGTCGACCAACTGATCGAGCAGGCCGTGCAGCTCGGGAACACCCGCTTCCGCAACGACTATCTGTTCGCCGGCACCGCCGTGGACGCGGCGCCCTTCGTCGCCACCCGCGGCACGGACGGTAAGGTGACCTCCGTGGCCTACGCCGGCAACGCCGACCGCACCGCGATTTCCCTCTCCGAGACGACCAGCGTCACGCCGGGTACGGACAACGCGACCAACACCGGCCTGCGCGACTTCATCGGCAGCCTCGTTGCCCTCCGCGACGCGCTCACCGCCAACGACAATTCCGCCGTGATCGCCGCCCAGGGCTCCTTGCTCACGAGCGAGGACGTGCTGGTCAACGGGGTGGCGGAGCAGGGCGGCATCCAGACGCGCATCGAGGCAAGCCGCACCTTGCTGACCTCGCGCTCGGATGACATTCAGAAACTGATCTCCGCCGAGGCCGACATCGACCTGCCCGAGGCGGTCGTGCGCCTCAACCAAGCCCTCACCTCGTACCAGGCGGCCCTGCAATCCTCGGCCAACATCATGCGCCTCTCCCTGCTCGACTATATCCGCTGATCCCCCGCGTCCTTTCCCACCTTTCAACCACCTCTCCCTATGAAGTTCCTGCCCGATCTTTTCCCCACGGACCTCGATTCGCCGCCGGCCAACGAGCTCATTCTCCCGCACGGCATCATCGGGTTCGGCGAGTACAAGCGCGCCGAGCTGCTCTACATGCCCGACCACCTGCCGTTCCTGTGGATGAAGCTGCACAGCGGCGCCGACAGCGTGCACTTCGTCGTGCTGGAACCCGGCGGCCTCGTGCCCGGTTACGAGCCCGAAATCTTCGATGAGGATGCCCTGCAGCTCGACTTGCGTAAGCCGGCCGAAGCCATGATTCTCAACATCGTGACGGTGCAGCACCAAAATCCCGTTGAGGCCACGGTCAACCTGATCGGCCCGATCGTCGTCAACCGGCGCACGCGCGTCGGCCGTCAGCTGGTCATCTCGAATTATTCCAAGTACAGCGCGCATCATGCGCTGGTCGAGGATGCGCACGCGCCGGCCCCGGCCACCGCGCGCACCGCCTGAAAGGACCGCCCCCATGCTTGTCCTCTCCCGCAAGGTTAACGAAGCGATCGTCATCGGTGACTCGATCGAGATCCGCATCACGCGCATCGAAGGCGACGTGGTGAAGATCGGTATCGCTGCCCCGCGCGACATCGCGATCTTCCGCAAAGAAGTGCTCACCGACATCGCCGCCAGCAACAAGGCGGCCGCGGTGCGCGCTCCCGCCGCCGGCAGCCCGCTGCCCAAGCTGGCCCGTACGCCCGCGTCTCCCGCCCCGGCCCCTGCTCCCGCGCCTTCGGGCAAGGCGTAAGCTCCTCCCGTTTCAAGAACGCTTCCGATCCAGAGAACGAAGAACGAACGCCTGGCCCCGTCAGGACCACGAGCGATCTTCGACCCCACACCTGCCTCCGACCCATCCCATGAGCACCATCTCCTCCCAGATCAATTCCCTCGCTTCCGCCCAGCAGCTCGGCCGCATGAACGAAACGCTGGGACGTTCGCTCAGCCGCCTTTCCTCGGGTTCCAAGATCGTCCGCCCGGCCGACGATGCCGCCGGCCTGGCTGCCTCGGAGAAACTCAACGCCCAGAACCGCCGCGTCGCCGCCGCCAGCACCAACGTGCAGAACGGCATTTCCTACGTGCAGACCTCCGACGGTTTCCTCAACAGCATGGGCAAGAGCCTGGCTCGGTTGAGCGAGCTCGCCATCCTCGCCCAGGATGCGACCAAGAATCCCGGCGACGTCGCTCTGTACCGTCAGGAGTTCAACGCCCTGCGTGACCAACTGCGCGAGACGATCGGCGGCACGGCGGCCCAGATCGGCGGCACGGGCGTGTCCGACCCGCTCGGAAAGTTCAACGGCGTCGTGCTCTTTGGTGACGATTCCGGAGCGACCACCGGCCTGGAGCTGATCGTCGGCCAAGGCAGCGACCAGACCCTCATTCTGCCCCGCGCCAACCTGCGCGACGGCGCCATGGGCGACCTCCTGCGCCAGGACGGAGCCGGTGCCTACCTGCTCGAGATCGGTGCCCCTGGCCTGATCTCCGCGCTCAACGCCGCGACCGAAGACCTCTCCGAAGAACGCGCCAACCTCGGTGGCGCCCAGTCCCGCCTCGAGCTCATTTTCTCCACGCTGCAGATCGAAAAGGAAAACCTCGAAGCCGCGGTGTCGCGCATCAGCGACGTCGACGTGGCCGAGGAGTCCACGCGGCTCGCGAAGTACAACATTCTCATGGAGTCCGGCACCGCCATGCTCTCGCAGGCCAACCAGACTCCGCAAAGCGTGCTCCAGTTGCTGAAGGGCTAAGCCCGGAGGAACGCCGAAGGGCGGGAGACCGGAGATAGGAGACAGGAGGCGGGAGACAGGAGACAGAAGACGGAACGCCGAAACGTTGGCGGGCGCCTTGTTGCGCTAGCGCTTGGGTGCGACTCGCGTCGGAGCGACATGTCCTGCCGTTTGCCGCAAGGGAGCGGGAGCATCCTGCTCCCGTTCAGCGCGCGCTGGCCGCCGAAAAGAAACCAGCGGCCACAGGCCTTTGACGGGAGGCGCGTTTAGGGCCGGGCGGCGCGCGGAGGCAACTGCTCGAGCAGCCGTTCCAACGCAGCTTCCGTCAAGGGTTGCGTGCTGTCAGCGGACGCCGCTCGGGCGGCACGGACCACATCAGGCGAGACGGGCGCTTCGTTGTTGCCCCAGGACCGGCGGATGTAGGTCAGCACCCCGGCGAGCGTCTGGTCGTCGAAGATCGTCCGCATGGGCGGCATGATCAGGTTGTCGCGCGCCTTGCCCTCCAAGACGAGGCGGGCCAGCACCCGATCATCGCCCAGCACCCAGCGAGATCCCACCAGCGGGGCGGCGACGCCCGTCTGACCTTGTCCCGTGGGCAGGTGGCAGGCGGCGCAAAGCGTGTTGTACTGCTCGCGTCCCAGATCGAAGAGGCGCTGCTGTTCCGCGTTCAACGTGATATTGGTTTCTGCCGCCATGCCGGGTTTGCCCGGCCAGCGCAGGCGTTCGAGAATCGTCGAGGCGCGCGCCGCCAAGGGGTCATTCGACAACGCCGCGAGAGCCAGAATAGGCGTCGGCTCGGCGGGCAACATCGCCCCTTGCGGCGTTCCGCCGCGTCGCCCGGGTCCCCCGCGACCTGCGCCGGGGCCTCGCGGGCCGCGACCGCCGGACTGCGGATTCAGGGCCTCGACGCCATCCAAGGTGGCCGCCTTGAGCCACGAGGGGCTCGTTGAAGCGAGGGCGACCTCGAGCAACGGGGCGCCGCGCGTGGCGTAGTCGGCGCGCAGCACCGCCGTGGTGGCGAGCGCGACCGCGGCGGCGGACGTGGGCCCGGGATTCGCCGCCTCGGCCAGCGCGGCCTTCATGAGCAGGTCCTCGCGTCCCGAGAAGCTGTTGACGACCGCATCCAGCAGATAGGGCTGATTGCCGGTGTTGCGGGCGTAGGCCCACAGGGCGGCGACCGCCTCGGGCGAAGAGGATTCGCCGAGGGAAAGGGCGACTTGCAGGCGGATCGAGGGCTGGAGCGAGCCGGCCAGCGCCAGTACGCGCGTGGTCACCGCCTCGTCGCCGGCCTTGAGCAAGGGCTCCGCCAGCCGGACCGCCGCCGCGAGCACCCGGGGGTCGGCATCGGACAGGGCTTTGGTGATCACGTCACGATCGAGTGCCCCGAGACCTTCCAGAGTCCAAAGGGCATGCAGGCGGCCGAGGGGATTGGCCGCGGTTGCGGCAAACGTCCGGAGGGCCGGCGCGACCGCCGGGTCGCGCCGCTCGACGAGCAGGCGCTGGGCGGTGTCGCGCGTCCACCCGTTGGCTTCGCCGAGCGCCGCCACGAGCCGTTCCGGCGACAGGCCGGACAGCAGGCGGGGGGCGGGTGTCTTCGTATCCGAGGGAACGATACGGTAGATGCGTCCCAGGTTGATCGGCTTCTCCAGCCCGCGCTCGATGATCTGGTTGCGCAGGAAGGTGGTCACGTAAACGCGGTGCTGGATGATGCCGCGGTACATGTCGGCGACGTAGAGGGCGCCGTCCGGCCCGTTGGCGAGGTTCACCGGACGGAAACGCTCGTCGGTGGACACGAGAAACTCGGTTCCCTCGTAGGCGTTGCGACCGGAGATGCCGCCGTCGCGTTCCTCGACCAGAATACGTTTCACCAGATGGCCGGAGGGTTCGGTGATGAACGCGTTGCCGTGAAACTCGGCCGGGAAGAGATCGCCGCGGTAGATCACCGGGCTGCCGGCGGAAGTCACTTCCTTGTATCGCCCGTCCGGCTGGAGCATGGTGTAGCCCCGGTTGATGCCGGGCGTGACGCGACCGGGCCAGAGGGGCAGCGTGGCCGGCACGAGGAACGCGGCGGTTCCGGCGGTCACGTGCCGGGGATTGCGCTTCAGGTAGGCCCCCGGGATGAAGTCCATCCGCAGAGGGTCGCTGTTCGAGTTGTAGAAGAGGCGGCCGATGTCGTCCTGCGAGATGCCCCACTGGCCGCGCGTGATGGTTTCGTCGCTGGCGAACTTGCCGTTGCCCTCGTAACGAAGGCGGACGGTGTGGTTCGCGCTGTAGATCCAGTTATCCATCGCCCACAGGAGGCCGTTGGCGTTGTGTTCGGGTCCGCTTGTATTGCCGTAGTTGTCGGAGATCTCCGTCTTTTCGTCGGCCACGCCGTCACCCGTGGTGTCGCGCATGTACCAGAGCTTGAGCGGGGCGGCCACGAGCACGCCGCCATCCACGAAGGAGATCGCGCGCGGCATGACCAGCTGGTCGGCGAAAACGACGCGTTTATCCATGCGACCGTCGCCATCGGTGTCCTCCAGCGTGGCGATCGTGCCGACAGGGGCATCTTCGCCAATCCCGTCGACATTCGGCATGTAGCCGACCATCTCCACGACCCACAGTTTCCCGTCGGGCGCGAACTGGATGACCACCGGATCGCGCACGAGCGGCTCGGCGGCCACGAGCTCGATGCGGAATCCCGGTGCCACGGTAAAGGTGGTCAACGCCTCCTCGGGCGTCAGGGCGGGCGCCGGCGGTGTGATGATATGCGCTGGCACGGGGGTCTGCACTTCGTTTGGTCGATCCCCGGCCTGGCCAAAGGCCCCAGGCAGGCCGGCCGAGAGCGAGGCGGCCAACGCGGCCGCACCCATGACCGGGTAACGCGAGACTAGGGAGCGTGAGAAGGAGAGGAAACCGTTCATGGATGAGGAGGGCGGGCTTAGCTGGAAAGAGCGTCGCGGCAGAACTGCAGCGTCCGCGCGAGTTCGGCCATCACGGTGGAACCCGGCGGCAGGGGATACTCGTATTCGATTGTCGCCTGGATCTGCCACCGGTGGTCACGAATCAGCCGCAGCACTTCGGCGATCGGGGTGTCGCCCTCGCCAAACGGCATGTTCGGGCCCTCGTTGCGCCGGCGGTCCTTGATGTGGACGTGGGTCACGCGATCGGCGTACTTCTTGAGGAAGTCCGTCACCGATGTGTCGTTGCCGGCAATGTAGTGCCCGATGTCCACGTTCGCGCCGTTGAACTTCGCTTGGCCGAACGCAGTCTCCCAGTCGGCATTCTTCAGGCTCGCGTGATTGTGATACCCCACGGGCAGCCGGTGGCGGTCGGCAAACTGGCCGAGTCGTTGCGCGTCCTTGACGGACATTTCGCAGGAGATCGCACGTGCGCCGACGGCCCGGGCCAGCTCGAAGCAGTAGTCGATGACGTCGTCGGGAAGCGCATAGATGCCGTCGAACTTCAGGATCTCGATCAGGACCCCCGCCTCCTCGTACTTGCGGCGGAACGCGCGGGCGAGGTCGAGCGGCGCGTTGAGGCGCCAGCGGTTCATTTCCGCCGCCCGCTGCTCGGCGGAGAGCCCGGAGGCGTCGTTTTGGGCGGCGCGCCCGCGGCCCGCGGGCATGAGTTCGCGCGGCAGGCCCATCGCGACTTCGACCGGTTGAGAGCGCAATTCGACCCCGCTCACCCCGAGCTGGACGCAGCCCGCCAGGATGTCGTCCCCGCTCATGGCGTTGTTGCGGAAACTGTAGGGCACGTTCAGGCCGAGGTGAACGCCGTTTACCTTGGAGTTAGGTTTGACGGCAGCCTTCGGCGCAGGCGCCGCGCCATCGGCGGCACGCAGCGCGGGAGCGGCGGCCAGAAGGCCGACCGCAGGCGCCGAGGCCAGACCGAGCTTAAGGACATCGCGACGGGAATAGGTTTTCATGGGGCAACAGGGGCGGGGTAGGTATTCGGGGGGGTGGTGGATCGAGGCAGCGGGCCCGAAAGCGTCCGCCTTGACTCGCGGTCAAAGTCGGCCGTCCGACTTCGACAGGAATCTGCGGAAACACTGCAAACCCATGGCAGGGGTCCATGGATGCATCCGGGGCAACACCTCCAAAATGACGGCGATCGCGGTACGAAGTTACGGGCGGTTGTGCGGTGCTGTGCCGCCGTGTGGCGCTGCGCGCTCGTCCAGGTCCCGGGGTGGAGCGGGGAGGGAAGGAGGCAGAAGGCAGGAAACAGGAGGCAGGAGACGGGAGACGGAATGCTGAACCGTTTGCGGTCTCGCTGTCGCGCCCGGGCGACACGACACGCCT
>CAYZBG010000068.1:0-29230 GCA_964476565.1 uncultured Opitutus sp.
GCACCTCCGCCTACATCGACCGAGCCGTGCTCAACCGCCTGATGGGCGAGGGGGAAGTGGTGTCCGGCGCGTTTCTTCGACTGGACGCCGAGGCCGAGGAACGGTTCTTCGCCGCGGTCAAGGCCGCCCCGCGCGTGGCCGTCGTAGGCACGCGTGCTGCGACGCTCGCGTCCTTCCGCCAGCTCATGGCCGAGAACATTCTCCGGATGCGCGTGATCAACGTGACCTTCGCCAGCATCATTGCCTTCGGTGTCGTGTACAACGCAGCGCGCATCTCGCTCGCCGAACGCAGCCGCGAACTCGCCACGTTGCGCGTGATCGGGTTCGACCGGTACGAGATCTCGCTCATCTTTCTTGGCGAGATCGCCGTGCTCACGCTGCTGGCGGTGCCGCTGGGGGTCGTGTTGGGCCGGATGTTCGCCGCGCTCGCGGTCGTGGCGCTCGGCACGGAATCGCAGCGGTTTCCCCTCGTGGTGAATCCGCCGACCTATGCCTTCGCCGTCGTCACGGTGCTGGCCGCCGCGCTGCTCTCCAGCCTCGTCGTCCGCCGCCAGCTCGACCGGCTCGACCTGCTTGCCGTTCTCAAAGCCTCCACCTGAGCCATGAAGATCACCCGACGCCAAGGAATGTTCGCCGCCGGTGCGCTGATTCTCCTCGGCGCCCTGGCCTTTTTCTTCCGACCGGATCCGGTCCAGGCGGAGCTTGCCCGCGTCACGAGCGGACCGCTGCAAGTCACGGTGGACGAGGATGGCCGCACGCGGATCAAGGAGCGGTACGTCGTCTCCGCGCCCCTCTCCGGACAGCTGCGGCGGATTGAGCTGCATCCCGGGGATCCGGTGATCGCGGGACAAACCGTCATCGCGACGATCGAGCCAGTGGCGCCCGAACTGCTCGATGCGCGCACCCGGGCCGCGCTCGAGGCGCGCGTGCGTGCGGCGGAGGCGCAGGTGCAGCTCGCCGGACCGCGCGTGGAGCGGATGCGCGCGGCCCGCGAACTCGCGGATGCCGAGCTCACGCGCGCCCTGACGCTGTCCGAGCAAAAGGCGATTTCCCGCCAGGAACTCGACCGGGCCCGCGAGGCCGCACGCGCCGCGGCCGAAGACCTGCGCGCCGCCGACTACAGCCGCCAGATCGCCGGCTTCGAGTTGGAGCAGGCCAGGGCGGCGCTCTCGCGTTCGACGGCAAATCTCGGAGAGGGCGAGCACGCTTGGGAGCTCTCCCTTACGGCCCCGATCGACGGGCGCGTGCTGCGCGTCTTCCGCGAGGATGCCGGGGTGGTGATGTCCGCGACGCCGCTCGTGGAAGTCGGAGATCCCGCCGAGTTGGAAGCGGAGATCGATGTGTTGTCCACCGACGCCGCCCGGATCAAGCCGGGCGCGCGCGTGGTGTTCGAGCACTGGGGTGGGGGAACGCCGTTGGAGGGCCGCGTGCGGATCGTCGAGCCCGCGGGCTTCCTGAAGATCTCGGCGCTTGGTGTGGAGGAACAACGAGTCAACATCATCGCCGACTTCACCGCGCCGCCGGAGCAACGCAGCGCGCTCGGCGATGCGTACCGGGTCGAGGCGCGGATCGTGGTGTGGGAGGCAGAGAACGTGCTGAAGGTGCCGGTGGGGGCGCTCTTTCGCAGCGACGGCCGATGGACGGTGTTCGCGTATCGCGACGGCCGCGCCCGGCTCACGCCCGTCGACGTGGGGCAGAGCAACGGCCGCGAATCCGAACTGCTCGGCGGCCTCGCGCTCGGCGACGAAGTCATCGTGCACCCAAGCGACAAAGTCGCGGACGGTGTGGCGATCGTGGTGCGGGAGCTGCGTTGAACGAAGGCGGCGTCGATGGATTGAGGCAAAATGATTGCATAATGGTCTGCGCCTCGGTCCCATGGATCCCGCTTCCTCCTGCGTCGGATCGGTTATGAACAAGGAGAGCTTTGGTGAGACGCGGGCGAAGCTGAAATACGGACCTTCCAGAGCGTTCTCCCGCAGAGGCGCAGAGACGCTGAGAAGACAAACCCCAATTCAACCATCCTCTGCGCCTCCGCGCCTCTGCGGGAGAATCTCACCATAAACGAAAACTCACTCGGCACCCGCGTCCTTAACGCAGCGATCGAAGTTTACCGCGAACGCGGTTCAGGCCTGCTTGAATCCGACTGTGAAGAGGGGGATCCCGCAGAGACGCTGAGACGCTGAGAAGACAAACCCAAACCAACCATCCTCTGCGCCTCCGCGCCTCTGCGGGAGAATCTCACCATGAACGAAAACCAACTCGGCACCCTCGTCCTTAACGCAGCCATCGAAGTGCACCGCGAACTCGGTCCCGGTCTGCTCGAATCCGTCTATGAAGTCGTCCTTGCGAAGGAACTTGCCTTACGCGGCCTGACCGTCGAACGGCAGGTGCCGGTGCCGATCGTTTACAAGGGCATCTACTTCGACGAGGGCTTCCGGGCCGACCTCATCGTCAACGGCAAGGTCTTGCTCGAGTTGAAGTCGGTCGAGCGAGTTACTCCTGCCCACAAGAAGCAGGTGCAAACCTACCTTCGGCTCACCGGCCTTAAACTGGGATACCTACTCAACTTCGGGGAGGCGGTGCTGAAGGATGGCATCACCCGCTGCGTGAAAGGACTCGAAGACTCCCGCTGAGAAATAAGCCCCTTAGCCGACAACCCTCCGCCGGTTCGTAGGAGAGGGAGTCCTGCAGAGACGCCGAGACGCAGAGAACGTAAACCCGGCACCGACAATCCTCCGCGCCTCCGCGCCTCTGCGGGAAACCCTGCCTCATGACGCTGTAATCCCTCTGCGAGAAATTGGACCGATTCAACGACATCCCGAGGCGGTGGGAGCCACGCGCGAATTGGCCCAGGAACTGGCCATACGCGGGACTCTTTCTGTACGGTGATGAGTTGATCCCTCTGGAGGACTTCGCGCTTCAAGTTGGACTTCGCCGGCGGGTCTGCCTGAAGTGGCGCGTTTATGAGCCTGGCCAACGATCGTCCTGACCTTCTCGCTCGCATTGCCGCCGCGAAACGCGCGGTGTCGGCCCAGACCGAGCTGCTGCATCGCGAGTTTGGGCGGGCGAAGAGCGAGTGGAAGAGCGACGGCTCACGGGTGACGGCGGTCGATGTGGCGATCTCGGAGGGCATCGTTGCCGCACTGCGCGCCGAGTTCTCACAGGATCAGTATTTCAGCGAGGAACTCGCCGACACGCCCGACCCAGTGCCGGTCTCCGCGCGTTACGCTTGGGTGCTCGACCCGATCGACGGCACCAACAATTACGCCATGGGCATCGCCCACTGCGCGATCGCGTTGGCCCTGCTGGAGAACGGTGTTCCCGTTTACGGTGTGATCTACGACCTTGCCCGCCGCACCCTGATGCACGGAGGTCCGGGCTTCGGTGTATTCGACGGCGACCGCGCCGTCGGTGTGCGCCACGATCCGCCCGGGGCGCAGACTCTGATCGGGTTTCACACGCCCATGGACAAGACCCGGGCGCACGACGCGGAGAACCTCGTGCGCGAATTCAAGATCCGCGGCCTCGGCAGCAGCACGCTGCACCTCGCCTATGTTGCGGTCGGGATCCTCGACGGGACGGTCGACCACAACGTGAAGGTCTGGGACATCGCCGCCGCCGTGCCGCTGGTCTGGGCCGGCGGAGGGAAGGTCGTGTTCCTCAACGGTGAACAATTCCCGCTGCGGCGCTTCGATCTCAAGATGGGGCGCATCTTCTATCTCGCGGGCAACGAGGCCATCTGCGAACGGCTGCGCGCGGTGTTGGGCGCGTAACGCCCCATGGGAGACGTACTCCGGTTCAGACCTGATAGGTCTGGCCGGGGACAGGATCGAACACCTTGGACTTGGGCAGCTTGGCGGCGAGCTCGCGCGCGAACCAGGCGCGGGCCTCGGGATCGCCGTGGGTGAGGACGAGGCTGCGCGGAGCGGCCTGGACGGCGAACTCGAGCAATTCCTCGCGGTCGGCATGACCGCTGAGCTCGAACTTCTCCACGTGCGCCTTGATCTTGGCCTTCACGTTGACGGCTTCGAAGAGGAAGTTGTCGCCGGTCTTGGCGGCGAGCAGGGCACCGCCGGGCGTATCGGGGTCGCAGAAGCCGACGAAGCCAATCGTGTTGCGGGCGTGGCCGAGGAGGCCAGAGGCGAGCGTGTAGCTCGGCGTACGTTCGACGAGCATGCCCGAGCTGATGATGTAGATCGCGTTTTGCTGCGGGTCCTCGCCCGGCTTCAACGTGCGCGGCAGCGGCTTGAGCTTCAGGTCCTTGATGATCGCGCGGTTGAAGTTCACGTGCTTCGTCTTGCGCGCGATCTCCTCGAAAAAGTCGGCGAGGGCCATGCCGAGGCCGGAGGCGTAGATCGGGCAGTCGACGAGACGGCCGAACTTCCGCGCGTCGTGGAGGATCGACAGGATCTCCTGCATGCGCCCGAGGGCGAACACCGGCATCAGGAACGAACCGCCACGCTGGATGGTGGTGTTGATCATCGCGACCAGGCGCGCGACCTCGTTGACCCGTTCCTTGCCGAGCGGGCGCTCGGTCGTGCCGCGCGTCGTCTCGAGGATGACGGTGTCGAAGTGGCCGGCGGGGAACTTGGCTCCGGGCAGGGTACGCTGGTTCTCGAAGAGCACATCACCGGTGAAAAAGATGCCGCGGTGCTTGTGGTGCAGCTCGACGGCGGCGGCGCCGACGACGTGACCGGCCGGGTGCAGGATGATCTCCACCTCGTCCTTGCGCGCCCGGAACTTCTTCACCTGGCCAAAATTCAGGGTGACGAACCGCTTCGCGAGACGATCGACCTCCTCGTGGGTAAACAACGGGTAGTCGGGGATGTTCTCCTCTTCCTTCTGGCGCAGCATCACGCTCGCCGAGTTGTGCAGCATGCGCTCGATGATGATGCGGCTCGAGGTCGTCATCAGCACGGGCGTATCCGGATGCTCGCGCATGACCACCGGCAGGCTGCCGATGTGGTCGAGGTGGCAATGCGTGATGATGATCAGGTCAAGGTCTACGCCGCGGATCGCCGCGAGGTCGGGGGTTGCACGCCGGCCCACCTGCTTCGGGTTCAGGCCGCAGTCGACCAGGAACTTCAGGTCGCCGATCTGCACAAACAGCGAATTGGCGCCAATACCGCCATCGCGGTTCAAATCGATTAACTTCATTTCTTTAAAGGCGAGAGGGAGCACCACCGCCGGGGCGGGAGCAAGCGTGATTCTTGACCGTGATGAGACGAGGGGCTCCCGCGGGCTGCCGCTGGACGGCGGCCAACGGTCACCAATGGGCGTAGTCGCCCTCGTCCAAACCCTGCGCAAAGGCCACGAGCAGCTTCACGCAGGCTTCGACGTCCTCGAGGTCAACCACCTCGCTGGGCGTGTGCATGTAGCGCAGGGGCACACTGATGAGTCCGGTGGCCACACCGCCGCGGCCCACCTGGAGGGCGCGCGCATCGGTGCCGGTGGGGCGCGGGTCGGCCTCGAGCTGGTACCGGATCTTGGCATGTTTGGCCGCGGCAATCAGGCGGTCGAAAATCTCCGGGTTGATGTTCGGACCGCGGCAGATGATCGGTCCGCCGCCGAGCTTGGTTTCGCCGAACTTGCGATGATCGCAGTCCGGGTGGTCGGTCGCGTGGCCGACATCCACGGCGATGGCAAGGTGAGGGTTGACGGCGTAGCCGGCCGTGGTGGCACCGCGCACGCCAATCTCCTCCTGCGTCGTGGCGACGGCGACGACCTTGGCGGAGAGTTTTTTGCGCTGCGCGGCGAGGCGGATCAGGGTCTCGCCGACGATGTAGGCCCCGACCTTGTTGTCGAAGGCGCGGGCCGTGCCGATGCTGCCGTGCAGGAGGCTGAAGCCGGCTTCATGGGTGACCGTGTCGCCGATCGAGACGCGCTCCAGGGCCTCCTTCTTGGACCGGGCGCCGATATCGATCCAGATCTCGTGGATGTCGGGCAGCTTCTTGCGGTCGGCTTCATCCATGAGGTGAATGGCGCGCTTCCCGGTCACGCCATGAACGGGACCGCGGGCGCTCTGAATGACCACGCGCCGGCCGGGAATCATGACCCGGTCATGCCCGCCGATGGTGTCGAAGTAGAGATAACCGTCCTTGTTGACGTAGGTGATGATGAACCCGAGTTCGTCCATGTGGCCGGCGAGCAGCAGGGTGGGGTCGCCCTCGGGGTTCAGGGTTGCGAGCCGGTTGCCCATCGCATCCTTGGCATAGGCGTCGGCCGCCGGTTTCACGTAGGTATCGAAAACTTTCTGGGCGGCAAACTCCGCGCCGGAGGGCGAACGGGCGTCGAGCAGTTCGGAAAGAAAGGGCGGGACCTGATACTTGGACATGGGCGGGAGTGTTCGCCAAAGGCTTCCGGGCGCAAAGGGGAAATTAAGCCTTGGCGGGCCGGCGCGATTGCGCGACACCTCCGCTTTCCGCCATGACGATTTATCCTGCCATCGACATCAAGAACGGCCGTTGTGTGCGTCTCACCCAGGGGCGCGCCGACCAGGAAACGGTGTACTTCGACGATCCGGCGGCGGTGGCCGCAACCTTCAAGGCCGCGGGCAGTCCCTGGGTCCACGTGGTCGATCTCGACGGCGCCTTTGCCGGCGAGCCGCAGAACCTTAAGCAGGTCGAGGCGATCGCCGCGTTGGGAATGAAGGTGCAACTCGGCGGCGGCATGCGGACGCGCGCCACGGTCGAGCGGGCCCTCGGTCTCGGGGTGAGCCGGGTCGTGATCGGCACCCGGGCCGCCGAGAGCGAGGCGTTTGTGGGGGAGTTGGTCCAGGCTTTCGGGTCCAAGGTGGCCGTGGGCATCGATGCCAAGAACGGCCAGGTAGCGGTGAAGGGTTGGGTGGATACGACCGGTACTGGCGCGCTGGCGCTGGCGCAACGCATGGACCAGCTCGGTGTCGCCACGCTGATCTACACCGACATCGGCACCGATGGCATGCTGACCGGACCCAACTTCGCCGCCCAGGAGGCGATGTGCACCGCCGTGAAGTGCCGGGTGATCGCGTCGGGCGGGGTCAGCCGCCGCGAGGATGTGACCGGCCTGCGTACCCTGGCCCAGCGGTGTCCGAATCTCGATGGCGTGATCATCGGCAAGGCGCTCTACGAGAAACGCGTCGAGCTGGGCGATCTCCTTTCCCTCGCGCGCTGAGGCGGGCGTTTTTCAAGGAGCGGCGGCACTCTTGCCGCCGCGTTTGAGCACCGGACGGCATGCGCGGGCCGTGCCCACTCAAGCCCGGCGGCAAGAGTGCCGCCGCTCCTTGCGTCAGGTAGCTCAGCCGGAAATCTGCTCGGCGATCTCCTCGAGCGGATAGGTGAGAATCTCGGCGAGGGTCGGGTGGTACCAGGGTGCCCTCAGCAGGTCGAACACGGTGGCCTTCATGGCCAGCGGACCGCTGAAGCAATGGATCAGCTCACCCGCGTCGGGTCCGACAATCTCGGCGCCCACAATGCGCCCCCGCTTGGGCTCGGCGATGACCTTCACGTAGCCGTAGAGCGCGTCCATCAGGATCGACTTCCCGTGATCATTGAATGGATACGTGGCGACGAGATAGGGTTCCTTGGCGGCGTCGAGCTCGCGTTCGAGCCGACCGATGGTGGCGAGCGGCGGGTCAGTGAAGACCACGTTGAGCAACAGGCCGTAGTCGACCGGCTTCAGGCCGCGCACGCCCGCGGCGTGGCGGGCGGCGAGTTCGCCCTGGGCGACGGCGAGGTGCACGATGTCGTGCGGGCCGCAGACATCGCCGCCCGCGTAAATGTGAGGCTGGCTGGTCTGCTGCCAGCGGTTGACCGCGATCCGGCCCTCATCGGTCACCTTCACCCCGGCGGCATCGAGGCCGAGTCCGTCGAGATTGGGTTCACGGCCGAGGGCATTGAACAGGTGGCGCGCCCGGCGCGTGACGCGGCGTCCGCCGCTGGTGAAGGACACGGACACGCCGGCCTTGGCCGTGGCGATGCGTAGGATCCGGGTGTCGGTGTGCAGGTCGATGCCCTCGTCGCGGAAGGCCTGTTGCACCACGGCCGTCGCCTCGTCGGAGTGGTCGCGCAGGATGTTCCGGCTGCGCTGGATCAACGTGACCCGGCTGCCGATCCGACGCAGGAACTGCGCAAGCTCGCAGGCGACAATGCCGCCGCCGAGCACGATCACACTTTCGGGCATATGATCGAGGTCGAGCACGTCATCGCTCGTCCAGAACGGTGTCTCCGCCAGGCCCGGCACCGGCGGTACGCTGACCTTGGAACCCGTGCCGATGAGGAAATGGTCTCCCCGTACGCGGCGGCCGTCGGACAGTTCCACCGTGTGGGGATCGACGAACCGGGCGTGGGCGCGGAACAGGTCGTACTTGCCCGAGGCGAGCGCGCCCTGACGGTAGTCGGCGAATTCACCGATGATGCGCCGCTTGCGGCGGTGCAGCGCCTTCATGTCGACCCGGGCCTCGGGTATCCGCAAACCCAGGACACGACCCTTCTGCGCCCGATGCAGCACGTCCGTGCTGTAAAGCAGGGTTTTCGAGGGCATGCAGCCGCGCAGGATGCAGAGACCGCCGAGTTCGCGCGCGCCATCGATGATGGCCACGCTCCGGCCGAGGGACGCGGCGACGCGGGCGCCGTTGAATCCGGCGGAGCCTCCGCCGATCACCACGAGGTCGTAGTTTTTCTTCATGGGTTCAGGCGCAGATGGAGGCGGCGATTTCGCGTTCCTTGTCCGCGCCGAACAGGGCCCGGACGAGGGCCAGGCCGAAGGGCAGGGCGGTGCCCGCACCGCGCGAGGTGATGAGGCGACCGTCGACGACCACGGCCTCGGAGGCCAGGGCGGACGGCAGTTCCGGTGCGACGGAGGTGTGCGCGGTGTAGCGGCGGCCGGCGAGCAGTCCCGCGTCGTGCAGCACGGTTGGTGCAGCGCAGATCGCGGCGAGCCAGCCGGGCCCGGCGGCCTGCGCGAGCACCCGGTCGCGCACCCGCGGATCCGCCCGCAGGTGTTTGACGCCCGGTCCGCCGGGCAGCACGAGCAGGTCGAAGGCGGTGCCGGGCGGAAGGGCGGCGAGGGTCGTGTCGGCATGCAGCGTCACCCGGCTGCGTCCGGTCACGTGCATGGTTTCGCCCAGTGCAGCGGTGGTGACCTCGGCGCCGGCACGTCGCAGCACGTCGACGGGGGTCAGGGCCTCAATCTCCTCAAAACCCTCTGGCAAAATCACAAGAACGGTGGCCATGGTGGAGCTGTTAATCACGAATGAGCACGGATGCACACGGTTTTTTGCGCGGCAAACGGCTCGTCATTTTCGGCGCGGGCTACGTGGGTGCGGCGCTGGCACGGCGGGCGTTGCAGGCCGGGGCGTCGGTGACCGCCTTGACGCGCAACCCGGTGACGGCGGCCGCGCTGGCGGAGTCCGGGGCGCAGGCGGTGATCGCGGACCTCGCGGCGGACGACTGGCATGATCGCATTCCGGCGGACGCGCCGTTGGTGGTGAACTGTGTGGCCTCGGGTGGCGGCGGGCCGGAGGCCTACCGCCGGAGTTATGTGGACGGCCTCGCGTCGATCCTGCGGTGGGTTCGCGGGTCGGATCGTCCGGGTGCGCTGGCGTACACCAGCAGCACTTCGGTGTATCCACAGGATGGAGGCGTTCGGGTCGACGAGACGGAGCCCACCGGGCCGGCGGAGGGGAATGCAGCGGTGCTGCTGGAGGCGGAGCAACGGGCCCTCGCGTGGCCGGGCCGGGCGAAGGTCCTCCGTCTCGCGGGCATTTATGGACCGGGCCGGCATCATCTGCTCGACCAGTTGCGGACCGGTACGGACGCCGTGCCCGGCGTCGGCGGGTATCATCTGAACCTCATCCATCGCGACGACATCGTCGAAGCGCTGGTCTGCGCGCTCGGTGCCGGCGACACCGGAGCGGAGCGGATCTTCAACGTGGCCGATGACGGCGCGGCGACCAAGGCGGAGGTGATGGCTTGGCTGGCGGGGCGACTTGGGCGACCGGCGCCGACATTCAGCGGGGAGCCGGCGCCTGGACGGCGACGGATCACGCCGGATCGAATCATTGCCAATGATCGGCTAAAGCGCGTGCTGGGCTGGCAACCCCGGTACCCCACCTTCCGCGAGGGTTACGCGGCCCTGCTGGCGGAAGGTCCGGCGAATGACGCCGGGCATTGACAAGCCCGCCGTCGCTCTGCTTCGTTCCGCGTTCCCTTTCTCATGACCATCCTCATTGGCATCGCTACGTTTGTCCTCATTCTTGTCTCCATCTTCATGGTGCTGGTGGTCCTCGCGCAGAAGGCCAAGAGCGATGGCGGTGTCGGCGCGGCGATGGGCAGCGGCGTCACCGAGGCCACCTTCGGCGCCGAGACGGGCAACGTGTTGACCACCGCCACGATCCGGGCGGCCGTCGCGTTCTTCGTGCTCTGCTTCCTGCTCTACTTGGGCCACATCTACCAGCGCTCCCATGGCGGCGCCTCCGGCGGCGCGCTGCCGACGATCACGGCGCCCGCGACTCCCGCCGCGACCACGCCTGCGCCCGCGGGTACGGAAACCCCGGCGGCTCCGGTTGAGACCCCGGCGCCGGCCCAGCCCTGACCTTCCGGTGCGGGCGTCCCGACGGACGATTCTCCTTTGGCAGGCGGCTTCGGTCGCCTGCCTTTCTTTTGTCCTCCCGGGGACGACGCAGGCCCAGCAAAAGGGGTTTCGCCCCCTGCCGCGGTATGCGCAGACCACCGCGCCCGATCAGGAGGAAGGCCGGCGGCTCCTGGCCCAGTTCCGCGCGCTGACCGAGGCGGGGGAAGGCTTCTTCTCCTTTGACTTTCGTGTGCTGCCGCGGCGCGGACCCGAGCGGCGCGTCGCCGGCCTGCTTTGGCGGGGTACGGACGGAGCCGCCCCTGTCACGCGCATCGTGCTGCATCCCGGCGCGCCCGAAGCGGAGCAACGGTGGCTGGTACGGGGCGGTACGCAGCCCGGACTGTGGACCTGGCGCCGTGCCGGGAGTGAATCGCCGGTGGCCCTCGAGGGACCGGCGCTGTTCGAACCCATGGCGGGCACCGATGTGACGGCCTTCGACCTGCAGATGCCGTTCCTCTATTGGACGGACTTCGTGTTCGAAGGCGTGATGCGGGTGCGCGGGCGGACGGCGCGGGTGTTCCTGCTCTACCCACCGGAATCCTTCGCGACGCGCCATCCCAACCTGACCGGCGTGCGCGTGTACCTGGATCTCGAATACGGGGCGATGGTGCAGGCGGAGCAGCTCGGAGCCGAAGGGCGCACGACCAAGACCATGACGGTGATTGACCTCAAGAAAGTGGGCGAGCGGTGGATTGTAAAGTCCATCGATTTGCGAAATGAGGCGACCCGCGACAAGACCCGGTTCGCGGTCACCGGTGCCGCGGTGGATGCGCAGTTTGCGGCGCGGGTCTTTTTGCCGGAGTCCCTGGGCGAAACGGTTTCGCTGCCGGCCCGGATCGAACCTGTGACGCCATGAGTTCTTCGCCTTCCGCTCCCCGGGCCGTGGTCTTCGACCTCGACGGCACGCTGGTCAATTCGATGCCGATGGTGTTGCGCGCCTTTGCGCATGCCCTCGAACCCTTCCGGGAGCCGCTGAGCGAACGGGAACTGTTTCTCCGCTTGGGGGGGCCGCCGGACCGGACCTTTCGCGAGTTGATCGGCGATGACCGCCATGTGCCGGCGGCGTTGGCGCGCATGGCGGAGTACAGCGACGCGAACTGGCATCTCATCCAGCCGTTCACCGGTGCGCAGGACCTGCTGGGAGACCTGCATCAGGCGGGCCTTGGTCAGGCGGTCTGGACGGGGCGCGATCGGTTCTCGACCGAGCGAATCCTCGTGGAGCACCGCTTTGACGCCCGGTTTCGCGAGGTCGTCTGTGGCGACGACCTGCCCACCCACAAGCCGCATCCGCAGGGCCTCGCTGAGATCATGCGCCGGCTGGGGGTCGCCGCGGCCGAGACGATCTACGTCGGGGATGCGGACGTGGACGTGCTGGCCGGGGCGGAGTTGGGTGTGCGTACGATCCTGATCCATCACGACCGTTCGATCGAGCCTCACATCGCAGCCAAGGCATGGCGCGTTGTGGCCACGCCGCCGGAAGCCTACCGGGCGGTGCAGGCGGCCCTTGCCTGACAGGATTGTTGGATACACGCGATGCGCCGGCCCAATCGCATCGCGACCACAAGTTTTGCGTTGCCCAAGGGCGCAGGGTAGGCCTTTGCTTGAGGGCAAGACTCCGCCCTCCAACTCGGCCGGCCCCTCCTTCTGTCATGGCAAAGAAATCATCTGCGACGACCTCTCCCCTCACGTTCGATCTGCCCGTTTCCCTCATCTCGAAGATCGAGACCGCCCAGAAGAAGCTGGGCCTTGGCTCCACCAGCGAGGTGGTTCGCCTCGCCATCGCCAAGTTCAACTTCGACCGGTACGAAACCGAAACCGAGGACCATCGCCAAATCTCCGTCCGCCTGCCCGCCGACATGAAGGGCATGCTCACGAAGCATTCGCGCAAGAAGAAGGTCAGCGTCGGCGAGCTGCTCCGTGTTGCGCTCGACGAGCTTTCGCTTCCCGCCGGCAAGAAGAGCCGCTGAGCCCGGCCCGGTTCTCCGCCCTTAAGGCGGTGTTTGCCTTTTGCCACGCGGCTGCCGGAACGGCGGCCGCGTTTTTTTGTGCCCGGACGATGGCGGTTGGGCGGTGGTCACCGGGTGTCGTCTTGCCTTTCCGAAGCGACCTGCCTTTCGTGCTTTCCCTTTTCCATGAACCAAGCCCCCGCGCCTCTCTCGACCTGGGCCCGCAATGTCTCGCCTTCGCCGACGCTTGCCGTCGACGCCAAGGCCAAGGCCCTGCAAGCCGCCGGTGAAGACGTTTGTGGTTTCGCCGCCGGCGAACCCGACTTCGACACGCCCGAACATATCAAGGAGGCATGCATCGCCGCGTTGAAGGCGGGCAAGACGAAGTATGCGCCGACTCCGGGCATCGAGCCGCTGCGCCAGGCGCTCGCGGACAAGTACCTCGCGGATTACGGGCTCAAGTACGCGCCCTCCCAGTTCGTGGTTTCACCGGGCGGAAAGTTTTCCTGCTACCTCACCATCCTCGCCCTCTGCTCCCCGGGCGACGAGGTGATCATTCCCGCGCCGTTCTGGGTCAGCTACCCGGAGATGGTGAAGCTCGCCGGCGCCACGCCGAAGCTGGTGCTGGCCGACGACACCACCGGCTTCAAGCTCACGCCGGCGCAACTCGAGGCGGCCATCACCCCGAAGTCGCGCCTGTTGATCATCAATTCGCCGTCGAACCCGACCGGTGCCGTGTACACCAAGCCCGAGCTCGAGGCGCTGGTCGACGTGGCCCTGCGCCACAACCTCTACCTCATGTCGGACGAGATCTACGAGCATCTCACCTATGATGGCGCCAAGCATTTCAGCCCGGCGACGTTCTCCAAGGAGGCGGAGGCCCGGACCGTGATCGTGTCCGGCTTCGCCAAGACCTATTCGATGACCGGCTGGCGCCTGGGCACGCTCGTTGCGCCGGCCCCGATTGCCAAGGCCTGCGCCGAGCTGCAGAGCCAGATGTCCTCCAACGCCACCACCTTCGCCCAGTTCGGCGCGGTCGCCGCCCTGAAGGAGAAGGAGAAGACGCAGGCCGCGCTCACGATGATGCTCGCCGCCTTCGATCGCCGGCGGAAGTTCCTGCACGGGGAACTGAACAAGATCCCGGGCGTGTCCTGCCTGCTCGCGCAGGGTGCGTTTTATCTCTTCCCGAACATTTCCCGGTTCGGCCTCAAGGACCTCGACTTCTGCAACCGGCTGCTCGAGCAGCAGAAGGTGGCGGCCGTGCCCGGCAGCGCCTTTGGCGCCGAGGGCTATCTCCGTCTCAGCTACGCCACGAGTGACGAGATCATCGCCAAGGGCGTGTCCCGGCTGGCGGCGTTCTGCGCCACGTTGAAGGCGTAAGGCCGCGCGTCGTGCCCAGACCCGGCTGGAGGTGGGCGGTGCCCGCCTGGCCGGGATCAGGGCACGAGGTGGGCGTGGTACTCCTCATCGGTGACCTGCCGCTGCCAGTGAGCGTGGCACCCTGCCGCGTCGGCTTCCTGCAAGGCGAGGTGGACCATCGTGTGGCCCGGGGCAGCACCGTGCCAATGGCGCTCGCCAGCGGCAATCCAGACCGTATCGCCGGACAACAGCTCCACCAGCGGCCCTCCTTCCCGCTGCGCCCTTCCGATCCCGGCGAGAAGATAGAGCATCTGACCATGAGGGTGAGTGTGCCACGCCGTCCGTGCGCCGGGCTCGAAACTCACGCGGAAGGCGCAGAGCCGGCCGGACGTCTCAGGTCCGGTCAATTCATCGATCCATACCACCCCGGTGAAATAGGCCGGATTGCCCCGTAGCGCAGGCCTGCTGCCGGCGGAGAGCAGCTTCATGGTGGATGCAGGGCCCGCCGTGGGGCCAGGGGTGGGAACGTCGGTCGATAATGACCGGGGAACGGGATGGGCGTCGCCGGCAAAAGGGAGCGGGCGTGCCGGAACCGACTGGAATTGACGCGGTCGCGTCAAACGCGGGCCCAGGTGACTTCGTTCCGGGAGAGCTTGATCTCGCCCGAGTCGCCAATGACTCCGAAGCCGTGTAGCAGCCAGAGCACGACGACGATCACGACCACCGCGTTCAGGATCGTCTTGATCTTACTGTCCATGGGAATGAACGCGTTGATCAGCCAGAGCAGAACGCCGACAACGATGAGGGTGAGGATGACAGTGGTGAGCGACATGGAGGCGGAGTCTACGCCACCCTGCTGCGCGCCGCCATGGGGCATTGACCTACCCTCGTGGTGGGCTCGTTGCCTGACCGGTGCCTATCCGATGCCGGGCCGACGCATCATCGGCAGGGCGTGCGGGAGCAGGTCGGCAAGGGCATGAATCAGGGTTTCGAACGTGAAGGGCTTGTCCAGGTAGAGGCCGGGTTGAAGCAGGAGCGCCGCGTCCGTGCCGCCCCAAGGGGAGTAGCCGGAGATCATGATGACCGGAAGGGACGGATGGTGGGCGCGCAGGCGACGGAGCAGTTCGATGCCATTGGAGTTGGGCATCACATAATCGGTGATCACGAGGTCGAAATGACGACGGCTCAACGCGGCCCAGCCGGAGTTCCCGTCGACGGCAACTTCGACCTCATAGCCGGTGTTGGTGAGCATCATGAGCAGGACATCCCGGACCTCCTGGGCGTCGTCCACGACCAATATTGCCGGCCGAGGTGATGCGACCGGATCAACGATAGCGATCAAGGCGTCGGAGGCGCATGCGGGCAGAGGGGTCGTGGCGGAGTCATGCATCAAGGTGCGCAGTCTAGTGAACCTGGACGTAATGCTAAATGGGGTCATGACCTACCGCGCCGAGCCAAACAGTGCTGGTGGGGGAGTAATCGCTCGCCATCTGCAGTGCCGCACGGTATCCGAAGGATGCGGCGTGGGTCGCATCTGATGTCCAAACGCCCCCAGCTTCCTCGTCAGTCGCGCCCGACTGCGGTGCAAAAAAAGGCACCGCGCCCCCGCAGTTCGCGCCCTTTCGCTCCATTCCCGATCGTCGGGATCGGTGCGTCGGCCGGCGGCTTGGAAGCCCTGGAGCAATTCTTCCGGGCCGTACCCGTGCGCAGCGGCATGGCGTTTGTCATCATCCAGCACCTCGATCCCACGCGGAAAGGCATCATGCCCGAGATCCTGCAGCGGGCGACCTCGATGAAGGTGGTGCAAGCCCGGGATCGCATGGTGGTGCGCGCGGACTGCGTGTATGTGATCCCGCCGAACAAGAACATGTCGATTCTGCATGGCCGGCTGCATCTGCTGGAACCCACCGCGCCCCGCGGCCTGCGCCTGCCGATTGATTTTTTCCTTTGTTCGCTGGCCCAGGACCGCGCGGAGCGGAGCATCGGGGTCATCCTCTCGGGCATGGGTTCGGACGGAACCCTCGGCCTGCGCGCGATCAAGGAAAAGGCCGGTCTCGTCCTGGTCCAGGATCCCGCCTCGGCCAAATTCAGCGGCATGCCGAACAGCGCGATCGATGCGGGCCTGGCGGACATTGTGGCGGCAGCCGGGGACCTGCCGGGCAGGATCCTCGCCTACCGGCAGCGCGCTCCGCTTTTCATCCGGCAGGCGTCGGCTCCGGATGCGAAGACCCAGGGTGTATTGGAAAAGATCATACTCCTGCTCCGCGCCCACACCGGTCAGGACTTCTCGCTCTACAAGCGCAACACGATCTTTCGCCGCGTGGAGCGCCGGATGGGCATCCACCGCATTGGCCGGATGGCGGGTTACCTGAAGTACCTGCAGGAGAATACCCAGGAGCTGGACCTGCTCTTCAAGGAACTGCTGATCGGCGTCACCGAGTTCTTCCGCGACCCGGCCGCCTGGGAGGAGATGCGCAAGAAGGCCATTCCGGCCCTGCTGGCCGCGCGCGCGCCGGCCCAGGCCCTGAGGGCGTGGGTGCCGGGGTGTTCGACGGGCGAGGAGGCCTACTCCCTTGCGATCGTGTTTCGCGAGGCGGTCGACACCCTCGAGCCCCGCGCTCCGTTCACGATCCAGATTTTCGCGACCGACCTGGATCGTGATGCGATCGAACGGGCGCGGCAGGGGTTTTATCCGAAGAGTGAGTGCGCGGAAATCACCCCGGAGCGGCTGGCCCGGTTCTTTGTGGCCGAGGATCGCGGGTACCGGGTGCGCAAGGAGATCCGCGAGAGCGTGATCTTTGCCCCGCAGAACCTGATCATGGATCCGCCGTTCACCAAGCTCGACATCCTGAGCTGCCGCAACGTGCTCATCTATCTGTTGCCCGAGGTGCAGCGCAAGCTGATGCCCCTTTTCCACTATAGCCTCAGGCCGGGTGGTCTGCTCTTCTTGGGCAGCGCCGAATCCGTGGGTGCGTCCCATGAACTCTTCACCGTCGTGAACGCAAAACGTCGCATCTATCGTCGCGTCGAATCCGGCCTGCGTTCGGTTCCGCTCGAGTTCCCCTCGTCCTTCAGTGCCGGCCTTTCGGCTGGTCCCGCCGTGCCGGAGGCGTCCCATGCCCCGGCGACGCTGCAGTCCGCCGCTGATCAGGTGATTCTGCGCCGGTATGCTCCCCCGGCCGTGCTGGTCGACGAGCGCGGAGACATTCTCTACATCAGCGGCCGGACCGGCCGGTATCTGGAGCCAGCGGCAGGCAAGGCCAACTGGAACCTGTTCGCCATGATCAAGGAGAGCCTCCACTTTGAGGTCGTCTCCGCGTTTCAGAAGGTCGTGCGGAAGAAAGAAGAGATCTGCCTGCGCGGACTCCGGGTGGGTGCCGGCGCGGACGAAACGCTGGTCGACGTGACGCTCCATCGCTTGGATGAAACGGAGGCCCTGCCGGGATTGGTCATGATCCTCTTCGCCGAAACCGGTCCGGCTCCCGCTCCGCGGCTGGCATCAAAGGCGCCGGCTGCGCATTCGCGTCACGCGCGGGTGCGTGAATTGGAAAAGGAGCTGCAGCGGGTGCGCGAAGAGGCCCGGCGTACGCATGAGGAAATGCAGGCTGCGCAGGAAGAGTTTCGTTCCGCCAATGAGGAGCTGCAGTCGACCAACGAAGAGCTGCAATCGACCAACGAGGAACTCACCACCTCGAAGGAGGAGATGCAGTCGCTCAACGAGGAGCTGCAGACCGTGAACGCGGAACTGCAGTCCAAGGTCGACGAGAACACGCGGACGAGCAACGACCTCCAGAATCTGCTCAACAGCACGGACATCGCCGTCCTCTTCCTGGATGGAGACCTCAATGTGAGGCGGTTCACCTCCCAGGCGGCGAAGATCATCAAGCTGATGCCCCGCGATGTGGGCCGGCCCGTGACCGATCTGGTCTCCGCCCTGAACTACACCACGCTCGCCTCCGACGCAACCAAGGTGCTTCGTACCCTTTCACCCTTCGAACACACCGTCGTGTCCATCGATGGGCGCTCGTTTATCGTCCGCGTCATGCCTTACCGCACCCTCGACGATCGGATCGACGGGGTGGTGATCACGTTCACGGATGTCACGGTGGCGAAGACGCTCGAAGCCGAACTGCGCCGACAGCAGGCCCGACTGGTCAAACGCATCTCCACCCAACTTGCGCAGAAGAAACCGAGGAGCCGTTCCGGCGCGACCGGGACCGGCCCCTGAATCCGGGCGGACGCGCCTCCCGTTGCGACCCGATGGTTTTCCCTGGATGACGGTTACGCATGTCCACCATGAAGAAACGCATGAGGTCTTCCGCGTCCGTCGGACAGCTGCGCCGGCGGGCGGAGGCGCGGTTGCACGCGGAGGCTTCGGACCGGGGTGCGAAGCGGGTGGGTCGGCCGACCGATCCGAAACAACAACGGCTGCTCCATGAACTGGAGGTACACCACGTTGAGCTGGAGATGCAGAATGCGTCCTTGCAGGAGGCGCACGAACGGGCCGAGGCCCTGCTGCGAAAGTACACCGATCTCTACGATTTTGCCCCGGTCGGTTATTTCTCCCTCGACCGCCAGGGCCGTATCCTCGACGTCAATCTGACGGGCGCCTCGCTGCTCGGCGTGGCCCGGGGTGCGTTGGTTGGGCGGCGGTTTCAGCCGGCGTTGTTCGCCTCGGACCGCCCGGCCTTCGCTTCATTCCTGGCCGGCGTGTTCGCCAAGCCGGGCAAACAGGTGTGGGAGACCCGCCTGCAAACGGCCCGTCGCGGTATCGTGTGGGTGGACCTGCATGCGGCCTACCAGGCGGATACGGACGGACGGAATCCCTATTGTCTCGTTACCATCTCCGACATCTCAGCGTTCAAGCGGGCCGAGGCCGCGCAGCTTCGGGTGCAGGGGCTCACGGCGGCGAACGAGGAGGCCAACCGGGAGATCGCCCGACGGCGCGAGCTGGAGGCCTCGCTGCGCAAGAGCGAGCAGCGGCAGCGGGCGCTGCTGAATGAATCACGCATCCTGCACACGCAGGTGCGCTGGCTGGCCCGGCACATCCTGCTCGCGCAGGAGGAGGAGAGAAAAAAGATCAGCCGTGAACTGCATGATGAGATCGCGCAGGTGCTGGCCGGTATCATGGTGCATCTCTCGGCGCTCACGGTCGGTGCGCCGCTCGAATCCGGCCAGCTCAGCGAACGGATTGAGAAAGTTCGTGACCTCGTCCGTGAGTCGATCGATGTGGTCCGGCGTTTTGCCCGCGATCTCCGCCCTTCGGTGCTCGATGACTTCGGCTTAAACGCGGCTCTTCGGGCCTATGTCGGCGACTTGGGCAAACGGACGCACCTGCAGGTCCAGCTTAAGACCTTTGCCGGGGTCGAGGCGCTCGACAGCGCCTCCAAGACCGTGCTGTACCGGGTGGCGCAGGAGGCGCTGACCAACGTGGTGCGCCATGCGCGTGCCACGTCAGCCACCTTGCGTCTGCAGCGCACATCAGACGGAGTCCGGCTGGAGATCAGCGACGATGGCCAGTCGTTCTCCGTCGAGAAAGCATTGGCCAGCAAACGAAAGGGACGGCTGGGACTCCTGGGAATGAGGGAGCGGGTCGAGATGATGGAAGGGCGCTTCGCCATCGATTCGGCCGCAGGGGCCGGTACCACCGTACGGGCGGAGCTGCCGTGGTCGGTGGAGGCCCATGCCAAACCACCATCGTGACCCAAGCGCGCCGGTTCCTCCGATCTCTTATCGGTAAGGTAGGGTAATACCCCATGCCGGGCCGACTTCCTACGTTGTCGGGTGACGGTCAGTCCGAATAGGATGACACGCTTGAGGGATGGTCATTGTCCATCCCCTGCCTACGCCGCCCATGATTCCTTCGCGCCCCATCACGATCCTCCTGGCGGAAGACCACACCGTGGTGCGCCAGGGCCTCTGCTCTCTGCTCGCGGCCGACGCGCGCTTCAAGGTGGTGGGCCAGGCCCTCAACGGCCGCGATGCGGTGGCCATGGCGCGTACGCTTCGACCCGATGTCATCTTGATGGATCTATCGATGCCGGCGCTCAATGGAATGGAGGCCACGCGGCAGGTCCTGGCCGAGAATCCTGCGGCCAAGGTGATTGTACTGACCGCCTACAACGACGATCAGTATGTGGAGCGTGTGCATGAGTTGGGCGCGATGGGCTTTCTGCAAAAAAGTATCTCAGGCGAGCAGCTCACGCGAGCGATTGTGGGCGTGGTTGCCGGCGAGCGCTGCTTCAGTCCCGACTCTCTGCACGGCCCGGCGTCCGCCCGAAGCGGCAATCTGGATCGCAACGGTCAGAGGAAGCCCCACGCGCGTCGGCTGACGCCCAGGGAGGCCGAGGTCCTGCAACTGGTGGCCGAGGGCTCGGCCAACAAGCAGATCGCCGCGACCCTGGGTATCAGCATCAAGACGGTGGAAAAGCACCGGCAACATCTCATGGACAAGCTCAGTATCCACGATACCGCCGGGCTTACGCGATACGCCTTGGCCCACGGCGTGGTCGAGGCCGACACACGGCAGGCATTTCTGTAAGGACGTTCCCGTGCTCAGGCCGGCGCCGACGCGAGGCTCTGGCGGTTCGGCCCAAACCACGCGGCCGATGGCTCGTCGGCACGAAACTCAGGGCACGTCTCCGACAGTAGGGCGCGCAGCTGAACGCGGATCCGCGCCAGGCGGCTCTTCACCGTGCCTGTCTTCAGATCCAGATTCTGGGCAATCTCTTCATAGGAGAGATGATCGACCGTCCGCATGGTCAGAAGCGACTGGGCCGGCGGGGCGAGATGGGCGATGCACGATGCGATGATGACGGAGTATTCGTGGTAAATGATCTCCCGGTCTGGTCCGGGAGAATCGCAGGCCAGCCGGTCGCTCAGCCCCGCCCGGCCGTTCTCCGTCCGGGATTCGTCAAGGGACAAGGTGGTGTGCCGGCCGCGACGTACCAGCGTCCCGTAACGGTTCTTCGAGAGGTTCAAGGCGATCCGGATCAACCAGGTCGACAGCGACGAATCGCCCCGGAAGCGGATCAGCCCGCGATAGGCACGGACCAGCGCGTCCTGGGCAATCTCCTCGGCGTCGGCGTGGCATTTCAGCATGCCGAACGCCGTGGTGTGCAGGCGCAGGCGATAGCGGCGGGAGATCTCCGCGAATGCAGCCTGGTCGCCGGCATTGAAGGCGTGGACGAGGCGCATGTCCTCCCACGCGGCGTAGGGCGCATGGGGCCCGGCGGCGGGGCTGGGTGCCACGGAGGTGGGGGTAAGAGCGGCTGGAGCGTTCATGGACGGAGCATACGCCGGAACCCGCGCACCTTCCATGGGGTGTAGTGCTGACCCCCGGTGTATCCAAAAGGTGGATCCGATCATACGGGTAACGCCCCATAGCCGGAGACCGGGCCAGGGGTGTAAAGTCCCGCCGTACACCTATGAATATGAAATCCCTCGCCGTGATGGCGATCCTCCTCGGCGGTTCGTCCGCCCTCTTTTCCGCGCCGGCTGATGATCGCAAGATCGAAGCCGCGATCGCTTCAACTTATAACTACCATGTCGTGCTCGACGACCACGTGAAGGCCAAGGTCGACAACGGGGTCGTGACCTTGAGCGGCACGGTGCGCGATCAGGACGAGAAGCGTCTGGCCGCTGACACCGTGGAGAACGTCGCCGGTGTGACCGGCGTCAGGAACGAGATCGTCGTCAAGTCGGAGCACCCTGAGCGCTCCGATGGCTGGGTCGCCTTCAAGATCCGCAGCCGGCTGCTCACCAAGGCCAACGTCAGTGCGACGGCAACGTCTGTATCCGTGAAGGACGGCGTGGTCACGCTCACTGGCAAGGCCGATAACCTCGCCCAGAAGGAACTCACCGAGGCCTACGCCAAGGACATCGACGGCGTGAAGTCGGTGAAGAACGAAATGGTGGTCGCAACCACCACGGACGATGCCAAGGCCGCCAAGGCCTCACGCAGCGACACCTCCCGGAGCACCATCGCCGAAACGGTCGATGACGCCTCGATCACCGCCCAGGTCAAATATGCGTTGCTCACCAATCGGGCCACCAGCGCACTGCGCACCACGGTGCACACCCGTGACGGGGTGGTGACGCTCCATGGCGAGGTCAAGTCGGACGCCGAGAAGTCCCTCGTGAACAAACTCGCGGGCGATGTCCGCGGCGTGCGTTCGGTGAAGAATGAAATGACGGTGGCCTCCGCCGAACACGTTCAGAACAGGAACTAAGCCCTTCCGGAACCGGTCCCGTCGCCCCTTGGGCGGTGGGACCGGTTTTTCCGTTCCGTCCTGCGTTTCCCGCCATGTCAGTCCCATGTTCCCATGAAACACCCTTCGTTCATCCGGCCGGCCCGCCAGGACCTTCGTCCCGGTCCCGAGGTCATGCCGCGTTGGAAACGGTCGATGGATCTGGCCGGCTGCGCCTTTGCGCTGCCCCTTCTTTTGCTCTGCGTGCTGGTCATGCTCGCGCTGACGGCGTTGGCCTCGCCCGGTCCGGTGATCTACAAGCAGACGCGCATCGGTCACGGCGGGCGACGTTTCACTCTCTACAAGTTTCGCACCATGAAGATGGGTGCCGATCCAGCGGTGCATGCGCGCCATGTGCAGGCCCTGATCGCGTCGCGGGCGCCGATGGAGAAACTCGATGGGCGCGGCGATGACCGTTTGATTCCCGGTGCGTGGTGGCTTCGGGCTACGGGGCTCGACGAGCTTCCGCAGATCATCAACATCTTTCACGGGGAAATGAGTTTCGTCGGTCCGCGGCCGTGTCTGCCGCTGGAGTTCGAAGCGTGGGGAACGGAACAGCGGGGCCGTTATGATGCGGTGCCGGGCCTGACCGGACTCTGGCAGGTGTCCGGCAAGAATCGGACGACGGTGGATGAAATGCTCCGTCTCGATTGTCACTACGCGCGCACGATCGATCCGCGTCTCGATCTTGTCATTCTTCTGCACACGCCGAGGGTCTTGTGGCTCCAACTCGCGGACGCCGCGTCTGGCGGTCGGGCCGTTCTACGCCGTTTTGAGGCGCGCTGCACCGTGCGGGATCACGTGAATCAGGCTGACCAGGCGCCGGCGGGCGCGGCGGTCACCATGGAGAGCCAGGTTGCGACGCCGCCGTTCGTTCCGGCAACCGCCCTGAAATGACGTCCCAGCCTTTCCGGTCCCTTCACCCTTTATGAACAAAGTCCTTTCCCTCGTCCTGTTGGTCGCAGGTCTCGTTTGCCTCGGGTTCGGGTTCGCCGCGGCGGATTCCCTCGGGGCCGATCTCTCACGTTTCTTCACCGGGGCACCGACCGACAAGGCCATCTGGCTTCTGGTAGTTGGAACGGTGGCTGTTCTGGCCGGGGCCGGGGGGCTGATCCGCAGCTCGCGCCGCGTCTGAGCTCCCTTCGCCTGCACGTCCTTCACACCGGCCATGCTCACCTACGCCATCCTGTTCCTCGTGATCGCCCTGGTGTCCGGTATCCTCGGCTTCGGCGTGATTGCCGGCACGGCGGCAACGGTCGCCAAGGTGCTCTTCGTCCTTTTTCTCCTGCTCTTCGTGATCTCGCTCGTGCGCGGGCGACCCAAGGAGTGAGGGTGCGGGACCGGGGGGGCGCAGCCGAGCCGAGCGCGACTACCGGGTGGTCGCGCCCGGGCCCAGGTGCTTGGCCAGCACGGCGGTCAACTGCTCGCCGCGGGCGTCCTTGGCGATGATCCGGCCTTCCGGATCGAGCAGGAAACTGGCGGGCAGGGCGCTCACATTGTAAAGCGCGGCCAGCGGGGTCTTCCAACCGGTGAGATCCGAGATATGCCGCCAGGTCGCGCGGTCGTCGGCAATGCCGGCGCGCCACGCCGGACCATTCTGATCGACCGAAACGGCGAGGATCTCAAAGCCTTTGTCGCGATAAGTTCGATACAGCTCGACATAGTGGCGGTTTTCGATGCGGCACGGCGGGCACCACGAGGCCCAGAAGTCCACGAGCACGTAACGGCCACGCAGGCTGGACAAGGCGAGGGTCCCGCCGTCCGGCGTCGGGCCGGCAAGGTCGGGCGCAATTGCCCCGACTGCCGTGGCCTCAAACCGTTCGAGCCGCGCCAGCATGCGCTTCGCGATCTCCTGCGCGGGGTTCGCCGCCGCATAGGCGCGCACCATCGCCGCCAGCTCCGGCAGGCGGTGGTCTCCATCCCAGCGCAGCGAAGAGGCATAGAGCGCGGGGGAGCCCGCGAGCTGCGCCAGCACGAAATCGTTCAGCTCGCGGCGATGAGCTTGGTAACCGGTGACCTCGGCTTCGGTGAGCCGATCGACTTCGGCGGTATTGCCCGACGTCCGCGCGGCAGCGATGGCGCGGCGCACGGACAGCACGAGACGCTGCAGCGACTCCGTACGGACGCGTTCGTAGGCGGCAAATTTTTCCTGGTCGGCACCGCCGGAAACGGACAGGGCGCCATTCTGCCGCACCACGGTCAGGTTTTGCCCTTCGTTCGCCACGAACGTCGTCTCGTCACCGCCGATGCGCAGACGAAAGTAACCCGGTTCTGCCTCCGCCTGGAGCCGGAACGTGCCGCCCGTCACGGGAACACGGCCGACCACGACGGTCGACCGGTCCTCCAGCCACTCGCGTTCGACCGTGGCGAGGGTGCCGTCTTCGGTTCCGGGCAGCGTGCCCTCGAGGGTGAATCCGGCGTGAATGACAGCCGGGAGGGCGAACATGAGAAGGAGGGACCGGGACAGGGCGCGCAGGGTGCGAGTCATGGATGAGACTAACCGGCGATTCAAGTGTTGCAAGGGACGGAGTGGCGTTGCGGATGTCCACCGGAAGCACACGTCAAGCCAACGAACAGGAGACCGCGGAGATCGCGGAGGGATCGGACGGTCGGAGGTGTCGCCGTTTCAAGTCCGCTCACGATGTTCGTCGTTGAGCGATTTCAGCTGCGCGATGATTTTCGCGAGTTTGCGGCCGGTCGGTGTGAGTTCGTAGTCAACCCGCGCAGGCATGCCGGTGAACGCCACTCTCCGGATGAGATCGAAGGCCATGAGCCGGCGCAGCCGTTCGTTGAGCACCTTGGTGGAGATGCCCGGCACGGCGCGTTCGAGTGCACCGGGTCGCTTGGTGCCCTGGGCGATGGCGGCGATCACGGCGGTGCTCCACTTGCACCCGAGAACGTCCTCCAGCGTGCGGTACCGGGTGCGTTCTTGCAGGGAAAGGTAACGAGGCTTCGCCTTCATCGCCGCGCACGATAGGGCGGCCCGAGGAGGCTGTCACCCGGTTACTTTTTGGTAACCGGGGGCGCGAAAGGTGCCCTCTGTGCTTCCGGGCCGGATGTGGTTAAATGGGCGCATCGCGGACCTCACGACGGGGTCCGGATCCACCTCCAAGGAGAACATCATGAAAACGAAAGCCACCTTCTATCACGCGGGCTGCCCGGTCTGCGTTGCCGCAGAGCGCGGTCTCGAGACACTGATCGATCGCACCCGTTACGACCTCAACGTCGTGCACCTCGGGAACGACCGCGGCCGCCTCGCTGAAGCCGAACGGGCGGGCGTAAAATCCGTGCCCGCCCTCGTGGCCGATGGCCAGGTGTACCACATCAACCATGGCGCCGATCTCGCGGCGCTGAAGGCTTGAGCGAGATCATGGCCACAGGGCGACGGCGGGCTCGGTTTACCTTCGTCCGCCGTCGTCTTCCCACCGTCGTTCGGCGCCCAAGGTGTCGCCGGACGATGCGAGGGAAACGCCCCCGGCCTGGCCGCCGTCCTCGGCCAGCAACGACGCCAGCATCCAGGCCATTTCCTCGTGGCGATGCCTGGCCTCGCGCAGCAGCGGTTCGGTGGCGACGGATCGTCCGCCATGGTCCATCAACACTTCGAAGTCATGCGCGAGGTGCCGGTGTCGCTCGACCAACCCGGAGCCGTCGGTCGAAGCCGGGGGCGTCCAGGCAGTGGCGAACCGGTCCGGGGCGGGCAGCTCGCGCTGCCGTGCGCGGATGAGCGCCAGCACCCGGTTGATTTCATCTTCATCGTGCCGGAGGATGCGGATCAGGCCCGCGCGCCCGGGCCCGTGGGCTTGATCGATGACCTGACGCATCAGGGTGAGCAGATCGCCCTCGTGCTCGATGAGGGTGCCGAAACCGCGAACAGATTCTGTTCTCGGCAGGCTGGGCTCCGGGCGGGGCAGTGAGGAGGCGGGTGGATTCATGACGTCTCCTTGGCGAGTGCTGCCACGGATGGGGTCCCGGCGGTGGGGGTGCGCGGGGTGTGGAGGATGATGCCTTCGGCGCCCCAGGTCTGCCACCAGGTGCGATCGGCGCGAGGCAGGATGCCCTCGCGTCCGCCGGGTTCGGGCCACCACAGCGACAAACCCTGTGCATCCATCGTCACGACGATCGACGTCGTGGCGTGCGGCAACGCTCCGGGTGCGCGTTGCAAGGGTGCCGTCGGGGTCATGACCAGGATGTCTTCGCCGGCGGTGAAGGCGGCGACAAGGGTGTCGTAGTCGGCCGTCTGCGTGATTGCATCCGCAAGCTTCAACTCGGAGGCGAGGACGGTCAGGTCGGCGACGTTCAGTTGGCCGGGCCGCGACTCCCAGTGCGGAAAGCGCGCCCGATACCGTTTCAGGAAGTCTGGATCGGACATCACGGGCTCCCCTTGATTTTCACGCAGGCGGAGCAGACACCGGCTGGCGGAGCCGTATTCGTTGAGATCGTTCATCGGCTCTTTCTCCGGACGCCGGGCTTGAGCGCACGTTGCTTGAGGAGGGGCGCGCCTCCGCTCCGGAGCGTCGCACGCGATTTGCCTCCGATTTGGGGCAGCGGTGTTCCCACGCGGCTCACACCTGTCGCCGGCCGCAGCCGGACGTTCACGGTTTTCATGGGACAGTGTAGTCCCGTTTACCCTGGGTCGCCAGCGGGCACGGCGGTGCCGGACAGGGCGCGTTGCCCCGCCAAGCGCTTCCATGAATTATAGTGCGCCGACGCGCGGCGGCGGCGTCAGCCCACCCAGCTGCGCGCGTTGTAGAACAGCTGCATCCAGGGGCTGTCCTCCGGCCAGTCCTTGGGGGCCCAGCTCATGCAGGCGGAGCGGAAGACACGTTCCGGGTGGGGCATCATGAGGGTGACCCGCCCGCTCACGGTGGTGAGTGCGGTGATGCCGAACGGTGAGCCGTTCGGGTTGAGCGGGTACTGCTCCGTGATCCGGTGGTGATTGTCGACGAACCGCGCCGAAACGAGGCCGGAGCGGCTGAAGGCCTCTGCGGCGGCGGCATCCGGAAACTCCGTGAAGCCCTCGCCATGGGCGACGGCGATCGGCAGGACCGAGCCCTCCATGCCGCGAAAGAGGACGCTCGGGCTCGGTTCGATCCGGAGCGAAACGTAGCGTGCCTCGTAGCGCTCGACCTGATTCTGCACGAAGCGCGGCCAGTGGTCGGCGCCCGGGATGATGGCCTTGAGGTTGCTCATCATCTGGCAGCCGTTGCACACACCGAGGCCGAAGGTATCTTCCCGGGCGAAGAACGCGGCAAACTCGTCGCGGGTGCGTTCGTGGAAGAGGACGCTCTTGGCCCAGCCTTCGCCGGCGCCGAGCACGTCGCCGTAGCTGAAGCCGCCGCAGGCGGCGAGTCCGCGGAAGTCGCGCAGCGAGACGCGGCCGGAGAGCAGGTCGGTCATGTGCACGTCGACCGCGGTGAAGCCGGCGCGATCGAAGGCCGCGGCCATCTCGACTTCGCCGTTCACGCCCTGCTCGCGCAGGATGGCGACCTTGGGGCGCAGGCCCGAACGGGTGCGTGCGGGCGCGCCGATTTCAAACGTGACCTTGGGGGTGATGCCGGGATTGGTCCGGTCCAGGCGGAGCTGGTGTTCCTGCTCGGTGCAGGCCGGATTGTCGCGCAGGGCCTGGATCCGGCGGGTCACCCCGGACCAGATGTCGCGCAAGGTGAACAGATCCTCGTCGAACCGCACGGCGCCGCCCGAACGAATGATGACACGGTGGGCGTCGTTGAGCGTGCCGATGCGGGAGGTGCAGGTGTCGAGACCGTGGGTCTGCAGGACCGCGTTGACGGCGGTCAGGTCGGCGGCGCGCACCTGGAGGACCGCGCCGAGTTCCTCCGCAAACAACGCGGCGAGCAAATTGGCGTCGCCGGCGCCCGGGGTCGACGTGGCCGGAGCACCGGCAGGAATGCCGGGGTCACCTAGGTCGATGGTGACGCCGGTGTGACCGGCGAAGGCCATTTCCACCACGGTGGCGAGCAGGCCACCGTCCGAGCGGTCGTGGTACGCGAGCAGTTTGTCGTCCCGGCCGAGTTCCTGCACTGCGTTCCAGAACGCCTTCAGGTCGCCGGCGCGATCGACATCCGGCGGCGTGTCGCCCGTCTGCGAATACACCTGGGCGAGGATCGATCCGCCGAGGCGGTTTTTGCTCCGGCCGAGGTCGACCAGCAGCAGGACTGTGCCGGCTTCGCGCCGGAGCTGCGGGGTCAGGGTCTTGCGCACATCGGCGACGGGGGAAAAGGCGGAGACGATGAGTGACACGGGGGCGGTCATGCGCCGCTGGACGCCGGCGGCATCCTTCCAGACCGTGCTCATGCTCATGCTGTCCTTGCCGACGGGGATGGTGATGCCGAGGGCGGGGCAGAGCTCCATGCCGACAGCGCGGACGGCGGCGTAGAGGTCGGCGGCATCGCCCGGGACGGCGGGCGCCGCCATCCAGTTGGCGCTGAGGTTGACCTTCCCGAGGTCGCCGATCTGGGCGGCAGCGAGGTTGGTGAGGGCTTCGCCGACGGCGAGGCGGGCGGAGGCGGCGGCATCGTTGACCGCCACGGGCGTACGTTCGCCCATGGCCATGGCTTCGCCGGTGGTGACGTCGAAGGCGGCGGCGGTGACGCCGCAATCGGCGACCGGCACCTGCCACGGACCGACCATTTGGTCGCGGGCGATGAGCCCGCCGAGGGTGCGGTCGCCGATGGAGACGAGGAAGGTCTTGTCCGCGACGGCGGGGTGGGCGAGCACGCGGTTCACGGCGTCGGCCAGCGTGATGCCGTCGAAGGAGAACGGGGCGAGCGGACGGCGCCGCGAGGTGGCGTCGATCTGCATGCGCGGCGGCTTGCCGAGCAGGACCTCGAGCGGAAGGTCGATCGGCGTGTTCTTGAAATGCGGATCCTCAAGCACGAGGCGCTTTTCCGCGGTGGCCTCACCCACGATGGCGTAAGGGCAGCGCTCGCGGGCACAGAGCGCCTTGAACGTCTCGATGCGGTCGGGCGGGACGACGAGCACGTAGCGCTCCTGGGATTCGTTGCACCAGATCTCGAGCGGGCTCATGCCCGGTTCGTCGTTGGGCAG
>CAYZBG010000069.1:0-29147 GCA_964476565.1 uncultured Opitutus sp.
CATCAGGTGCGTCTTGCCGAGCCCGGTGTCACCGTAAATGAACAGCGGATTGTAGGCCTGCGCGGGCGACTGGGCCACGGCCCGGGCGGCGGCCTGGGCCATCTGGTTGTTGTTGCCCACCACGAAGGTCTCGAAGGTGTTGCGCGGATTCAGCGTACCGGTGTGGATGCCGCGATCCTCGGAGCCGTGCCGGCGGTGAGCGGCGGTGCGGGGGGCGCGGGGCGCCGGAGCGGGCGCCGGCTCGGCCACGGACGACGCATCGCCCTCGGCGGCCTTCTTCAGCTTCACCGTCACGGCCCGGCCGGCGGTGAGCCGGAGGCGCTGCACGATCAGATCGAGATAATTGTCGTTGATCCAGATCGCCGCAAAGTCGTTGGGCACGCCGAGCGTGAGGCTGTCGTCGGTGGCATCGAGGCAGACAATCGGTTCGAACCACAGTTGGTAAACATCCTCGGGGAACAGACCCTTGAAGTCGCGTTTGACGGTTTCCCAAAGCTGGGACGAGGAGACGAGAGTCGGCATGGACGGAGGTGGCGGTGGTGCGGGTTTATTCACACGGCGGCGGACAGGCTGTGATTTCTACCCTATCGCGGAACGCCAAACGGGCACGCCAGGAGCGGAGAAAAGAGGGAGACGACCATCACGGGGAAGCGGGGATGCATCGGGATGCGCAAGTGGGTGATGGCCGAAGAGTTATAGAAGGCCTCGGCTGGGGCGGCAGAATCAGGTTCCGGGAGGGGTGTGAAGGAACAGCCGATCGGAGGACCGGGAGACGAACGAAGGCGGCAGTAACGTGGATCGAAAATGGGGTTTCAAGGCGAACTTTCCAACAAGATATTCACACCGGATCTGGGCATAACTTTTGACGTTTTTTGGTTGCCAGAAAACGCGAAAAACCGGGTCCGGAGGGCCGCCAGCGGTTTGTAACAGGAAGGTCACTACGCCGGCGGGTTTTTACGAGGGAGACCGGGCGTGTTACGCTGCGGTTACGGTAGTGTGGCGGGCATTACGCCACGGTGACGGGCCGGGGTTCGACCCAGCGGCCGTGCTCCTTGATCAGGGCGATCAGGCGGTCGTCGGCCTCCGCCTGGGGCAGGTTGTACTGCACGCAGGTCTTGCCGACGTAGAGGTTGATCTTGCCTGGAGCCCCGCCGACATACCCAAAATCGGCGTCAGCCATTTCGCCGGGACCGTTCACGATGCAGCCCATGATGGCGATCTTCACGCCCTTGAGGTGCCCGGTTTTCTCCCGGATGCGCTGGGTCGTGGTCTGGAGATCGAACAAGGTCCGGCCGCAGGAAGGGCAGGCGACGAACTCGGTTTTCGAGATGCGCGCGCCGGCGCCTTGCAGGACGTTGTAGGCGAGGGTGGTGGCGCGTTGGACGTCGACCTCGGTTTCGATGCTGAGCGCGTCGCCCAGCCCGTCGCAGAGCAGCGATCCGGCGAGGATCGAGGCTTCGAGCAGTTTGGAAAGGAAGGTGTTCTCCCGCTGGATCGCGGTGCCGGCGGTGCTGCGAATCCAGAGCGGCGCGCGCAGGCCGGCGACGCGGAGTGCATCGGCCAAGGCGCGATAGGCGCCGACGGTGTGGGCGGGCGCGGTGAGGGCTGTCTCCGCGAGAGTTATTAGCAGAGGCACATCCGCCCGCGCAGCGAGCACGGACCCGAGGGCGGGAATCGCACCGGCCGTGGTGGCCACGGCCAGGGTGTGCCCGCCCTGGCGCGCGAGATCGGCGAGGCGTTCCAGACGGCTCCCATCTGCCTGACCAAACGCACGGAGCAGAACCAGGGGAGCCTTTGTTCCTGCGAGGCCGGCCGCGACGACGTCGGGCGACAGGGTTGCGGCAAGCTCCAGCACGAGGAAGCGAACCGGCAGGGCGGGAGCCATGTGCAGGGCGGCAAAGTCGGCCGCCGACGCGACCGGAACGATCAATCCTTCGGCGGGGGTGTCGACGAGGCGGGGCGAGCCGAGCGCCTGGGCGGAGGCGGCCAGATCGGCGACCGAAGCTGCACGCACCATGACCCGCGGCGGCAGGTCGGGACCGACAGCGCACGCGGGGGCCAGCGACACGACCGGGGTCTCTCGCTTGGTGTAGCGGTAAGGATCAATCGCATCCGGCGGGACGGGCGTGCGGGCGGCATCGACCGACCACAGGGCCATCGCTTTTTGCGCCAGGGCGCGAGCCACCGGAATCTCGTACACGCTGTCCTCGGTCAGCGACACGCGGATGGTGTCGCCAAGTCCGTCGAGCAGGAGGCTGCCGATCCCGATCGCGCTCTTGATCCGGCCATCTTCGCCGTCGCCGGCTTCGGTCACACCCAGATGCAGCGGGTAGTGCATCTGCTCTTCGTTCATCCGGGCGACAAGCAGGCGGTAGGCCTGGATCATCACCTTCGGGTTCGACGCCTTCATCGACAGGATCATCTGGTCGAAGCCGTGGCTCTGGCCGATACGCAGGAACTCGAGCGCGCTCTCCACCATGCCGAGCGGCGTGTCGCCGTAACGGTTCATGATCCGGTCGCTCAACGAGCCGTGGTTGGTGCCGATGCGCAGGGCACGACCCAGCTCGCGCGCGCGTTTGACCAGCGGCGAGAACGCGTCGTGCAAACGCTGCAGCTCGCGCTCGTAGTCAGCGTCGCTGTATTCCCGCACGGCGAATTTCTTCTTGTCGGCGTAGTTGCCCGGATTGACCCGCACCTTCTCCACGTGCTCGACCGCCTCCATGGCGGCCTGGGGCAGGAAGTGAATGTCGGCGACCAACGGCACGTGGGCGAAGCCCGCGGCGCTGAAACGCGCACGGATGTCCTTCAGGCAGCGGGCCGCCTGCACGTTCGGCGCGGTGATGCGCACGATTTCGCAGCCGACCTCGGCAAGAGCGATCGCCTGGCGCACCGTGGCATCCACGTCCTGCGTGTCGCTGGTCGTCATGGACTGGATACGAAGCGGATTCGCGCCGCCGACGCCGACGGCGCCGACCTTCACCTCGAGGGTGGGACGGCGCACGGTGTGGAAACGGGAGGTGCAGTAGGACATGAGGGGGAGGGTGGCTGCGGCTTCTTTCTCCTCAATCGTTCTCGTTCTCGTAATCGTTCTCCTGCTCCGGTTGGTCGAATTCGAGAACGAGAACGAGAGCGACCGTCGGGGGCTCAGCGGGCCGGCTCGGTTGCCTCCGCGGGCTGCTCCGTCCGTGCCGGCGCAACGTCGCGCACGATGCGGCGCACGTCGAAGACCGTGACATAGAGGATCATTGAGAAGAGCAGGACCATGAACACGCTCTGGGTGGTCAGAATGAAGTTGGTCGGCAGCGCCCGTCCGCGCAGTTTGCCGATCGTGGCGAACATCATGTGTCCGCCGTCGAGCACCGGGATGGGCAGCAGATTGAAGATGGCGAGATTGATGTTCACCAAGATGGTGAACCAGAGCACGAGCCGGATGTCGGCCTGCGCTGCGAGGTGGAAGACGCGGATGATGCCGACCGGACCGCTGAGCTTGGAAATCCCGATGTCAGACTGCGGGTTGATCAGGCTGCTCAGCGTGCGGATGGTCATGCTGACGTGGCCGGCGAACTGCTTGAGCGGGTTCGGATAGACCAGCTGGGAGTCGGTGGCGAGGGCAAGACCGAGCTCCGCGGGCTCGGCGGCGCCGGTCCGGGCCGGAACCGTCAGGTCCAGCGTGGCCTCGCCGCGCTTCACGGTCAGCACAACCGGCTGGTCGGCGCGGCTCGTGAGGTGATCGAGGTAGGGCTGGATGTTGAGCACGGTCTGGCCGTCGAGGGCCACGAGGCGATCCTGGGGCTGCAGGCCGGCCTTGGCCGCGAGGGAGTCGGGTTGAACGGCGTGGACCACGAGTTCGTACGCGGGGGCGATGCCCACGCGCCGGATCTGCTCATCGCCGCCGAGACGAGGGTAAAGGACCACGTCCTGCCGGACGCCGTCGCGCTCGATCGTGAAGGTGGTGGTCCGGCGGCCGTCCTCGGTGCGGCCGGCGCTCGTCACCAGCGTCTGCATCAGGTCCTGCCAGTCGCCCAGTTCGCGTCCGTCGATGGCCTTGACCGTGTCGCCGATGCGCAGACCGGCCTCGACGGCGGGGCTGGTGACCTTGGAACCGTCGGCCAGTTCGACGGTGGGAACGACATAACCGATCCGGGTGGTGGCCATGTCGCTGCTCATGGGCTGGCCGACGAACCAGACGATGGTGGCCAGGGCGAGGGCGAAGAGGATGTTGAAGAACGCCCCCGCGGCGAAAACGATCATGCGGGTCGAGTAGCTGACGGGGCCCATCTTCGCCACGTCCACGGAGCTCTCGCCCTCGATGCCGCGCATGTCGGCGAGTTGCGGCAGGGCCACGTAGCCGCCGAGGGGCAGCCAGGAAAGGCGGTACTCGACGCCGTCCTTGCCACGCCAGGCAAAGATCTTCGGACCGAAGCCGATCGAGAACCGCTCGACGTGCAGGCCACGCTTCCGCGCGGCGAGGAAGTGCCCGAGCTCGTGCACAAAAATCGAGCCGCCGAAGAAGAGGACGATCAGGAAGACGGCCCAGAGGTTGGAGAACAGGAGGGAGAGCAAATCCATGAAGATAAAGGGTGAGGCCTAGGTTAAGACTACGCCGAATTGCCGGGGTTCAACCTACAATCGGAACTTCGCCACGTGTCCAATTGCCAGTCGATGTCAGGTTCGCCGGGCAATCAGGTCCGCGGCGATCCGCCGGGCCTCGGCATCGGCGGTCAGGACGGCGGCGAGATCGGGCGGCTCGGACGGGGCCAGCTGCCGCAACGTCGCCTCGACCACCTCGGGAATGCCGAGGAACGGCAGGCGATGGGCCAGGAAGGCTGCGACCGCGACCTCGTTGGCGGCATTGTAGATCGCGGGGGCGGTGCCGCCGGCGACCATGGTCTCGCGCGCAAGGCGCAGCATGGGAAAGCGCGCGGTATCGACCGGCTTGAACTCGAGCGAGAGCAGCCGGTTGAGATCCAGCGGGGCGTCGACCCCTGGCGGACGGTCCGGATGGAGCAACGCGTGCTGGATCGGGAAGGTCATCGACGGCGGCGACAGTTGCGCGAGCATCGTGCCATCGGTGAACTCCACGAGGCAGTGGACGATGCTCTGGGGGTGCACCACGGCGGCGCATTGCTCCGGGCGGAGGCCGAAGAGCCACTGCGCCTCGATCAGCTCGAGGCCCTTGTTCGCGAGGGTGGCCGAATCAACCGTGATCTTCGGGCCCATCGACCAGTTGGGATGCTTGAGGGCGTCGGCGGGCGTGACGCCGGCGAGCTTGTCGGACGGCCAGTCGCGGAAGGCGCCGCCCGAGGCGGTCAGGATGACCCGGGCGACATGCCGGCCGCCCGTACCGTCGAGGCATTGGAAAACCGCGCTGTGTTCGCTGTCGACCGGCAGGAGGCGGGCACCGCTGGCGCGGGCCGCGGCCATGACGAACTTGCCTGCGAGCACCAGGATTTCCTTGCTGGCGAGCGCGAGATCCTTGCCCGCGGCGAGGGCGGCGAGGGCGGGTTCGAGCCCGGTCGTGCCGACGACGGCGACCAGCACGACATCCGCCTCGGGCAGGCGGGCGAGGGTCACGAGGCCCTCGAGGCCGGCATGCAGCTGCACGTTGGCCGGGAACACGCCGCTGGCTCGCGCCGAGGCGTGGGCGGTCGGCTCGAAGAGACCGACGTGGCGCACGGTGGGAAACTGCGCGACGATTTCCGCGAGCCGAGTGCGGCTGGCCCGCGCGGCGATGCCGACGAGCTCGAGCCGGTCCGGATGGGCCGCGATCACGCGCAGGGTGTTCTCGCCAATGGAACCGGTGGCGCCAAGCAGAACGACGCGTTTCCGGCCGGACGGGGATCGGGGCGGCACGGAGGCGTTCATCGCAGCAGCATGAAGGCGATGTAGCCGACCGGCGCGGTCAGGATGAGGCTGTCGGAGAGGTCAAAGACGCCGCCAATGCCGGGAATGGTCTGGCCGGCATCCTTGGCATCGGCCCGGCGCTTGATGATCGACTCAATCAGGTCGGACACGATGGCGAGCGCAGCAATCGGCAGGGCCACGAGGGCGGCGGCGAGCGGGGTGAAGGCAGACGGCAGGTAAGACGACCAGCCCCACGCAATACCTGCGCCGATGAGGGCTGAGGCGATGACGCCTCCGGCCGCGCCTTCCCATGTCTTCTTGGGACTGATCAGCGGTGCCATCTTGTGCCGGCCGAAGGCCATGCCGGAGAGGAGGGCGCCGACGTCACAGAATTTGGATACGGCGATCAGCCACACGCAGAGCACGAGCCCGGTGTGAACATGGGGGCTGGCGACGAGCATGATGCGCACGAGGAAGTGCAGCATGAACGGCACGTAGATCAGGCCGAACAGGGTCCAGGCCAGGGCCTCCACCCGGGCGTGGGCCTGGCGTTCCCCGAGGATGCGCAGGCCGAAGACAATCACGGCGACGGCCAGCAGTTCGGTCGGGCCGACACCGTACGGTTCGGAGTAGGCGGGCGCGAGGGTGACGAGGCCGCCAAAGAGCATGCCCACGCGGTCAAACGGCTCGAGCCCGAGCCGCCGCACGAGGGCGTAAAACTCGCGCAGCGTGAGCACCGCGATCAGGGTCAGGAGCCAGATACCGCCGGTGGCTTTGAATAATCCGATGCAGACCAAGACGATGGTCCAGAGCAGGAACGTGCTTAAGATGCGTTTGCGCACAGGAAGGAAACGGACGGCGCCCGGCGGACCTCAGGACGTCGCGGCGGGCTTGAGTTGGTCGCCCGTGAGGCCGAAACGCCGTTCGCGCCGCGCGTAGTCGGCGAGGGCGGCGGCGAGGTCGGCCTTGGTGAAGTCAGGCCAGAGCACTGGCGTGAAGATGAACTCGGCGTAGGCCGCCTGCAGGAGGAGAAAATTGCTGATCCGGGTTTCGCCCGAGGTGCGGATGACGAGGTCGGGGTCGGGGATGCCGGCGGTGTACAGGTAACGGCTGAAGGTCGACCAGGAGTCGTCGTTGAGCTTTTCCTTGCCGGAGGCGACGGCGGCGGCGTAGGCGCGGGCAGCGTCGATCACCTCGGTGCGCGAGCCGTAGTTGAGCGCGAGAATCAGGGTGTGCTCATCGAAATGGGCGGTCGCTGCGATCGCCTTCTCGAGTTCGGTGCGGACGACCTGGGGCAGGTCCTGGGTCCGGCCGATGGTGCGCAGCCGCACGCGATTGCGCACGAGCGTGGCGGTTTCCTTGCGCAGAAAGTACTCCAACAGGCCCATCAGGCCACCGACCTCGTCCTGTGGCCGTTTCCAGTTCTCGGCGGAGAACGCATAGAGCGTGAGGTAACGGATACCGAGCTCCCGGGCGCCTTCGATCACGCCACGCACCGCCTCCACGCCGCGGCGGTGGCCTTCGAGCCGGGGCAGGCCGCGCTGTTTGGCCCAGCGTCCGTTGCCGTCCATGATCACGGCGACGTGGGTGGGAAGGTGGGCGGCGGAGGGCGGCATGGCAGAGGCAGTTAGGGAGCCGTGGCGGGTTTTGACAAGGGGGAAGGCGGGCCGGACAGTTGACGAGTGGCGTGGGCGGGCGGAGGGTAAGGGATGAACAAAACCGTGCTCACCCCCGACGAGATCACATCGGCCCTGCGCGACCTGCCGGGATGGACCGTGGCGGACGGTGCGCTGGAGAAAGCGTTCACCTTTGGCAGTTTTCGCGAGGCGTTCGGTTTCATGACGCGCGTGGCCTTCGAGGCCGAGGCCCTCGATCATCACCCTGATTGGAGCAACGGGTACGACACGGTCCGCATCCGGCTCACCACCCACTCCCTCGGCAAACGGATCACGGCCAAGGACGTCGAACTCGCGCGTCGCATCCAGCGCGTGTCGTGGGTGGGCTGATCACGCGGGATGCGGCGACGCCATGCGCCCACCCCGACCCTTCGACGTTGCGGGGCAAATCTGCGCTTTCGATTTGTCACCGATAGTCGCCATGGCGTTAGTGCCAGTATGAAAGTCGCCTTCATCAGTGGCACCAGCATCGTGAACTCCGCGCTCTTTTCCTCCTGGGCGGTGCGGACGATCGACACGCCGTATGGGACGGTCACCTACAAGGCGCAGGGCGATCACGTGCTCATCAACCGCCACGGCTACGGCTTTCCGCTCCCGCCGCACAGCATCAATTACCGGGCCAACATCCGTGCGCTGGCCGATCTCGGGTACGTGGACATCGTTTCGCTCAACTCAGTCGGCTCGCTCAAACGCGACCTGCCGCCCGGTACGCTGGTGTCCTGCTCCGACTATGTCGGCCTGCAGCAGGGCCCGCAGACCTTTTTCGACACGGAGCTGAAGGGCGGCGCGCCCGGCATCGCCAACAACCTCATCCCGCTGCTGCGGGAAAAGCTGCAGCCGGAGTTCACGATTCATCCGGGCAAGGTCTACGTGCAGATGCGCGGCCCCCGGTTCGAGACCAAGGCCGAGATCCGCATTGTGAAGGAGTGGGGCGACGTGATCGGCATGACTGCGGCGCACGAGGCGGACCTGTGTTCCGAAGTGGGGCTGCGTTACAACAGCCTCGCGATCATCGACAATTACGCCAACGGCCTCGAAGGCACGGAAATCGACTTCGCGAAGTTCAAGGACCTCGTGAAGGACAATCAGGCGAAGGTGAACGCGCTCTTCAGCCGCATGCTCACGGTGCTCGGCCCGGCGGGCGGCGCAGGCTCTTGATGTAGAGGATGACGGATTCGAGCTGCGCCTCGCTCAGCACACCGCGGTAGCTGGGCATCTCGACCGGGGCGGACGAAACGCGCCGCTTCATCGGCTCGAGGATTTTTTCGCGCAGGTAGACTTCATCCGCGACGTCCGTGGTGCCGTCGGCAAACGTGCGTTGCGCGAGATAAAGGTCCTTCCACGTCGGGCCCACTTTGCCCTCGGTCGTGCCGTCGATGCTGTGGCAGGCGATGCAACCGAGCGTCTCCGCCACGGTGCGGCCCGCGTCGATCGTGGGCGGCGGCTCCTTGATCTGCGCGATCGCCGCCGCCTGGCGGCTAAAGTCTATGGCAGGAAACCCGGCGGCGACGAGGTCCGCCGGCGCGGGCTGATGCACCGTAAAGAAGGCCTCGCCCCGGGCGGGCACGCCGTCAGCGCGGAGGAAATCGTGCCGCACCTCGATCTGCATCGCGGCGGGCAGTCCCGGCAGATGGACAAAGACCGAGCGCCGGTCGGAGGAGGGGACCACCTGCGCCACGCCCCACGGCGTCGTGCCGCTCTCGCCATCGAGCGCAAACCGGCCGCTGCCGTAAGCCGAACTGCGCCGGTAGTTCCACAGTCGCACCGTCACACGTTCGGGGGTGAGCGAGGCGGGATCGAGCGGCGCGTCGAACGACAGGATGACGCCGTCAGGCACGGAGCGCGCCCCAAGGGCCGTCGTGATCGGCGATTGACCGGGGCGCAGGCGGACCAGACCCGAGTGCGTCGGAGCGCGGCTGCCCCAGATCTGGAAACCGGCGAGAATCGCCGCATCGCCGCGCGGGTGCATGCGGGCGTGCAGGAGAGGCAGCTCCGTGCGCACGCCGAGGGGAATGACCGCGCCCTGGGGCACGGGCGCGGCGAAGTCGGGGGCAATGAGCAGGAGGCGGCCGGTGTTGTAGGAGAGATGGAGCAGCCGCCCGTTCCACGGGCCCATGCCGTCGCCGACGAGCCATTCCTGGGAGGCGGACGACGGATCCTGCTCATGCGGAATCCAGGTCAGCGGGGGATCAATGCGCACCGGGTCCTTATCCGGGAAGCCGAACTCGTAGCCTTCGCGCACGTGGTAGACGACCGACGAGGGCGTGTAGTGGCCCTGCTGATCGGTCGCGGTCACCTCACCGGTGACCGGATGCACGGTGACGAACGGTTCGCGGGCCTTGGCGGCGAAACGCTGCGAGGTCCGTCCGTCGGCGGCGATGCGCAGGATGGCCCCGGTGTGGGCGGTCCCGGTGCCGCCCGAGGGAATGCCGCTCGGCGTGGTGATGCCGCCTTGCGTGAGATAAAACGAGCCGTCCGGTCCGCGGTCGAGGTCGAGCGCGAAGGCGCGGGTGGAGCGGCTCTGGATGAGGTGGTCGTTGAAGTTCTCGAACCAGTCGGCTTCGCCGTTGCCGTCGCGGTCGTGCAGGCGCACCAGACCGTTCTTGGTCGCCACCACGAGCAGGCCGTCCGCCGCCACAAGAGCCAGCGGTTCGTAGAGGCCGGATGAATACCGCTGCCAGGTCAGGGTCCGGCCATCGTTGCGACCAAAGCCATCGACCCACCACACGTCGCCCTCATAGGTCACAACCGCGGCCCGGTCGGAAGAGAGAAACGCCACGTCGGCGGCGCGCACCCGGCGCTGCCACGGATTGACCTCGGGCACGGCCATGGCGTCGAGGGCGAGGCCGTTGGTGTCGGTCAGTCCGATCTCGACTGGCGTGGTGACCGTCTGCGGCCAGCGTCGCGCGGGCGGGGCAGGTGGGACGGCCACCGCCCCGGGCGACGCGAACGCAGGATCGGAGCCTTCCTCCGCCGTGGTGAGGGCAAGCGTGATCACGTTTGCCGCAGAGGCGCCCTGTACCCGCACGACCAGCGTGCCGGACCGTTCGATTAGGTCCGCTCCGGTGCCGTTGAGGCGCACCGTGCGCTGCCGGCCTCCGGGCAGGGGGCTCCGAGCATGGGTGGACGAAACCAGTTCCCACGCGCCTTCGCCGACGGCGAGATGCAGCGGCTCTGCATGGGCCTCGACGGAGACATGGCGCCGCAGCCAGGTCCGGCCCTCGGCGGTGTGTGCATCATGCCATTCGCGGACGGCAACGCCGCCGATGCGGTAGTGCAGAACGGCGGTCGCACCGGCGAGTTCGACGCCACTGAAGCGCGCGCGTGATTCGGGAAGCGGACCTCGGCCTTCCTCGCCTTCGCGCGCTTCCGGGCGCGGATCGGTGAACAGGTCGGCCGCGTCCCGGCCGGCCACGCCCGGGTGCATGCCGGTGGCGAGCAACGTGGGCCCGGTCAGCTCGGGGTGGGCGGCGTTCACCCGACGTCCCCGTTGCACGTATGAAATCTGCGGCATGGTCTGCAGCGTGGTGAGCGGCGCGCCAGCCGGCACCTCCCAGAGGGCGGCGAGGCGCAGCAATTCCTGATCGAACACTGCGGCATGCGCCGGACCGATACGGATGATGAGCCCGCGCACGACGAAATTACCGCCGCTCGTGCGGCCCGCGGGCGGAGGCGTCACCTGCACCTGCGATTGAAAGAACGGCTGCTCGGCTTCGAAGAAGGGCCCCGGCGTCGGTGTGGCGGCGGCCGGCTGGGCGGAGAGGCGCGCGCCACCCAGGATGGACAGCAGGGTCAGGACAAATCGCAGCGGAGAACGAAACATGAGGAGGAGCGGGAGCTGCGCCCAACGTTGGGCGCGGGCAGCGTGGTGAGGTTCAGCCAACCGACGCGGACACGTGGGTCAAGGCGACGGCCTGGATGACACGAGGATTCTGCCGGACCGCGGCGCGCCCGGCTGATGCAAGTGAATCCTATCAGCCGTCGCGCGGCTCCGGTTGGGCGAGCAGCATCGATTCCTCGTGGTCGAGCAGATGCTGAAGCGGGCGGTGGATCTCGTCGGTGATGACGTCGCGGCGCCAGAGATCGTCGACCGCGGCCCGTTCGGCACGCAGCGCTTCGAGCCGGTGGCGGCGTCCCGCGGCCCGGCGGCGCCGAGCGCTCGTGCGCGTCTCGCCCTCAGCCGTGAGCTCGGCGAGGCGGTGCTCGTATTCGGCAATGATTTCGCCGAGCGCGGCGGTCTCCTCGGTTGCGCCGCTCCGGGCGGCCTGCTCCCGCAAGCAGCGCAGCCCGGCCTCAACCGCCGCGATGCGGGCGAGGCGTTCTTCCTTCAGCTGGGTGTCGTCGGCGCGCAGGCCAAGACGGCAGATCAACCACTCCAGCGTGGTGCCCTGCAGCAGCAGGGTGACGGCGATGACGCCGGCGGAGAGGAAGATCACCATGTCCCGGCCGGGAAACGGCGCTCCGTCCGGCAGCGTCAGGGGAATCGACAGGGCGGCGGCGAGCGTGATGGTCCCACGCATGCCCGCCCAGCCGCCGACCGTCACCATTCTCCACGAGGGCAGACCTTCGGCCCGCAGGCGTTTGGAGAACAGGAGCGGCAGGTAAGTGTTGGGGAAAATCCACAGCAGGCGACCGAGCACCGCCACGCCGGCCACCGAGGCGGTGAAGCCCGCGAGCTGCAGTGGAGAGTAAAGGTCGCGCACGCTCGCGAGGATGGAGGGCACCTGCAGGCCCAGCAGCATGAACGCGAGGCCGTTCAACCAGAACAACGCGACCGACCAGACCGACCAAGCGGCCTGACGGGTGGCCGCATCCATCCGCACCGGATCGCGCCAGCCCGAGTAGAGACCGGCGGCTACGACGGCGAGAATGCTCGAGAGATTCAGCGCGTTGGCCGCGAGGTACGCGGCGTACGGGGTGAGCAACGAGAGCGTTACCTCGATGAGCGGGTCGTTGCCGCGCACCGCGTTGAGGCCGTCGCGTGCCTTGCCGACCAGCCATGCGAGGGCGAGTCCCACCGCGAGGCCGCCGGCGGCGAGCACCACGAACTCGAGTGCCGCTGCCTTGATCGAGAAGGTGCCGGCGATCATGGCGGCGAGCGCGAACTTGAAGGCGACCAGCCCGGTCGCGTCGTTCATCAGGCTTTCGCCGTTGAGCACGGCGTTGAGCCGGGCTGGCACCTTGAGCCGTTGTGTGATCGCGCTGACCGCGACGGCGTCGGTCGGGGAGACGACGGCACCGAGGGCGAAGGCCATGGCGAGGGGGAGCTCGGGGATCAGCCAGTGGGCCACGAAGCCCACCGACAAGGTCGTGAATACCACCAGTCCGGTCGCGAGCGTGAAGATCGGCCCCTTGGCCGCGGCGAAATCGCGCAGCGGCATCAGCCAGCCGTCGGAGAACAGCAACGGAGGCACAAAAAACAAAAAGAAGAATCCCGGCTCGAGCGCGATGGGCGGAAAGCCGGGCGTGAGCGCCGCGAGCGTGGCGCCCACGGCATAAGTGATGGGCATCGGCCAGGGCAACCAGCGACCGAGGACGCTCAAGACGGCGAGCAGCAGCAGCAGCAGAAGGGCGTGTTCGAAACCGGTCATGGCGGCCCCGGTGGTTTGACGGCCTGCCGCGCCCGGTGCAAGCCGGCGACCCCGGGCGCTTGTGCTCCGGGGGTGGATGCGTTTACTCCCGTTTCCATGAGCACCTCGACGATCGGCGTTTGCGGACTCGGCATCATCGGCGGCATCTGGGCACGTCATTACCACGCGGCCGGACGTCTGGCCGGCACCTGGAATCGGTCGGCCAAGGCGGATGCGCCTCTGGCAAAACCCTCGCCCTACGAGGTTGGCAAGGCGGCGGACGTGATCCAAATCGTGGTCGCGGATCCGCCGGCGGTCCGCGACGTACTCGCCAGCCTGCGGCCGGCGCTGGGTCCGGGGAAGACCGTCGTCCAGTCCAGCACGATCGATCCGGAGAGCAGCGATGAATTTTTTCGTTTGGTCACGGCGACGGGCGCACGGTACCTCGAGGCGCCCTTCACGGGCAGCAAGCCGGCCGCGGAGCAGCGCCAGAACGTCTACTATCTTGGCGGCGAACGCAGCCTGATCGCCGAACTCGAACCCTTGTTCGCGCTCGTGTCGTCCGCGCGGTTCCACATCGGCGACCATCGCCAGGCGGCGTCGCTGAAGTTGGCGATGAACCTCAACATTGCGGCGCAGATGCAGGCGTTGGTTGAGGCGCTCGTGTTCTCCCGCCGGGCCGGCATTTCGGACGACATCTTCTTCGAGGCGATCCGTAAGAACGTTGCCTACTCGGGCCTGGTGCCGCTGAAGGAGCCCAAGCTGCGGGCGGGCGATTTTTCGCCGCAGTTTTCGGTGAAGCACCTGCTCAAGGACCTGCGGCTGGCCTCCCGCAGCAACGGTTGCGACGATTTCCCCGTGCTCGACACGGTGCGGCAGCAGCTGGCGAAGGCGGAGCGGGAAGGGTGGGCGGACGAGGACTTTTCGGCCCTGCTCAAGCTGCTGTAAGTCATTCGTAAAGCGCAGAGCTTCGTTTGACCGCCCCCAGCGGGGTCCTATGCTCCGCCCATGAGCGATTTTGTTGCGGGAGCGTCCGTGTCCGATGCGCGCCAGACGCTGGCGCGGGTGCGTGACACCATGCGGCAGACGATCAAGGGCAAGGACGAGGTGATCGACAGCGTGCTGACCTGCCTGCTCGCGGGCGGCCACCTGCTGATCGAAGACCTGCCCGGGGTGGGCAAGACGACGCTGGCCTACTCGCTGGCGCGTTCGCTCGACTGCGGATTCGCCCGCATCCAGTTCACCAGCGACCTGCTGCCGAGCGATGTCACCGGGGTTTCCATCTACGACGAGAACCTGAAGGAGTTCGTGTTCAAGCGCGGTCCGGTGTTCGCCAACATCGTGCTGGCGGACGAGATCAACCGCGCCACGCCGAAGACGCAGTCGGCCCTGCTCGAGGTGATGGACCGCGGCAAGGTGACGATCGACGGCGAAGCGCATGCCGTCGGTGCGCCCTTCATGGTCTTCGCCACGCAGAACCCCGTGGATTACGAAGGAACGTTTCCGCTGCCGGAGAGCCAGATGGACCGCTTCCTCATGCGCATCCAGATGGGTTATCCGAAAGCCGCCGATGAATTGGAGATCCTGCGCGCGGCGCGCACCGCGTACGACGCGATCGCGCTCACGCCCGTCGCCACCCGGACCGAACTGGTGAAACTCCAGGACCTCGCCGGGCAGGTTTTTCTCGAGGACAGCGTGCTCGAGTACATCCTTCGTCTCACCGCCGCGACCCGCACCGAGGCGGAGTTCAAAGCCGGAGTGAGTGTGCGCGGCGGCCTCGCCCTCAAGCACGCCGCCCAAGCGCGGGCGCTGTTGCAGGGACGCGACTTCGTGGTGCCGGACGACGTGAGCACGCTCGTCGGTCCAGTGCTCGGTCATCGCCTCAGCCTCGTCCGGCCGGCGAGCGATGCGCTCGAGGAACGCCGGGCCGTCGGGGCGGTGTTGAAACGCATCATGGCCGCGGTGCCGCCGCCGGCCTGAGTGTCGGCGGCATCACTGATGTACTCTTGTCCTGCCGCATGACGCGTTCCGCTGTTCGTGCGTCCTCTCCTCCGGCCGGCGCCGGTTCTCGACGCTGGTCGTGGCGGCGCGTCCTCTGGGGATTGATTTACCCGCGGCGTGGCGAGCGGATCCGGCCGACGGTGTCCGGCCTCGCCCTGATCGGCCTGTCGTTCGGTATCGGACTGGCGGCGTACAACACGTCGAACAACATCCTGTTCATCACGCTCTCGCTCCTCCTGGCGTGCCTGATCCTGAGCGGCGTGCTGTCGTGGCTTAATTTCCGCGGGGTAACGTGGAGCATCGAGGCCACCCCGCCGTTTCGCGCCGGGCAGTCGGCGGCGGTGGGGCTCGAGGTGCGCAACACCAAGCGCCTGCTGCCGAGCTACGGGTTGTCGTTCGAACTGCGGGCCGCCAGTGAACCGGCCGGCATCACGCTGCCGCAGCGAGGGCGGCTTGATCCGGCGGGCGGAACGTTGCGGCTCGACTGGGTCTTTCGTCCAGCGCGGCGTGGCCTCGAGCGCGTCGAACTGGTCAGCGTGGGTTCCCTGTTCCCCTTTGGCTTTCTCAAGAAGCACCTGCCGGGCAACCTCACGCGCGAAGTCGTCGTGTGGCCGGCTCCGGTGGAGTACCAGCGCTTCGCCGTCCCGTCGGAGCAGCGTCCGCAGGTCGGGGAGCGGTTGGCCCGGGTGGGGCACGGCGGCGACCTGCTGGCGCTGCGCACCTACGCGCCCGGCGACTCGCACCGGCTGATCCATTGGAAGGCGAGTGCTCGCCTGCGCCAGTTGATGATCCGGCAGTTTGCGGCCGAGAGCCGGTCGAGCTACACCCTGTGGCTCGCCACGCCGGCGGAGATCTGGAGCCGCCCCGACCAGTTCGAGCTGCTCTGCAGCTTCGCCGTCACGCTCGCGGAGGATCTGTTCAAGGCCGGTCGCCTCGCCGCGGTCGCGATCAACGACGAACCGGCCCAGGCGGTGCGGCGGATCGGTGACCTCGAGGCCTTCTTCGACCGGGTCGCCCTGCTCACTCCCGTCGAAGCGGCCCGGAGCGGCTCGGCGGCTCCTTTTGCCGCGGCGCCGGGTCGCCCGCGCCGCAACCTGCTCGCGTTCGCGCCGGATGGCGCCCGTGGCGTCTTTGCCCATGTCAACGGACACAAAGCGGCCGCAGCTTAGTCTCGACGAGGTTCATCAGCTGAAGACGCTGCTCGGCGGCGTGCTGGGGCTGCTCTCGGCGTGGACCGTGGCGTTCATGGACGTCAACGCCTGGGCATTGCTCCTCGCCGTCACGGTTGCGGGCGTGGTCGTGCTCGTCCGTCCCGGGCTGCCCGCACGGTTGCCCGCGTGGGTGCATCGGCTCGCGTTTCCGATCATCGTGGGCGGACTCGTCTTCGACCTCGTGGTGTTCCGTGAACCTCTGCCGGCGTTCATCCGCCTGAATCTTCTCCTCATCGGCTACCGCCTGATCGCGCCCCGGAAACGGCGCGACGACCTGCAACTCGTCGTGCTCGGCCTGCTCCTCGTCGTGGTGGCCGGAGTGTTGTCGGTCTCGCTGCTGTTTGCGGTGCAGATTCTGGCCTTCACCGCCTGTGCCCTGGGCTTTCTGCTCACGATCACTTTGGTCGACGCGGGTGGTTCTCCGCCGACGCCGACCATGGGCATCGGTGCCCCGAGCTGGGGTGTGCTGCTGCGCCGGGTGGTCGCGGCGACGGATTGGCGGGTGGCCGCACTGGGGGCCGGGCTGTTTGCCGGCGTCGTGCTGCTGTCGGCGCTGCTCTTCCTCGCCATTCCGCGCTTTGAGTTGAGCAACAGTTTCTTCCTCGACCGCCTGATCAACCGCCAGACCCGTACGGGCTTCTCCGACGAGATCCGCTTTGGCGAAGTCACGGACATCCAGAGCGACAACCGGCTGGCGCTGACGGTGGACGTGAGCGATCGCTCGCAGGTTCCGGCCGACCCTTACTGGCGCATGGTGGTGCTCGATGAGTACGTGCCGGGCGGCTTCCGCGTCTCCTCCGCACTGCGCACGGCGCTCGGCCGCAGCGTCACCCGCACGACGCGCCTTGCGGGCACTGGACGGTTCCGGGCCGGCGCGGCGTCGTGGACTTTCTACGTTGAACCTGGCGTGAGCCGCTACCTGCCGTTGCTCGGCACCTATCAGGGCATCGCGTTCACCGAGGCGCAGGCGGTCGGGGTGAGCGATCCGCTCAACGTGGTCGCGCTCCAGCGCGATCCGCCCCGCATGTTTGCCTACCGGGTATCGAGCATGCTGGCGGCGCCGGTGCTGGCTGACGCCGATCGGACCCTCGACCGGCGCAACCGCGGCGGCGCGGCGGCGGAGGACCTGCTGGGTCCGGCACTTTCGCCCGCGGACCGGCAGCGGCTCGCCGCGTACAATCGCGAGATCACCGGCAGCGGCGATCTGCCGCTCGAGGTGTATGCGACGCAGGCGAGCGCGTGGCTGGAGCGCCGCCACAGCTACTCCTTGCAAAGCACGGTACCGGCCGGCGACGGCGATCCGCTGGTGCGCTGGATCGGCTCGGAAGAGCCGGGGCACTGCGAACTCTTCGCGGGCGCGTTGGTACTGCTGGCGCGCGAGGCCGGGTATCCCGCGCGGCTGGTCACCGGCTTTCGGGGTGGTTCATGGAACGGCTTCAGCAACAGCTTCACCGTGCGCAACGCCAACGCCCACGCTTGGGTGGAGCTGTTCGATGACGCAGCGGGGGGCTGGCGGCGGGTCGATCCCACGCCGGGTTCGCCGGGTCCGGCGGCGGACGAGACGGCCCTGGCGGCTGAGGAGCGGTTGCAACGGATGGCGGACAACAGCTGGACGGCGCGGCTCGAAAGCCTGCGCGTGTTCTGGTACCGGCGCATCGTGAATTTTGATTCCGACACGCAGGTGGAGCTGGCCCGCGCGGCGAAAGAGGCGGTCGACGAGACTGGGCGCCGGGTGCGGGCATGGCTCGACGGGGTACGCGACCGGGTGCGTGCCTGGTGGGAACGGCCCTGGGACGTGGCGCGCTGGCTCGGGCTCGGCGCCGCGGTGCTCGGTGCTGCCTTCGCGGTTTGGAGCTGGCGCCGGTTTGGCCGCGGCTGGTGGCTGCGCTGGCGCAGCCGGCATGCGCGCAACGCCGGCGTCGATCCAGTGCGGCGCGAGGCGGGACGCTGGCTCGTGCGGTTGCGCGAGGCGGGGGGCGCCGACGAGCGCCTGCGTGGTGAGCTTGAGCGCCTGCGCTTTGGTCCACGGACCACTTGGCCGAATCCCGCGCGGACCTTCCAGGAAGCGCGACGCGCCTGTCGGGCGGCGCGCCGTCGCTGACGCTCACGCCGGATTTGGAGCAACGCTCACTCGCCGGTCGGGGCGGTCACCCGGGGCGCCGGGGGACGGGATTTCTTCTCCCACCATTTCTTCAGGATGGCGTGGGCCACCGGTGAGGCAATCGCACCACCGCCGGCGTCTTCGCCCGGCGTGTCGCCTTCGACGGCCACGGCGATGGCGATCTGCGGATTCTCGACCGGGGCAAAACAGATGAACCAGCCGACGGTGAGATTGCCCGGCAACTGGGCGGTGCCGGTCTTGCCCGCGATGCGTAGATCCGGAATGCGAATACGCGGCAGGCTGATCGTTCGGGCGGAGCCGGTGAGCACGCACTGCTCCATGCCATGCACGATCGCGGCGAGGTCGGACGCGGGCAGCCCGATGGGCGCGCTGCGTTGGACGGGGCGGTTCGGGTCGTGGAGCATGGTCACCTGGGTGTGGACCTGACCGCGGGCGAAGGACGCGACGAACGCGGCCATCTGCAGCGGTGTGACGAGCAGGTCGCCCTGGCCGATGGCAAAGTTGGCGGTGTTGCCCGGGTTCCACTTCATGCCGCGCACGCGTTCGAACCACGCCGGGTCCGGTACGATGGCGGCATTCTCGTGGGGCAGCTCGACCCCGGTGCGCTGGCCGAGGCCGAAGCGGCGCGCCTCGGCGGCGAGGGCGTCAGGCGTGGATTCGAGGCCCGTCTTGTAGAAGAACGTGTTGCAGCTCTTTTCTAGGGCGTAGGTCAGCGTGACATCGCCGCGGAAGGCCGGATGGTTCGGGCAGGCGAACACGCGATTGCCAACCCGGTATGCGCCCGCGCAGTTAACGACCGTGTCGGCCGCGAGGGCGCCGGCGCGCATTCCGGCGAGGGCGGTGATGACCTTGAAGGAGGACCCGGGCGGATAGCGGCCTTGGATCGGACGGTTCAGCCATCCGCCCGCCTCGTCGATCTCCGCGTACTTGGCGCTGCTGATCCGCGGCGACGTTTCGTTGAGGTCGTAGCCCGGATTGCTGCCGATCGCGAGGATTTCGCCCGTGCGGGCGTCGAGCGCCACCACCGAGCTCTTGTAGCCGGTGTTGACGAGGGCGGCGTCGGCGGCGAGCTGGAGGTCGATGTCGAGGCTCGAGACCAGGTCCCGGCCGGGCACAGGCAGGCGTTTCTCCACCGGCGGTTCGATGCGATAACCGCTCGGGTCGACGCGGTAGATCGTACCGCCGGCCTCGCCCTGGAGTTCGGCGTCGAACCGGGCCTCGAGGCCATCGCGACCGGCCGTGCCCTTGATCTTGAAGGTGCGCAGGTCGGAGCCGGGAAAGTCCTCGGTCGCCTCAATTTCGTCCACCTTCACCGAGCCGAGTGCATGGGCGGCCGCGGCGCCGTACGGATAGTAACGCGCGCTGGTGGTGTAGACCTGGAGGGGAGAGTTGACCGGCAGCTGTTCGAGGATGCGCGCGTAATCCTCGGGCGAGAGGTTGTCGATCAAGGTGAACGGCAGCAGCAGCTGGCGGAAGAAATGGGTATTAAGCTCCTCCGCATCGAGGGTATGGGTGCGGCCGATGGCGCGGTTGATCTGCGCCAGATAGCGGTTCACCACGGCGAAGCGTGCAATGCGCCGCAGCTGGGAGGCGGTGGGGACCTCCTTGTCACCGGAAGCCCGATACGCGTTACGGATGCGGATGAACTCGGTGTAGAACTCGCCGCGCAGCTCGTCGAGGTAGAGCACGACGGAGAAACGGGCGCGGTTGCCCACGAGCAGCCGACCCTCGCGGTCGTAGATGTTGCCGCGCGGACCGGGAATGAGCACGCGGCGCTGGTTCTGGATGCGCTCGCTCTCGTGGTAGGTGTCGGTCCGGATCAGCTGCTGGTAGGCGAGGCCGCCGGCGAGCACGAGCAGGATCAAGGCCACGACCAGATAGAAGAAAAGCACGCGCGGATTGCGGGCCTTGTAGGCCTCGACCAGGCGACCGGCGCGGTCGGGATAGGGCGTGGTGGTGATGCCGGCCATGACAGGGTCACATCACTCCGCGTTGCTCGACGCGCAAGCTGACGCCGGCGATTTCAAGCGCCCGCTCCTGCAGGGCGAGAAACCATGGCGTCACGAGCACGAGCACCCCCTGAGAAAGAAGGAGGTCGGCAAACAGGCGCAGCCAGGAGGCGCCCGGGGCGGGCAGGTCGTCGACCCGCGTGAAGGAGAACACCAGGAACAGGCCCAGATTCGCGAGCAGGGCCACCATGACGCCGAAGATGGGTTCCTCCCGCGGGAAACGAGTGCGGACGTTGAAGATCACGCCATGGGCGATACCGAACAGCAGGGCGTGCAGGCCGAAAGCCACCGGAGCCATGGTGTCGTGGAACGCGCCGATGAGCAGCACCGCACCCAACCCTTCGCGGTACTCGAGGCGCAGCGCGGCGAAGGTGACGGCCAGACCGCCCACCCAGAGGTGAACATGCCAGGGCGCGAGGTAGTGGTTGATCTGGCCGAAGAGGACCCAGAGCAACAGGCCGCTGAGGACGACCGCGAGCAGACGACGGGTGGGCTCCTTCATCGGCGGGGCGGTTCCGCGAGCGCGGGCACAGGATTAAGGGGGACGAGGACCGTGACCTCCAGGAGCTCGGACAGACGCGGGTCGAGCACGACCTCACCCGCACGGAAGAGACCATCGGTGCTGTCATCGAGCCGGACGAGCGTGCCGATGACCAAACCGGGCGGGAAGACGCCGCCGAGGCCGGAGGTGACGAGGCGGCGCGGGGAACGCTCGGTGGCGACGATGTCGAGGGGAATGAATTCGGCGCGGCCGCGCGGGGCGGTGAAAGCGTGGGCGACTCCGCCCTGGAAGCTGATGGGGCGCGGGTCGCCCTCAATGCTGGCGGCCAAGCGCATCGTCGGGCTGCTGACCAAGTCGACCACCGCGGTGTAAGCGCCAACTTCGGTGACCCGCCCAACCACGCCGCCGCCGAAGATCACCGGCGCCCCAGGAATCAGGCCGAAATTGCGCCCCTTGCGGATCACGAGCCGCTGCCACCAGGCGTTGAAATCGCGGCGGGCGACGCGGGCGGGTTCTGAACGGTACTGGGTGTGGGCCGGCAGCCCGAGCAGGGACTCCAGGCGCTCGATTTCGGCGCGCAGGGCAGTGTTCTCTTCGGCCTTGATCTCGAACGAGGCCGTCAGGCGGGCCAGGTCGCGACCGGCTTCGATCAGCTCCGTTTGGGTCCGGGTGCGCAGCGACCAAAACTCTTGCACGTCGCGTACATAGGAAGGAACGGTCTCGAGCGGTGCCTGCAGTTCAAAAAAGCTGAGCCGGGTGAAGCGCTTGACCGCGATCGGAATGAGCAACCAAGCCAGGACGAGAAGGCCGAGGGTGATGAAAGGTCGGGCTTGATCGAAACGACGTGGAAGCACCGGGGTGAACGATAAGGCGGAGGGATCGGGACGTGAGGGTGTTTAGCCGAGTCTTCATCGGCATGGCACGGAAAATCTCAACCGGCCGGGGGCCGCCCGGAGGGTCAGGCGTGCTGCAACACCCAGCTGAGGTCGCTCAGGACGGCACCCGTGCCGTTGGCGACGGCAGAGAGGGGGTCTTCGGCGACGGTCACCGGCAGGCCGGTCTTTTCGCTCAACAGACGGTCGATGCCGCGAATGAGGGCGCCGCCGCCCGCCATGACGAAGCCGCGGTCCACCAGGTCGGCGGAAAGTTCCGGCGGGCAGCGTTCGAGGGTTGAGCGGACCGCGTCGACGATGGCGGCGATCGTGTCGGCCAGGGCTTCGCGGATCTCCTGCGACGTGATGTGGATCGTCTTGGGCAGACCGGCGACGGAGTCGCGGCCTTTGACCTCCATCGTCAGTTCCTCGTCGAGCGGGTAGGCGGATCCAACCCGCACCTTGATCTCCTCGGCCGTACGTTCGCCGATGAGCAGGTTGTACGCCCGCTTCATGTAATTGACGATGGCGGCGTCGAGTTCGTCGCCCGCGACCCGGATCGATTTCGAGAAGACGATGCCGGAAAGGGAAATGATCGCGATCTCGGTCGTGCCGCCGCCGATGTCGACGATCATGTTGGCCGCCGGTTCGTCGATCGGGAGGCCGACGCCGATCGCGGCCGCCATCGGCTCGGGAATGGTGATGACATCGCGGGCGCCGGCGTGCATCGCGGAATCCTTCACCGCGCGCTTCTCGACCTCGGTGATGCCGGAGGGAATTGCGATCACCACGCGGGGGCTGACGCGCAGAGCGTTGCTATTTACCTTGCGGATGAAGTAGCGCAGCATCGCCTCGGTGACGTCGAAGTCGGCGATCACGCCGTCCTTCATCGGCCGGATGGCCGTGATGTTGCCCGGCGTGCGGCCCAGCATCCGCTTCGCCTCGTCACCCACCGCCCGGACCTTGCGCGTCGTGGTGTCGAGCGCGACGACCGACGGTTCGCGCAACACGATGCCGCGGTCCTTGAGGTACACGAGCGTGTTGGCCGTGCCCAGGTCGATTCCGATGTCGTTGGAGAAATAGTTGAACATGTTGGAAGCCATGTGGGTGTCGCGTTTCCGCCGACGGAAAAGAATCGTCGCCCCGACGGACTGTCAACGGGGGAAATGGCGGTGAACGCGGGCGGTCCATGAAAATCCCGACGCGTTCTCCGCGTTGCAAAACGCGCCGGTCCGTTCATGGTCCTTTCGCCGCTGCTCCCCGGTGGGCGAAGGCGGATCTTTTTTATGAAGCTGATCATTAACGGCCGTACGGTCGACGTGCAGTCCGGGGCGGATACGCCTCTCTTGTGGGTGTTGCGGGACGAGCTGGCCATGACCGGCACCAAGTTCGGCTGTGGGATGGGCCTGTGCGGCGCGTGCACCGTGCATGTGAACGGGGAAGCAATGCGCTCGTGCGTGACGCCGGTTGCTGCGGTCGAGGGCAAGGCCATCACGACGATCGAAGGTCTCGCCCGCGGCGCGGAGCCGCATCCGGTGCAGCGCGCCTGGACGGAACTCGATGTCGTGCAATGCGGCTACTGCCACTCGGGGCAGATCATGAGCGCAGCCGCCCTCCTCGCCAAGACCCCGCGGCCGGACGGCGCGCAAATTGACGAAGCCATGGCGGGCAACATCTGCCGCTGCGGCACGTACGAGCGCATCAAGGCCGGCATCGTCCGTGCAGCTGCCATCGCGGAGGGCGCCCGATGAACTTCACGATGTCCTCTTTTCCGCCGGTGGATCGCCCGCAACCGGTCTCCCGGCGCGCCTTTCTCAAGATCGGCGCCCTCGCGGGCGGCGGTCTGTTGGTGAGCTTGCAGCTGGCTTCCAAACTGGAGGCCGCCACCGCAACGACCCCGGGCGGCCCTTTTGCCCCCAACGCCTTTCTCCGGCTCACCCCCGACGGCCGCCTCACCGTGCTCGCGAAGCATTCGGAAATGGGGCAGGGGATTTACACCGGCCTCGCGACCTGTGTCGCCGAGGAGATGGACGCCGACTGGGCGCAGGTGTCGGTGGAAGCCGCGCCGGCGGACAAGGCCTACGCGCACACCGCCTTTGGCATCCAGATGACCGGAGGCAGCACGAGCATGTGGGAAGCCTACACCCAGATGCGGCAAGCCGGAGCCACGGCGCGTGCGCTCCTCGTTGCGGCCGCGGCCCAGCGCTGGGGCATTGCAGCCGACGGGCTCCGCACGGAAAAGGGTTTTGTGCTCGCACCGGACGGCCGGCGTCTCGCTTACGGCGACCTTGCCACGGCGGCCGCGGGCCTGACGCCGCCGGCGGAGGTCCCGCTCAAGGATCCTTCGCGTTTCACCTTGATCGGCAAACAGGGTCGTCGGGTCGACACGGCCGCCAAGGTCAATGGCACTGCGGTCTTCGGCCTCGACGTGCGCCTGCCCGGCATGCTCTTCGCCGTCCTCGTCCGTCCGCCGGTGTTCGGCGCGACCTTGCGCCGTGTGGATGACGCCGCGGCTAAGTCCGTCCCCGGTGTGCGCCAGGTGGTGGCGACCACCCGCGGTGTCGCCGTCATTGCCACCACGACGTGGGCGGCGCGCCAAGGGGCCGCAGCCCTCGTGGCGGAGTGGAATGAGGGTGCGCTCGCGAGCTTGTCGTCCGAAAGCCAGCGCGAAGCCTACGTGCGCATGCTGGCCGAACCCGGTGCCGTCGCGCGCGCCACCGGTGACGTGGCATCCGCGTTTGCTGGAGCGGCGACGAAGATCGAGGCCCTCTTTGATTTTCCCTATCTGGCGCACGCTGCGATGGAGCCGCTGAACGCCACCGCACGCTTCAACGCCGACGGCACGCTGGAGGTGTGGGCGCCGACCCAGTTTCAGACGGTCGATCAGATGGCAGCCGCGCAGGTGGCCGGCCTGCCGCCCGAGCGGGTGACCTTGCATACGACGCTGCTCGGCGGTGGCTTCGGGCGAAAGGCGAACCCGGCCTCCGATTTCGTGATCGAAGCGGTCGAGGTCGCCAAGGCGGCACGCGCGCCCGTGCAGGTGGTGTGGACCCGCGAGGACGACACGCGTGGCGGCTATTATCGGCCGCGCACCCTCGTGCAGGCCAAGCTCGGCCTCGACGCGGGCGGACGCCCGGTCAGCTGGGAAACCCACGTGGTCAACCAGTCCATCATCAAGGGCACGGCGTTCGAGTCGGCCATGATGCGCAACGGCGTCGACGTCAGTCAGGTCGAAGGTCTCGAAGAGGTGCACTACGCGGTGCCGAATACCCGTACGGTCTGGCACGACGCTCCGGCCGGAGTCCCGGTCCTGTGGTGGCGCTCGGTCGGACATTCGTTCACGGCTTTCGTGAAGGAGACGTTGATCGACGACGCCGCGCGGGCCGCCGGTCGCGATCCCCTCGACTACCGTATCGACTTGCTCGCGGCTCATCCGCGCTACGTGGCGATCCTGAAGTTGCTGCGGGAAAAGGCGAACTGGGGCCGTCCGCCCGCTGGGCGTTTCCAAGGGGTCGCGATTCATGAGTCGTTTGGCTCGATCGTGGGCGAGGTGGCCGAGGTGTCCGTGTCCGCGGGAGCGATCCGGGTGCACAAGGTCACGGCCGTGGCCGACTGCGGTTTCGCCGTGAATCCGGACGGCGTTCGCGCCCAGGTCATGTCAGGCGTGATCTACGCGCTGTCCGCGGCCCTGTACGGCGAAATCACGTTCAAGGACGGCCGGCCGGTGCAGTCGAACTTCCACGATTATCCCGTGGTGCGCATGCCGGAGGCGCCGGTGGTCGAGACCCACATCATCGACAGCGGTGCGTCCATGGGCGGTATCGGAGAACCGGGTACACCGCCGTTCATGCCGGCGCTGAGCAACGCGATCCTGGCCGCCACCGGCCGGCGGCTGCGGCATCCACCCTTCACGCCCGACAAGCTGGCCTGATCTTGGAGGCGGGGGCCGGAATCCAGCCCCCGCCTCCGGCGCCGCCGTCCGGCGGTGCCGAGTGAGGGCTTGCGCGCCGGCGGATCCTCGTACGGTGTCGTGGACGCATGCCCGGCATCGATTTCATCCAGGATCTGGCGGTGATCCTCGTCGTCGCTGGCGTGGTGGGCTGGATGTGTCAGCGCATCGGGTTGTCGGTGGTCGTCGGCTACCTGGTCGCCGGCATGCTGGTCGGACCCTACACGCCGCCGTTCCAGCTGATCACCGATCTGGGTCGCATCGACACCGCCGCGCAGATCGGGCTCGTCTTCCTGATGTTCGGCATCGGGCTCCGCCTGAGCGTGCGCAAGCTGCGCAAGCTCGGGCTGTCCCTGCTGCTCACGGTGTTCGCGAGCGCCGGCATCATCTACTACCTGACCCGGCTGCTCGGAGCGCTGCTGGGCCTTGGGGAGACCGAGAGTATCTTTCTCGCGGCCATGCTGATGGTGTCGTCGTCGGCGATCATCGGCAAGGTACTGCAGGAAACGGGCTCGACCCACGAACGTTCGGGTCAGCTGGCGATGGGAGTGACGGTGCTCGAGGACGTGGTCGCTGTGGTGATGTTGACCGTGCTCACGTCGCTCGTGCAGATCGAGGGTGCGGCCGGCCAGCCCCGGTTGACGGAGACCATCGGCCTGTTCGGGGTGTTTGTGGTGACGGCGGCCATCGTGGGCCTCCTGCTGATCCCCTGGCTGCTCCGCCGCATGAGCATCGCGGCGGACGAGGAACTGCAGACCCTCGGCCTTGCCGCCCTGCTCTTCGGTCTCGCGATCGTGGCGCATCGGGCCGGGTACTCGCTTGCCCTCGGTGCCTTCCTGCTCGGCACGATTGTGGCTGAGACCCCGCATCGGCATCAGATCGAGCGCACCTTTGAAGGCATGCGCGATGTCTTCAGCGCCGTCTTCTTCGTGGCCATCGGCATGCAGATCGACCTGCGCCTGCTCGGCGCGGACGGGCTGCTCATTGTGGGCGTCGGGCTTTTCACCCTAATCGCCCGGGTCGTCTCCACCAGCGTCGGTCTCGTCCTGATTGGAACCACGCCGAAGGACGCGTTCAAATCGGGCCTCACGCTCACGCCGATCGGCGAGTTCTCCTTCATCATCGCCCAACTGGGCATCACCGCCAGTGCGGTGCCGCCCTCCTTTTATCCGCTGGCGGTGGGCATCTCGCTGCTGACCACGTTCGCCGCGCCGTTTCTGACCCGGAGGTCGGATGCGATCAGCGGCTGGGTCTTTGCCCGCGAACCGCGCTGGGCGCGGGTATGGACGGACTATTACCGGCGCTGGCTCGATCACCTGCAGGCGCGGCAGAAACGCAACCTGCTCTGGCAGCTCAGTCGCAAGCGCTTCGTTCAGATCGGGGTCGAGGTGTTGCTCGTCACGGGCCTGCTCGTGTTCGCGCCGCAAATGCTCGCGGTCGTCGAGGAGGAGCTGGGCCGCGACTGGCTGTTTCCGGGCGGCCCGACGGTGCTGTTCTGGTCGCTCCTTGCCTTCGTCGTGCTCGCTCCGCTCGTGGCGATCTGGCGCAACATCGGAGCGCTCGCGATCCTGTACTCCGAGGTGTCGACCGCCGGGCATCCGCGTCAGGCGCGGCTCCGGCCGCTGGTGCGGACGGGCATCCGCACGGTGGCGGGGGCGGCCATGTACCTCTGGTTGACTGCCTTCCTTCCGTCGGCGGGTTCGGTGCGCTGGCTCCTGCCGGCCACCGCGGTCGTCGTCGTGGTGGCGTTGATCGTCCTGCGCCGCCGGCTGATTTACTGGCACAGCGAACTGGAGGTGGAACTGCAGGACGTGCTCGGCGGAGGCGGCAGCCGTCAGGCCGGCACGTCGACACCGTGGCTGCAATCCCACGCGGAGTGGAATCTGTCGGTGGTCGATTGCGTGCTGCCCGACCTCGCGGACTGCCAAGGGCAGAAGCTGGAGACGCTCAGCCTGCGTGCGCGCTTTGGGTGCACCGTCGTCGGCATCGAGCGCCAGGGCTACATGATCTCACTGCCCGGACCGGACGCGGTTTTGTATCCACGCGACAAGGTCATGCTCATGGGCACCGGAGAGCAGGTGGCGGCGGGCAAGGCGTTTCTCACCCGGGTGACTGGGGCCTTTGCGTCTGCCTCCGATTTCGACGAGGTGCGGATGGAGGCCGTGGTGGTGCCGGCGGACAGCCGGGCGGCCGGGCGTTCGCTGGCGGAGCTCGCGTTGGCAAGAACCCATGGGGTGCAGGTGGCGGGAATCGACCGCGCCGGCCTGCGGGTGCTGAACCCCGGTCCCGAGGAGCGCCTGGAGGCGGGCAACGAACTGCTGCTGCTGGGCACCCCGCAGCAGATCAAGGACTTCAAGTTCTGGCTGAACGAGGAGCCCTGAGCCGGCGCCGCGGGCGCAAAAAAAGCGCACCCCGAGAGGTGCGCTTGAAAGTGGAAACAGTCGGGCGGCTCAGTTGGAGCCGTGCGCCGATTTGGCGGGCTCGGATTTCTTCTCGGCCGGCTTGGGCTCGGACTCGATGGCGTCCTTGATCTCGCGCTCGGCTTCGCTGCTGCCCTTCTTGAACTCGCTGACAGACTTGCCGAGGCCGCGGGCCAGATCGGGCAGCTTCTTCGCGCCGAAAAGAAGCAGCACGATGAAGAGAATGATGATGAGTTCGGTGGGACCGAACGGGCCGATCGCGAAAATCGGGGAGAAGGAATTCATGGCGGAGGGAGACGTTATTTCGGGTTGCCTCCCTAAGCAAGGGGGAAACCCGGATAGACTGATCAAGGTTGGGGAGGACGCGGCAAACCCGCTCCCGGAGCGCCCGGGGCTCCCGGCGGTCCCTTCAGCGCGAGCTTGAGCAAATTCTGGGCGTTATCGAGCTGTTCGGCGTCGAAGAAGCCATGCAGCTGGCGGATGCGCGTCGGGTGACGCATCTTGCGCAGCGCCTTGGCCTCGATCTGGCGGATGCGTTCGCGGGTGACCTTGAACTGCTTGCCCACCTCTTCGAGCGTGCGGCTGTAGCCATCGACGAGGCCGAAGCGCAGGGAAAGCACCCGGCGCTCGCGGTCGGTGAGGGAGTCGAGCACGTCGATGATCTTTTCGCGCAGGAGCGAATAGGCGGTCATGTCGTACGGATTCTCCGCCGACTTGTCCTCGATGAAGTCGCCAAAGCTGGTGTCATCGCCGTCGCCGACGGGCGATTGCAGCGAGATCGGCTGCTGGGCCATTTTCATGATCTGCTGCACGCGCTCGACGGGCAGATTCATTTCGTCTGCCACCTCGTCGGGGGTCGGCTCGTGGCCGAACTCCTGGAGCAGCTGCTTCTGCACCTGCATGACCTTGTTGAGCGTCTCGATCATGTGCACCGGGATGCGAATGGTGCGCGCCTGGTCGGCGATCGAACG
>CAYZBG010000070.1:0-22767 GCA_964476565.1 uncultured Opitutus sp.
ACACCATCGGCAACGACATGAGCTCGCGCGACATCGAGGGCGAGAACCCGCTCTATCTCCCGCAGGCCAAGGTCTACCACCGTTCCACCGCGCTCGGGCCGTGCCTGCTCGTCACGTCGACGCCGCTGCCGACATCGACCGAGATCGCGCTTGAGATCCGCCGCGACGGCGCGGCGGTGTTTGCGGGCACGACGCGGATTGACCAGATCAAGCGCACGTTCCCCGAGCTGGCGGGCTATCTTTTCCGGGACAACGTATTCCCCCAGGGCACCTACCTCATGACCGGCACCGGGATCGTGCCGCCGGACGCGTTCACGCTGCGCAGCGGCGACGAAGTCCGCATCACGATCGAACCGATCGGTACCCTCGTGAACCCGGTCGCCTGAACCACCCCGCCGCCATGACTGCGTCTTCATTGCACGGATACAGCCTCATTGCCGGACGGCGTGGCCGCGAAGGCGGGCCGGCGTTCACGGCTTTTGACCCCGCTGCCGCCACGGCGCTCGAGCCGGTCTTTCACGAGGCGCTGCCCGCCGAGGTCGATGCCGCGCTGGAGGCGGCCGACGCCGCCTTCGCCGCCTGGCGCACGGGCCCGGGTGAGTTGCGCGCCCGTCTGCTCGAAGCGATCGCAAGCGAGATCGAGGCGCTGGGCGATGACTTGCTGCTGCGCGCCCAGCGCGAGACCGCGCTCCCGTTGCCCCGGCTGCAGGGCGAGCGCGGGCGGACCTGCGCGCAACTCCGACTCTTCGCCGCGGTCGCACGCGATGGCTCCTGGGTTGACGCGCGCATCGATCCGGCGCTGCCCGACCGTCAGCCGCTGCCGCGTCCGGATTTGCGCCGCATGCTCCAGCCGCTGGGCCCGGTGGTGGTGTTCGGTTCGAGCAACTTTCCCCTCGCGTTCTCTGTGGCCGGGGGCGACACCGCGTCCGCCCTCGCCGCCGGCTGCCCGGTGGTGGTGAAGGCGCACCCGGCGCATCCCGGCACCTCCGAACTGGTGGCGGGTGCGGTCTACCGCGCGATCACGGCCTGCGGTTTGCCTCCGGGGCTGTTCTCGTTGTTGCAGGGTGCCCGTCACGATGTCGGTCTCGCGCTGGTCAAACACCCGCTCACCGCCGCCGTCGGCTTCACCGGTTCGCACCGGGCCGGACGCGCGCTCTTCGATGCGGCCGCGGCGCGGCCGCGGCCCATCCCCGTGTTTGCGGAGATGAGCAGTCTCAATCCCGTGTTTCTCCTGCCGGGCGCGCTGCGCGAACGCGGCCCGGCCCTCGCGCAGGGGCTGCTGGGCTCGTTCACCCTTGGGGTCGGTCAGTTCTGCACCAAGCCCGGGCTCGTGTTTGCCGTGCGTGGATCGGACACCGACGCGTGGCTCGGGACGCTGGCGGCGGCGGTGCGTGCGGCGGCGCCGGGGGTGCTGCTCACCGCCGGCATCGGCGAGGCGTTCGCCGCCAACCAGGTCCGGCTCTCGACCTTCCACGGCGTGCGGGCCTTCGCGCGTTCCGAGGCGCCGCCGGGGAGCGGCGTCGAGGGTCGTCCGGCAGTGGCGACCGTGGCGGCCGCCGACTTCCTGGCCCAGCCGGAGCTCTCCGCTCTCGAGGTGTTCGGTCCGTTCACGCTGGTGGTCCTCGCCGACGATCCGGCCCAGCTGGCGGCGTGCGCCGCCGCGCTCGAAGGCCAGCTCACCGCGACCGTGCACGGACAGCCCGGCGAGCTGGAAGCGGCGGAAGCGCTGCTCGGCCGGCTTGAACAAAAGGCAGGCCGCGTGGTGATCAACGGGTTCCCGACCGGGGTCGAGGTTTCGCCCGCCATGCAGCATGGTGGTCCGTATCCGGCGACCACGGACACGCGTTTCACCTCGGTGGGCACGGCCGCGATCCTGCGGTTTGCCCGTCCGGTCTGTTACCAGGGGTTCCCGCCGGCGCTGCTGCCCGAGGTGTTGCGCGACGCCAATCCGCTCGGCTTGCTGCGCCTCATCAACGGCCGGCCCACGCGCGATCCCGTCGGCTGAGCCGACCCGGTCATCGGTCGTAAATCGGTGGATACGCCGCGACGGCTGCGAACGACGCTTTTCCCATGATGCCTGACTTCCTCGAATCCGACGATCCGGAGCTCTACACGTTGCGCACCCGCGCCCCGGGTCCGGCGGGGAAGCTGCCGGTGACGGCGGAGATGCTGCGTGCCGCGACCAGCGGACACATCTTCGGGCTGACCCAGAATGCCGGCATGGGTTGGGATCCGCGCAAGCTGCTGGGGCGGGAGTTTCTCATCCTGAGCACGCAGGGGGGCATCCGCGCCCACGACGGCACGCCGGTGGCGCTCGGTTACCACACGGGACACTGGGAGGTGGGCCTGCTCATGGAGGAGGCCGCGCGGACCTTCTCGGCGCATGGCGCGATACCCTTCGCCGGGTATGTGAGCGATCCCTGCGACGGTCGCACCAACGGTACGGCAGGCATGCTCGACAGCCTGCCTTATCGCAACGACGCCGCGATGGTGCTGCGCCGGTTGATCCGCTCGCTGCCCACCGGGCGCGGAGTGCTCGGCGTGGCCACCTGCGACAAGGGCCTTCCGGCCATGATGATGGCGCTGGCTGGCATGTCGCGGCTGCCCTCGGTGCTGGTGCCCGGCGGCGTCACGTTGCTCGCCGAGGAGGCGGAGGACACGGCGAAGGTGCAGACGCTCGCAGCGCGGTTTGCCCACGGCGAAATCGCCCTCGAGTACGCTGCCGAGATGGGCTGCAAGGCGTGCGGCACGCCGGGTGGCGGGTGTCAGTTCATGGGTACGGCTGCGACGAGCCAGGTGGTGGGCGAGGCGCTGGGCCTCACGCTGCCGCACGGCGCGCTGAGTCCGTCGGGCGCTCCGATCTGGCGCGATCTGGCGCGGCGTTCGGCCCTTGCCCTGATGGCGATGGAGAAGGCGGGAATCACGACCGGCGACCTGCTCACCCCGGACTCGTTGCACAACGCGATGGTGGTCCATGCGGCGTTTGGCGGATCGACCAATCTCATTTTGCACATCCCGGCGATCGCGCATGCGGCGAAGCTGCCGCGCCCCACGGTGGACGACTGGACCCGCATCAACCGGCAGGTGCCACGCCTGGTGGATGTGCTGCCCAACGGGCCGACGCATTTTGCCACCGTCCAGGTGTTCCTCGCCGGCGGCGTGCCCGAGGTCATGCTGCATCTGCGCGACCTAGGCCTGCTCCGGCTCGAGGCCCGCACCGTGACCGGTCGGACGCTCGGGGAGAACCTGGCGTGGTGGGAACGGTCGGAGCGGCGGCGAAGACTGAGGGCGAAGCTGCAGGAGTTGGATGGCATCGATCCCGACCGGGTCATTCTGAACCCCGCGCGCGCAAAGGCGGCGGGCCTGACCAGCACGGTCACCTTTCTGCGCGGCAACCTCGCGCCAGACGGAGCCCTGGTGAAGAGCACGGCCATCTCGCCGGCCCTGATCGGCCCGGACGGTGTCTACCAGCATGAAGGTCCGGCGCGCGTCTTTGGTTCGGAGGATGCAGCCATTGCGGCGATCAAGTCCACCGGACCCGATGCCATCCGGCCCGGTGATGTGCTCGTGCTGGCCGGCATCGGACCGGTGATCGGTATGCCTGAGACCTACCAGGTCACTTCGGCGTTGAAATACCTGCCCAACGGCCAGCGGGTCGCGTTGCTGACCGACGGGCGTTTCTCGGGCGTCTCGACCGGGGCGTGCATCGGGCACATCAGCCCGGAGGCGTGGGCGGGAGGACCGCTTGGTCGCCTGCGCGAAGGTGATCGCGTGCGGGTGCGCATCGACACCCGTGCCTTGGAGGGCACGGTCGACGTCGTTTCCGTGTCGGAGGCGGAGCTCGCGGCGCGTGCGCCGGGCGACTTCCTGCGGCGCCATCCGAGCGTGCCGGATGACACCCGGCTGTGGGCCGCGTTGCAAAGCGCGAGCGGTGGCAGCTGGGGCGGGTGCGTGTACGACGCGGACCGGATTGCCGACCTGATTGCGAAGGGGCTCGCCGCGGAACAGGCGGACGGGGGCTGAGCGCAAACCCGGGCGCGGGGCTTGCGCGGCGCGGCCGGCTCGATTTCGTGGGGTGAACCCATCCTGCCCCATGAATGCTTCCTCCCGCCGTCGTTTTCTCCATCAAGCCGCCGTGGGCGGCACCCTCCTCGCTGCGTCTTCCTGGCTGCCGCTGCGCGCCCAGGCGGCGCCGGCGCGCAAGCTCGGCGTCGCATTGGTCGGCCTCGGCAGCTACAGCAACGGCCAGCTCGGGCCGGCCCTGCGCCAGACCCAGCATTGCCGGCTCGCCGGCGTGGTGACCGGTTCGCCGGAGAAGGGCCGCAAGTGGGCCGCGGACTACGGCTTCCCTGAGTCATCGGTTTATGGATACGACACGATGGCGCGCCTCGCGGACAACAAGGACATCGACATTGTCTACATCGTGACCCCGCCCGGGCTGCATGCGGAGCACGCGATTGCCGCGGCCCGCGCCGGCAAGCACGTCATCGTCGAAAAGCCGATGGCCAACACCGTCGCCGAGTGCGATGCGATCCTCGCCGCGTGCAAGGCGGCCGGCGTGCGCCACGCGGTCGGTTACCGGCTGCACCACGAGCCACACCACCTCGAACTCAAGCGCTTCGCGCGCGAGCAGACCTTCGGCGTCTTCAAGAAGATGTCGGGCCAGCACAGCTTCCGCCTCGGACCGCGCAACGGCGTGAAACCGTGGCGGGCCATCCGGGCCCTGGCCGGCGGCGGACCGCTGATGGACGTCGGCATCTACGTTGTGCAGGCGGCCTGTCTCGTGAAGCTGGAGGAGTGGCCGGTGGCGGTCACAGCCCGCGAGGAGCCGAAAGTGCGGCCGGACTTCTTTGTCGATGTCGAGGAGACCCTGCACTTCACGCTCGAGTTTGCCGATGGCGCCGTGCTCGAGGGCGTCACGAGCTACGAACGCGGTGGCAACTCGTTCCGGGCCGAAGGCGATGGAGGCTGGGTCGAGTTGCAGCCCGCATACGGTTACCGGGGCATCACCGGACAATCCAGCGCGGGTCCGGTGGCGTTCCCCGCGATCGTGCACCAGGCGGCCCAGATGGACGATTTCGCGCAATGCGTGATGACGGGACGGGCCTCGCCGGTGCCCGGCGAGATGGGCCGTCGCGACATGGTGATCATTGAGGCGATCTACGAGGCGATGCGCACGGGCAAGCGGGTGCCAGTGGTCCGCAGCTGAGCGTAATCGTGAGTGCGCGCGCCCTGCGTTTTCGTTTCGTCGCCCGGCTGGAGCGCCTGCCGTCGGCGACGGGCATGACGCAGATCGCGCCCGTGCCGGACGAGATGGCCGCGGCCTGGAAGAAGGCCGGCGTGAAGCGCCTCGTCGGGACGGTCAACGGGCATCCGGTGAAACGGGCCCTGCAGAATCATGCCGGGGGCGGCAGCTACATCATGATCGGCCGACCCCTGTTGAAGGAGATCGGTGCCGGGGTCCGGGCCACGCTGAGTTTCGACTTCGCTCCGGATCCCACGCCCGATGCCCTCGACGTGCCGCCGGAGTTCGCCGAAGTCTTGCGTCAGGATGCGGCGGCGGCGGCGCGGTGGTCCACGTTCACCGTGGGCCGGCAACGGTCGCTTTTGCACTACGTCACGAGCGCGAAACAGGAGGCGACCCGCATCCGCCGGTCCCTCGAGCTTGCGGTCAAGATCCGCGACCACCGCCTGGCCAGTGATGTGGCGGGGCCGCGTCGTTCCGGTCCCCGGCCCGACCCGGCCTGACCCGACTCCGGCCGCCGGGGCGAGGCGTCTGCAACCAACGGACCCGCTGGCGGGTCTTAAAGGGAACGCGCCATGGATTACTTCGTCTGGACTCTCACCTGCCTGCTCACGATCACCGGACTCGCCGGGGTGATCGTGCCGTTGCTCCCCGGGACGACGCTCATCTTGGTGGCGATGGTGGTGCACAAGCTTCTGCTGCCCGCAAGCGTTGCCTGGTCGGCGCTGGGCTGGGTGGCGCTCTTCTGGTTCGTGTCCGTGGTGGTGGATGTGCTCGGAGTCTTCGTGGGCACCCGGTTGTTTGGCGGCAGCCGGTGGGGCATGGCCGGCGCGGGCGGAGGGGCGTTGGTCGGCATGTTCTTTTCGCTGCCGGCCCTGATTCTGGGCACGATCTTCGGTGCGGTGGTGGCGGAACGTTTCCTCGCCAAGAAGACCGCCGAGCAGTCGTTGCGCGCCGGCGCGGGCGCCGCCTTCGGCTTCGTGCTCTCGACGGTCGGCCGGCTCGGCTGCGCCGTGGTGATGATCGTCCTGTTCCTGCTCGCGGTCGCTCCGCCGGAGTGGCGGTGGTGACGGAGCATGCCCCTGCGGGTGCGTCCGACGCGATCGCGCTCAACCGGGCGGCTCGGGAACCGCATCCGTAAGCCGGCGCCGCCAGCGGGCAAGGCCGGGAAGGCGCGCAAGCCATGCCGGCCGGCGGCTGGCGAGCCAGGCCAGCAAGGGAAAGGCGACCAACCGTCCGCCGGCCAGCGCTGCCGCCACCTGCGGCCACGGTACGCCGAGCAGCGCGCAGGCCGCCGTCGCTGTCCGGACCGGCAGCGGTACCAAGGCGAGGACGAACAGGGCCCAAGCGCCGTACTGTTGCACCGCGGCCTGCAGGCGCGGGCTGGCGAGGGCGGCGGGCGTTGCCAGCCCGGCGGCCGCCCATGCCTCCGGCCCCCAGGTGGCGAGCGCGGCTGCGAGCGCGGTGCCTCCGAGGGTGGCCCCCAGGGCGAACCAGAGCCCGTGCGACCACCAGCGGCGCGGATGCAACACGGCGGTGCCGATGAGCAGCGTTTGCGTGGGCATCACCGGTGCGATTGCATCCAAGCCGCTGGCGATGCCGGCAACGGGCGCAAACCACGGCCGTTGGACGTGGCGGCGCAACCACGCGATCCAGCCGGACGCGGCAGCGGGCGGGCTCATCGGTTGCGCAGGAGACGGTCGGCGAGGCGCGGCGAGAGGCGTTGCACCCCCCGCAGCAGACCGACGGCTCCGACATTGACCTCGGCCCGTCGTCCGCAGAGACCGGCGAGGGTGGCAGTGGCAACGGCCTCCGGACGTACTTTCCGCCGTCCGCGCCCGGCGGTCATCGGCGTGTCGACCAACGGAGGCAGCACTTCCATCACCTGCACGTGGGGTGCGTCGTCTTCGCACTGGTAGCGCAGGGCTTTGCCGAAACTGTGCAGGAAGGCTTTCGATGCGCAGTAGACGGGCGCGGATTTCTTCGGCGCCAAGGCGAGACCGGATGACATCAGCACGACGGCGGCGCGCGGGGCGGCCCGCAACCGGGGCAGCAGGGCAAGGGTCAGGTCCACCACGGCCTCGACGTTGACCGCGATCTCCTCGGCGGCTGCGTCCCGGTGCCGGGTCATCGCCACATCATCGGTCACGGCGGCATGGTTCGCCGGGTGCTGTACGCCGGCGTTGTTGATCAGCAGCGAAAGGTGGGGCGCGCGCTGGGTTACCTCGGCGATCAAGCGGTTCCGGCTGGCGCGGTCCGCCAGATCGGCTGGGAGGAGGACGAGGTCAGGCTCGTCGGCGCGCAAAGCCTCGAGCCGTCCCTGGTCGCGGCCGGTGGCAATGACGCGGGCGCCGGCGCGGCGCAGGGCCAGGGCAAGGGCGCGGCCGATGCCCGAGCTTGCGCCGGTGACGAGGGCGGTGTGTTGACGGAAATCCATGGCAGAGGAGTATAAGCGGATCGGTGCGTTTCGTTTATTCGCATTCGTTGATCACCTGCGTCGCCATGCCTCATCCCGCCCGCGCCCCTCGTAAGCAGCCGTCCCAGCGCCGCTCGGAGCTTACGGTGGAGGCGATTCTGGAGGCGGCCGCTCGCATTTTCGCCACCGACGGGCTTCGCGGAGCCACCACGGGCCGGGTGGCCGGGCTGGCCGGAGTCAGTGTGGGTTCCCTGTACCAGTATTTTCCCAACAAACTCGCGTTGCTGGCCGGCGTGAAGCAGCGCCACCTGCGCTCGCTGTTTGGCGAGATCGAAGCGGCGCTCGCGAAGGCGGAGGACCTCGAGTCCGGTCTGCGGGCCGCCGTGCGGATCAACGCGGCGCGCTCCCTTGAGGCGCGTCCGCTCCTGCTGCTCTTCGCCGATGAGCTTCCCGCGCGGCTCGCGTCGCGCGACGTCATGCCCTCGGATTCACCTCCGGCGGTTGCGGTGCGTCGATTTCTTCACCGTCATCGCCGGGAAATCCCGGGACGCGATCCCGCCGTGGCCGCCGTGGTGGTGGTCGAGTTGGTGGACGCCGTGACCCGGGCGCGCCTGATCGAGGCTCCGTCCGATCTGGAGCAGGGTGTCCTCGAACGAGAGCTGATGTCGGCGTTGCTGTTGTACCTGCGCGGTAGGCCGTAAGGCCGGTTGCAACTTTCGGGGCGTGCCGGGTGTTCTGCCGGGGGAGGCCCATGCCCATGAAACTTCTTCTGACCTTTCTCCTTTGGACGCTCCTGCTCGTCCTCTGCTGGCCGCTGGCGCTGGCGGTGCTGATCCTGTGGCCCTTCCTGTACCTGCTCTCGATCCCGTTCCGAATCGTCGGGGTGGTCGTCGAGGCCATGCTGGCCTTGGTACGCAGCCTTTTGCTGCTGCCGGCGCGGTTGCTGGGTGGACGTTGAGTCCGGGGTGGAGGTTGGCCGACGCCGAGTGCGAGGGAATAGACTGCCCTGACGGCGCTCCTATGGGCACACTCGCCGCCTTGGCGGGCGCTGGTCTCAACCCAAACTCCTCATGCCTACACTTACCCCGATCGCTTCATCTCTTCGTTGGTTACTCATCCTTGTCGCGCTCGCCGGGTTGAGCCGGGCGGCACAGACGGAAGAGACCGTTCCAGGCCTGGCCGTGGGTACACGGGCGCCGTCATACTCCTTGGTCTCCGCCCAGGGCAGCACGGTCTCGCTCGACGAGCTCCGCGCCAAGGGCCCGGTGGCCCTTGTCTTCTATCGGTCGGCCGACTGGTGTCCCTACTGCGTGAACCAGCTGAAGGACCTGCAGGCCCGCCAGGCGGACTTTGCGGCGGCTGGCGTCCAACTCGTCGGCATCAGTTACGACTCGGCCGATACGCTGGCCAAGGCGGTGGCCAAGCATGGGTTGCAATTGCCGTTGCTCGCAGATGCGGGCAGCCGGGTCATCGATGCCTATGGCGTGCGCAACGCTGCGTTGACCGGTCGCGCAGCCGGCGTGCCGCATCCCACGATCTTCATCGTTGATCGCGACGGCGTGATTCGGGCGAAACTCCGGCGCGAAGGCTACAAGGACCGCCCAGAAGCGGACGAGATCATCGCGGCGGTCCGGAGTCTGCGTTGACTTTCGTTCCGGCGGTGGCCGACCGCTCTGGCGTGTTCGCGTAAAGGTCGCCGAGGGCGGCGGCGGTCCGGCGCAGCTGCTGACGCAGTTCAACCGGAGCCAGCACCTCGGCGGCGTCGCCCCAGCCGAGCACCCAGCGGCTCACTTCGGCGAGCGCGCCGAGCCGGAGCCGCAGTTCGAGCGCGCCGCCGGGCAGTTCGCGCATCTCCTGCGACTCGTGCCATTCACGCTCGCGCACCCGGTCCGCGACCTCGGCGCTGAACCGGATCACCACGCGGTGATCGCCCTCGCCGCCGAGCACGCCGAGTGCGTTGGCAAAAAAGGTCTCGGGCGAAAAGTCCGCAGGCTTGGTGAAGGTCTCATGCGTGACGCGCAGCCCGGTGATGCGCGGCACGGCAAAGGTTCGCAGCGCACCCCGGGCCTCGTCGAAGGCGATGAGGTACCAGAGGTTCTCGCGGTTCGCCAGATGGTAGGGCCGCACCCGCCGCGTGCTCGTGCTGGCCGAGCCCGGCTTGCGGTAGGTGAACTCGACCACCTGCTGCTTCAGCACGGCCGCGCTGAGCGGATTGAAGACCGTAAGATCCGCCTTGCCCAGGCCGAGGTTGCGAAATGACACGGCGCGCAATTCGTCCGCCGGCGAAAACGAGATGCGATCCTTGAGTCCGCCGGCGAGCTTCTCGAAGGCCACCTCCAGCTGGCGGTGAAACGGCGTGCCCCGGTACTGCTCGAGGGCGCGCTGGGCGACGAGGAGCGCCAGCAACTCGCCTTCGGTGACCTGCACGGTGGGAAAGGCATTGACCGGATGCGTGTACCGGTAGGCCTGGATCCGGGCGTCGAACTCCACCGGCAGATCGAGCTGGTCGCGCATGAAGGCGAGATCGCGCACGATCGTCTTGCGGCAGACCTCCAGCGTGCGGGACAGCTGGGTGCAGTTCACCAGGGAGCCCCGACGCAGTTCCTCATGGATGCGCAGCATGCGGGCGAGGGGAGGACGGGAACTGCGCGCACGGGGAGAAACAGGCATGCGCAGTTTCTGCAGGAGTTTTTAGGCTGGGACAAGCTATGTCCCACCCGGTCGGGTAAGCTGGTCCCATGAAACTCACCCTTCGCCCCCGCCGCGCCACCCGCCCGAAAGCCGCCTTGTTCGCCGAACTGATCTGGTCGCATCAAGGCCTACTCCACCGTGCCACGACCTGGCCGGACGTCCGGTTCGAACGCCGCGAGGCCGACGATTGGGTGACGATCGAGCCGGATGAGGCGACGCTGGCTTCGGCGGCGGCGCGTCTCGATGCCGCCGCATGGTCGGCCTACCTCGACTACTTTCCCGCCGAGGTGCGGGGCTTCCTCTGCGGCTTCAAATACGGCCGGCTGGCGGCGCTGCAGGTGATCACGGCCTGTCCCTCGCTGCTCGGTGATCTGGCGCTGGTCCCGGCGCTCACGGCCTTCGTCGCCGCGCACGAGCGCCTGCGGGGCACACAGCTGCCGCGCTGGGCGGAGCTCACCGCGGTGCACGAACGGGCCGGACTCTTCGGCGTGCTGGAGTGGCTCGGCCTGCCGGCCTCGCGGCAGACGCTCACGATTCTGCAGAACGTGCTCGATCCCGACCTGCCGCAGCGCCTGCTCGAACCTTTGCGCTCCGTGCTGTGGGAACCGGAGACCGTGGTCGTGCTGCAACGCACCCGCGGCCTGACGGACCGGCAGCTCGCGCGCTTCTGTCATCCCCTGGCAGCCTGATCCAGGCGGCGCGCGTCCGGTTCCGGGTTGCCGGACGCGCGCCTGCCCTCCACCTTGAGGCATGCTTGAAAACCTGGTGATGACGGTGATCGGGCCGGACCGGCCCGGCTTGGTGCAACGCGTGGCCCAGCGGGTGGCTGATCACGGGGGCAACTGGCTCGAAAGCCGCATGTCGCACCTGGGTGGACAATTTGCGGGCATCCTGCGCGTCGAGGTCGCCCGCGAGCGCGCCGACGAACTCGCCAGCGCGATCAAGGGGCTCGCCGCGGAGGGACTGCAGGTGGTGTTGCACCGCGAGGGGGCGGCGGCCGAGGCTGCGCCTGCACTCGAGGCCACCATCGAATTGGTCGGGCAGGACCGTCCGGGCATTTTGCGCGCGGTCTCCGGCGTCTTCGCTGCCCACGCGGTCAACGTCGAAGAGCTGTCGTCTGAACGGGTGAGCGCGCCGATGGGCGGCGGCACACTGTTTCAAGCGAAGGCAACTGTGGCCGTGCCGTCGCGCGAGGTGCTCGCCGCCGTGCGGTTGGACTTGGAGAAGATCGCCGCCGACCTCGTGATCGATCTCACGATCGATCCGCCACGAGGGTAAGTCGGCGCATGCTCCGGGCGTGTGGGTGCGCGGTCCACGGGCGCAGGTCCCTGCGGTCCGCTTGACAGAGCACAACGTCGCGACCTGCGACCTGCGGCGACTATTCGACGGAGACCATCGCTTTGAGCAGGCTGGGGTCGTTGGCGATGTCCGCGAATCTCGACGGCACGTCCGCGAGCTCCAGGCGGTGCGTGATCCAAGGTGAGGTGTCGATCTTGCCGGCCTCGATGGCGGCGATGATGGCGCGGAACGTTTCCGGCCGCGCATTGCGACTCGCAAACACCGTGAGTTCCTTCCGGTGAAACTCGGGATCGTTGAACGTCAGGTCGCCTTGGACGAGTCCGACGAACACGAGTTTTCCGCCGGCCGCCGGTCGCTTGAAAGCGGCCATCATCGAGGCGGCGTTGCCGGTGGCGTCGAAGACGATGACCGGTGGCTCGCCGTCGCCGTGGGCGAGTAGCTGCGCCTCCGCATCTGCGCGGGTGGCGTCGATCACGTGCGCCACGCCCATTTGACGTTGGCAGAATTCGAGCCGGCGGGCGGAGGTATCCATCACGGCAACCCGCGCCCCCGCCGCCTGGGCAAACTGGATGACCGACAGCCCGATCGGACCGGCGCCGATCACGAGCACGGTGTCGCCGGCCTCGGGGGCGGCGCGCTCCACGGCGTGCGCGCCGATGCCAAGGGTCTCGACGAGCGCGAGCTGGTCGTAGGACAACCGCGAGGATCGGTGCAGCTTGTGGGCGGGCACGGCGAGCAGCGGCCGCATGCCGCCATCCGTGTGCACGCCGAGCACCTTGAGCTGGGTGCAGCAGTTGGGTTTGCCCCGCCGGCAGGCGATGCAGCGGCCGCAGTTGAGATACGGTTCGACCGAGCAGCGGTCGCCCGGCACGAGGCCCGCCGCCGGATCGCCCGGCACGATCACCTCGACGCCGAGTTCGTGTCCCAGAATGCGCGGGTAGGTGAAGAAGGGCTGACGGCCGCGGAAGGCATGCAGGTCGGTTCCACAGATTCCGATCCGATGGATGCGCACGAGGGCATGTCCGGCCGGCACTTCCGGATCGGGTGAGTCGGGCAATGCGATGAAGCGGCCAGGGGCCTCCAGGGCGATCGTGAGCATGGTGTCAGGGGATGAGGGTGTCGCGGTTCTCGGGACGGCCACGGGTGAAATTGTGGCGGTGGATGGGGGCGAGGATCTGGCGGACGCGGGCAATGAGCGCGTGGTCGACCGGTGCCATCGCGTACTCCACATTCTTGCGCAGGTTGTCCGGGTCGGCCGTGCCGACGAGCGTGGTCGCGATTCCCGGGTGGGAGATCGCGTACTGAATCGCGAGTTTCACGATGTCGACTCCCTCCGCCTTGCAGAACGCCACCGCCTCGCGCGCCACCTCGACCATGCGGCGCGGCGCCGGGTGCCACGACGGCACGCCTCGCTCGGTCAGCAGGCCCATGCCGGTGGGTGAGGCGTTGATGATGCCCAGGCCGCGCTCGGCGAAGAAGGGAACCACGTCCGCGAGCGCATCGTCATTGAGCTCATAGCGGCAGAACGAGAGCACCGTCTCAATCGTACCCGGCGCGGCGCGCTTCACCGTTTCCGTGAGAACCTTCAAGGGCAGGCCGGTGATGCCGATGTGACCGATGCGTCCTGCGGCGCGGAGTTTCATCAAGGCGGGCAGGGTTTCGTCCACGATCTGATTCACATCGGCGAACTCGATGTCGTGGCATTGGAGCAAGTCGATGTAGTCGACGCCAAGGCGGGCGCAGCTTTCGTCGAGGCTCCGGGTGACCCGCGCCGCGGAAAAGTCGAATTCGCCTTCGCCGTACTGGCCGATCTTGGTGGCCAAAATGTAGCGGTCGCGGGCCACGCCTTTCAGCGCCCGGCCGAGCACGGTCTCCGCCTTCGTAGCGCCATAGTAGGGCGACACGTCGATGAAGTTGATACCGAGGTCGAGCGCGGCATGGACGGCGCGGATGCCGGCGTCGTCATCGATGGTCCGGAACGCGTTGCCCAAGGGCGAAGCGCCGTAGGAAAGAATAGAGACACGGAGGCCGGTGCGGCCGAGGAGACGTTGGTGCATGGCGGAATCAGCAGGGCTGCAGACGATAGAAGGCGACCGCATTATCACCCCAGAAGGCGGATTGTTCGTCCGCGGCGAGGGTGGACGTGAACCGGGCGCAGGCATCCGCCCAGTGCCGGTAGTCGGTGGCGACGAGGCAGACCGGCCAATCCGAGCCGAACATCACCCGGCGTGGGCCGAAGGCGGCCAACACGGTGTCGAAGTAGGGCTGCAACAGATCCTCCGTCCAGGTCCAGCCCGGCACCTCCGTGACGAGGCCGGAGAACTTGCAGCTTACGTGCGGGCGCCGGGCGAGTTCGTTGATCCAGCGGCACCACTCGGCGGGAGGACGCCCCGCCGCGCACGGTTTGCCCGCATGATCGAGGACGAAACGTTGGGCCGGATGCCGGTCCACGAAGGCGATGGCGGCCGGCAACTGGTGGGCGCGGATCAGCAGATCATAGCTCAGGCCCCGGGCGGTCACCTCCCGCAGGCCCGCGTTGAAGGCGGGGCGTTCGAGAAACGCCGGGTCGGTTTCACCCTGCACCACGTGCCTTACCCCCTTGAAAAGGGCGTCGCCGGCCCAGTGGTCGAGCAGGGCCCCCACGCCTGGATCGGCCAGCGGGGCCCATCCCACCACTCCGCGCACCCTGCGATGATGCCGGGCGGTCTCCAATAGGAACTCCGTCTCGGCCACGCTTTGCCGGGCCTGCACCGCGACGCAGCCGTCGAGGTTTGCCGACTGGAGCACCGGCGCAAAGGTTTCGGGCAGGAAATCGCGTCGGATCGCCGCCATGCGATCGTCGATCCAGTCAAACTCGGCCGCATCGTAACGCCACAGGTGGTGATGGGCGTCGATCCGCATCGGCGGGCTCGGACGGGAGGAAGGGTGGGCAGGGTCGGACGCGGACATGGAGGCGGCGGGAGAGTACCAGCAAGTGCCGACCCTGGGAATGGCGGTTCTGGGGCGGAGCATGGCGATTATTGACCTGCCGGCGGAGGTCGGTGGGGAGCCGGATCCGGGCCGATTGGAAAATCACGGTCAATCTAGGCCCGGAGGCGGGGCGGAGGGAGCGCGGGCTTGAGCCGGACGGGGCGAAGTGCGAGACTTTGTCCGTCATGAATCCCTTGCGGCCCCGTTGTCGACCCTCTGCCGCCGCGGCGGGGCGGAGGCTGGACGGCCGGCTCCTGCTGCCTGCGGTGCTCGCGCTGGCGACCGTCCTAGGCGCCCGAGCGGATACACCGGTGTTGATGGACCCGCTGCTCGTGCCGGTCGGGCGTGAAGATGCCCGTTACGACGGCACGGGCCTCGGCAGTCTTGAGGCCGAGCGGACGGATCCCCCCTTTTCCAACGACTTGGTGAGCGGTGCGGAGACCGAGGAGGAGGACCTCGGCGCGGAGCTCAACACGGAGCTGCAGGCGATCGCGACGGTCAACCCGGTCGATCTGGCGGCCGGCGTGAGCCGGGTCGATCTGCGCGGGTTCCCCACGCCGCGTCTGCGCAACGGTTTCACGCAGCTGGGCGTGCCGGAGGTGCTCAATCCGGAGCGGACCGAGCTCATCCAGGGGCCGCTGACCCCAGTGACGGGGCAGGCGGCTCCCGGTGGTATCCAAAATTTTATGACCGCGCGGCCCCGGTCGCAGCCGTCGCGCCGTCTGAGCGTGAGCGCGACCACGTCGGAGTCGCGCCAGGCGCGGTTCGAGACGACCTCGCCGCTGGTGCCGCGCAAGGCCTGGTACCGGCTGGCTGGAGCGTGGTCGCGCAAGGACGGCCCCCAGGCCTTTGCCTACCGCGAGACCCGGGGGATCGAAGGAGCCCTCACCGTGCGCCATAACCCAAAGGCGAGCACGCTGCTGCAATTCGACTACCAGGATATGCGGGGCAACATCGCGCCGGGCCTGCCCGAGTACCGCGAGAACCGCACCGGCAAGGTGATTGGCCCCTACCTGCCGCTCGCCGATTTCAACGCCGCCGGTCCTGGCACCGGCCTGCGCAAGCGGGTATGGAATGTCAGCCTGCTCGTCGAGGCGCAGCCGTGGCGGCCGCTGGCCCTGCGTGCCGGGGTCCAGGCCTACGGCCGCGTGCTGGATGAGGACCGCTGGACCACGGGCCAGTTTGTCCTCGATTCCGGCAAGTTTGGCGGCACCCGCGAACCCCAGCACTACGAGCAGCCGTTGCGCGCCGTGGTGGGCCAGGTCGACGCGACCCTGCGGTTTGCCCGGAGCGGGGTGGATCACAAGGTACTCGCCTCACTCGCGCACAGCCGGGTGACCTACGACCGGCTGCAACGCGGGCTCGAGGCGGCGGAGCGCGCCCAGCTGCCGCTCTCGGTGCGGTCGTTCGATCCGTACGAGCCGGACTATTTTCAGCCGGCCTACTCGCCGGATTACTTCCGCCGGGTGATCACCGACCGCTCGGAGCGGACCGGCTACACCACGCTGGTCGTGAGCGAACGGGCGGCCTTTGCCCACGGTAAGGTCGTCGCCACGGCGGGACTGCGCGCCGACCGGGTTGAGTTCCTGCTCGAGGACCGGAAACCGGGAGCCGACCGGCCGCTCGTGCGTGACCGCACGTCGGAGGTGACGTGGCACGCCGGGGCCAATTACCTCGTGAAGCCGAGCCGCCTGCTGCTGTTCGGCAACGCCAGCACGGCCTTTCAGCCGTCGACCCGGGTGGATGCGCGCACCGGCCAGCTGCAGGGCAACGACACGACACGCGGTCTGGAGCTCGGCGCCAAAGGACTCTTTTTCGACCGCCGCCTGCACCTCACGGCCCTGGTCTACGCCTTTGCGAACCAGAACATCTCGCGGCGCAATCCCCTCTACAACGATCCCATCCTCGACGCGCAGCTGACCCAGCCGGAGCTCGTGGCCTCCGGCGAGGAGGAGTTCACCGGGGCGAGCGTGGATGTGCGCGGACAGATCACGCCGCACTGGTCGGTGTCGGGCCGCGCCGGCTACACGCGTGCCGTGACCGTGCGTTCACCCGACCTGCCGCAGGAGGAGGGCCGGTCGCTGACGCGGATTCCCCGCTACACCTTCGCCCTGCAGCAGCGCTATGGGTTCTCCGCCGGACGTTGGAACGGGCTCTCCCTCGGCATGGGGCTCACCTACATCGGCGAGTTTGTGCAGAACTACGAAAGCAGCTCGCGCGCCTATCTGGCCTACCCGAGCTACGTGTTGACGAGCGTGAATGCCGGCTATCGCTGGCGCGAAGGCAAGCGGCAGCACACGGTGGGGCTTTCGTGTTCCAACCTGCTGGACCGCGACCTGCTGGCTTCGCATGCGCGCGTGGGGGCGGAGCGTGACGTCGGCGTATCTTACTCGCTGACGTACTGACTTTCCCGCGCGGGTGCGCCTGCGGGATTTGGCGGGCACTGGCGGGTGTGATAGCCGGGCTTGAAAGTGAGCCTGCGGGCGTCGCATGGTGTGTCCCTCCATGCACCCGTACCTTGTGACGTTTCAAACCTGGCTGCGGCAGCAGGGCCTGGGCGAAGACGCTGCCGGCACGGCCGCGCAGATGGCCGGACTGGTCGCACTGCTGATTCTGGCGTGGCTGGTGAACCTCATCGCCAAGCGCATCATCCTGCGCGCGGTCACCGGCATCGCCTCCCGTTCGAGCGCGACGTGGGATGACGCCTTCGTCCAGACGGGCGTCTTCACCCGGCTGTCCCATGTGGCGCCCGCCCTGGTCTTCAAAGTCTTCGGCGACGACGTCCTGGGCGAGGCCCCGGAAATGAAGGCGTGGATCGAAGGCGTGGTGACGGTTTACCTGATCGTGATCGGTCTTTCCGTGATCAGCGCCTTGCTCAACGCGCTGCTCGCTCTCACGCAACGCACCGATGCCGGACGGAGGCTGCCCGTGAAGGGGTTCGTCCAGGCGGTGAAGCTCATCGTGTTTCTGGTCGGCGGGATCTTCATCCTGTCGGCGGTCTTCAACAAGACTCCGGTCTATTTTCTGTCCGGTCTCGGCGCGCTCACTGCGGTGCTGATCCTGATCTTCAAGGATGCGATCCTCGGCTTCGTCGCCGGTATTCAGATCTCGGTTAACCAGATGGTGCGGGTCGGCGACTGGATCGAGATGCCGAAGGCCGGCGCCGACGGCGAGGTCATTGATGTGTCGCTCACGACCGTCAAGGTGCGCAACTGGGACAAGACCATCACCACTATCCCGACGTACGCCCTGATCGCGGACTCGTTCAAGAACTGGCATGGCATGACCGAGTCAGGAGGCCGGCGGATCAAGCGCTCGCTGCTGATCGACATGCAGACCGTCACCTTTGCCGACGAGTCCATGCTCGCCCAGTGGCGGAAGATCCGGCGCCTGCAACCCTACCTCGACGAGAAACTCACGGAGATCGCCGCGGAAAACGCTGCGCTTGGCCTCGATCTCGGGGTGCTGGGTAATGGCCGCCGGCTGACCAACCTCGGCACGTTTCGCGCCTACGTGGTGGCCTATCTGCGTGAGCATCCGAAGATCCACCAGCAGATGACATTCTTGGTGCGCCAGCTGCAGCCGACCGAGCACGGGCTGCCGCTCGAGATCTACGTTTTCACCAACGATACGCGGTGGGCGGTCTACGAGGGCGTGCAGGCGGACATCTTCGATCACCTGCTGGCCATCATTCCGCAGTTCGGACTCCGGGTGTACCAGCAGCCCAGCGGCCAGGACATCCGAAGCATTGCCGCGCTCATACCTTTGCCCCCGGCGAAGTCGTCCGGGGTCGGTCCCGTTACTTGACCCCGTACGTCCGCGTCTTACCATAAGCGTGTCATGAATCCCCGATTTGCTGCGTGCTCCCTGCTGGTTGCGACCGCGCTCAGTGCGACGGGCGGTTATGCGCAGCGCCTCGCGGAGAAGTCCCCCTTCCTCCCGCCCGGAGGCAAGGAAGGCCCCGTGGCGACCGAGAATCCGCCCCTGGAGCTGCGTGGGATCATGGGCGAGGGAGCGGGTCAGTTGTTCAACATCTACAACCCCGCCACGAAGACGAGTGTGTGGGTGTCGCTCGGCGAGGCCGGGCAAAACTTTCAGATCCGGTCGTTCGACAATGCCGCTGAGACGGTGTCGATCGACTACGGCGGCCGTGCGGTGGTGCTGAAGCTGGCCCAAGGCAAGATCGCTCCGCTGGCCGAGTCGCGTCCGCCGCCGGCGGCAACAACGACCCTGCCCGCCCAGCCGGCGATGGCGCCACGGCCGTCCACGCCGGAGCAGGTCCGCGCGCTCGAGAGCGTGACCGCCGAGGTGGAGCGGCGCCGCGCCCTGCGCAACCAGGCGATCCGTCAGCAGCAGGAGCAGCAAAAATAATTGGTGCGCGGCCGAAGGCTCCGGCTAGGCTGGACCTTCCGTCATGTCCTCCACCTCCGCGCCCTCTGACGCGTCCGCTGCCGGCGGCAATTTCGTCCTGATTCGGCGCCTCATGGGTCTGGCGTGGCGCTATCGCGCCAAGAGCCTGCAGGTGCTCGGGTTGCAATTGGTCTTGCTCACGCTGGGCCTGAGCGGACTGAGCCTGACGGGGCTGGGCATCGACTACATCCGCCACATCCTGGGTGAGCGCGGTGTGGGGGAGTCGGTGCCGTTTCCTCACGGACCTTTTGGGCTGACGCTGCCGCAGGTGTGGACGCCGTTTGCGATCATTGGCCTGATCGCCGGCTGCATCTTCCTGTTTGCCGTGCTGCGGGCGGTGCTCAACTACGCCTACACCGTGTCGGTCAACCGGCTGGTGCAGCAGCACCTGGTGGTCGATCTTCGGGCGGAAATCTATGAGAAGCTCCAGCGCCTGAGCTTCCGTTTCTTCGATGCCAACACGACCGGCTCGATCATCACCCGTGTGACCGGGGACGTGCAGGCCGTGCGCATGTTTGTCGACCAGGTGCTGATCCAGAGCCTGATCATGATCATTTCGCTCACCGTGTACCTCGTGTACATGATTAGCCTGAGTCCGACCCTGACTCTGGCCTGTCTCGCCACCACGCCGGTGCTGGCAATTGTGACCGCCTGGTTCTCCCGCCTGATCCAGCCGCGGTATCAGCGCAATCGCGAGCTGGTCGACCGGATGGTCCAGTTTTTCGCTGAAAGCATCCAGGGCATCCAGGTCACGAAGGCCTTCGGCCGCGAACCCGAAAGCCAGGCGGAGTTCGAACGGCGCAACCGCGAGGTGCTGACGCAGCAGCAGGGTATCTTCTGGCGGGTCAGCCTGTTTTCGCCGGCGGTCGGTTTCCTGACCCGCATCAACATGCTCGTTTTGCTCGGCTACGGCGGCTGGCTCGTCATCCATGGAGACCTGCCCCTCGGGGCGGGCCTCGTGGTCTTTGCCGGTCTGCTCGAGCAGTTCTCCGGTCAGATCAACCAGGTCGCCAACATCACCAGCAGCATCCAGCAATCCCTCGTCGGCGCGCGGCGGGTGTTTGAAATCCTCGATGCGCCCGTGGAAGTGCGCAGCGCGCCGGATGCCTTGCGGCGGCCGAAGCTGCAGGGTGCGGTGACGTTCGAGGGCGTGGGCTTCGCCCATGCCGGCGATCAGCTGGCGGGGGAACCGGTGCGCGAACGGCCTCCCATCCTGCACGACATCCACCTCGAGGTGCAGCCTGGACAGTGCGTGGCGATCCTCGGTGCGACGGGTGCCGGCAAGAGCGTGCTGATGAGCCTGATCCCGCGGTTCTACGATCCGACGTCGGGACGGCTGTTGATCGACGGCATCGATGCCCGTCGCCTGCACCTCGATGACCTGCGGCGCAACATCGGCATCGTGTTTCAGGAAAGCTTCCTGTTCTCCAACACGGTTGCGGCCAACATCGCCTTCGGGCACCCCGAGGCCAGCCGCGAGCAAGTGATCAAGGCGGCGAAGATCGCGGCGGCGCACGACTTCATCATGGCCCTGCCGCAAGGTTACGACACCGTGCTGGGCGAAAGCGGCAACACCCTTTCCGGCGGCCAGCGCCAGCGGCTCGCCATCGCCCGCGCCGTCCTGCTCGAGCCGTCGATCCTGCTGCTCGACGATCCGACGGCGGCGATCGACAGCGAGACCGAGCACGAGATCTTCGAGGCGCTCGACCGCGCGATCGCCGGCCGCACGACCTTCATCGTCGCGCACCGGCTCAGCACCCTGCGCCGGGCCGATTTCATCATTGTGATGGAGAACGGCCGCATCACCCAGCGTGGGACCCATGAGGAGCTGATCCGACTGCCGGGCCCGTACCTGCGCGTCGCCAACCTGCAGCTGGTCGACAGCCGGGAACTCGCCGCGCTCAAGTTGCGTGAGGAGGGCCGCGCATGAAACCGGTGACACCGCCCGGCGGGCTCATTCTGGTCCGGCGTCAGCCGGAAGACGGTGAGGCGGAGGAACAGTTCAAGCCCCTGGAATGGGGACTCATCCGCCGCCTGTTTGGCTACACCGCTCCGGTGAAACGCAAGGTGCAGGTGCTGGTGGTGCTGACGGTGATCCGGGCCGCCCAGCTTCCGGCCCTTGCCTGGATGGTCGGCCTCACCATCTCAGGTCCGATTGCCCGCCACGACCCGAACGGCCTGTTCTGGCACCTCGTCGTCTTCGGTCTGCTCGCCGCCATGACCGACGGCATGTTTCACTTCCGCCAGCGGTACGCCCAGGAGATCGGCGAGACGGTGGTTCACGCCCTGCGCAACGACCTCTTTGCGCACATCCAGCGCATGCCGATGGCGTTCTTCAACCGTATCAAGCTCGGGCGCATCCTGGGCCGCGTCACCTCCGACGTGGAGTCGCTCCGGGTCGGCATCCAGGACGTGCTGTTCGTGAGCGGCATTCAGGCCGGCCAGATGCTCTTCTCGGCCGTGGTCATGGCGTGGTGCGACTGGGTGATGTTCCTCGTCGTGGTCGCACTGGCCCCGATCCTCTGGTCGCTCAACCGGCACTTCCGGGTCAAGCTGAGCCAGTATTCCCGCGCCGCGCAGGAAAGCTTCAGCCGGGTGACGGCGACGCTGGCCGAGTCGGTCAACGGCATGCGCGTCACGCAGGGTTTTGTGCGGCAGGAGACGAACGCGGGTCTGTTCCGCAGTCTGCTCAACGATCACTCCCGGTACAACATCGCCCTGGCGCGCACCTCGGCGATCCTCATGCCGCTGCTCGAGCTGAACAGCCAGTTCTTCATCGCCATTCTGCTCATGCTCGGCGGCTGGAGGACGTTCCACGGCTACATGGAGATGGGCGACCTCATTCAGTTTTTCTTCCTCGCCAACATGTTCTTCTCGCCGATCCAGATCATCGGCAACCAGTACAACCAGGCTCTGATCGCGATGGCGGGGACGGAGCGGGTGTTCCGGCTGCTCGACACCAAGCCGGACTGGGAGGACGACCCCGCCGCGGTCGACCTGCCCGATCCGCGCACCGGCCGGGCGGTCGGAACGGCGCCGGGCATGGCGGTCGAGTTCCGCGACGTCTCGTTCGCCTACGACCCTGGCCGGCTCGTGCTGCGCGACGTGAGCTTCACCGCGCCGCCCGGGAGCACGGTCGCCCTCGTGGGACACACCGGCAGTGGCAAGAGCTCGATCATCAACCTGGTGGCCAAGTTTCATCTGCCCACCGGCGGCGGAATCTACGTCGACGGGCGCGAGATCCGCTCGCTGACCAGCCGTTCCCTGCACCGGCAGACCGGCATGGTGCAGCAGTCGAACCATCTGTTCAGCGGCACGGTGCTCGACAACATCCGGCTGAGCCGCCCCGGGGCCACCGAGGCGGACGTGCGCGAGGCAGCGACAAGGCTCGATTGTATCGATATTTTGGATGCACTGCCGCGCGGCCTGCACACCGAGGTCGGCGAGCGGGGCGCGGGTCTGTCTGCCGGACAGCGCCAGCTCGTCTGCTTCACCCGCGCGCTGCTGGCCGACCCGCGGTTGCTCATCCTCGATGAGGCGACCAGTTCGATCGATGCGCTGACCGAGGAGCGGCTGCAGCGGGCGCTGCTCCGGCTCGTCGCGGGCCGGACCAGTTTCGTCGTGGCGCACCGGCTCAGTACGATCCGCCATGCCGACCTCGTGCTCGTGCTCGACCAGGGCCGGGTGATCGAGCGCGGCACGCACGCGGAGCTGCTGTCATTGAACGGGCACTACG
>CAYZBG010000070.1:22867-28808 GCA_964476565.1 uncultured Opitutus sp.
CGGGTGATCGAGCGCGGCACGCACGCGGAGCTGCTGTCATTGAACGGGCACTACGCGGCTCTTCACCGCCAGTTCGTGCAGGTCGACGACCGCGGTTGAGCGCGGCGGTTTTCCCCTCTGGGAAATGAGATTTTCTCCTCTGAAAATCGTGTTGCGTTCGGTAAGTCGCCCTCTAAACCCAAGTTCCGCTATGGCAAAACGCAAACCCAACGCAGCATTCATGAAACCGGTTACGCCTGACGACGTCCTTGCGGCCGTTGTTGGCGCGAAGCCCCTTCCCCGCACGGAGCTCACCAAGAAGCTCTGGGATTACATCAAGAAGAACGGTCTTCAGGACAAGAAGGTGAAGACCCAGATCAATGCCGACGACAAGCTGAAGGCCGTCTTTGGCGGCAAGAAGTCCGTCAGCATGTTCGAGATGACCAAGCTGGTTTCCGGTCACCTCAAGAAGTAAGCCGGTTCGCTGACAGTTTCCCCGAGGCCGCCGCAGGTTTCCTGCGGCGGCCTTGTTTTTGTCCCGAGTGAGGCGGCCGCGCCACAAGGGAAGACCGGCCCATTCAGCCGGATCGGCCCGTCCGCCCGCACCAAAGCTACTTCGGATCGCCCTCGAGCGCGTCGACGATGCGCTGGCAGGCCGTCTTCAGGATCTGCAGCCGGGCATATCGCTTGTTGTTGGCGGGAATCAGTTGCCACGGCGCATGGCCGGTGTCGGTCAGGGCCAGCATGTCGCCCACCGCCACCTCGTAAGCCGCCCACTTGCGCCGGTTGCGCCAGTCCTCGTCGTTGATCTTGTGCTGTTTGTAGCGCGTGCTCTCCCGGGCGCGGAAACGCCGCAGCTGCTCGTCCCGGCTGATCTGCATCCAGAACTTGATCACGATGATCCCGTGTTCCGTCAGCTGTTCCTCGAAGTCGTTGATCTCGCCATACGCGCGGCGCCATTCGTCCGGCCGGGCAAATCCTTCCAGGCGTTCGACGAGCACGCGGCCGTACCAGGACCGGTCGTAGATCGTCACCATCCCGGCCCGCGGCACATGGCGCCAGAAGCGCCACAGGTAATGATGCGCCTTCTCTTCGTCAGTGGGTTTGGCCACCGGGATGACCCGGTAGTCACGGGCGTCGATCGCACTGGTCAGGCGGCGGATGGCCCCGCCTTTGCCGGCGGCATCCCAGCCTTCGAAGACAAAGACAATGGAGCGGCGGGCTTCGTGGGCCCGGCGTACGAGGCGGTTGAGGCGACCAAGCCACTTCTCGCGTTTCTCTTCGTAGTCCTTCTCCGGCAGCTTCTGGTCGAGCGGCAGTTCGAGCAGCCGCTTGCGGCCGGATGGACGGAGCGGCACAGGTTTGTCGTCGGGTCGGCCGGGCGGCCGGCCTTGCCGGGCGAGGTTGCGCTGGTGCTCGGCAAACCGGGCGATGAGCAGCTGGCCGACCGCGAGGTTCCTAGCCCGTGGGTCGGCGGCGTCGATCCGTGCCCACCGTGCGCCCGGACGGTGGGTTTCCTTGAGGATGCGCTCGGAGGTGGCGGCGAGGCGGTCGTAGTCGCGATGGGCACGCCAGTCGTCCGGCGTGACCCGCCAGGCGGTGTCCTCGTTCTCTTCCAAGGCGTGCAGGCGGTCCCGCTGCGCCTCCTTGGATAGATGCAGCCAGACTTTGACCACGAGGGTGCCGTTGTCGGAGAGAAGCTTCTCGAAGTGGCGGATACGGCGCAGCTCGTGGTCCAGCTGGGCGATCGCCTTGCGGCCCTTGGCATCCTCCCGCAGGGTCTCGGTGTACCAAGACCCGGCGTAGATGCCGATGCGGCCACGGGTGGGCAGGCAGCGCCAGTAACGCCACATCAGCGGACGTTCGCGCTCCTCGTCCGTTGGCTCGTGAAACGAGAACGTCTCGACGCCGCGCGGATCGAGCCAGCCGCCGAGGGTGTTGATGACTTCGCCGCGTCCGGCTCCGTCTACGCCGGCCAGAATCAACACGATCTTGAAGGGCGCCTCCTTCAGCTGCACCTGGAGTTGAACGAGCTGTTCTCGCAGCCCCGGGACCTGGGCTTCGTAGGCTTTCTTGGACAAGCGGGCTCGTTTGTCGGCGGCCTTCGGCATCGGGCGCTACGTTGGCGACCGGGCGCGGGGGCTGTCCAGCCGCGTCTGCGGTTGGCGTCGAATTGCGGCGCGGCCCCAATCGGTGCGAGCGGGCGGAGACGTCAGGTCCGGGGCGAGCGGTGCACGAAGTGTCCGTCCCGCAGAAAGGCGCTCACCTGGGTCAGGGTAAAGGCTCGCCACATCAGCCAGGTGTGGGAGGAGGACACCACGATGTGATCCCGCTCACCGTCGATATGGGAACGGGCCACCGAAACTTTGCCATCGTTGGGCCCGGTGATCGCGGATGAGAGGAGCGGATTCCACGAGAAGTCACCGGCAATGACGCCGACCTCGACTCCAGCGGGGACCGGTCCGAGGCGGTTGGGTACGCTTTGCGCGTCCGTGCCCAGCTGCAGCCCGGCCGGACCATTGAACCAGCGGTAGACGGGCCAGGTGCGGAGGCGATCGACGACCTCACTGCCTCGATTCGGTGGTGCCAGCATCACGATCCGCCCAAGTCGGGACGGGACGCCGTGGTCGTGCAGATACTGGCGCACAAGGATGCCGCCGAGCGAGTGGGTGACCAGGTGCACCCGGGCATGGGGGGCGTCGGGTCCGAGGACAGGTGCGAGCGTCGTCCGGGCGAGCGTGGCGATGTCGTGGGTTTGCGAGGCGTAGCGCAGGTTCAGGACATGGTAGCCCTCGGAACGCAGCGTCCGTTCGAGCCGCTTCATGGCGAGCGGCCCGCGACCAAGGCCGTGGAGCAGCACGACGGTGTCCGGCGGGGAGGCAAGGACCGGAGCGGTGGCGAACATCAGCATGAACACGAAGCAGAGAAGGCTTCGGGGCGAAACGTTGAAGGAGATACGAAACCTGGGGAGCCGTGCTGCCGCAGGCGTACCGGTGGGTACGGCCGGGTGCGGGCATGGATGAACGTAGCGCATACTTCACCAACCGGAGATCATGGCAAAACGTTACGCCGATTCGTACGGCGCCGCCCAGGGTCGGCGGAAAGCGGCGGGTAAGTTGATCGGCTCAGAACGCGTAGCCGAGGGAGCTGCTGATGCGCTGGTCGACCCGGGCGTCGCGGTTGGTGATGGCGTTGTCGAACTCGTACTCGAACCGGAGGTTCATCGACAGGCGGTTGGTCACGCGACCCTGGAGGGCGGTGTTGAAGCGGAGCTTGTAGTTCTGCACGTTGGGATTGCCGGCGGGGGCCTTGGAAGACCACTGGGCCAGGAAATCCTGCAACAAGGTGAAGCGTCCGTTGATCTTGAAAGTGTAGTCCTCGAAGAATTCGCCCAGGATGTAGCCATCGGTGGAGGCGTTGGCGTTCTCGCGGTACTGTCCGGTCACACCCACGCCGGCATTCATGATATGGGCCGTTCGGTCGAGTAGACGGTAGCCGAAGCCGACGTTCTGCTCGTAGTTGTGGTTAATCAGCTTCACCTCGTCGCCATAGTAGGTCGTGACGGTTTGGCTGAACACCGTCTTCGAAAAATCATGGCGCCAGCGGAAGCTGGCCTCATGGCGGTCCGTGTTCACCCGGCCGTTCAGCTTGCCGTAGATCATGCGGGTGTTGGCGCGGTAGCTGTTGAGTCCCACCTTGCGTTCGGCATCGGCGCGAATGTCGAAGTCGAGGCGGTCGCTGCGGCCGGACTGCTGCTTGAACCCGAACTCGACCTTGCCCTTCCATGGAGGGGTGGAGGGCTTGGCGGAGGCTTTGGCGCTCGCCTCGGCTGGGGGCGCCTTTGGCGTGGACGGTGCCTGGGCAACGGCTGTTGCGGCGGGCTTGGGCGCGGGTGCGGCAGGGGGCGCGGCCGGCGGGGCAGGCTTGGCGGCAGCGGGCTGCGCTGCGGTTGCTACCGGGGCGGAGGGAGTCTGAGGCGGCAGGCCCGCGAGCGATTCGGAGAGGGCTGCGTCCTCGCTGGCTCCTCCGAGCTCATCGATGGCGGCGTCGACTTCGGCGACGACAATCTCTCCAATCAAGGGGGACCGGAAGGTGATCCGGCCATTGTCCCGGCTGACCACTTCGCCGGTGATGCGATCACCATTGCGCAGCACCAGCTGGGCGGCGGGCAGTGCCGGCAGGGCCATCATGCTCACCAGGGCGGTCAGGACAATAAGGCGGCAGGCGAGGGCGAAAGAGCAGCGCAAACGAAACACAGGGAGATCGAGTGGAAGGTGAGCGTGGTTGGCAAGACGACGCAGGTAAGACTCGCGAGATCGCCGAAGTATTCACAAAAACTTCTGCGAGGTGTTCGCCTGCTTTCTCGTGGCGGGCGGCGAGGCGGCGAAGGCGAACTGGCGCCGTAATGGGAAAGTCCCTACAACGAAGATTCTGGGTGGTCCGGAACGGAAGGCCTCGACGGCTTGGGATGCGACGGAATCCAGCGGCTCCCGAGGGCGACCGGAGCGGAGATTCGATTTGGAAACCTCCGGAAAATCAGGGTGTTAACCATTTTTTTACGGCTGGCCTTTCACGGTCCCTTTACAGTTTTGCCCTTGAGGCAGACGGGGCTGATCGACACCTTTAAAGAAAGCTCACTTCGAGCCGTCTCATATCATCGATCATCCAAATACCATGAAGAAGTTCCAATCCAAGTCCAAGGGTTTCACCCTCGTTGAAATCATGATTGTCGTCGTCATCATCGGCCTCCTGGCCGCGATGGCGATCCCCGCGTTCCAGAAGGTGCGCACCAGCTCCCAGGACAAGGCCGTCATGAATAACATGCGCCAACTCGGTGCCGGTGCCGACCAGTACTTCCTGGAGCACGGTGTCACGTCGGTGAACATCACCTCGCTCGTCGGTTCGGCTGCCTACATCAAGGCGCTCAACACCGTCGCCAACGAGACCTACCCGGCCATCTACGTCCAGGGCCAGACGATCACCGTCACGGGTGTCGCCAGCGCCCGTACGCTCACCTATGCTCAGTAAGTTGCTGACCGCAGAAGTTTAACGTTTTCAAAGCCAAGCCGCCCGCACACCTTGCGGGCGGCTTTTTTATGTCACGCCGCCTCCTGCTCTTCGGGCTGATTTGCGCGCTCGCCCTGGTCTTGGGCTTTTGGTCATTCACCCCACACCAGGCGGTGAGCTTGGTGCGGCATTATGGCTACTGGTCGGTGTTAGCCAGCGTCCTCGCGTTCTCCATCGCGGTCGTGCGCAGCCTGCGGGGCGAGGCAGTCCGGATCCAGGCGTGGCGGTCGTGGTGGCGCCCGGTCGCGGTGGCCCTTGGCGCGGCGGTGTTCTTGCACCTGCATGAGCGGCACGAGTTCAAGATTGTCGCGGATGAGGTCGTGCTCCAGCTGACGGCGAAACAGCTTCACGAGGCCCGCGAGGCCTCCGTGGTGGTGCGGGGCTACGATTTTGCCGGAAATTTTTCCCCCATGGGCAGCTATGTCGACAAGCGCCCTTTGGTGTTCCCGTTCTTGCTGTCTTTGCTGCACGATGTGACTGGGTTTCGCCCCGGCAATGTGCACGTTCTGAATGCTGTTCTGTCCGGGGTGCTGATGCTGTTGCTGGTCTTGATCGGACGAAGGCTGGACAGTTGGAGCGCCGGTGTGGCGGCGGTGCTGCTGATGGCGACCATGCCCTTGCTCGCCCAGAATGCGGTCGGCTCCGGGTTCGAGCTGCTCAATCTCGTGATGATTGCGGCGGTCGTGTGGCTGGGGCTGCGCGCCGGTGAACAACCGCGCAATGCCGACCGGCTCTCCGCCTTCGTGCTGGGCGGGGTGGTGCTGGCGCAGGTGCGCTATGAGTCGGCGCTTTTTGTCCTGCCTGTCGGGGCAGCGGTTGCCTATCTCTGGTGGCGGGAACGCGAACTCTGGCTGCCGTGGGGTCTGTTCCTCGCACCCCTGCTCCTCGTCATCTG
>CAYZBG010000071.1:0-27722 GCA_964476565.1 uncultured Opitutus sp.
CCTTCACTGGCGCCGACACTGTCGACCTGCTCACTGCCGCAAATCACGTCGTTGTCAATGGCCGCAAGGTTCGGCTCGAAGTTACGACCGGCCTCACCGGGCTGACGACCGGCACGGATTACTTCGTTGTCGGAGCGGCCTCTGGCACGCTGCAGCTCTCGGCCACGCTCGGTGGTGCACCGGTGGCGATCAGCGCCGATGGCACCGGCATCATCTACCCGATCATCGAGCTGTGGGGCAAGGCCGCGAGTCTGGAGCGCAACCTGGAGGATGTCCGCCGCGAAGTGCCTGACTCGGATGGCTTTCTTGTGCCTGACCTGATCGTTGGCATTCGCCGCGCCGTGGCCTTCATCTTCGAGTCCGAGGAGCCGGTGGCGGTCGCTGACGTCTTCGCCGAGCAATCCCTTGTTGGCGAGCCGACCGATGGCTGGGCGCAAGCTTTCTTCCGCGGCGCCAAGGATCCGACCGGCAAGATCGGCCTGCTCTCGAATGAGTTCAGGGCGTCCTGGCGAGCGGACGGCAGCAGCACGCTGAACTTTGGCGAGGTGATGAAGATCTCGCTGCGGATCGACGCCTTGGAGAAGGCGACCCTGAAGCCGCACCAGACGGTCACCTGACCGTGTCATTTGCCGGCCTTCGCCGGCTGAGCCCGAACCCGAACCCGAACCTAACCCGAAATGAGCAACCCGAATCTGAACGTCTTGCCCGCCGCTGTGGTAATCAGCGGCGGCAAGCCCATCATCGTCACCAAGCGCGACGGCTCGAACGAGAACGTCAGCGTCCGCCTGATCAAAGTATCTGAGGTCCAGAAGTACCTGGAACTCACTCCCACCCTCGGCGCGTTTGTCGAGTTCTGCACCGGCAAGCCGGCTGGCTGGGCCGATGATCTTGGAGAGGACTCCCTCTTCAGGATCGACGAGGAGGCGAGGAAGATGAACGACCCTTTTATCGAACGCTGGTTTCGTCGCCAGCGGGAGATCATGGGGCAGTTGAAGAAAGCGGAGAGCGACGTCGACTCGACGAAGTAGTCTTCGACGCCGTGGCCGCCGGCCTCGGCACACTTCAGGAGGTACGTGAGCTGGCTCTGCCACAGATCATGGCAGGCCTGGAGGCTGTCGCCCGCCGGGACGCTATGCTCGCGCTCCGGCAGCTTCGATCCGTGCACGTCGCCGTTGCGCCGCTGATGATCGGTGCGAAGGGAACTGCGGCGATGGACGCCTACGAAAAGCGCCTGATCAAGCAGTCGAAAGTCTCCAGGCCTGAAACGGACGATGACTTTGCGGACGCCCTTCTCTCGATGGTCTCGCCCGAAGATCGGGCCGAGGCCGCCAAAATCATAGGCCGGTCTTAGTCTCGATCTGGGAGTTGTTCCACAGGTAGTCCTCAACTACCTTGTCGGAATCGAGGATGACCTGGAGGGTCTCCATCTTGGTGTCCGCTCCGCCGGCAAAAGCGCCGACGACGGGGATAAAGGTCCGCCCCTTGACCCGGGTCTGTGCGTAGGACCAGACGAGCAGCTCTCGGCCGTTGCCGAGCATGGAGGCAGAGATTGGATTGCCCAGGGCGGCGACGAGCTGTGCCTTGGTGGTGACACCGCGCTCGATCTGGGACACGGCGGCGGGGTCGATCTTGGTACCGGACGAAGCGCATCCCTGGAACAGGGCGGCGAAGACTGCGACTACGAGGACGGGGGAAATGCCGAGCTTCATGCTCATCAGCTACCGGCCTGCGATTGGGTGAGCGAGCAGAAAAAACCGAGCGGAATTTGACCAACCTTGGTGCCGTGGTGCGGTGGCTTCGTGTCCGACCAGACGGAAGTTTACCTCAAAGTGTCCGCTTCCGAGCGGAACCTGAAGACCGTTGCCGACAAGGTAAAGACGGTGAACGACGAGATGAAGGAGCTCGTCGACACCCTGAGCAAGGCCCGTAAGGAATCGGAGTCCTTCGGCAAGGAGCTGGAGGGGCTGACGAACGACGAGCTGCTCGACTTTGAGGAGTCGCTGAGAAAAAAGATCGAGGAGACGAAGAAGCTCGGCAAGTCGACCGATGAGCTGAGTTCGACACTCAAACGGGCCTACGATGTACGGACTACGGGGGTGGATCGGTACGCCGAGGGCGCCCGGGCAGCCACGGCGGCCAGCCAGCAACTCAACCGCTCCAACGAAGTTCTGACCAAGCAGATGATGCGGGTGCAGGAGAGTGCCCGCGGAGTCAGCGATATGTTCCATGGCTTGGCGCAAGGCGGGATTCCTGGCGTCATTCGAGCTGGGCAAGGGTTGGTCTCCCTCTTCAAGGGTATCGCAGCCAGCACGGTGGGGCTGGTTGGTCTCCCTGCCCTTGTGTTCGGTGGAGCTGGCGTCTACGGCCTGAGCGAGCAGTCGGCCAAGATTGAGCGGGAAATCAACCGCATCATGAAGGCATCCACCGATGCCGCGTCGGTTTACAAGGCCCGTTCGATCGAGCTTGAGCAGCAGCGCGTGCGCGAGACGAAGGAAGCAATCCAGAATCTCGATACGCTGATTGATCGGTACCGCACCCTGTCCCAGATGATGGGGCGGTCGACAGCCACGAACACGGCGCTGAAGGGCGCTCAGCGGGATCTTGAGCTTGCGCAGGCCGGAACTCCAGAGGCGCGTGAAGCCGTGCGTCAGCGTTGGGCACTCAACGCCATTGAGGACGATCGCTTGTCGGCCGGCCTGCGGGTGAGCAATGGCAACCAGGAACTGACCCGGCTTCGCGCCCTAGCAGATGGAGAGCGTAGCCGAATCGCGAATGCCCAGGCGACGATTGATGGAACGCCCTTGGTCGTTGCCGGACTGGGTGCACGCACGGATGCGTCGGCCATGGAGATCCGCAAGCGGGCACAGGCTGAGGCCGAGAACGCCAAGAAGGTGATCGCCGAAGCAACCGAGACGATTGCCCGGCTGACGGCTCAGCAGGAGTCGATCTCCAACGAGGTTGCGGACGCCCAGGTGGCCATCAAGGTCGCTGAGCTTCGTGCGCAGACGGAGATTGCCGAGTCGTCTCGCAAGGCGGCCGAGGAGGGCAAGGAGCGGCAGAAGAAGCTCGATGAAGAGGCGAAGAAGATCAACGCCGAGCTGGATCGGAAGCGGGCGTCCGAACTTCAGGAGCAGGCCCAGCTTCGTGCACTGGCCGTGTCGGGCCGGCTCAGCTCGATCAACAATAACCCGTTCCTGACCGAGCGGCAGAAGCGCGAGCTGCGTTACTCCAACCTTCAGGAGGAGGCTGCAGGCCTGCCCGGCCTCATGGACAGCACGCGCTCATCCATGGATGCCGCAGCGGCAGCCGGCAATCAGCAGGAGGCGACGTTCTTCCGCGGCCAGCTTCTCGATCAGCAGAAGCGGAGCATGACGCTGCCCGGTGAAATGGCAGGTGCTCGGCCGCTCGGAATGTTTGAGGAGGTCCAGGTCAAGATGGTGGAGCTGCAGAACAGCTTCATGACGATCGCCGACGGCATCTCCGGCGTGATGCAAAGTGCAATCGGTGGCATCGCGAAGAGCATCGAAGGATTGCTGACGAAGACGATGACCTGGGGCGATGCGCTCCGGAACATCGGTAGCACGATCCTGCAGTCTGTGATTCAGGCGATCAGCCGCCTCTTTGCCGAGTGGGTCACGGGCATGGTGCTGAAGGCGACGATCGGCAAGGCGCTGCAATCCGCTGCCCTGGCAGCCAGCATCCCGATGGCCATGGCTACGTCGGCGCTCTGGGCTGCTCCTGCGACCCTGGCGACGATCGCGACCTTCGGTGGGGCCGCGGCGCAGGCTCCTTTGGCCATTGCGGCGTCAAAGGGCGCGGTCATGGCGTCTTCCTTCGCCGGCTTCGAGGAAGGCGGATACACGCCCATGGGGCCATCCAGCAAGCTCGTTGGCGGCGTCCACGCAGGCGAGTGGGTCGCACCGAAGTGGATGCGTGAGAACCCGGTGACGCAGAGTTACATTTCCGCTCTGGAATCCGTGCGCGTGTCTGGCAATGTCGACGATCTCCGGGTGCCCGTCAGCTCTGCTGAAACTGCCGCGGGTGGTGCGACGATGGAGGGATCCGGCGGCGTGAATGTCGCGTTCTTTCAGGACGAGGCCGCGGCAATGCGCTGGCTCGGCACGCGGAAGGGTAAGCGGATCCTTTACCGTCAGCTTGGCGAGAACCGAGCCGATCTCGGCATTCCCACTTGATCCATGGCTGTTATCCATCGCACGGTTTTCCTCGGTCACGACCTGTTTCTCTTCCTGCCTGATCCGGATTGGGCCTCGCGCGTGCGCGTGCGCTACACGAAAGAGACCCGGATCGAGGAAAGCACGAGCCGTCGCGAGAACCGTTACCCGCGTTACACGGCGCTCCGCCATGAGCTGACGGCGGCGTTTATGCTGGCAGCCGATGCGGCGGAAGAGCTGCAGGCGATGCTGGTTGAGATGGGTACGCCCACGGCCGGAAACCGGGTGTTCGTCGGCATGCCGCTTCCGATGGACAAGCTCAGTCCCTCGGATTGGAGCGATCGGATCCATGATTCTGAGTGGGTGGTGAACTACGATCAAACCGGTTACTCGATTCACGCAAAGGCTTCGATACCGGCAACTCCGGCCCGGGCGTTCCTTGCGCCACTTATGGTCGGGCGTTTTGCAGAGCGGCCGACGCTGAAGCTGCTGAACCGGAAGACCGTGCAGTTTACGGTCCGCCTGGCCGAGCGTTCGCCGTGGGATTTTCGTATCGCCCCTGCGCCCGAGGCCGGAATTGGAGCGAACTGGCCGGCGTCTCTCGTGCCGAACTGGACCACGCGGCCCGAGGACTCGACGAGCGACATCCTCATCTATGAGCAGGTCGGTGACGGCCGTGTTGATGCGGTCGACGGCCAGGAGGGCGTTGTCGCTCGCAGTCAGTCGTTTGCCGTCGGTCTCTTCAAGCGATCGGAGATCAGGACGCTCATCGGCTTTTTCTACGCGAAGCAGGGCCGAGTTCAGAGCTTCATCGTGCCATGGACGCATCAGCCGGGTGCGGACACGCCTGAGACGCCGCACGATGCCCGGGTGCGTTTCGCGGAGGACTCAATCACGATTGAGTATTCGACGCCGAATGTGGCGAGCGCAGGGGTGAGCCTCCGGCAGTTGCCATGGGAAGAGTCGGCTGTTGCCGGCGAGACTCCAGCCCAGGCGGCCGAGTGCTACCTGTACCGGTTCTGGATTGAGGTGCCCGGCGGCGATGTCGAATGGCGATTCACGAACTGGGAGCACAGCCTGACCTATGCGGCCGAGACCTACCTCGGTGACGTCAATGCACTCTTCAGGCATGACCGGACTGTGCAGACCACGGATATGTCTGACGCTCCGGTCACTTTGAGCAGTTGGATCTTCGACGGAAATCCACTCCTGCTGATCGCCCAGCGTGCGCTCGATGTCCCGCTCAAGATTGAGATTCTGCGGTGCGATCCGAACAATCCGGCCGGCGCCGTGATCATCTTCAAGGGAGACGTCGGCGATGTCTCGATGCAGGGCCGGAAGCTGACGGCGGCGACGGTGATCCTGGGCGGCCTGCTGGAAATGAAGGTGCCGAATTTCTACTACGGCAGTAACTGCAACTTCGAGTTCTGCGGAGTGGGATGCGGCCTCGCGCCTGAAGCGTGGACGTTCGCCGGAAACATCGTCTCGGCGAGCGGTCCGGACATTGACGTTGCGATCACGTCGAATCCGCCAGGCATCACACCGGTCAACGGCTACTTTGCCCGCGGCTGGGTCAAGATCGGAACGGGGATCAACTACGAGATCCGGCAGATCGTTCTGTCCGAGCATCTCGGAGGCAGCAACGTCCGGCTCCGGTTGAAGCGGTCGTTCAAGAACCCGGTTGGAGCCGTGACGTTCCGGCCGTACTGCACAGGCACCCGCGCGGAGTGCGAAGAGAAGTTCGACAACTATGCGAACTTCGGCGGCCACCCGCACATCGGACCCCAGAACCTGACGATTCCGAATCGCGAGATTCCGACGCCGAACGCCTCGAAGAAGTGAAGCCGTGGTTCTCAGCACCTGAACGTCAGGATGCAGTCCAGCAGGCGATCGAAGCCTGGCTCGGAACGCCCTACTTCGCGAACAACGCATCGCGGGGCCACGGCGTCGGCTGCGTGGAGTTTGTGCACGAGGTCTGGGTTGAAGCGGGGGCCATCCCGCGGCTGAGCCTGCCGCGGTATCAGCTCGATTGGGCGCACCACGCGACCAGCTCCCAGCTCGTCAACTTCCTGCTGAACGATCCTGCGCTTCGTGGCCGACTCGTGTTCGTGCCGATACTGGGCCAGCACCTACCGGGTGACCTTTTGGCGCTGCGCAGCGGCCGGCTCGATCACCACCTCGCCGTAATTGGAAAGTGGGAGAAAGTTGCCCACGCGGTCGAAGACCATGGAGTCATCATGCACAACCTCGATGAGCCGAAATTCGCACATCGAGTTCTCTATTCGCTACGCCTGCTTGAACCATGAGTTTTGGCCGTAAGACCATGGCTCCGAGTCCGGAGCCGAAGACCGCAAACCTCGATGCGTCCGCCACGTCGTCCAACGAGCAGGGTATTCCCGTACCCTGGTGGATCGGGCCTGACTGGCGTCCGCTCCATTGGATCGTGCCGCAAGTCTACAACTGGAGGACGGAAGAGATCCGCCAGAAGGTCGGCAGTGGTAAGGCGTCGAAGACCCAGACAACTGGGTACGTGCATTACGGTGACGTGGCCGGAATTGCAGGCCTCGGTCTCGTGCGTGCGGTGCGCAAGATCGAATCGGACAACGAGGTAATCTGGGAGGGGAATGTCACCCGTTCGGATACGCCTGGGCATCCGGACTACTGGCGAGCCACGATCAACACGAGCTACGGCACGTTCTACGTCTATTGGGGCCGGCCGGATCAGCCGCTGGACGACATTCTGCTCGGACCGATTGGAGCTTCTGATCCGACCCTTGCCCACCCCAACTACAAGTACCAGGTGCTCGTTGTCGCGAAAGGATACCGCCTCGGCCAGGGCGGCGGTTCTGTGCCGAACACGAGGCTTTTACTTGAGCGTGTGCCTCAGCCGGCGTTCGGGTCGTTCCCTCCGCAGGCGCATCCCCAGGGTGAAAGCATCGTGGCAGGCCAACTGGAGCTGCTCACGCATCCCGTGTTTGGAGCCGGTCTCCCCTTGACCCTCTTTGATGCCGCTGAGTGCCAAGGGGTCTCTGCGGCCGTGATGAGCCGAGTCGGCCGCCATGCGCCATTCCTCGACCGTCCTGTGCCTCTTCGCGAGGCGATCAAGGATCTGTCCTTCTACTACGACGGTTGGTGGCGGATCCATAATGGCCGGATCACCCCCGGGTACTACCCGCACACCGGAACTGTTCCGCCCGGCCTTACGGAGCTTTCGGTGCACGACTTCGTCAGCCGGCCGGATGTTCGAGCAAGCTCTGTTTCTGACCGCGTGAACGACATGGTGCTGGTCTTCCGCAATCCGGGAAATCGATTCCAGAAGGATTACGTGAACGGATCAGCCTCCGACAACGTGGAGGCCCGTCGCTCGCACGACTCGCGGCCGATTGAGATGCTCGGTATCGTCGACCGGGACCAAGCGGCGGCGTTTGTGGCCGAGGCGGTCGCGTCCGGTGCAGAAGGCGAATGGGAAGGCGATGTTGAGGTTCGGCGCCCGAAGGCAGTTTGGGCCGGCGGCCAGCCCCTGCTCGCTGGCGATAACTTCAAGCTCGATCTCGTGGGCCCCCAGATCGATCAGGTCTGCCGGATACTCAAGCGTGTCGATCCATATTCAGGCCCGCCATCCTTGGAGTTTGTGGCGGAGCGCGGCATTTACCCGTCGGCCTATATTCCCCCGGGAGACGAGCGGCCTGAGCCTGGCCGAGTCGTTCCCTTGCCCATCACGCACGCCAATGTGTACGAGCTGACGGCAGACCTAGCCGGCACGCCGATCGGCCTGCCAGTGAGCTTCCTCGCGAAGCGGCCGGGCGCGGAGCACGTCAACGCGCCGCTCGGTGCGGCGAACGTGCTCGGATTCCATGTTTGGTACTCGAAGCTCGGTGCGAGCTACGACCGCATTGGAACGATGTCTGGCTTTGCCGTCCGCGGCACGGTGCGGGAGGCGATCGCTTCGGGCGTCGATGACCTGACGGTGAGACTGACCCTGGACTCGAACAACCTGGACCTATATCGCATCGCGTCGCAGTCGGCGTCTGGTCAAGAGGACGACACGCTGCTGGTGATTATCGGCCGAGAGGTCTTTTCTGTCGGGGCAATCACGATCGCCGGTCTTGATTACGACCTAGTCTGCAAGCGCAAACGCCAGGGCTCCTCTCCTTCGGGTCACGCGGTCTCTGATGTCGCGTGGCTGGTGTGGAAAGACGAGTTGCCGCCGTTTCTGCACAAGGAGTTTGTCGAGAATCAGACCCGGTATTTCAAGCTGCAGCCGTTCACGTCGTCCGCGGTGCTGGAGCTTTCTGAGTGCCCCGCAATCACCTACGCTTTCCGAGACAGGGACAGCGAGCGGCCGGTGGTTGCCTTCAATTCGTTCGCCTTGGCGATGATGACGGGCCGGACCTACTTCATCAGCGGCCAGATCAGCGACGTGAATGGCGACCTGGTAGGCTACGAAGTGCTGGCGGCGAAGATGGCGGGAGCAGTGATCGAGTCTTCGTTCAGCCTGCTGGCTGGCGACATTCCGCCGGTCGATTCCGCGCTCTTCAACTTTCGCGTGCCGGTTGTCTTCCCTGAGACCGGCACGTGGCGGATCCTCGTGCGGGCCTGGGATGCGGCCGAAGGTGTCACGGAGGAGTTGTCGAATGCGATCACGGTCGCTGCTGGCAATGGCCTCGGCGGTCCGGACGACGGCGTTCAGCCGGACCCTATCACGGTCGTGACGATCACGCCCGGCCTGGGTGCCCTCTTCATCGACTTCACGCTGCCGACGAACACGCCCATTCATCAGGTGCTGATGTACGTCTCCGAGACAACGACGCGGCCGGCGGTCCCGGATGTCGTGATTCCGGCGCCGATGAACTTCCACACGCTGACCGGCCTGCCGGCGTCGGCACTCCGCTACGTGTGGTTCGAGGTGGAAGCCAAGAACGGCCGGAAGAGCACGATCACCGGTCCGTTCAATGGCACAACCCGCGCAGGCATCAACCTGAGCGACATCATCCCTGGAATGACGCTGGTTGAGATCGTGCCGACACTTCCAAGCACGGGGAACTTCAATGGCCGCACCGTGGTTCTTGTTACAGACGGAAAGCTCTACAAGTGGAACCACCCATCCGAGACAACTGGCACTGCGCACTGGGGTGGCGTTGTCGGTGCGGTTAATGCGAGCGACATCGTAGGCGAGTTGGTGAACGCCCAGATTGCCGACATTGCTGCCGGGAAGATCACGGGGCAGTTGGTGGACTCCCAGATCGCGGCTCTTGCAGCCGCCAAAGTCACAGGACAGTTGAGCAATTCGCAGATCGCTGATCTCGCGGCTGCCAAGCTGACCGGGCAAATCACCCAGACGCAGATTACGGATGGCTCGATTTCAACGAGCAAGATCGCGGCAAATGCGATCGTCGCAGGCAAGATCGCGGCGGAGGCTATCACGGCTAACGAACTGGCGGCGAATGCGGTCAGCGCGGCGAAGATCGCGGCAAATGCGGTTGAGGCTGCAAAGATTGCAGCCGGTGCGGTTGAGGCTGCAAAGATCGCTGCAGGTGCGGTGGTTGCGGACAAGATCGCGGCGAATGCAGTTGAGACTGGCAAGATTGCTGCAGGGGCGGTCAGCGCGGCGAAGATCGCGGCCCTGGCCGTAGAGGCCGATAAGTTGGCGGCGAATGCAGTGACGGCCGACAAGATCGCGGCCAACGCCATCGTCGCAGCGAAGATCGCAGCCGGTGCGATCACGGCCGATGCGGTAGGAGCCAACTTGATCATAGCGAACACGGCGAACATTGCCGACGCGATCATCACGAGCGCAAAGATTGCCAGCCTCGCCGCCGACAAAATCACGGCGGGTATCATCAACGTGCTTGTTCGGCTTAATGCCGCCGTACTCGTCGGTGCGAAGGTCGCTTCGTCCTCCGTGGTGTTCAATGCGTCTGATCCGGACTACGAAGACAGCGAGTTCCCGGCAGAAACGGTGCTTGAGGCGAGGCAGGCCACGGACGCGGATTCAACCAATGGAGTCTGCCCGATTATCGTCTACGGCTGGAAGACGGGCACGGGTTTCGCACTCGATCGGTTTGGCAAATCGAATCCTGTTTTCAGGCTATCGTTCAATGGAGTCGTCGACCATTACGTGACCATCTGGTGGCGGAGTCGGTTCTCGGATGGATCGTTCGGGTCGTGGGTCTGCCTGGATGACTCCGAGGCGATTGAGCCGTTGGCCGGCTACGGTCAGGTTTCGACGAGTGCGATCTTCACGCCGACAGGTGAAGGCGGCTTCAACTCCTTCCAATTCGCTGTTTTCGGCACGGACAAGTTCGGGAATTTCTTCGACAACGCGAAGAAGCTCGTGCGTGGAAAACTCACGGTGACGGTCTCCAATCTCTGATTGTTCACGGCATTTCTTGCCAGACCGTGGGCCCGGCCTTCCGTCATTGGGTACGATGCGGAAGGTCAAACCAACAGGTCATGGAAGGGCGATTTGAGATGGAAACGTTCAAGCATGTTATCGACATCCTCAACAGCGCCTTCGCGCTCTTTGCGGTAGTTGGGGCGGCCGGGGTGTGGCTGCTAGCCACCCGGTTCGCGACAAAGAGCGACCTGGCGAAGGTCTTGGAAACCCTGAAGGACTTGAGTCACCAGGAGCGTGATCGTGCTCAGGCCGAAGAGCAAAAGATCAGCAAGCGCGTCGATGAGTGCCAAAAGCTGCACGAGTTGGCTGAGCCAGGCAGGCAGGCCATGCAGCACACGCTGGCCCGGCTCGAAGGGATGATCACGAGCCAATCTAGCGAAATGCGGTCCTTCCATGAGGCGACCCGGCAGCTCATGAGCTCAATCGACCGTCGCGTGGTCGTTATGGAAACGCAGATTCGAGGATCTTCCGAGTGAGGGGAAACGCTCGGAGGTGGGCCGGTGTCGGAACGGGATGCGTCCCACGAGACACCGGCCCTTTTTTTATTTTTCCTCTTTACGTTAACCAAGGATTGTGCATGATCTGAGGTGTTAGGTCGTCAGTCACCCGAACCCGAATCACCCGATCATGAATACCCGAACTGTGACCGTTGCCGTGTCCGCCATCGGCGAGCTGCGTAAGGCTTACGAGCGGATCATCCGAGGCGCCAAGCGTCTCGAAATCGAACTCACGATTGCCGGCTTCCGGCCGAAGTGGGAAACGAAGCGTGAGCTGGCCAAGCGCCGCGTCACGACCGTTCTGGATGACGACAACAAAGCCGTCGATCAGTCGACCTCGGTCTTCACGATGGAGGTGGTTGACGTTGACCTTGACGTCCCGGAGGTCGGTGCAACCGGCGGTGCGTGGCGTGTGGCCGCGACCATTGGCCGGGTCTACGGCGAGGCCGCGAACGGCGAGAATGACGTCTACTCACGGGATCAGGAGCTGATCACCCGGTTCCGCTCCGCCGCGCTGGAGTGCGAGCATTGCCGCTGCAACCGGCGGCGGGTACGGACGATCGTGTGCCGGGAGGTCGCCACCGGCCGGCTCAAGCAGGTCGGGGTCGAGTGCGGTGTGTTCTACGTCGGCGACACGGAGAAGGAAGTGCGCGGCCTGGAGTTCCAGGAGTTGGTGCACGTCCTGATCTCTCCGTTCGAGGACGAGGTGATGGCCTTCGAGAAGGAAGGCCGCGCGAGCGCCGGCCGGGCCGCCGAGGCCTTCGATGCGGTGGAGGCCGTCGCGTTCGTCTTGAAGGTCATGGAGGAAGATGGCGGCTACAGTCCATCGAAGACCAAGCCCCAGAACGAATGGGAAGAACCCCAGCCCAACCCCAGCGCGACGTGGCGGACCGTCCTTCGCCGGATGCAGTGGAACAGCCGGCCGAAGGAGCCGTCGGAAGAAGTGCGTGCTCGTGCCGCCCTAAACCCCTGGGATGAGCAGGATCCGGTCTTGCGTGAGGCTCTCCGCAACAAGGTCGAGATGGCCAGGGAGGACATCGAAAATTGGCAGGCCGCGGTCAAGGAGTGGGAGGCGAAGCAGCCGACCGCTGAACAGCGGGCGAAGGCGGTCGAAATCCTGACGTGGTTGGCCGGCGCGGAGGCCGGCACGGAGCCGGACGATTTCATGGCCAACCTGAAGGCCGTGTTTGAGCCGGGCTGGGTCAGCTCCAAGCGGCTCGCGTTCGGTGCCTGCGTTGCCGCGACCTACGAGCGAGCGATGCGCAAGGCGGCCGAGGCTGCGAATCCGCCGACGGCTCCGGCGCCGGAGGGGCGCGTGGGAGTCGAAGGCGAGATCATCGCGCTCAAGTGGGTCGAGAGTGACTTTGGCGCCGTCCACAAGATGACGGTTCGCTTGGCATCCCGGGCAAAGGTCTACTGCTCCGTCCCGACCGAGATCCACAGCCCGCGGGTCGGTGACACGATCAGGTTCAAGGCGACGTTCACCCGTTCGGACCGCGACCCATTCTTCGCCTTCGGCAAGGTGCCCAAGCTCTGGGATGGCGAAGAGAAGAAGCCGAAGCGCCGAGCGAAGGCCGCGGTCGTTGCCCAGGAGGGGGTGATGCTATGATGCCGGAGGATTCAATCCCTCTGCAGAAGCGGAACCACCCTGTAGCTCTCGAATGGTGGATTAAACTCGAATCCAACAACCCGAGCGCCTTTCAGCACGCGGTCGAGATCGCCAACAATAACCCCGTGGGGGACTTCCTGTATTGGAATCCGCGCCGGCCGAACCGGTCCAAAGTCGAGAAAGGACGTCAGCGATGAAACAGGCGACGCTCCAGTTTGACGCACCCGAGCCGCTTGTTGTCGCCTACGGGGTCGGTGTCGACTCGACCGCGATGCTCGTCGGCTACAAGCAGCGCGGGATCCGGCCGGACCTCATCCTGTTCTCGGACGTCGGCGCCGAGCGCGAGGCAACCTACGAGTATCTGCCGAAGATCAACGCCTGGCTGCGCTCGGTTGGCTTCCCGGAGGTAACGGTGGTCCGTTACCGAGCGAAGGATTTCAAGCACTTCCCTGCCTACCACACGATCGAGGAGAACATCCTCACGAACGTCAGCCTTCCCGCCATCGCCTACGGTGGGCACACCTGTTCGAGCAAGTGGAAGATCAGCGCCCAGGACGCATACCTCGAAACGTGGGCGCAGGCGGTTGCTGCCTGGTCAAACGGCGTGCCGGTCCGTCGTGCAGTTGGATTTGAGGATTCGCCCCATGAGCACAAGCGCCGGGAGCGATGCGCCACGTTTGCCGTTCAGGACTTGGATGCTGGCAAGTACCGAGCCGTCTTCCCGCTCCAAGAGTGGGGCTGGGACCGCGAGCGGTGCAAGGTGGAGATCGCGGCCGAAGGGCTGGAGGTGCCGGCCAAGTCGTCATGCTACTTTTGTACGGCGATGAAGACCTGGGAGGTCGACGAGCTGACGAAGCAGAAGCACATGCGAATCGTCATCATTGAGGCGCGGGTCGCTCAGCGTCACATCGAATACGCGGACCGGCGTCGAGATGAGCTTGAGGTGGCTGTGGCTGCCGGCGATCCGGGTGCGGTCGTGAAGCTGAAGCGGATGCCGCCGCGTGGCCATCCGTTGACCGAGGGCCTGTGGAGGAAGGCGGTCAAGGGGTGCCGTGGGGCTACGCCGCGCCCTGGCTCCATGACCGAGTATATCCGGGCCAAGGGCCTGTTGCCGGGCGCTCTAATCGATGCGCTGATCGAGCTGACACCGACGCACCACTTCACTGCCGCGGATTTCGAGCGAGACGGCCTGACTGGCTGGCAGGACTGGATCCGGGTGATTTGCGAGCGAGCCGAGAAGCTTGCCGCGGAAAGGGCCGCAGCATGAGCGGAGATGTAAATCTGAACGAGCTGCTCCGTAGCCTTGAGGAGGTTCCAGCCGAGGAATCGTCACGCTGCATCGTCCGCCTGCGAACATCGTCGTGGCGTACCCGCAATGGTCTCCACCTGAAGAAGGACATCACCTTCATGCGCCGGATGAGCAGCGGCTGTCAGATCCTCGACGAGGACGCGAACAACATAGGCGCGGGCGAAGTGCTGGAGAGAGTGGTCAACCTTAGCGAATGTGAAGACGGCCTGTACGAGGTCAGGGTGGTCAACACGCGCACCGATTGGGAGACGGGATACGTGGACGATTACGACTACGAGCTGGTTCCATTTCACCCGAATCCGAAACCCGAAACGAAATGAAAGACACGAAGATCGAGTGGGCCACGCACACCTTCAATCCCTGGATCGGCTGCACAAAAGTCCGCCGCCGGCCGGCTCCTCGACGTTGTTGAGCACAACGAATTTCCCAACCCATGAATGCTACTGCATACCCACTCCACTGGCCACCCGGCTTCCCCCGGGCGAAGTCCCGGGAAACCGGACGATTCAAGACGACGATCCCGTCGGCTCTCAAAAACGTGCAAGACAGTCTCCGCCTGTTCGCCCAGGACAGCAATCGGCGGCTTGAGCGTGTCATCATCTCATCGAATTGCTCCCTGGGTGAACATCGGCCTGCTGATCCGGGAGTGGCCGTCTGGTTCACTTGGGACGGCCTCAGTCTCTGCATCGCGGTCGACCGGTACACGGCGATTGAGAGCAATCTTCAGGCGATCTATCACATCTTGGAAGCACGGCGGGTGGAGCTGCGTCATGGCACGCTCGCGCTCGTGCGGGCGACGTTCGCCGGCTTCATGGCCCTGCCTTCGTCGCAGCCGCGGGAGTGGTGGGACGTGCTGCAATGCCGGCCGGATGCTGGCCTGGACGTCATCAATGCGCAGTACCGCCGACTCGCGATGGACTACCACCCCGACAAAGGTGGAACCGATGCGCAGATGGCTGAGCTGAACACCGCCTACCGCAGGGCGAAAGAGGCTCGGGCGTGAGTCGAGAGCGGAGTGTGCCGGGGCCAGCGAAAACATGAGCGAAGCCAATTTCCAAACGATCACGGGCGAGGATTGGCGTCGGTCGCTGGCTCTGGCACGTCTGCGCAGGCAGGGCGCGATGGCCCGGCTCCTGGATCAAATCCGAATCAATCCCAACGAGTCCCAGAATTTGGATTTGGCCGAAAAGAAATCGCACTCGATCCATCATTTTCCTCTTTACGTTAACGAGGATTCAGGCGATACTCTTTCCTGTCAGTAGGTCAGACACCCGAAAACCCGAATCACCCGAAACATGAACCTATCATCCGCCGGAGTCCTTCCCGTCAGCAGCCAAGGCGTCGAGCTTGAGAGCGTCGACGTCTTCACCAACGAAATTACCCGCTCCTGCCTGGAGTCGGTCAATGCCGCATTGGAGGTGCTAATGCCGCTCGCGGACAGCAACGATACGAAGCTGCACTACGCGATTGGCACTCTGATCCGCGACAAGCGCAAGATGGAGGCCGAACTCGGCATCAAGCGCGGAGGTGGCCGGTGATTGCGCAGCTTCAACGGACCCGCTCGCGGGTGAGCAAGGCTCAGATCGAAGCTCGCCTAGCAATGGCTGGGCGCGACAACGCGATCGCTCAGAGCTACCGGGAGACGGCTCCGGTGATGAAGTCGCCGGTTGCGTTCAAGACTCATCCGAACGCGCCGGTCGTGGTCAACTATGCGATCGTCCACGCCGGCCGCCTCTACCACAACGGCGACGCTTACGGCGCAAAATACTGCGACTCGATGGAGTCCGCGGTGTGGCTGCGCGACCGTTTCAACAAAGAGGCCATGGGCGCCAAATTTTTCTACATCGTCGAATGAACAACGAACAACCCACCATGAGCGAGGCCCTCTCGCCAGTTCAGAAACTACGTCTCGCCGGGACGTCCTTCACCGAGGCATGGCGCCGGGTGAACGATGCGACCTACGAGATCGGCACCGCGGCCGGATTCTACGGGCCCGGCGTCCAATTCAACGACGGCGAAAAACTTGCCCTCATGCACTCGGAGATCAGCGAGGCGCTGGAGGGGCTGCGCGGCGGTCCGTTCCCGGGCAAGCCGGACGACAAGCTGACGCATCGGCCGATGGTCGAGGCCGAGCTGGCAGACCTCGTGATTCGCGTCATGAACTATGGCAGGCACCGCGGCCTGGACGTTGCCGGTGCTGTCATCGAGAAGGCGATCTTCAACGCGAGCCGGCCGCGACTCCATGGGAAGAAATTTTGAGCCATGCCGAAACGCACAAGAGAACCTCATGCAGACGCGCACGATGCGCTTCTCGATGCCGGATTCGACACGCGCAGTGCGGGTCCGACTCGGCCGCGATGCAAGGCGTTCCGTGGCGCCTGGATCAGTCAAGAACGTGAAGGCAGTCCCCTTCGGTGGGATCTTGTCTTGGAAGACGCGAAAGCTGCGTTCCCGGAGCTATTCTATGCCAAACCTTGATCGTCAGTTTCTACGGGAGGCCGCACAGGCGGTTCATTCAAAGCTGCCCGACAACTACGGCTTCATCGTGATCGCAGCGCCCTTCAGTGCGGCCGATGGCTCGCCGGGCGGCGACGGCCGCATGGTCTACCTGTCCAACATCCAGCGCGAGAATGCGGTGGCCATGCTCAAGGAGTGGCTGCTCAAGTGTGGTGCGGCGGAGGATTGGATGAAGCACATCACGTAGCGCGTCGTCCTCTTTACGTAAACCGATTTATCCTCTTTACATTATCCGAACCGGTGCCATAGTAGGCGCCTCAACCCGAAAACCCACCAACCCATGGCAAGACCACCCATCGATCCCAACAAGAAGAAGAAGCTCTTCAACTGCTACCTCTCGAATGAGGCTCGCGAGAAGCTCAAGGAAATCTGCTGGCGGCAGTCCGTCCGAGAAATGAAGCACGTTTCCGAGGGGGCGTTTGTCGAAGAGATCATCCTCGGCACTCGGCTACCTCCGCCGCCCAAGCCTGACGCCGTCAAGGCGTATGCGGAATTGACCGGTCGCTCCGGACCGTAAGCCTCTCTCACCCGAATCACCCGAAACCGAAACCCGAAAGGAACCCGAAAATGCTAGTCTCAACTGTCAGCCAGCTCCTCGAAATGTCCGACGGCAGCGTGCCCGAGGCAATCAAGGGCAAAATCGTGGATGTCATGCGCATCATGGACACCACCAAGAACGACCCGAACGGCTACCGAATGCAGAAGGTCGTCATCACCGATGGGAACGCGCAGATGCAGTGCGTGTTTGACAATCGCGACGAGATCCCGCGGACGATGATCGGCGCCGAGCTGTACGCCGTGGGCTACAGCACGCCCCGCGGCCGTGCGGGCCTCAAGCGCAAGACCTACAACCCCGCCAAGGGCGCTCCAGTCCCGCAAATCTGGGTGTTCGACAAGGCCGACGTGTCCTTCAACGGGAACGCTGCTCCGGTCAGCCAGCCGGCCCGGGAGGAGGCTCCGCCGCCCCGCCAGCACACCAACGGTCACCAGGTCCACCGTCCGGCCGCGCAGCAGCCCGCTCCGCAGGCCAGAGAGGCCGCCCCACAGGCGCCGACGAAGTCGAGCTCGGAATTGCGTGCCGAGGCTATGGCCGAGTTCGATCGCCGGGTCGCAAAGACGAGCGCGGCCTTCAGCCGGTGCTTTGACGCAGCGGTCAAGCTGGTCGACGACGTCGGTGCCCGGCATGGCATTCCGATGCCCCACTCGCCTGAACTGCTGGAGAAGATCGCGGTCAGCATTCTCGTCAACTCCTGCTGGACCCAGAAGCCGGCTGACGTGACGCACTTCCCGCTGAAGCCGTTCCAGGCCTACGAGGTCCAGCCGCCCGCTGAGCAGCGGCAGCCGGTGCCCCAGCGGGCTGGGGCACCGTTCAACTGAGCGGCCTGAGCAGTACCACCCGAATCCGAACCCGAATACGAAATGATCCCGAACCTCTCTCTCCGAAACTTCAAGGGCGTCTCTGCGTCCTACTCGTTCGCCGCTGGCAATTACATCCACGGACCGAACTTCGCCGGCAAGACGGCCATCGATCAGGCAATCCGCTGCCTGGTGCTCGGCTACGTGCCTGGTGTCGCCAAGACCGCGGCCGGTCTCAGGCAGTTCGCGTCCGACCTGCCGATGTCGGTCAGTGCGGATCCCGTGCTGGGCCAGCGGCTTGCCGTCGCGTTCGACCGTGTGAAGAACGCGGTCAAGCAGACCGAGGACGCGACGCTCGCCGGCAAGCTCGACGAGGCGACCACGGTGCTTTTCGATCCGAGCACCTTCTTCAATCTCGCCGACTCCGCACGGATCTCCAAGGCGGCGGAACTCGTGCGGGCCTCCGAAATCAGTGTCGAGGCCGTCAATCAGGCGGTGGAGGCCGTTCTCTCCGGGAGTCCGGTCTACGCCATCAAGGCGAAGGATCGTCTTTGGAAGGCCGACATCCTCAAGGCAACCACGGTGCCAGACCTGCTTCCGCTCTGGGAGAACCTGCTGAAGGCCGAGAAGAAGGCCCTGGCTGAGGTTCGCGTGCGTATGCAGAAGACGGTTGAAGGCGTCTCTGACCTGTCCGCGGGAGGCGCCGTGGGGCCCGGAATCGAAGAGGTCGACCGTAAGATCGCAGCCATCGAAAACCGGCTCCGGGAGATTCACTCACTGCTTCAGGGGTCACTGGATCGTGAGACCGCCCGCCGTCGGTACCAGCAGCAGGTCGAGTCTCTCCGCCCGCACCTGGGTAAGCTGCCTAAACTCAAGGCACGGCTCGAAACGCTCAAGTCTTCCGTGCTGGAGGCTCGCGAGCGCCTGGATTCCGCCCGGGCGACGGCGCAGGGCCTTCAGGCTGAACTGCAGGGCCACGAGGCGAACGCGAAGCGGGCTGAGTTGGCAGCCAAGGCGCGGGCTGAGCACGAGCGCGTGGTTGCCGGCAGGGCCGAGCACGAAGAGCAGCTCAAGCGTCGGATCGCCCTCGTGGCCGATCACGAGAAGGTGTGCGAGGCCTTGGACGAGCAGATCGACGAGGTTCGCAGCCAGATCATGGAGGCCGAGGAGGCGCAGCGGCAGGAGGCCGTCAGCGATGACGGTTGGCAGTCGGTGGGAGATGATTGGGCGCCTGAGCCTGATACCTCCTACATCGTGCAGGCCATCGGCTCGCACGACGGAACGCGGTGGTCTATCGAGAAGATCATCGCGATCCGCAACCCCGCCGGCAACGACGAGGACGACCGCATGGCCAAGTACGAGGCCGAGCAGCATCTCGCAGGACTCAGGGAAAAGCTCGCCAGTCTCGGGAAGGAGCGCGATTCATGGGCCAAGGAAATCCGTGAGTGTGAGGATGCTCGCGTCGTCCATGAGCGAGCGATCGCTGAGGCAGAACGCAGTCAGCGGATGCTGGCGACCTTCCAGCCTGAAGAGGCTCGCGCCGTCGATCTGGAATCGATTCGTGCGCAGCTCCGGTCTGTCAACGAAGAGCAGGCCAAGGTCCAGCGCGAGCTGGCAGCCGTGGAGACCGATTACGACGCTACGAACCGGAACTACTTCGCGGCCGAAAGTGCCGAGAAGACCTTTGCCTCCCTCGTTGAGCCGGCCGCGCCGTTGTCTGAAGAGGAGAACCGGGCGCTCGTCTCCGAGCGTGAAGGCGCCAGTGCGAAGCTGACCGAGCTCCGCAATGAGCGGGATGGAGTCATCCGACTCCAGCAGGACCAGAAGCGAATTGCCGATGCGGCCGCGCAGCGTGAGCAACTCGAAGGCGACATCAAAGTCATCAATGCGGCGCTCGATCTCGTCGCGCAAAAGAAGGTGGAGCTGGTGGCTGGCTCCATCGAGGGGCCGCTCGCGGTGGCAAACAAGCTCGCCGCTGGCATCCTGAAGGGACCGCTCGTGTTCGAGGAAGGCGTGATCGGGATGCGTCAGGGCCAAAACTTCGTGTCGTCCCGGGTGTTCTCCGGCACCGAGTCGGCGATCACAATGATGGGCCTGACTGCGGGCCTGGCGGCGAAGTCGGCGCTCCGAGTGCTGATCCTGGACGAGGTCGCCCGGCTGGATGCGAAGAACGCCGAGCAGCTCGTGAAGAACCTGCAGGCGATGGTCAGTGACGGCGACATCGATCAGTTCATCCTGATCGGACCGACGAACGAAACTCTCGCCGCGGTCCCGGGCCTCAACGTCATCAGCCTGTGACCGCCGTCGACGAGATCCCGCGTCTCGATCAGCTTAACGCCAAGCAGCGCGAGGCGATCGAGACCATCCGCCGGGGTGGGAACGTGCTAATTACCGGGCCGGCCGGCACCGGAAAGTCGTTCCTACTCCGCTTCCTCCGCTCCGAGTACCCTCGGCTTCAGGTCTGTGCGTCTACCGGAATCGCTGCCCTGAACGTCCGCGGCTGTACGCTGCACAGTTGGGCCGCCCTGGGCCTTGGTCGCGATCCTGCGCACGTCATCGCTGAGCGCCTGAACAAGCGGAAGAACAACGTCTGGTACGAGATGCGCCGGGCCGAGCGGCTTGCCGTCGACGAGGTCTCGATGATCGACGCCGACCTACTGGACAAATTCGACGAGGTCTTGCGTTTGGTGCGGAACACGAACGCCCCATTCGGTGGCATCCAGATGATCTTCTTTGGCGACTTCCTTCAATTGCCGCCGGTCGGAGAAGACGGCAAGCCGGTGAAGTTCGCGTTCGAGGCCGGCAGTTGGCGGAAGGCAGATGTCCGCGTGTTCCTGCTCACCGAGATCGTGCGCCAAGCGGATGCCGAGTTTGCGTCCGTCCTTTCGCGTGTCCGCATCGGCGACACGGCCGAAGACGTTCGGCAGGTTCTCCGGCCGCGCATCAACGCCGAGGATCCGGACCCTCGCATCACGCCCGTCACGCTGGCCACGCACAACGCGATCGCGGATGCGATCAATGAGGAGCGGCTGAATGCCCTGACATCCGAGCTTGTGACGTTTGAAGCGACGGATTGGGCCGATAGCGAGCAGCTCGGCAAGACGCTCGACCGGAACTGCATCGCGCTCAAGACGCTGCAACTCCGGGTCGGTGCGCAGGTCATGCTGCTCCGTAACCTGTCCACCGAAGAGGGTCTCGTGAACGGTGCGCTGGGCGAGGTGGTTGACCTCAGCAAGGGTCAGTTTGGCAACCGCATCCCGGTCGTGCGCTTTGCGAACGGCATCACCCGGGAGATTGAGCAGTCTGCCTGGGAGATCGTCCGCAATCAGGAGGTCCTGGCGTCCCGCCGGCAGATCCCGCTCCGGTTGAGCTACGCGATCAGCATCCACAAGTCGCAGGGCATGACGCTGGACAAGATACGCGTTCACCTGAAGCGGTGCTTTGCCGACGGCCAGGCCTACGTTGCCCTAAGTCGTGCCCGGTCCCTGCCGGGCCTCTTCATCGCCGACATCAGCGGAACCTCGATCAGGGCGAATCCTGTCGCCTTGGAGTTCTACCGGAGGAACGCAGCGTGAGCGACTCGACGATGAACTTCACGGTTTTCGGCCGCATCATGTCGAATGTGCAGGCCAAGAAGGCGATTTACGAGGTGGTTAAATCGAGTGGCCTGGCGTTCCCTGGGATGCCGGAGAAGCCAACGATGCTCTTCCTTGGTGAGTCCGAGTGGATTGAGCTGCTCTTATTCTGCGAGGAGTGGGGCGTCCCGATTGCGGGTGCTGACCCGAACTACAACCCGACCCTCGTGCCTTCGGTCCGCTCTGAAGTCAGCGGCTGCGCGGTCTACCGCGTCGATGCTGAATCATTTCTGCTCGTAGTCTAAAACCCAATACTCATGCCAAACATCAACAAGGTCATCATCGGGGGCAATCTCGCCCGCGATCCCGAGCTTCGTGTCACGCCGAACGGGACGGCGATTTGCCAGTTCAGCATCGCGAACAACCGCAACTACAAGAACCAGGCGGGTGAGTCCGTCTCGGAGGTTTCGTTCGTCGACGTGGAGGCGTGGGGGAAAACGGGCGAGATCATCGCGAAGTATTTCCAGAAGGGCTCGCCGATCCTCGTGCACGGCCGACTGAAGATGGATCAGTGGGAGGACAAAAACTCCGGTCAGAAGCGGTCCAAGCTCAAGGTCGTGATCACCTTCCCGGAGGGCGGCTTCGATTTCGTGGGAGGCAAGGGCGGCTCTGAGGCCGGGCAGGATGGCCAAGATGGTCAAGCGGCGCCGGCTGGACGTGCCGCCCCGCCGGCCCGGGCTGCCAATGCTGGCCAGGCGACGCAGGCCCGGAGACCTGCTAAGGAGACCACGCCGGCAATCGATCAGATGGAGGAAGACATCCCGTTTTGACTTTGGGGTGCCGGCCCTCGGCTAGGCAGACCGCATGGGATGGCGCGGTGTGGCTACCCGGAAGAGGCCCGGCTGCTCGATGCCTCGCTCCAAACAGCGAGCGGCACAATCGATTCCAAGTGCCGGCCCCCATCAAAAACCGACGAAAAAAACTTCGTCGGTTTTTCATTTTCCTCTTTACGTTAATCGGGTTTTGTGTTCTCCTCTTTGGGTCAGCAGGTCAGTCACCCGAACAACCCGAATCACCCGAAACATGATGAAGACCACATCCTTCTCCCTTACTCCGGAACGTGCCGAAGTTATCCGCGCTCGTTACGCGGACCTTACCCGTAAGAACAAGGATTCGCTCAAAGCGATCTTTAGCCGTTTGCATCGGGTATGCTCTCTCAATGCCGCGGCAAAGGCCGATCTGGTATCAGGCATCATGGAAGCTGAGTTCGGTGCTCGCGCGTACTCGGCCGCGTTCAACTCATAAAAGCCGAACAACCCGAATCACCCGAAACATGAGCCTCACGAAGTCACAGGAGATTGAGATTCTGAAGAACGCAGCCGCTGCCCTGGGTAGCGACTCCTATTGCGGTCCGCTGCTTGCCATGCTGATCCCGCAGATCGAGCAGGACATCAAGAGCGACATCTTCCCGGAGTTCGACCTCTGCAAGGTTGCGGCCGAATGCAAGGCCATGGTCGAAGCCGCCAAGGCAGAGGCCAGTGCGATCGAGAAGGATGGTCGCGAGCGAGCAGTGGCCTGCTACACGCAGGGGTTGGAGGCGGTCAACAAGTTGAAGAAAAACGTCGCTCGCGATCTTCGCGACATGGCCAACCGCATTGCCGAATCATGAGCGCCCAACGCTTCACCGCCATCGATTGCTGGTACTCCCCTGGCCACGCGACGATCATCGATCACCGGCCGCGCTTCCGACGCAGCCATACCGTCGACCTGGCGTACTGCTCGCTGCGGTTCGCTCAGGTGGCAGCCCGCCGGATGTCGGCCACCGAGGGCCTTTGCGTCGCCGACGTGGTGAGCATGGCGGAGTATCGCTCAAAGGAGTGCGAGCGGCTCCGGAGGAAGCGTCGGAACGCTCGCAAGTGGCGCGAGATGTCGGTCTCCCTTTTCTGAACAGTCACCCGAACCCGAATCACCCGAATCATGAGCACAAACATTCATCCGTCCAAGGCTCCGTGGACCTTTGAGGTCTGGACGCTGCCCCTCGCTTCGCCTCCGCGCCAGGAGCTTGTCATCCGCACGAACGGCATGGTTATCGCCAAGGTCGAGTGCGACTTCAATGGCGGGAACCCGTACACGGTCGAGAAGGCGCAGGCCTTCGCCAACGCCCGGCTGATGGCCGCGGCGCCGAAGTTGCTGGCCGCGCTGAAGCGGCTGGAGGGGTGTCCTGACCTGAACCTGGAGGCAATCGAGGAGGAAACGTCTGCGGCTATGCAGGAGGCTCGTGACGTGATTGCCGAGGTGGAGGCGAACCCATGAAGCTCTCGATCTCCACCAAGAATCTCGCCGGCCTCCCGGCTCCGCTCGCTGAGAAGATTCGCGAATGGGGCGCTCGCTACCGGAAGCGTCAGTTCAGTGTCAGCTACGCGACGAAGGTGAATTGCCGGGAGGATGCGCGTTACACCGCATTCTCTGCGGACTTCAGCCGAGCCGTCAGCCAGAAGGCCGCTGGCGAGTTCGCGGGCATGACGCCGCTCAGCCCGACGGCGGTCATTGAAATTCCGTCCGGGTCTACGGTCGTTGAGGAAGACATCTTCCTGGGCTGCCCGTCGCTGACCGTCTTTCACAATCATACCGTCACCCCGACTCTCAACGTCACCGAACAAACCCTAATCACCCGATGAACACTCAACAGCAATGGATCGCTCAGTCGCCTGAGTTATGGAACATCGTTCTTGCCGGCCCGGGCTCCGGGAAAACGTTCACGATCATCGAGCGGGCCAAGATGCTGAAGGCCCGCGGTGTCGATCCGAAGTCGATGGCGTTCGTCACGTTCACGAACATCGGCGCGTCCGTACTGCGTCGCCGGCTGAAGGAGACGGTGGGTGACGTCGGTTTTGTCGGCACCCTTCACGCGATGATGCTCCGGCTGCTCCGTCAGGCGGACCGGCGCTGGATCATGGTCAACGAGGATGATGCCGCCGCCTTCCTTGCCCGTTACGCCAAGACGGTCGGCTACACGGGCACGGCAACCAAGCTGGAGGCGGCGGCCCGGGAGATCGAAGAGACTGATGGGTTTGTGACGCCTGAGCTTCGCGTGGTCCGCGCCTACCGCGATTTCATGCGGCGCGAGCGAATGCTGGACTTCTCCATGGTGCTCACCGAGGGCCTGGCGTTGATCAAAGAGCACGGGCAGCCATGGTCTGCCTGGTTCGTCGACGAGTTCCAGGACTCCGCGCCGATCGACATGGACATTTACCGCACGGCGAACCCGGAGCACCTGCTGATTGTCGGAGACCCCGATCAGGCCATCTACCGTTTCCGCGGCGCATCGCTCGACGCCTTCGACAAGGCCTGGAACTCGAAGATGTTCGAGCCTCACACGCTCGAAGCGAACTACCGGTGCAGCGCCCGCGTGTGCGACGTTGCCAATGCTGTCGCCGGCCGGATCCGCCACCGGATCAAGAAATCGGTTTCGTGCGCTACGATGGTCGACGGCGAGGTGCGGACTCATGCCTTTTCAAACGACCTCACCGAGGCGCGTGCGTACCCTGAGATGATCAAGGAGCGGCTCAACCGTGGCGTCGCCCCGGGCGACATTGCGGTGCTGTGCCGGACGAATCGGCTGGCGCATCAGATTCGCGACGAACTGCAGGCGGCCGGCGTCCCGGTGTGCTGGACCGAGACCGAGAAGAAGCCGAAGGATTGGCGCCTGCTCACGATGCTGATTCAGCAGATCGCCAGCCCGGAGAGCTGGCCAAACGCCCGCCTGCTGGCTCGCGAGCAGGCCCGTATCCAAAAGAAGGATCCGGACGAAGCCGAGAAGGTGGTCATGGGCTACGATTTCATGGTCACGACGCCGGCCGAAGTCTGGAGTCTGCCCTCGGCCAAGGTGGTGCTCTCGCTCAATGCGGATTTCAGCCGCTACGGTGTCGGCAAGGCTGCCCACGAGCTACTGCGCCAACGGATCCGGGTCTACGGTCCTTCCACGCTCGATGAGCTGCTCGATGCGATGCGCGAGTCGCCTGAGTCCAAACACCACCTTGGCGTCAATGTGATGACGGTGCACGCGGCCAAGGGGGAAGAATTCGACTCGGTCTTTGTGCCCGGTGCGGAGTTATATTCGGCCGGCAGTGAAGAAGAGCTCGATGAAGAGCTGCGCGTCTTCTTTGTGGCCGTCACCCGAGCGAAGCGGTTCCTGGTTGTCACGTCGTGCGCGAGCCGCTCAACCAAGCTGCCGAACAATGCGATTGTGAACAAGGACTACGGGCCAAGTGCGGCCTGGGAGGCTGCAACCTCAACCCAGTTGATCGCGGTATGAGCGCCGAGATTTCCGCCGGTCTGCTCGCGGCGATCATCATGGTGGAGAGTGGCGGACGGCCAAACCCACCGCGTGGTGCGGCCGGCGAGGTAGGCCCGCTGCAAATCACGACCGTATTGGTGGATGATCTCCGTCGGCACGGCTACACCTTCACGTATCAGTGCCGGCATGACAGAGACCGGAGCATCGAAATGTTTTACGCCTACATGGGGATTTACGCGACGGCCCGGCGCCTCGGTCGCGAGCCGACGCCCCAGGATTTTGCCCGGATCTGGAATGGAGGTCCGAACGGTTGGAGGAAGCCAGTGACGATCAGGTACTGGCACAAGGTGGTAGCTGAATTGCGTAAGTAGTTTCACACCTTGTCGACAGGAGTCGGCTTTACATGGTTGCGGCCGTCTGCAGAAGCTTAGGCTCCAGCAGCGATTTGGAGATTTTTTCCGAATTTGTTTGCCGAGCCATAGGTTGCTCAGCTCATTGGGTTTCCGTCAGAACCCGAATCGAACCCGAACCCGAATCACACGAAGATGCGAAACAACTCCCAGCGCAGAGAGACTGTTGACCAAGACAAGATTACCCGCACCGCCGAAGAGGCGGGCCGCCTGGTTGGACTTAGTCGGTGGACCATTCAGGCGATAAAAAAGGCCTCAAAGGGCGCACCCGATTCTCCCTTTGCCGGTCGATTCACCACGCCGAGAAAGATCCGGGAGTGGTTATTCAGCCACCCGGACTTTGTCGCTACGCGCTACATGCGGAAGAAGTCGGAGGATAAGCAAGGGCAGCCGAGCACAGTGTCAGATCCTCAGCCTTCAGGCGCGTGTAAATTCGGTGGACGGTCTGCGAAGCGTGGCCGACGTAAGCCATCGCCTGCTGGATCGGAACGCCCGCTCGCGCAAGTCGCGTGATCACCGTCACTCGTGTCGAGTGAAAGCATAGGTGTTTGAGGTCCGGGTGGCCCTTCAGAAGAAGGTGCCATTCTTTCGATGCCATTTGGGGGTGCCGGCACGTAATGCTGGCCCCCGTCTCCTTTAATTTTTCCAACAGCGGCCTGATCGCCGGATGAATCTGATTCGAGTAAACCTTAGCGACACCATTCTTCCCCTTCGCGGAGAAGCGGATGGTGCCGCGCTGAAGGTCGATGGCCGACATGGGAACCTGGGTCTCGGAGAGCCTGCACCCGTGGTGAAGGGCGATCTCGAAGGTGATGGTCATCCAGCGATCCTGCAGGGGCAGGCCGCCCTCGCGGGCCACAAGGAGCTGTCTGATCAGGTTGGCCTCCGCATCGGTGATCTCTGGCTTTTCAGCCGGCGGGTCGCGGCGCAGGCCAAGGCGTTCGACCACGTTCGTCGGTGCGAATCCGCGGCGGACAGCCTCCCTGAAGATCAAGCCGAAGACCTTCAGGTCGGTCAGGGCAGTGTTTCGAGTGACGAGCTTCCCACAGTGACGCCGCTGTCTGCTCCGCCAATCGATGAAGCCGAGGACGTGCTTGTAGCGCACGGCTGCCGGATGATCGAGCTTCAGCTCCTGGAGGTAGACTCGCCACCAATCCCATGCGGAGGAGTACCGCTGGAGCGTCTTTGGTTGTCCGCGGTAGCGATCGGCGAGGTAACGCTCGACCCACGACGACCACACTTCGGCCGGTGCTGCCGCCCTGAACGCAGCCGAGGCCTGCGCCTTCTCCATGGCCAATCGGAGCGCGAGCTTGTGCGAGGAGGGATCGTCGATGCGGTAGCGCGTGGTCGCGTGCTTCCGTTTCATGGTGGCCGGATCCCAGTAGCTGATGTACCAGCATGGCCGGCCGGTGCGCTGATAGACGGATGTGTCTGCGGGCATGGCAGCAAACGGCAGCACCGGAAGCAAAAAGAGGCAAGCGCCTCGCTCGTGAAGAGCACAGGTTTACAAACACTTTTCAAGCAACGGTCGTGTCCTCGGTTCGATTCCGAGTCTGGCCACCACTTCTCCGCCCGGCCTGCGC
>CAYZBG010000072.1:0-26160 GCA_964476565.1 uncultured Opitutus sp.
AGTATCCAAATAATGCATACTTTTTCGTCCTCCGCAATTTGAAGACAGCGCCTAGGGTGCCCGGCGCGGGCGGGCGCGAGCGATTTCACGGTGATTTCCGGCGGACTTCACCCTCACTTCACACCGGCCGGCTAACGTGCCGGCATGGATTCTTCCCCTTCGTTGATCACGCTCGGCCGGGACTGGCTCTCGCGTCGCGCGCTCTTTTTCAAAGTGCTCGGCCTGGCCTTCCTCGGCCTGCTCCTGCTCATCCCGCTTGCGATGGTCGATGCGACTCGGAGCGAACGGTTCGGCCGCTATCAGGAGGCGGTGGCGGAGATCACCCGCACGTGGGGCGGGGCGCAGCGCGTCGTGGGGCCGGTGCTCGTCGTGCCCTTCGTGCAGCGCACCGAGGTGGAGGAGTGGACGGTCAATGGCGGGCAACGCCTGCGTCAGGTCAAGGTGTTGGAACGGAGCGGCGAGGCGTGGTTCCTGCCCGAGCGCCTCGAGGTCTCCGGCGAGGTCGCTCCGCTCGAACTGCGGCGCGGCATCTACCGCACGACCGTGCACACCTCGACCCTCCGTTTGGCGGGACGGTTTGCCCGGCCGGAGTTTGCTGCGCTCGGGCTGCAGGACCTGGTGCCGCAGTGGGAACGGGCGCGCCTCGGGCTGGCCCTCAGCGATCTGCGGGGCGTGCAGGGCGAGGTCGAACTCGACTGGGGCGGGCGAGGCCTCGTGTTTGAATCGGGCTCGCGGCTGGCGGGGCTGGGCACCGGGCTGCACCGAGCTTTGGATCTGCGCGACGCGCCGGAGACGCTGGCCTTCAGCGTCAACGTCGCGGTCAACGGCAGCGACGGCCTGACCTTTGTCCCGGTGGGACGGCAAACGGAGGTCGCGCTGCGTTCGCCGTGGCCAAGCCCGGGATTCATCGGCGGCTTTCTGCCCGTCGAACGCACCGTGGAGACGGACGGGTTCTCCGCCCGCTGGCGGGTCTCGCATCACGCCCGGTCCTTCCCGCAGCAGGCAGCCGGATGGGAGGGCGGCTCGCCCTTCGAACTCGAAGCCCTCGGGTCATCGGCCTTCGGCGTGCGGCTGCTCGATACGGTGACGGCCTATCGCGCGGTGGAACGGGCGATCAAGCATGGCGTGCTGTTCATCACGGTGGTGTTCGCCTCGTTCTTCCTGCTGGAGGCCTTGGGCGGGCGGCGCCTGCAGGCGCTGCACTACCTGCTGGTCGGTGCGGCGCTGTGTCTGTTCTACCTCGCTCTGCTGGCGTTGTCGGAGTTCGTGACCTTCGGCTGGGCCTACGGCGGGGCGGCGTTGGCGTCGACCGTGCTGATCGCGTCCTATGCGCGGAGCGTGTTGGGCGGACTCAAGCCGGCGGTCGTCATCGGCGCCATGCTCGGCACCGTGTACGGTTACCTGTTCATGGTGGTCCGGCTGGAAGACTTTGCGCTGCTGGCCGGCACGGCGGGCCTGTTCGTGCTGCTCGCGGCCGTGATGGCGGCGACGCGCCGGCTGGCGACCCCACCGGCGGAAGCGGCGGCCTGACATGAAACCCGTGCGTCTGCCCCGCCTGCATTGTGCGCGCCGTGGCCTGCTGCCCTGGCGGTTGGGGCCGGCTCCGTTGGGACGGGCGCTTGCCCCCGGCACCGTGCGCGTGCCAGCCTGCAGCCATGCAAGTCCAACCCGGGAAGGCTCCTCGCTTCGTGTGGTGGGTGATCTGGCTGGTGATCCTGACCGGCCTCGGGGTCTTTAGGTTCGTCCTGCCTGAGCCGGCGGGTGCCGACCGGCCTCCGGGTCCGGTGGTTTACGCCGGCCTGGTGCCGCTCGTGCTCAGTGCGCTGCTCCGCTGGTGGGTGTTCCCCCATACGGCCGGAACAGCACAGCGCCTCGTGCTCTTCGTCCTCGGCGTCGCGATGGCGGAGTCCTGCGGTCTGCTGGGACTCTTCCTCGGCGGCGATCAACGTGACACGTTCCTCGTTCTGGCCGTGGTCGGCATTGCCCAATGGGTGCCGCTCTTTTCACCGGACGGACCCGGGGCCGGCGGTGGGCGTGCGCACGGTCTGCGCACGCCCTAGACACGCCCTGAGGCTCAAGGCCGGGCCGGCGCCTTCGTGTCGTTCAGATAACGGATGTATTCGGAGTCCGGTCCGAGCAGGATCGTGGTCTTGTCGCCGAGCGATCGGCTGTAGCTTTCGAGGGTGCGGAAGAACGCGTAGAACTCGGGATCGGCGCCGAAGGACTCGTTGTAGATGCGGGTGGCCTCGGCGTCGGCTTCACCGCGGATCAGCTCAGCCTGGCGCCGCGCCTCCGAGGTGATCTCGGCGAGCAGCTTCTGCGTTTCGCCGTCGATCTCGGCGGCCCGGCCCTGGCCCTCGGACCGGAACTGTTCCGCGATGCGCTGGCGTTCGGCGATCATGCGTTCGAAGACCCGCTGCTGCACAGCCTCGACGTAATCGATGCGTTTGATCCGGATGTCGACCAGCTCGATGCCGTACTCCGGCATCTGCTTGCGCGCGGTTTCAAGGATGGAACGCGTCAGCTCCTCGCGCCCGGTGGACACGCGTTGCATCAGGATCTGCGCATCGCCCTCGGTCGTGGCCTGGGCGCGGGCAAGGTCCTCGGCGGAAACCTGCCAGTCCTTGGAACGGACGATGTCGACCAGTTCGGAGGCGGAGATGTGATCCCGCACGACCGAGTCGAGGATGTCGTTGAGGCGAAGATTGGCGCCACGCTCATTCTGCACGCGCTGCATGAAGAGCAGCGGATCGGCGATGCGCCAGCGGGCGGTCGTGTCGACGGAGATGAATTGTTCGCCGCGGGTCGGGATCTGGTTGGGATCGCCGTCCCAGGCGAGCAGGCGTTTGTCGAAGCGGCGCACCTCCTGCACGAAGGGCGTCTTGAAGTGGAGGCCGGGGGTCGTGACCGGGTCACCGACCGGGGCGCCCAGCTGGACGATCACGGCCTGTTCGCCCTCGTCGAGCACGTAGAGCGAGGAGGCCAGCGAAACGATGCCGGCCGCGAGGATCACGACCAGGGTGGGGAAGAGGAGGAGGGATCGGTTCATCGCTTGGCGCCAGCGGCGGGTTGAGATTGGGCGGGCGTGCCGAGGTTGAGCAGCGGCAGCGGCGTCGAGTTGCCTTCGGGCATGACGTAGATCTGGCCGGACCGGGGCAGCACGTTGTCGATCATTTCCAGGTAGAGCCGGCGCCGGGTCACCTCGGGCACGTTGCGGTACTCGGTGAGGATGGACGTGAATCGTCCGGCCTCGCCGCGCGCGCGGTTGACGCGTTCGGCGCGGTAACCCTGGGCTTCGGCGATGATCTGGCGGGCCTCGCCCTCGGCGCGCGGAATGACCTGGTTGCGGCGCTTCTCGGCCTCGTTGATCAGGCGTTCGCGTTCCTGCTCGGCCTGATTCACCTCGTTGAAGGCCGGCTTCACCATTTCGGGCGGGGTCACGTCCTGCAGCTCGATCGTGCTGATCTGGATGCCGAGATCGAAGCCGGTGAGAATCTGCTGCAGCTCGGTGCGGGCGAGGGTCGACACCTGCACGCGCTTTTCGGTGAGCACGTCGCTGCCGAGGCTGTTGCCCACGATGCGGCGCATCACGGCCTCGGAGGTGTCCCGCAGGGTTCCGACCGGGTCCTTGGCGCTGTGCAGGAACTTGTCGGGATCGGCGATGCGGTACTGCACCACCCATTCGACGTCGATGACCTTCAGGTCGCCGGTGAGCATGAGCGATTCGCCGAGCATCTCCGGGTCCTTGCGATACCGCGTCCGTTGCTCGCCACCGGCGGTGCGGAACCCGAACTCCTCCTTCAGCACGCGCGCGGTCTGGAGCAGAATCACGCGGTCGATGCCGAAGGGGATCTTCATGTGGATGCCGGGATCCTTGATGGCGATCACCTGCCCGAACCGCTTCACCACCGCCTGTTCCTCAGGCTCGACAATGTAGTAGCTGGTGAGCCCGGCGATGAGCGCGAGCACGAACAGGGGCAGAAAGACCAGCAGGCTGCGGTAGCGCCGGAAGGTCTCGGCGTACGGATTCAGGTCTTCGTCGGGAGGATAAGGTCGAGCAGGCATGGCGGCGCGGGGTGGGACGGAGTGCGGACGATGAGCCCCAGCTTCGCGCCTGCACGCAGGCGTGCAAGTGCAACCGGACGCTCAGGAACCCTTGCGGCGGAGCAACGCGTCGATCTGCCGGGCCGTGGGCATGGCGGGTGCCGTGCCGAAGCGCGTTACCGAGAGCGCCGCGACCGCGGTGCCGAAGCGCGCGGCCTGCTCGAGATCGCCGCCGTAGCGCACCAGTCCGGCGGCAAAGCCTCCGACGAACGCATCGCCAGCACCCGTGGTGTCGACGGCCTTCACCTGGTACGCGGGGATCAAGGTGTATCCGGAAGCTCGCGACACGAGGCAGCCCCGCGCCCCGAGGGTCACGATCACCACCGGAACGCCGAGCCGGCCGCAGAGCGCGTGCAGCGCGGCGGGCGCGAGGGTGGCGAGCTCGCCCTCGGTGAAATCGGTGCGTCCGGTCGCCGGCAGCCGGTTGACCAGCGTGGTGAACTCGGTCTCGTTGGGAATGAGGATGTCGACATGCCGCAGCAGGCGCACGTCGAAGTCGGGGCGCATCGGCGCCGGGTTGAGCACGGCGAGGGCGCCGGCCTTGGCTGCGGCCTGCAGCACATGGGCGGTGGTGGCGAGATTGGACTCGAGCTGGGTCACGACCACGCGGGCAGACGCAATCAGCCGCAGATCGATGTCCCCCTTGGCGAGCACCGCGTTGGCTCCGAGGGCGACCACGATCTCATTCTGCCCGGCGTCATTGACGAGAATGCCCGCGGTGCCGGTGGCGTGGCGCGGCTTTTCGATCAACCGGGCGCCAATGCCTTCCTCCGTGTAGAAGCGACGTGCTTCCGCAGCGAAGGCGTCCCGGCCGACCGCGCCGATGAAGACGGTGGCGGCGCCGGCCCGGCCGGATGCGACGGCTTGGTTTGAGCCCTTGCCGCCCGGACCGGTGACGAAGGTACCGATCACCGTCTCGCCCGGTCTGGGGAAGGCGGCGCATTTCCACGTGAGATCCTGCACATAGCTGCCGACCACGACGACTTGGGGCTTCATGTCCGGAGGCTATCCGCGGGCCGGCGTCCGGTGCAACCCGGGAGCGGCGGTCCGCCCTGCGTTGACCCGGGCGGGCTTCTGGGTCTGCCTTCGCGGCATGATTGAGGCGTCCCAGTTGACCAAGCGATTTGCCGACCGCAAAGGGGGCGTCGTGACGGCGGTCGACGGGGTGTCGTTCTCCTGTCAGCCCGGGCGCATCCACGGCCTGCTCGGCGTCAACGGCGCGGGCAAGACGACGCTGCTTCGCCTCCTCGCCACCCTGCTGCGCCCGACCGCCGGCACCGCCGTCGTCGCAGGCCATGATCTTACCGCCGAGCCGCGCCGGGTGCGCGCTGCGCTCGGATTCCTCGCTGCCAGCACCGCCCTCTACGGCCGCCTCACCGCCCGGGAAACGATCGCGTATTTCGGGCGGCTCCACGGCCTCTCCGAGGCCCAGGTCCAAGCTCGCACCCTCGAACTGGCGGACGAACTCGAATTGCACGCCTTCCTCGACCGCCGGGTCGACACCTTCTCCACCGGCATGAAGCAGCGTACCTCCATCGCCCGCACCCTCGTCCATGATCCGGCCGTGATCATCCTCGACGAACCTACGCTCGGCCTCGACGTGCTGGCGGCCCGGACGCTGCTCGACTTTGTGCGCCGCTGCCGGGATCGGGGAAAGACCGTGCTCTACTCCACCCACATCATGCGCGAGGCGGAGAAGCTGTGCGACGTGATCAGCGTGATTCACGGCGGGCGGCTGCTGGCTGAGGGAACCCCGGCCGACCTGTGCGCGCGGCAGGGCGGAGCGGATCTTGAGGAAGCCTTTGTGCGCCTCGTCGCCAGCGGACCGGAGCAAGGAACGGCATGAACCTGGGCGCCATTCTCACCGTATTTCGCAAGGAACTGCGCGAGACGCTGCGCGACCGGCGCGCCCTCGTGACCATGTTCCTCCTGCCCACCGTGGTCATGCCGGCGATCATCCTCGGGTTCGGCTTCGCCGCCGGCCGGGTGATTGGCAAGGCGCGCGCCGAGGTGCCGTCGGTCATGCTCGTGGGGGCGGAGGCATCCCCCCGCCTGCGCGACGCCCTTGCCGCCGAGCGCGGTCTGCGCCTGGTGCCGCCCGCCGCCGATTACCTGGACCAAGTGGCGGACAAGCGGGTGCGCGCGGCGGTGCGGGTGCCGGAGGACTTTGACGCGCGCCTTGCGGCCGGCACCCCGGCGGCGGTGCGCATCTTTCTGCATGAGGGCGATCTCAAGTCAGGCTTTGCCGCCGCGGAGCTGGAGCGGTTCTTCCGCGTCTACCGCGACGACGTCGTGCAGGGCCGGCTGGGCGAGCGGGGACTGTCGCCGACGCTGTTGCGCCCGTTCACGGTCGCGCGCCAGAACGTGGCGCCGCCCGCCGAGGTCGGAGGCAGCCTGATCGGAGGTTTCATTCCGTACCTCATCATCCTGCTCTGCTTCACCGGTGCGATGTACCCGGCGATGGACCTGACCGCGGGTGAGAAGGAGCGCGGCACGATGGAGACCCTGCTATGCACGCCGGTCGCCCGCCTCGATCTCGTGTTGGGCAAGTTCCTGCTCGTGCTCGGCAGTTCGCTGGCGACCGTCGTGCTGGCCGGTCTGTCGGCCCTGGTGACGCTCCCGCTCGGCCGGTTGCTGCTCGTGCACGCGACCGGCGATCTGCCTGCCGCTGGTGCGGCCGCCGAAGGGCTGGTGGTGGATCCCCTCGGTCTGCTCGCCTGCCTCGTGCTGATCGTGCCGGTGGCGGTGCTCTTTGCCGCCGTGATCTTTTCCCTCGCCCTGTACGCCCGCAGTCAGAAGGAGGCGCAAAGCCTGATCTCGCCACTCATCGTGGTGGTGCTGCTGCCGGCGCTCGCCGGGCTGCTGCCCGGTCTCGAGCTCCGGCCGGGGCTCGCCCTCGTGCCGCTGCTCAACGTTTCGCTCGCCTGCAAGGCCCTCGCCTCCGGCATTTTCGACTGGGGCAGCCTCGCGCTGATCTTTCTCTCCACCAGCGCCTATGCGGCTGCGGCCCTCGCCTTCGCCGCGCGGCTCTTCGGCCGCGAGGATGTGGTGCTGCGTACGTAGTCGCTTTCAGGATACGTCTCGACCGCGTCAAAAAAAGGTAAGGTAAAGTCCGGGTAAATCCCGGGCCCCGGCGTGTATTTGCATGGCGCGCCGGCGAAGGCCGTTTCAAGTTGCGTTCAACGGAAAGCCCAGGCCGACGCCTCCTCCCATGAACCTCGTCAAAAAGATCCTGATCGTCCATGGAGATGACCGCACCCGCCGGCGCCTTGTGCTCACCTTGGCGGACGCGGGCTACGACATGCGGTCGTACTCCGCGGCCGAGTCCGCCCTCGAGACCGCGCGCACCGAATGGTTCGACCTCGCCCTGGTCGACTCGAACCTGCCCGGTGCGTCGGAGTTTGCGTTCACCGAAAGCCTCAAACGCGTGCAGCCCACCGTTCCGGTGATCCTGCTCGTCCGCGCCCTGGAGCTTCCGATGATCGTGAAGGGCATCCGACTCGGCCTCACCGACGTGTTGCTCGACGCGGAGGACCCGCGTCCGCTCGTCCGCCGCGTGCACGCCCTGCTCCAACCGGGCAAGGTGCCTCCGGGCGAAAACGAGCTCACCGCCGCCGAACTCGCCGAGGTCGAAAGCGCCCTCGCGCGCCTGAACGAGGCGAAGGCCGGCGAGTCCCAGTCGCCCGTTGGCGCCCCGGGCGTCGACCTGCGCCAGGAACTGGTGCGGGTCGCGCGTGAGCGCGCCGATCTCGAGCAGAAGCTGGAGCGCATGGCCCACGAAAAGGCGGCGCTGGAAACCGAGCTTCGCACCCTGCTGTCCCAGACCGCCGATGGCGTGCGTATGGCGTCCGAGCTGCAGGAACTTCAGACCCAGCGCGAGATGGCCGAGGCGGCCCAGGCCGCGATCGACGCGAAGGCGAGCCAGCTCGCCGCCACCCGGGCCGAGATTGCGCGGGAACGCAGCGCGCTCGAGGAAACCCGCCGTCAGCTGGCTGAATCGCAGCCGCCGGCGACCAAGGCCGAGGCCGATCTCGCGGCTGAGCGCGCGTCGCTCGCCACCTACGAATCCGAACTGCACCGCGAGAAGGAGCGGTTGCGCGACGAGGCCGCCCGCATCCGCCAGGAGGCCAACCAGATCGCCCAGGAACGCCGGCGCTGGCACGACGACCTCGAAATGTTTGCGGCGCAGGAGGAGAACCTCCGCGCCTACGAGAAACGCCTCCGCGAGCTTCAGGCCCAGCTCGAATCCGACCGCGTGCTGTGGCGCCAGGGCCGCGTCGAGCCGTCCCGTTCGCCGTTCAAGGACGACGAGGCCCTGCGTAGCGCGTGGGAAAAGCTTCAGCGCGCCACGGAACTACTCGAGGCCGACCGGGCGGTCTTCCGTGACGAGCGCATGCTGCTGCGTGATTCCGAGCTCTCGCTCAAGCGCCGCGAGGAGGCCCTGCGTCAGGCCGAGGCGCGCCTCGCCCAGGCTGCAGCCGCGCCCCTCGCGCCGGCCACGCCCGATCCCGGCGCCTCCATGCTCGAACGCGTCACGCGCTCGCCGTTTCATCTTTGGGGCAAAAACAAGCCCTAGTGGGGTTGGTGTGAGTAGGGGACAAACCAACGGCGCCGTCCGCACAGGGACGGCGCCGTTTTGTTTTCGCGCTTGAACGCCGTGGCGGTTTGGGCGAACACCGTTGGTATGCCGCGCCTCTGCGTTTCTCCTCTCCACTCGATCGTCCCCGCGGGGGCGACGGCGTGCGCGTGGTGGCGGCCCCAGGCCCGCCGATGGTGACGCGTTGCACGCGTTCGTGAGACCGACGGTTTCGCCATCCTTCCGGGCCCGACTCCTCCGAGTCGGGCTTTTTCGTTTCCACCCTGCCTGTACGACCATGACTGCCTCCCTTTCTACTCTTCCCGCCCTTTCCCTTGATTCCATCGGCTTTTTTGGCCGGTCCTACGACGAATACCTGCGGCTGTTTGCCCTCGATGCGGCCGCCCTTTCCCGCCGGCGCATCCTCGACGTGGCCGCCGGGCCCGCGTCCTTCGCCGCGGAAGCATCCCGGCGCGGCCTCGATGTCACCGCGGTCGACCCGCTCTACGGTTGCACCCCGGCCGCGTTGCGCGCGCATATCCAACTGGACTACGCCCGGATGTTCGCCCGCATGCGGGCCCAGCCCGGACTCTTCCGGTTCGAACGGTTCCGTTCCTTCGCCGAGGCGGAGGCGGACCGCACGGCGGCGGCGCAAGGCTTCCTGACGGATTACGATGCGCACTTCGTCCACGGACGCTACGTCGGCGGCGCCCTGCCACGCCTGCCGTTCGCCACTGCGACGTACGACCTCGTCCTGTGCGGGCACCTGCTCTTCCTCCACCAGCGCCAGTTCGACTTCGCGTTCCATCTGGCCGCGTGCCGCGAGCTGTTGCGGGTGGCGAGGCAGGAGGTGCGGATCCATCCGCTGTGCGGTCCGGATGGACAACGTTACCCGGCAATGGACGAGCTGCTGGACGCGCTCCGCGCCGACGGCGTCGAAGGCGAGGAGCGCCCCGCCGGCCAGGAGTTCTTCCGCGGTGCGAACACGGTCCTCGTGCTCCGTCCGGTCTCCGCTGGCATTTGTGGCGAGCGCGGATAAAGTACGTTTATGTTCCCGCAACACATCATCGCCCGCAAACGGGATGGCGGCCGTCTTTCGGAGGCCGAGATTGAGGCCTTCGTCCAAGGTGCGACCGACGGATCGTGGGCCGACTACCAGCTCTCGGCCCTGCTCATGGCGATCTTCCTGCGGGGTATGGGCACCGAGGAAACCGTGGCCCTGACGAAGGCGATGATGCACTCGGGCATCGTGGCCGATCTTTCCGGGGTACGGGGCGTCAAGGTGGACAAGCATTCCACCGGCGGGGTGGGCGACAAGGTTTCCCTTCCGCTCGCGCCGATGGTGGCGGCCTGCGGCGTGCCGGTGCCGATGATCAGCGGTCGCGGGCTGGGTCACACCGGCGGCACGCTCGACAAGCTGGAGTCGATCCCGGGATTCCGGACGGACCTCTCGCTCGACGCTTACCGTGCGCAGGTTGAGCGGATCGGTTGTGCGCTGATCGGCCAGACGCGCGAACTCGCCCCGGCCGACCGCAAGCTGTACGCGTTGCGCGACGTCACGGCGACGGTCGAGTGCCTGCCGCTGATCTGTGCGTCGATCATGTCGAAGAAACTGGCCGAGGGCATCGACGGCCTCGTGCTCGATGTGAAGTTCGGCAAGGGCGCCTTCATGAAGACCGAGGCCGACGCGCGGGCGCTGGCCGAGGCGATGGTCGGGATCGGCCGCTCCATGGGCAAAGGTGTGCGCGCCTTGCTCACGGCGATGGACCAGCCGCTGGGCCGGATGGTCGGCAACGCGCTTGAGGTGACGGAGTCGATCGCCTGCCTTCGCGGCGAGGGTCCCGATGACCTGATGGAGATCACCTACGCCCTTGGTGAACAGATGCTCATGCTCGCCGGCGCCGCTCACGAACCCAAGGACGCGCGCAAGCAGCTCGAACATGCGATCCGGTCCGGCGCGGCGTTGGAAAAGTTCGGCGAGATCATCTCCGCCCAAGGGGGCGATCCCCACGTGCTGGAGAATCCGGCCCGGCTGCCGCAGGCGCGCCGCCAGGTGGCGGTGGCGTCTGTGCGCGACGGCTATGTGACCGAAGTCGACGCGATGGGCGTCGCCCTGGCCGCCCTGCATCTTGGGGCGGGACGGAGCCGGGCGGAGGACCGGGTCGATCCGGCCGTGGGTGTTTCCAGCCTGGTCAAGGTGGGCGAGCGTGTTTCGGTCGGGCAGGCGTTGTGCGTGGTGCACGCGAACGACGAAGCGGCGCTGGCCCAGGCCCAGGCGCGGTTGCTGGACGCCGTCGTGATCGGCGATCACCGGCCGGCCCCACGTCCGTTGATCGCCGGCCTCATCGGGTGAGGCACCCGCGCCGGCAGGCGCTTACTTCTCCATCGCCTCGAGCTTCACGGCCGCGGCCTCCCACTCGGCGGTGGCAGCACTGACCTGGTCAACGATCACGCTCAGTTCGCGGTTGAGATGGTGGAAGCGCCCTTTGTCGGCGTAGGTCTCCGGGGCCTCGAGGGCGGCGGTGATTTCCGCCTGCTTGCGCTCCAGCTCGACCACCTTTTTTTCCAGCTGGCCGACGTGCTCGCGAAACTTCCGGATCTCATTGGCCGAAGGTTTCTCGGCCGCCGGGGCCGGGGCGGATTTCGGGGCTTTCGTGACCGCGGGTTCGTTCTTCGGGCGGGCGTCGGTGAAGCCGGCGGTGAGCGCGGCGCGTTCGTTCGTCGCCCGCGACTTCTCGAGATAGTAATCGTAGTTGCCCGCATACGGCGTGAGCCGGCCGCTGTGCACGTGCAGCACGCTCTCCGCCAGCGAACGGATGAAGTACACGTCGTGGCTGATAAAGATGAGCGTGCCTTCGTACGCCTTGAGGGCTCCGACCAGCGCATCGATCGACTGGATGTCGAGGTGCGTGGTGGGCTCGTCCATCAGCAGCAGATTCGGCGGCTTCACGAGCAGGCGGGCGAGGGCGAGACGGGATTTCTCGCCGCCCGACAACACGGACACCGGCTTGTGCACGTCATCCTTGCGGAAGAGAAACGCGCCCAGGATCGCCCGTGCCTGCTGCTCGGTGAGCTGATTCTCGTTGGTCCTCAGCTCCATCACGTTCTCGAAGACGGTCAGGTCAGCGCGAAGGTTGTCGGTACGATTTTGGGCAAAGTAGCCCACCACGACGTTGCTGCCGAGTTCGCGCACGCCGCCCTGGATCGGCACGACGTCGGCGAGGATCTTGAGCAAGGTGGATTTGCCGGCACCGTTGGGACCGACGAGAACGATGCGTTGTCCGCGCTCGGCGACGAAGTTGAGGTCGCGATAGACGATGTGGTTGCCGTATGCCTGGTGCACGTTCTCCAGGGTGATGACCTTCAGGCCGGACCGCGGCGGCTGGGGGAACTTGAAGTTGATCCGCTTGAGCTCCTCCGTCGGCTCCTCGACGGCGTCCTCCATCAGGCGCTCGATCTGTTTCTCCTTGGACTTCGCACGCGAGGCCATCGAGGCCTTGGCCCCGAAGCGGTCGACGAATTTCTGCAGGTGGGCGATCTCGCGCTGCTGGTTCTTGAAGAGGGCCGCCTGCTGAGACTTGCGCGCCTCCTTCTCCTTCACGAACGAGTCGTAGTTGCCGTGGTAGTAGTGCAGCGTGCCGGCGCGCAGCTCGAGCATGCCCGTGCACAAGGCATTGAGGAAGGCACGGTCGTGGGAGATCACGACCAAGCCGCCCGGGTAGCGGGTCAGGTAGTCCTGGAACCACAGGAGCGCCTCGAGATCGAGGTGATTGGTCGGCTCGTCCAGCAGGAGGAGCGCCGGCTCGGCGACAAGCAGGCGGGCGAGGTGGGCGCGCATGACCCAGCCGCCCGAGAAGGTCTTTGCGAGCTTCTCGGCGTCGCCTTCCTTGAAGCCAAGGCCGGCCAGGATTTTGCGCGCCCGGGGCTCGAGGGTGTAGTCGATGTCCCAATCGTCGTCGTCCGGCTCCAGCTTCTTGCCGCTCGTGGCGATATGCAAAATGGTTTCCTCGCCGGCGGGGGCGCTCTCCTGCGGGAGGAAGCCGAAGTCGGCGCCGCGTTCCCACTCGATCGTACCGGTATCGGGCTTCTCCTCCCCGAGGATCAGGCTGAAGAGGGTGGACTTGCCGGCGCCGTTGGGACCCACGAGGCCAAGCCGGTCGGTGCGGGCGATGAACAGGGACACGTCCGAGAAGAGCTCTCGGGTGCCATAAGACTTGGAGACATCGGCGATGGTCAGCATGGGAACCCCGTACCGAAACCGCCGGCACGCCCCGGGTCAACGCCGGGGATGCGGCCGACCTCTGTTCGTTCTCGTTCTCCGGATCGAACGAGGCTCGCCCGGCATGCAAACCGCGACGGGGCCTCCAAGGGCGGCTGAACGTGTCGCCGACCCACCCCTCTCCGTCACGCCGTCGTCACACCCCGTTTTTTGTGGCAAAGCGTTTCCCGTCCCCGCTATCTCTCGCGGACCATGATCAAAGCCAAACGCCACAAGGTGCGTCCGGAAGACGTCAACGCGAAGCTCGCGGCGAAGAAGGGTCCGGTTTCCCAGTTCATCGCGCACAGTTACCGCCATTTCAACGCGGCCGCCTTGCTCGACGCCGCCAAGGGCTATGAGACGCACCTGAAGGCCGGCGGCAAGATGCTCGTGACCCTGGCCGGAGCCATGTCGACGGCCGAACTGGGCATTTCGTTGGCCGAGATGATCCGACAGGACAAGGTCCACGCCATCGTCTGCACTGGGGCGAATCTGGAGGAGGACATCTTCAATCTCGTCGCGCACGACTACTACGAACGCGTGCCGCACTACCGTCACCTTACTGCCGAGGATGAGCAGGAGTTGCTCAACCGGCACATGAACCGCGTCACCGACACCTGCATTCCGGAAGGCGAGGCCATGCGACGCATCGAGGCCGCCGTTGCCGAGGAGTGGGTCGCCGCCGACCGCGCGGGCGAGCGCTATTTCCCGCACGAGTTCATGTACAAGATTCTCCGCTCGGGGAAGCTGAAGAAGTACTATCAGATCGATCCGAAGAACTCGTGGATGCTCGCCGCCTGCGAGAAGAACCTGCCGATCGTCGTCCCGGGCTGGGAGGACGCGACGCTGGGCAACATGTACGCCGGACGCTGCGTCACGGGTGAGATCAAGAACGTCCACACCGTCCGCACCGGCATCGAGTACATGGTGTGGCTGGCCGAATATTACACGAAGACGGCGAAGGTGCTGAAGAACGGCGAAGGCTCGCTCGGCTTCTTCCAGATTGGCGGCGGCATCGCCGGCGATTTCCCGATCTGCGTCGTGCCCATGCTGCACCAGGACCTGCAGCGCACGGGCGTGCCGCTCTGGGGCTACTTCGCGCAAATCAGCGACTCGACCACGAGCTACGGCAGCTACTCCGGCGCCGTGCCGAACGAGAAGATCACCTGGGGCAAGCTCGGCGCGAAGACCCCGAAGTACATCGTGGAAAGCGACGCCACCATCGTCGCCCCGCTGATCTTCGCCTGGGTGCTCGGCCAGTGACCTGGTGTTGCGGCGGCTGTCCCCAGCCGCCTTCCGACGCCAGCGAGCGGGCACCTCCGATTGGGGTGCTCGTTTTTCGGCCCACGCTGGAGAACGAGAACGATTCTTGAGCCGGACAGATGATTGGGCGCGCGATGTTCGCCTTTGGACGGCATCGATGGCGGCGCTCGCTCATCCCAAGGCAACCTACGATGCGTCCGCACCTCGACCTGGTCGCGGTCTCCGTTTCAACGGGGTGAATGGGGACGGCGTGGCCTTCGTCGCCCGTGATGGGTGTTCTTGCGGTCCCTTGGTTTCGTCGTAGGCCCTTCTTGTCCGTGCCTCTCGATCCCCATGACTACCCCGACCCTGCGATCCTCGATCTCCCGACTGCTGTTCGTGGGCCTCACGGCCCTTTGCGCGTCCGTGGCGGACGCTGCGCTTCCCCTGCTCAAGGTCAGCGACAACCAACGCTTCCTCGTGACGACGGAAGGCCGGCCGTTCTTCTGGCTCGGCGACACGGCCTGGGAGCTGTTCCACCGCCTCGACCGGGCCGAGACCCGTCGCTACCTCGAGAAGCGGGCGGCGCAGGGTTACACCGTGATCCAAGCGGTCGCACTGGCGGAGCTCGAAGGTCTCACGGTGCCGAACCGCGAGGGGCACGTTCCCCTGATCGACAACGATCCGACGCGGCCGAACGAGGCGTACTTCCGCCATGTCGACTGGGTGCTCGCGCAGGCGGAGTCGCTGGGGCTCTACATTGGCCTGCTGCCGACGTGGGGCGACAAATGGAATGCGAAGTGGGGCGTCGGGCCGGTGGTGTTCAAGCCGGACAACGCCGCCGTGTACGGGGAGTGGCTCGGCAAACGGTACGCCGGGCGCAACGTGATCTGGATCACCGGAGGCGACCGCCCGATCGAAACCGACGAGCAGCGGGCGATCGTCGAGGCGATGGCGAGGGGGCTCCGCAAGGGCGACGGCGGGAAAGGTCTCATCACCTTTCATCCGCAGGGAGGACAGGGGTCCGCGCAGTATTTTCACGACGCCGACTGGCTCGATTTCAACATGCGGCAGAACGGCCATGAGATCAATTTCAGCCCGCGCTACCCGCTGACGCGGGAGGACTATAATCGCACCCCGATCAAACCGGTGCTCGATGGCGAGCCGGCCTACGAGGATCATCCGATTTCGTTCAAGGCATCCGAGTTTGGGCACACGACGGCGGCGGATGTGCGGCGGTTCTTCTACTGGAACGTATTCCAGGGCGCGTTCGGTCACACCTACGGACACCATTCGGTCTGGCAGATGTATGCTCCCGGCCGGAAGCCGGTGAATGCGCCCCTCATGTCGTGGGAGGAGGCGCTGGATCAGCCCGGTGCGGCGCAGATGCAATATGGCCGCTGGCTGATGGAATCGCGCCCGCTCCTCACGCGCGTCCCTGCCGACGATCTCATTGTGCCCGATGCCGTCCCCACGTCGGTGCCCGGCGCCGGGCGCTATCGCTACGTGGCGACCCGTTCCTCCGACGGAGCCTATGCGATGGTCTATGTTCCGGTCGAAAGGAAGTTTCGCGTTCGCCTCGATCAGATCTCCGGCAACCGCGTCCGTGCCTGGTGGTACAATCCGCGCAACGGCGAAGCGTCACCGGCCGGCGAATACCCGACGCAGGGCGAGCAGGCGTTCATGCCGCCCAACCCGGGCATGGGCCTCGACTGGGTACTTGTGCTCGACGACGCCGCGCGTGGGTATCCGCCGCCGGGCAGCCGGTAACGTGCAGGCCGGCGGGATCGGTGCAGCGTCGCGTCTTTGGCTCGCGGTGACGACGGGCCTTTACCCGCTGCGCTTGGAGCGCTTCACTTGCCGCCGTACCAAATGCCGCGGCGCCAGTTGTGGCGGCGCAGGTTCTCCAACACGTCGGGCGGCAGGTCGGGCAGGTCGCTGATGCCGCAGTTGGCCTCGGCTTGGGCGACGTTGCGAATGCCCGGGATCACGGTCGACACCGCCGGATGGGCGAGCACGAACTTCAGCGCGGCCTGCGCCAGGGTGAGGCGGGTGCGGGCCAGGTCTTCCCGAATCGCCTCGACCCGCTTGACCGTGCGTTCGAGCCGGTCGCCCGCGAAGTAACCCCGCCGAAAGTCGCCTTCGGGGAACGTGGTCGCGGCCGTGAACTTGCCGGTGAGCGAGCCTTCGTCGAAGGCCACGCGCACGATCACGCCAACTCCGTGCTCCTTCGCCACGTCGAGCAGCTCGGCCGCCGGTTCCTGATCGAAGAGGTTGTAGATCACCTGGACCGAATCGATCCAGCCGCCACGCATGAGATCGATCACGCTATTCTGGTCGTGCTCCGGTGTGGAGACGCCGATCAGCCCGATCAGCCCTTCACGCTGGAGCTGGCGCAGGAGCTTGAACGGCGTTGGATTGCGGTTCCACGCGCGCGTCCAGGTGTGCAACTGCAGGAGGTCGAGTTTCGACGTGCCGAGATGAGCGAGGCGTTCCGCCACGTTGGCCCTCAGGTAGGCTTCGCTGTAGCGCTCCTCGGCGCGGCAATAGGGCGAGGGCGGCCAGATGCCGGCAGCTGGGGGCGTCTTGGTGGCAACGAAGACCTTCTCCTTCCGGCCCGCTGCGGCCCGCTCGCGCAGCACGCGGCCGATCAGGGTTTCGCTGCGGCCGTTGCCATAGCCGGCGGCGGTGTCGATGAACGTTACGCCGAGATCCAGCGCGCGGTTCAACGCCGCCAGCGAATCGGTGTCGGCCTGATCGCCCCACGAGCCGCCGATGGCCCAGGCGCCAAAGCCAATCTCCGAGATGTCGAAACCGTGCTTGCCGAAGGTGCGGTAGTTCATGGGCGCGAAAGTCTCGCCCACTGCACGCCGCGCATCGGGTGGTGTCAACGACCGGGAGTCAGCTCTCGCGACCGTGAAACCCGATGCGACGCTTCGGTGTCGGCTCCGCCGGCGAAAGCAAGGGCAGGAGTTTCTCGACAACGTCGCGAAGGACAATGTCGTGTTCGAGAAGCTTTTTGTCGATTTGCGCGAGGCGCTTGAGCACTGCGGAGTGAGCGAGCAGTTCTTCGCGCATTCGCACGAAGGCGCGGACAACATAGACGCTCATGGCGACGGCGTGGGGGCTGCGCAGCAGCATCGCCGCCATCAAGGCACCGTGCTCGGTGAACGCCCACGGAAGGTGGCGCAAGCCTCCATGTAAGGAATGAGCTTCGGCGGAACTTGAGGTCACAATTTGTGACTTCAAGTTTGTAAGTTCCTCTCTTGTAATTTGAAACCTGAAGTCGGCGGGGAATCTCTCCGCTTGGCGATTGACCGTTTGATTGAGGACTTTGGTGGCGACTCCGTACAGCTTCGCAAGGTCGCTATCCAGCAGCACCCGTTGATGCCTGACGATATGAATGGGAGGTAACTCAGGCGGGGACGCAGGGGACGGAATGCCCGTGTAATAAATGCTTAAAAATTGCGAATCAAGTTCGCATCGGCCTGTCGCGCGTGTAGTTTCCCCACCGTTACGCCTCAGTACCCGACCGCCGCCGAGTCCGGGCTGCGCGGGTCGCTCGCGCCGAGCCGCAGTCCCGTGGCCGGGTCGATCAGGATCGTCTCGGCATCGCCGTAGTAGCGGCCGGCCGCCTCCGGATCGTTCGGATAGAGCCGCCGGGTCGCGAGCGTGTGTCCCTTGGCCTTCAACAGCGTCACCGTGTCGGCCGAGGTCAGGAAGGGTTCATGGTTGATCACGTCGGGCTGCCACTGGTGGTGAAAGCGCGGCGCATCCACGGCCTGCGTGACGCGCATGGCGTGATCAATCACGTTGCTGAGGATCAGCAGGGTCGTGTTGATGATGGTCGGTCCTCCCGGGCTGCCGGTGACCAGGAAGGGCTTGCCGTCCTTCAGCACCACCGTGGGCGTCATGGACGACAGCGGTCGTTTCCCCGGCGCGATGGCGTTCGCTTCGCTCTGCAGCAGGCCGTACATGTTGCGTTCACCGACCTTGGCGGTGAAGTCGTCCATCTCGTTGTTGAGCAGAATGCCCGTGCCGGTCGCCGTGACGCCGCTGCCGAACAGGCCGTTCAGGGTGTACGTGCAACTGGCGACGTTGCCGGCGGCGTCGACGACGGAAAAGTGGGTGGTCTCGGTGGTCTCGCGCGCGAGGTGCGAGACCGGGGTTACGTCAACCAGTGGCGTCCAGCCGGCGGGCTGCCCGGCCGGCAAACCGTCGCTGGGCGTGGCCCGGTCGGCGTCGAAGGTGGCCATCCGTGCGCGCAGGTAGGCGGGGTCGAGCAGGCCGGCGACAGGCACCTTGACGAAGTCCGGGTCGCCGAGGAACTCCGCGCGGTCGCGAAACGCGCGCCGCATCGCCTCGGTGAACAGGTGAATCTTCGCGGCGGAGTTCGGCCCCATGGCTGCGACGTCGTACGGCTCGACCATGCCGAGGATCTGCAGCAGCGCGATCCCGCCGGAGCTCGGCGGCGGCATGGTGAGGATCTCGTGCCCGCGGTAGTAGCCCCGCACCGGCGTGCGTTCGACGGCACGATAGCCGGCGAGGTCGGCCGCCGTGATGAGGCCGCCGTGAGCCGCCATATCGGCGGCGATGAGCCGTGCGGTCTCGCCTTCGTAGAATTCACGCGGCCCCTGCGTGCGCAGTCGCTCGAGGGTGCGCCCGAGATCGGCCTGGATGAAACGTTCGCCGGCTTCGTAGTACCGGCCGTCGCGCAGAAAGATTCGCCGCGAGTCGGCAAACTCGAAGAGCAGTTTTTCGCTCGCGCGCAGATCCCGTGCAAGGGCTGGCGTCATGGCCATGCCCTCGGCCGCGAGCCGGCGCGCAGGCTCGACCACGTCCGCCCACGAAATCCGGCCGGAGCCGTACTTCTCCAAGGCGAGGGCAAAGCCCGCGATGGTGCCCGGCACCCCGCTCGCGAGATAGCCGACGGTGGAGCGCCCGGCCACCACCTTGCCGCCGGCATCGAGGTACATGTCGCGCGTGGCTCCGGCTGGGGCCTGCTCGCGGAAATCGATCGCCGTGATGCGTCCATCGGCCAGCCGGAGGATCAGGAAACCACCGCCGCCGAGGTTGCCGGCGCGCGGATACGTGACGGCGAGCGCGAGGCCGGTCGCTACCGCGGCGTCGACCGCATTGCCGCCTTTCTGCAAGATCTCGACGCCGATTTGGGAGGCGAGTTCGCTCGCCGAGGCGACCATGCCGTGGCGGGCTTCGACGGGAGAGCGTTGCGCGGATGCCGGCTGAGGCAGGGAGGCGAGCAGAACGGCGAGGGCGACGGCCGGGGAGAGCAGGCGGATGCTGGGTAGGGGACGGGCGCGTGACATGATCCGATCATGCCCGCTTCACGCCGAACCTCAAGTGGGGCACCCCGCCGGATGAAAACAAATCACTTCCCGCGACGGCGGCCGGAGGCTAGGGTCCGCGTTTCACATGGCCCTTCGCGTTGGCTGCACCCTGGAGTACGAGGTTCTTTCGCCCACCGCGGCGTTCACGTTCGACGTGCTCGTCAACGCGGATCCGCAGCAGCAGCTGCTGCGCGAACAGCTTGGCTGCCGCCCTGAGGTCAGCCATGAGCGGGTCACCACGTCGAAGGGCAACCGCGTCTTCCGGGTGGAAGTGCCGGCCGGTCCCTTCGTGCTTGAGTACGGGGCCGAGGTGGCGGTGATGCGCCCGTCGCTTCCGGCCGAGGTGCCGCCGGATTCGCCCGGCCGCCTTCCGCTTTCGGTGCTCACCTACACACTGCCGAGCCGTTATTGCGAGAGCGACCGGTTCGGTCCGATCGCCTGGGAGCTGTTCGGCCGGACTGCCAACCGCGTAGAACAGGTGAAGGAGATCTGCCGCTGGGTGGATGCGAATCTAGAGTACGCTCCGGGTGCGACCGATTCGCGCACGTCGGCCTGGGACGTCTGGGGTTCGCGCCGGGGCGTATGCCGCGATTTTACCCACCTCTCCATCGCGCTGTGCCGAGCGCTGTCGATTCCGGCGCGCTACATCGGGGCCTTCGCCGCCGGACTGGAGCCGATGGATTTCCACGCGTGTTTCGAAGTCTATCTCGGCGGGCAATGGTACCTGTTTGATCCCACCGACGGGATTGCGCCCGAGAAAATCGTGGTGATCGCGCGCGGTCGCGATGCCGCCAACGCGCCGTTGACCACGATCTACGGCCGCGTGGCGCCGGGACGCGTCTCCGTCACGGCCAGCGAGGTGCCGTCCTTGGGATGACCCCATGGCGTAGCCGCACGGCCGTGGCGATGCATGACTGTCAGACGACAGGCCGTCCGCCGCAAGCCGGTGGACCGTTGTATCCGGACTCGACCTGATGAGTGCGAGGGCGTACGCCATCACCTTCCGGGCGCCCCCCTCCCGGCCTATTTCCCAACGCATGAAACCCTCGTCCACCCAAGTTCGCGCTGTGCTGCAGGCGCTCGACACCTTTGAGATCGAAGTTCCCTCCTGGGGCTTCGCCGACACCGGCACCCGCTTTGGCAAATACCTGCAGGACGCCGCGGCGATCGACCTCAACGACAAGCTGGCGGACGCCGGGCAGGTGCATCGCCTGACGGGTTGCTGCCCGACGGTCGCGGTGCACGTGCTCTGGGATTTCCAGCCCGGTCAGAAACCGGCCGAGGTGATGAAGCTCGCGAAGAAACACGGCGTGCGCATCGGTTCGATCAATCCGAATCTCTTTCAGGACCAGCACTACAAATACGGTTCGTTCGGCAATCCGCGCGCCGAGGTGCGTGAGGCCGCCCTCCGGCATGTCGTGGAGTCGATCGAGCTCGGTCAGCAGGTGCGCAGCGACCTCGTTTCGCTCTGGTTCGCCGACGGCACCAATTATCCCGGCCAAGGCAACCTGCGCGAACGGAAGCACTGGTTTGAGCAGTGCCTGAAGGCCGCGCATCGCAAACTCGCCCGCGGCCAGACCCTGCTCGTCGAGTACAAGCCCTTCGAGCCGGCCTTCTATGCGACGGACATCGCGGACTGGGGCATGGCCTACCTGATGGCCAAGGCCGCCGGCCCGCAGGCGAAGGTGCTCGTGGACACCGGACACCACTATGTCGCGCAGAACATCGAGCAGATCGTCGCGTGGCTGCTCGACGAGGACATGCTCGGCGGCTTCCACTTCAACGATCGCCGCTACGCGGACGATGACCTCACCCTCGGCTCAATCGATCCTTACCAGATCTTCCGCATCTTCCACGAAATCCACGCCTATACGGCCGAGCGCGGCAAGGCGCCGAAGATCGCCTACATGATCGACCAGTCGCACAACGACAAACCGAAGATCGAGGCGACGATCCAGACCGTGATGATGGCGCAGGAACTCTACGCCAAGGCCGCGCTGGTCGACCACGCCAAGCTCGCCGTGCTGCAAGGCCGCGAACGCCAGGTGGACGCCGAAGAGATGCTGCGCCGCGCGTTCTTCACGGACGTTACGCCGATCCTCCAACGCTGGCGCAAGGCGAACGGCCTGCCGGCCGACCCGCTGGCTGAGCACCGCAAGAGCGGCTACGAGAAAGCCGCCGGCGCCGAACGCAAAGCCCGCCGCAAGGCCCTCGGCCTCGGCGCGGGCGGCGGCTACGCCTGAACTGGTTCCAGCACCGGCGCGCCAAACGCCGGTGCAACGTCCGCCCCGTTGACGGTGGCGGCAGCGAGCTCGCCGGAGGTTTTTCTGGCCTCGCCGCCGCCTCTCGGCCACGGTTCGCGTTGGCACGCCCGGATGGCGGAACGGTAGACGCTACGGACTTAAAATCCGTTTTCCGCAAGGAAGTGCGGGTTCGAGTCCCGCTCCGGGCACCAGGCTACGTCGTTCTCCTCTGGGGAAGTTTTGAGTTGTAGGCAGAAATTCGGGCGTGTTTGTATGAGGTTGTATGAAGAAAGGGAGCGAGACCTACCCCCGCCAAGTGCGGGTCGGAAGCGTGGTGGTGAAGGTCTACCGGCTGCGGCATCGGCAGGCAGCCGAGGGCCACGTCTATGCCGTTGCTTGGGCTGATTCGAGCGGACGAAAGATGCGGCAGTTTTCGGATGAAGCTGAGGCGATGGACGAAGCGCGACTCAAGGCTGCTCAGATCGCGAGCGGGCGGGTGGAGGTCGCCGATCTCTCGCGAAGCGATCGCGACGAACTCGTCGCAGCCAAGCGGATCTGTGGCGATGTACCGCTCCTCTCCGCTCTCGACGAGTGGAGCAAGGCGAGGGAGGTCTCGAAGGGAAATTTGATGCTGGCGGCGCAAGCATGGGCTGAACGAACTGGGGTTAGTTTCGAAACGATCAAGATAAGTGTGGTAGTGGATCGTTTTGTAGAAGCAAAACGAAAGGCCGGCGTGGATGTCAGCGCCTCTTACAACAAGATTCTGCCTTCGTTTGTGCAGGCCCTTGGCGAGCGTGACTTACACACTCTTTCCGCGCGAGAGCTGACGGCATGGCTGGATCAGCGGTACACCCATCCCGTCAGTCGCAACACTGCTCGTCGCCGCGTCGTCACGCTTTGGCGTTGGGCCAGAAAGCAAGGGTACTTGCCACGTGATGCAATGACCGAGGCGGAGCAAACCGATGCCGCCCGGGAGGGTGAACACACGATCGGCGTGATCACCGCAAAGACCTACGGAGAACTGTTAGAGCATTTCCGTGCTACCCATCCAGAGTACCTCGCTCCGCTGGTTCTCGCAGGATTCTGCGGACTGCGCCGAGCCGAGGTACACCACCAGACATGGGAAGACGTAAACTTGGAACGTGGCTTTGTTCGGGTCACGAAAGCGAAGCGGAACACCCCGGCGCATCGTTTGGTTCCGCTGGCTGCCGCTGCGAAAGTCTGGATCAAACACTGCAAGCGCGAGGGGGCACTGTGCGATAATCTCGCGATTGATCGCATCCGGGATATTGGCCGTGCTGCAGGCTTTGAGCTTCCGGAAAATTGCTTCCGGCATTCCTTCATCAGCCATCGTGTCGCCCAAACGGGGAACGTCGCCGAGACCGCACTTGAGGCGGGTAACAGTCCACAGATCATCTTTCGCCACTACCGCGAGCTGTTCACCAAGGCTGAAGGTGAGGCTTGGTTTAGCTTGATCCCGACGTCGAAAGCGAAGGGGCCGAAGACAGTCAGACCCTCTGCCCCGCGGTAGCGTCCCTACCGCGAACCCGGGATCGGCACACTCTGGCCTCGATTCAGGGGCGAATCATTGTGATGAGAGTTCGAATACAACGCAGTGATGAACGTCCCATCGATACACGACCAAGCTTACCGGCCGCTCGCCAGCAGACTCCTCAAGAGCTCGGTGGTTATGGCTGCTCTTGGGTACACGAACCGGGGATCGTTCTGGGACTTTGTGCGGCGCTGTGGTGTGCCTCATATTCGCCTAAACTCACGGCGCATCATGTTCGATGAACGGGCTCTGGTAGAGTGGTTGAACAGGAGGAATTCGGCTGCTCGTTAGAACCGCCGTTAGCGCGATACGCCCCTTGGCGGAGATCGCGCATACCGCGGTGCTTGAGTCTGATGGAAAGAAGCACTTCAGCGAAACCTTCGGTGCGTTTTGAGCGCAAAGAAAGGAGGCCTCACACGAGGCCCGCTGCGCGAAAGGAGTAGTAACCAAGGCCTGTCGGATCAGCCTTCACGTCGCCGACGATCACGTGGTCGATGAGCTGGATTTCGATGATACTGGATGCTTCCCTGAGTGCGCGGGTGACTCGGATGTCGGCGGTGCTTGGAGACGGGTCTCCGGAGGGATGGTTGTGCGCGACGATCAAGGCAGAAGCTCCCGCGAGGATGGCGCCGCGGAAGACTTCCCGTGGGGCGACCAAAGTCGAGGATATGGTACCCAGCGAAATCAAGTGACGTCCAAGGGGGTGATTCTTGCGATCGAGGTACACGCAGTAGAAGGCCTCCTGCATGGGGTTTTCGTCGAACGCAGAGCGGAGGTAGTCGACGACCTTTTCCGGTTGGTCGAGACTAACATCGTCACCGAGTGAAATGAGGGAGTAGACGATTTTGGCATCATAAACGCGCATGGTGAGCGCTCGCGCGAGCCGCGTTTCCCTTTCTCGACGTGGTGCCGAGTGATCACGGGTGCTGCCCGGTTGAGCGCCCGCTCCGGATGGGCGATAGTCAAAGCGCTGGGTGGAGCACCGAGGCAGGGTCCCGCTGCGGGACCAACGAAGGGGAAGCGGAACGTATGCGCGTGGTGGAGGCCGCAGGCACTACCTTGACCGCCCATAAAATGGGGCGCTACCGGACGGGGCAGAGCTAAAAGATTTCGAGCGCAGCGAGCTTCTACTGGAACGGAGTAGGCCGATGGCCCATGCGCAAAGATAGAGGCATCGATCAAGTTAGTTGACCGTGTTGTTATGAAGAAGACCCAATTTACGTGTGAGGGCCGATCTTCTCAATTCGGCAGGCGTTCAAACTTTGTTCGCCAACCGGCTTCCGCTGCTGCGGAGTTCTGAGAATCGTATCTCTTCGGAGAACCTCAGACCCCAAATGCGGTGGTTAGGGGTCTCACAAAGCTGCTTAACTTCTGCGGACTCCCTATTTGGGCTGTAGCGTACTGAAGTAGCCGCCGCCGGGGAAGTAGAACTGAGAGGGTGTGCGCTACAAAGGCGTCCGATTTGGCGGCGCGTCGAGTGTATAGCATTGTCTGAACAACACCCCCTCGGCGCGCCAACGCGTCGAGATGAGGCGACGATAACCGTAGCAGCCCAGACGGTCTGGGCGGCAGTCATCGATATCGGGGTAAAGAATACGCATTGAAGACGGCCCTCGCAATGTTGAGGCACTCGCCGCGAACGGTGAGACTTCTAGACCGGTTCAAGCGGGGTGGCGCGCGGAGACTCATTCACACCGTACCTCTACGTTGCCGAGCGCACTGCGATGAGGCGCGAAACCGGCGTGTCCGAGGGCAGCGGGCGCGTGGGGCGTCCAGCGACGAGATTGCCTTCCGGGTCGACGAACCTCTCTTCGCGGCCACAAAGCAAAGCATGAGCGGCAGGAGACTACACCTCCAAGCTGCAATTCATAGCAGCGGGCCCAAGCAGACGCAGAAAGACCGGACCACGACCGGGCAAAGGGGACACCAAAACTTGGACCTTACTTTACTCCGAGAAGTGGCCAAGGCTGCACACCATTGTCGGCTGCCCATGCTAGGTAGGCGGTAATAAGGCTGGACACCCGCAACGGCTCTTCGCGGGCGAGATTAAGCTGTTCTGCGCGATCAGTCGAAAGATCGTAGAGTTCCCACGGGCCATCGTGTCGGGACACCAGTTTCAAATTTCCGTCTCTCCAGGCGCGGTTATTGGCTTTGCAATAATGCAAAGGTCGATGACGTGTGGAGCGCAACACAGATTGAACTCGCGGGCACGATCACACATTGGCACAAGACCAAAAGATACCTCGTCGCCAACCGAATTGCGAACACCGTCGGGTTATTATCGGATGACTATCCTGAGTGGCGTTCACTGGCACCCCGTTAAGAACGGCGGCGCTGCGGATACGCGTTTCGCCTAGCCACGCCCGGCCTTGCGTCAATCCATAGTGGCCTACTCCCCAAGCGACGGGCTCGCGTATGGATATGACTCGCGAAGGCGAAAAGACACCCCCGGGATCATTGAGATCGAACCCATCGACCACGTCATTGTCGGTCGTGGTGAGATGAGGCCGACGCACTTTCACTCTCACCCACGCCGCGCAGCGAATGGCGCGGACTCGGCGGCCCCCACTCCCCCAATTCCGGTACAAGCCCCCACGTGCCACGCGCACGCGACCGTTTTCAATCAGCGCACCGGCTACCGCGACGGTAGTCGGGCCCATCGCATCTGAAAACCCAGCACACCACATCTATGAGTACCTTCCCTTCCGAAACCGCGCCCCGTAACGCCCGTACCCAAACCACCGCCGAGGATCTAGAAGCCCTCAAGCACGAGCTAATGAAGGCCGAGGTGCGCCTCGCCAAAGCCCGCGCCACCGTCGTCAGCGCCGAGATCGACA
>CAYZBG010000073.1:0-25452 GCA_964476565.1 uncultured Opitutus sp.
GCGAGGCGAGCGGCTTTGTCCTGCCGTTGCTGATCGTGGGCGACGTGGTCGCGGTGCTGGCCTACCGCTCGCATACGCAGTGGGCCTTCCTGTGGAAACTGTTTCCGTGGACGGCACTCGGCGTGGCGTTGGGGTACCTCGCGATGGGCCGGATCGACGACCGGCAGGCGCGGCTGCTCATCGGCGGCATCATCTGCGGCATGGTTGTGATGCACATCTGGCGGCAGCGTGGACGGGCGGCGACGCAGGCGGACCTGAGCCCCTGGCTCGCCCCGTTGTTCGGCATCCTCGGCGGCTTCACGACTCTGGTGGCCAATGCGGCCGGTCCGCTCATGGCGCTCTACTTCCTCGCCATGCGCCTGCCCAAGATGGAGTTCGTGGGCACGGCCGCGATGTTCTTCCTCGTGCTCAACGTCTTCAAGGTGCCGTTCATGATGCACCTCGGCCTGGTCAATCCCGACAGCCTGCAGGTCAACCTGCTGCTGGTTCCGGCGGTGCTCGCCGGCGCGTGGCTGGGCCGTCGGTTGCTGCCGAAGATCGACCAGAAGCGCTTCGAGGTCATCGCGCTCGCTCTGAGCGCCGCGGCGGGTGTTCGCCTGCTCTGGTCGTAACCGCCCGGGCCCGCGGCACTCCTGACATAGGGTTGTCAGCGCAAGGTGGTAACCTTGCGTTCATGCTCACGATCAAAGACATCGCTTACGTCGGGTATCCGGCGACCGACATCCTTCGGGCCCGCCAATTTTACGAAGGCCTGCTCGGCCTCGTGCCCTCCACCCAGTTTGAGCACGAGGGCCGGCATTGGATCGAGTACGACGTGGGATCTTGCACGCTGGCGGTCACCACGATGTCGCCAGAAGCATGGAAGCCGTCGCCGGACGGACCGGCCGTGGCGCTGGAGGTGGCCGACTTCGAGGCGGCCGTGCAGCACCTGCGGGCGGCCGGGGTACGGTTTCTGGTGGAACCGACCGACACCGGGGTTTGTCACCTTGCCGTCATCGCGGACCCGGATGGAAATTCTCTCGCCATCCATCGGCGAAAACTTCACGTCTGATTCCTTGTCGCGGCGTTCCGCCTCCTGTCATGAGCTCCCTCACGCTTGATCCCGTTTCGCCGGCGGCGCCTTCCACGGTGCAGTCGTTTTATCCTGGTTTGGTCACGGCCCGCTTCTACGAGACGTGGGATTTCTACACGACGCATCTCGGGTTCCGCACGGTGCAGGAGCGCGATGTCTACGTGCACCTGCAGCATCCGAGCGGTTGCCAGCTGGCGTTGCTCAAGGACGAGACGGCCGCGGATGTGCCCGCCCTCGTCAGTGCCACCGATGGCCGGGGCTTCTGGCTTGGTTTGAAGGTCGAAGATGCCGACGCGATGCACGCCCGGCTCGTGGCGGCCGGCGTCGAGGTCCTCTCGCCGCCCGAGAACACCCCGTGGGGCGAACGTCACTTTGTGGTGCGCGACCCTAACGGCGTGAGTCTCTTCATCGCCCATCCGTTGCGCTCCCGTCCGCTCGCCTGAGCGGACTCGGGCGTCTCCCAGCGGTGAAGAACCGCGAGGGAACGCCCATCGACACGACCTTTAGCGGGCCGCGAGTTCGGATTGCCAACGCATGCACCGGCTTGCGGTGCAGTAACGCGCGGTCGTTCGCGGTTCGATGGAATCGTTTCGGCTCAGCGCGCGCCGGTGGCGATACTTGGCTCCGGCTTCGGCAGCAGCACGATGGCCGGCACGGTGACAAACAGGCCGGTCAGCAGCATCCATGAGCCGGCCAGCGGCGCGGTCTCGTCCTGCAGCAGCGTATTGGCGGCGAGCGCGACGATGGTCAGGTTGGGACACAGCAACAGGAACGAGCGTTCGTCGCCGCCGGTGGGCAGCAGCCGGCGTTGAATGACGAGCCGCCAACCCAGCAGGACGGCGGCAGCGCCGAGTGCGATCAGGCCGACGGTCGAGAACAGGTACATCCACTTCACCTGCAGCCCGAGGGAAAAGAAGAAGATCGGGATGAGAAACCGTCGGCTGATCGGGGCGATGAACTCCTCGAGACCCTGGCCGTCGTGCTGCAGGCGACTCATGAAGAGACCGAGGAAGAACGCCGTCTTCGTCGCCGAGAGTCCGAGCCGGTCGCCCACCGCACACACCACGAGCACGAGCAGCACGATCAGGTGCATGCGCCACGACGTGGTGGTCTTGAGGATGAGGTCGAACAGGCCTTCGAGGCGTGTGGCAAAGCGGCTGATCAGGTAGATGACCGTCGCGATGCCGAGCATCTTGACGGCCACGATCCAACTCAGACCGGTCTCGTACACCGTGGTCTCCACCGCGAGCAGCACGATCGCCGTGATTTCCAGCGCGAGCATGACCAGCAGGATCTGGCGTTTGGCATCCGGCTCGAGGCCGGGGTAGTGCTTCCAGCCGAGGTAACCCATGCCGACCGAGCAGCCGGTGAAGGCGGCGCAGGCGATGATGCAGCCGAGCCATTGCAGTCCGGCGAGGTGACCGAGGGCGATGATGACAGGGTACTGCAGGAGGGCCCAGCCCCACGCCCTACGCAGGGCGGGCAGGAAGGCGCGGAAACGCGGTAGGTCGATCTCGAGTCCGACCTCGAACAGCAGCAGGAGGAAGCCGACTTCGCCGGCCTGGCGCAACATGGAGGCGACGTCCGACTCCGCCAACGGCGCCAGCAGCAGGCCGCAGATCACGAATGCCGGGTAGGCGAGGGCCGGCCGACCCAGCATCCGGCACATGTCCGGAACACCCATGAACAGGAGGATCAGGCAGATGATGATCTCGATTTCGTTCATGGACCGCCGCCACCGTGGCGCTCCGAAAGCGCTGCGCAACCCCGCAGTTCACCGAGGTGGGCGGGCGCGTCCCTGCGCCCGCTGCGCGCACGGACGGCCCTCGCGCACGTCGTCCGGCGTTCGGCCATGCACCCAGACCACGCGTGGAGGGACCCACGCGTCCACCTTGGACTTGCCCTCAGGTGGGCGGGCGCGTCCCTGCGCCCGCTGCGCGCACGGACAGGTCTGCGCATCCTCCTAGGCCAGACCGCCTGCGGGGTTGCACCCGGCCCATCGCCGGCTTCATCGTCTTCGGTTCCATGGCGCTCTTCAGTCTGCTCGAGGTCTCCCACGCATTCGGCGGTCCGCCGGTGCTGGATCGTGTCAATTTCCAGGTCGACGCGGGTGAACGCCTGTGTCTCGTCGGGCGCAATGGCGCGGGCAAGTCGACGCTGATGAAGCTCATCGCCGGTGAGGTGAAGCCCGACACCGGCCAGATTTTCCGCCAGCCCGGTGCGGTCTTCACCCGCCTGGTGCAGGAGGTCCCGGTGAGCCTGCCCGGCACGGTGCACGACATCGTCGCCGGCGGCCTGCGGCCCAACGACGATCACCACGAGGAGGACTGGGAACGCGACGTGCGGGTCGAGGACCTGATTGAGCGTCTGCAGCTTTCCCCGCAGGCCACGTTCGACGAACTGTCCGGCGGGTTGCGCCGCAGGGTGTTGCTCGCCCGGGCGCTGGCCGGCCAGCCCGATCTGCTCCTGCTCGACGAGCCGACCAACCACCTCGATATCGAGTCGATCCTCTGGCTCGAAACCTTCCTTCTCGAATCGAAGGTCACCCTGTTCTTCGTGACCCACGACCGCGCCTTCCTCAAGCGGCTGGCCACGCGGATCGTGGAGCTGGACCGCGGCGTCCTGACCAACTGGGACTGCGATTACGACACCTACCTCGTGCGCCGCCAGGAACGGCTGGAGGCAGAGGAGCGCCAGCAGGCGTTGTTCGACAAGAAACTCGCCCAGGAGGAGGAGTGGATCCGCCGTGGCGTGAAGGCCCAGCGGTCGCGGGCGCAGGGCCGCATCCATGCCCTGATGGCGATGCGCGCCGAACGCCGGGCGCGCCGCGACAAGACCGGCCAGGTGGCGATGCGCGTCTCCGAAGCCGAACGGTCCGGGCTCAAGGTGATCGACGCCGAGAATGTCACCTTCGCCTACCCGGACGGCCAGGTGCTCGTCCGCGACCTCACGACCACGATCATCCGGGGCGACAAGATCGGGCTCATCGGCCCGAACGGCGCAGGCAAGACCACGTTGATCAAGTTGCTGCTCGGTCAGCTCGCGCCGACCTCCGGCCAGTTGTCGCACGGCACGAACCTCGAGGTCGTATACTTCGACCAGTATCGCGCCCAGATCGACGACAACCGCACCGTGGCCGACAACATCGCCGACGGAAACTCCACCGTGACGGTCGACGGACGCACCCGGCACGTCATCAGCTACCTGCAGGACTTTCTCTTCACCCCGGACCGGGCGCGCACGCCGGCGCGGGTGTTGTCGGGAGGTGAACGCAACCGCCTGCTGCTCGCCCGGCTCTTCACCAAGCCCGCCAATGTGCTCGTGCTCGACGAGCCGACCAACGACCTCGATGCCGAGACCCTCGACCTGCTCGAGGACCTGCTGGTCGAATTCAAGGGCACGCTGCTGCTGGTGAGCCACGACCGCGCCTTCCTCGACGAGGTGGTCACGAGCACACTCGTGTTCGAAGGCGACGGCCGGATCGGCGAGTACGTGGGCGGCTACACGGACTGGCTCAACGAGAAGGCCAAACAGGCGGCGCGGAGCGCCCCGGCGCCGGCACGCGCCCGCGAGCAGCCCGCCCGTCCGGCGGCCGCGGCCAAGCCGGCCCGGCTCAATGCGCGGGAGGAAAAGGAACTCGACGGACTTCCCGCCCGCATCGAGGCGCTGGAGACGGAACAGGCGGAGCTCACGCGCCAGTTGGCCGACCCTGCGGTGTACAAGGGCGATGCCCAGCGCCCCGTCGCGCTTCGGCAGCGCCTCGAGGCCATCGGGCGCGAGCACGCCACAGCTTTTGCCCGGTGGGAGGAGCTGGAGGCCCGGCGTACGTCCGGATGACCGCCTTGCCGCCCGCCGACGCCAGCCCGGTCTTGTGTTTCCGGGTCCGCCGTCGTTGATTCCCCGCATGGATTCCGGCGCCCATCCCGGTCCGGCTGTGAAGGGTCCTGCCCGGCCGAGCGAGCCCGTCGTGACCTCCGACGCGGAGAAGGCGCGTCTGTTCGACTCGCTGCTCGGGAACCTGCGCGCGATGGTGTATCGGTGTCGGCATGACGCCGCGTGGACGATGCGGTATGTCAGCGAAGGCGCGCGGGAACTGACGGGTCACGCCCCCGAGGAGTTTCTGACGCCCGGTGGGGTCGCCTTTGCCGACCTGATCCTGCCCGAGGACCGCGCCCGCGTGGCTGCGGAGGTGGCGCAGGCGCTGGCCAAGGGCAAACGCTTCGACCTCGAGTACCGCATCCGGGCCGCGGATGGCACGGTGAAGTGGCTGAGCGAACGCGGCGCCGGTGTGAAGGTGCCCGGGGCGACGGAGTGGGAGATCGAGGGCGTCGTCACCGACGTCTCACTGCTCAAGCGCGCCGAGGTCGCCGTGGCCGAGCGCGACGAATGCTTCTCCCTGGCGTTCAACAGCGCCCGCGACATGATGGTGCTCGCGCGGGTGGAGCCGGGGCCGACGTTCCGGGTCGTCGCGCTCAATCGCAGCTACGAGATGGCGATGCAGCTGGCGGGCGTGGCCGTATCGAACGCCACCTGCGTCGGGAAAACCTTTGAGGAACTCCGGCCGCTCTACGGTCTGTCGGACGACGCTTGGGCCGTGCTGATCGGGCGCTATCACGAGGTGATCCGCACCGGCACGACGATGCGCTTCGAGGAGGTGGCTGACATTCCGGGGGGACGTTTCGTCGGCGATTCGACCATCACGCCGGTGCTCGGTCCTGACGGCTCCTGCCGCTTTGTGCTGTATGCGTCGGCCGATGTCAGTGAGCGGCGCCGCGTGGAGCGCGAGTTACGCGAGACGGCCGAGAAGTTCGCCAAGGCGTTCCACGCCAGTCCCGGGGCGATGTCGATTTCCGAGCCGGGCGGACGCGGGTTCATCGCAGTCAACGACAACTACGTGCGCATGTTTGGCTACGGGCGCGAGGAGCTGCTGGGCCGCAGCCTGACCGACCTGGGGCTGTGGACGACCGCCCAACGCGATGCATTTGTGGCCGCTTTCCGGGAGCGGGGCAGCGTGCGCGACCTGGAGGTCGTGCGCCGCCGGCGCGACGGCACGGAGATCACCTGCCTGCTCAGCGCCGAGTCGATCGAACTCGACGGCCGGCCCTGCGTCATCGCCGCGCTCTACGATATCACCGAGCGCCGCCAGGCGGAACGCTCGCTCCGGGAGTCCGAGGAGCGCTTCTCCAAGGCGTTCCACGCCACGCCGGATGCCGTGCTCATCACCGACAAAGCCACGGGAGTGATCGTCGATGCCAACGAGGGCTGTGCGCGGATCTACGGCTATGCCCGCAACGAGTGCATCGGCCGCACCACGTTGCAGCTCGGCATGTGGCAGGACCCAGCCGACCGCGGTCGGTTCATGGCTGCGTTGGAGGCCGGCCGGGGTTCGGTCCGTGACCTCGAAGTCGCCGGTCGCGCCCGTTCGGGCATGGTCGTGAGCGTACTGTTGAGTTGCGAGACCATCGAGGTGCTTGGGCGTCCCCATCTCGTCACGATCGCGCACGACATCACGGAGCGGAAGGCCGCCGAGCGGGCGCTGCGTGAATCCGAGGACCGGTTTTCGAGTGCGTTCCGCGCCAGTCCGGGCGCGATGATCATCGCCGATGCGGAGTCCCGCCGCTTCGTCGAGGTGAACGAGGGCTTCTGCCGCCTGTTCGGTCGCAGCCGCGACGAGCTGATCGGGCGCGACGGTCTTGAGCTGGGGCTGTGGCCCGACGCAGAGACGCGGGAGAGGTTCTGGCAGCACCTGCAGCGCGACGGGACGGTCAACGACCTCGAGGTGGCGACGCGCAATCCTGCGGGCGCCGCCGTGGTCTATCTCGTTTCCGCGCGGTTCGTGACGCTGGGCGGACGCCAGCACTACATTACGATGGTGCTGGATATCACGGCGCGAAAACAATCCGAGGCCGCCCGGGCCGCGCTGGAGGAGCAGCTGCGCCAGACGCAAAAGCTCGAGGCGCTCGGCCAGCTCGCCGGCGGGATTGCGCACGACTTCAACAACATCCTCACCGGCATTGTCGCCTACACCGAGCTCGCCCTCCTCGACCTCGGGCGGACGGATGAGGTCCGGCGCCACCTCGGGGCGGTGCGCTCCGCCAGCGACCGGGCGCGCGACCTCGTACGCCAGATCCTGACCTTCAGCCGCCGCCAGCCGCCGGAGCGGTCTCCGCTCCGGCTGGGCGGCGTGGTGTCCGAGGCGCTCCGGCTCCTGCGCTCCAGCATCCCCGCCACCATCGCGATCGACGAGGCGGTCGATCCGGTTGCCCCGGTCGTGCTCGCGGACAAGTCCCAGGTGCACCAGGTGGTCATGAATTTGGGCACGAACGCCGCCCATGCGATGCGCGGCCGACCCGGCCGGCTGACCATAGGCCTTGAGGGTGTCACAGTCGGTCCCGGCGGCATGGCCGGTGCGCCCGACCTCGCCCCCGGACGGTATGCGCGTATCAGCGTAACCGATACTGGACATGGCATGGACGAGACCACATTGCGCCGCATCTTCGAACCGTTCTTCACCACCAAGCCTCCCGGCGAAGGCACCGGGCTCGGACTGGCCGTCGTGCACGGGATCGTCCGGGAGCACCAGGGCACAGTCGCCGTGCACAGCCGGCCGGGCGAGGGAACGCGCTTTGAGGTCTACCTGCCCGAACATGTGGCGCCGGTGACCGAAGAGGCGGCACCGCGTCTCGAGCTGCCGGCCGGTAACGGCGAGCGCATCCTGCTCGTCGACGACGAAGGCACCATCATCGCTGCCGCGACGGTTCTCCTGCAGCGCCTCCGCTATGAGGTTGCCGGATTCGAGGATCCCCGCGAGGCCTGGGCGGTGTTCCAGTCGCGGCCGGGCGATTTCGACCTGGTGGTCACGGATCTCACCATGCCGCACCTGAACGGCAAGGAACTCGCCCGCCGAATCACGTCCCTGCGTCCTGATCTGCCGGTGCTGCTCACCTCCGGACTCAGCGGCGACCTGACGCAGGAGGCGATGCGCGCGCTGGGCATCTGCGCCCTGCTGCCCAAACCGGTGTCTGCCCTCGGTCTCGCCCGCGCCGTGCGCGAGGCGTTGGATGGGGTCCCTTGAGTGGGTCGGCTGGGGTGCATTCCTCACCTCGGCGAGGCCGGGGTCTGGGGGTGGAGCGTTTCAGGACAAGAAATGCGCAGTCTGCGCTAAAGACACCGGCATTCTGACCGTTTAGGTCCGTGCCAGAACCCGCGATTCGTTTGCGGGCGGCTTTCTCGGGTGGGACTCAGGGCCCGCAAGACGAAGGCGCAGTTGGACTCCTTGCCCAGCCTCACGGCGGCGGTGGTTCAACTGCGCCTTCCTGTTTTCCGGGAAGGGCCGTCCCGGTGTTTCGCTTCATCAACTCAATCATGACCAAATCCACCTTCTTCTCCGGCCTTCAAGGGCGCATGCTTCTCTCCATCGGCTTGGCCGTGTTCATCGGTCTTACTGTCGTCACGGTCATCGTGACGATGCGCGTCACCCAGGAGGCTCGCCAGCAGGCGCTGGCGGCCGCCGAGCTGCAGGCAAGGACGCTCGCGGGTGACTCCGAGGCCCGTCTCAACGACGCGATGGCAGTGGCCCGTGGCCTCGCCCTCACGTTCGAGGGCATGATCAACCACGCTCCGGATCGTACCACCTCGCTGGAGATCCTGCATCGTGCGCTGGAGGAGAATCCCGGCATCATCGGGATCTGGACGCTGTGGGAGCCCGACGCGTTTGATCGCCGCGACCAGGATTTCCGGAACCAGCCGGGCCATGACGACACCGGCCGGTTCGTTCCGTACTGGCATCGCGGGCAGGGTGCGCCGGCCCTCGAAGCGCTGAAGGACTACACCGTGGCCGGCGCGGGCGATTACTATTTGGTTCCGAAGGCGAACAACCGCGAGACGGTGATGGAGCCCTACTTTTATGAGGTCGGCAGCCAGAAGGTTCTTATGACGAGTCTCATCGTGCCGGTGCACGATCACAAGAATGGCGAGGCGTTTCGCGGTGTGGTCGGTGTGGACATCGCCCTGAAAGCCCTGGCTGACGAGGTCGCCGCCGTGAAGGTCGGGGAGCGGGGCTACGCCGCGCTGATCTCCAACCTCGGCGTCTACGTTGCCTACCCTGATGCCGCGCGCAATGGCAAGCCCATGCTCGAGTCGGATCCGTGGGTGAAGGATTTTCTCGGCCAGATCGAGAAAGGCAGCGCGTTCACGACCACAACCTACTCCCGCACGCTCGACGACGACACGTTCCGCATCGCTGCGCCAATGCAGATCGGCAAGGCCACCACGCCGTGGGCGTCGATGATCACGGTTCCGGAGTCGGAGGTGCTCGCCGCGGCCACCACGTTGCGCAACACCGTGATTGGCGTGGGGACCCTCGTGCTCGCCGGGGTGCTTGGCGTTGTCGCATGGATCTCCCGGCGCATCACCGCTCCGATCCGCGACGTCGCGGCCAGCCTGCAGGGCGGCGCCGGCCAGGTGTCATCGGCGGCAACGCAGGTGTCGTCCTCGAGCCAGACCCTCGCACAGGGCGCGAACGAACAGGCCGCGTCCCTCGAGGAGACCAGTGCTTCGCTTGAGGAGATCGCCTCAATGACCAAGCGGAATGCTGAACACGCCGAAAACGCCAAACAGTTGTCGGCCCAGACGCGTCGCGCCGCCGAGACCGGCTCCGCCGACATGGCGTCGATGGAGAAGGCGATGGCCGCGATCAAGGGTGCCTCGGACAACATCGCCAAGATCATCAAGACGATCGATGAGATCGCGTTTCAGACCAACATCCTGGCCCTCAACGCCGCCGTCGAGGCGGCCCGGGCAGGTGAGGCCGGACTCGGTTTTGCCGTCGTCGCCGAGGAGGTACGCAACCTTGCCCAGCGCAGTGCCCAGGCGGCGCGGGAGACGGCGTCGAGCATCGAGGACTCTATCGGCAAGAGCCAGCAGGGCCTCGCCATCAGCACCAAGGTGGCCGGCAGCCTGCAGGAGATCCTGACCAAGGCCCGCGAGGTCGACGACCTCGTCGCCGAGATCGCCAACTCGTCCCGCGAGCAAAGCCAGGGGATCGGCCAGATCACCACAGCTGTCTCCGAAATGGACAAGGTGACCCAGGGCACGGCCGCGAGCGCCGAAGAGAGCGCGAGCGCGGCCGAGGAGCTGAACGCTCAGGCCGAGGCGATGACCGAGGCGGTGAGCCAGTTGTTTGCGTTGGTCCAAGGAGGCAGCGCCGCCTCGCCTACGGCCGCCCCGCGCGCCCTCCCCGTGTCAGGCGCGGCTCGGGCCCGCCCGGCGAAACCTGCCCCGGTGGCGTTGTTCTCGTGATCTCGCTCCGCGATGCCACGGCGGCCGACCTCGGTCCGCCCCCTCCGCCGGGGGACCTCGCGCCGCACGTGCTCGTGGTGGAGGACGATCCGCTGGTGTGTGACATGCTCCAGCAGACGCTCGCGTTTGGCGGCTATCGCACCACCGGCGCGCTCGATGGCCGGGAGGCGCTGCGTTGTCTCGATCGGGCGGATTACGACGCCGTCGTGACCGACATCGTCATGCCGCATGTCGATGGCGTGGAGCTCATCCAGCACCTGCGGCGGTGTCATCCCCGGATCGGGGTCGTGGCCGTCTCGGGCGACAGCGACGCCGATTCAGCCGTGTACCTGCGCATCGCGCGACACCTCGGGGTCGGCGCCACCGTGGCCAAACCGTTTGGTGCGCTCGAGCTGTTGTCCGCCGTCGCGCAGGCTCTCGCGGTCCGGCGCGCGTAAAAACGTAACATGAATAACGTTCATGCCGGCTGAAGTCGCGCCCATGCCGGCCGATGGAACGGATAGCCGGCTTTGTTTACCCGAGCTGTGACGCGCCGTCGGCGCGTCACGGCCGGGTGGGTTGGCGTCCACCTATGTCTCTTTTCCCTTCGTTCTCCCGACTGCGTGCCCGAATGTTTGTTTCGATTGGCGGGGCGATGGTCCTCTGCATGGCCACGGTCACGACCGTCGTTTCCGAGCGGCTGGGCCGCCTGGCCAAGGACGATGCGGTGCAACTCTCACGGCAGCAGGCCGCCTTGCTGGCCTCGCAGGCCGGCAGCCGGCTCGATGCAGCCCTCGCGACCGCGCGCGGTCTTGCCCAGGCTCTCGAGGGCATGCGGGCCTACGATCCGAATCGCGCCATGGCCCGGGAAATCCTGCGGCGCTCCCTGGAGCAGAGCCCGGCTCTCGCCTCGGTGTGGACGGTCTGGGAACCCGGTGCCTTCGACGGACGCGATGCCGAGTTTGCCGACTGGCCCGGCTACGATTCCACCGGCCGCTTCGCCACGTCATGGTGGCGCGGCGAGGGGCGCGTTGAACTGGGCGCGATGGCTGACTACACCGTTCCCGGCGCCGGCGACTATTATCTCCGCACCCAAGCCACGCGACAGGAGACGGTGCTCGAACCGGCGACCAAGCCCTTCGGTTCGCAGGAGCGGTTCGTTGCGACCCTGGTCGTGCCCGTGATCTCAGCCAAGGACGGCCAAACCTTCCTCGGTGCGGTTGGCGTCGACCTCGATCTGTCAGGCCTGGTCACCGAAATTGCCGGCACGAAGGTGGGCGTGGGCGGCTATGCCGCGCTCATCTCGCATCAGGGCCGCTACGTCGCGCATCCCAACGCCAAGCGGCTGGGCAAGCCGATGGTCGAGAGCGATCCGTGGGTGCAGCCCCTGCTCGGCAATTTCCTGCGCGGCGAAGGCTTCGTGACCGAGAGCTATTCCAAGACGCTCGACGACCAGACCTACCGCATTGCCGCACCGGTCCGCATCGGCGCCGCGTCGACCCCGTGGTCGGTCGTTGTGACCCGGCCCGAGCGCGAGGTCCTCGCCGAGGCCCGGCACCTCCGCAACGTGATCGTCCTCATCGGCGTCCTCGCCCTCGGGGTGATTCTGACCGTCGTGTGGTGGATTGCCCGGCGAATCGCCCGTCCGCTCCGGCACGTGGCCTCGGGTCTGCGCGAAAGCTCGCTGCAGGTGGCTTCGGCTGCGGCCCAGGTCGCGCAGGCCGGCCAATCCCTCGCCGAGGGCGCCAGCGAACAGGCGGCCTCCCTCGAGGAAACCAGTGCATCCCTGGAGGAGGTGTCCTCCATGACCCGGCGCAACTCGGAGCATGCTCTCGCGGCCAAGACCGTGGCCGGACACGCGCGTCGCGCCGCCGAGACGGGAGCCGCCGACGTGGCCCGCATGGAAAAGGCAATGTCCGGGATCGAAGCCTCCGCCGCCAACGTCGCCTCGATCGTCAAGACGATCGACGAGATCGCCTTTCAGACCAACCTGCTCGCGCTTAACGCCGCGGTCGAGGCGGCCCGGGCTGGCGAGGCGGGGCAGGGCTTCGCCATCGTGGCCGACGAGGTGCGCACCCTCGCGCGGCGCAGCGCCGAAGCAGCCCGCGAAACTGCGGCGCGTATCCAAGACTCCATCACGAGTACCCAGCAGGGGCTGGTCATCGGTACCCAGGTGGCTGGGGGATTGCGTGACATCCTCGCCCGTTCCCGCGAGGTCGACGACCTGGTCGCGGAGATTGTCCGTGCCTCCAGCGAACAGTCGAAGGGCATCGCCCAGATTACGACGACGCTGAGCGGCATGGACAAGGTGACGCAGGGCACGGCCGCCCGGGCGGAAGAGAGCGCCGGCTCCGCGGAGGAGCTGAGCGCCCAGGCCACCACCATGCGCCGGGCCGTTGCCCAGCTTTTCGAGCTGATCGAAGGCGCCGCCACACCGGCGCGCAAGAGCGCGTCGCCTCAGACGGAGGCCAGCAAAGCTTCAAGGTCGAGCGGCCGGGTGAACATGGCCAAGTCGCCGGAGGGCGTTCGCGGCCACTCGGCGGCGGGCCGATCCCGGTAGAGCTCGACACCGTTTTGGTCGGGATCGCGCAGGTAGAGCGCTTCGCTCACGCCGTGGTCCGCTGCGCCATCGAGCGCAACCCCCGCGGCGAGCACGCGCCGCAGGGCATCCGCCAGCGCGGCCCGCGAAGGATAAAGGATCGCGGTGTGGTACAGCCCCGTCGTGCCGGCGGGCGGCGGCGAACCGCCGAGGCTCTCCCATGTGTTGAGACCGAGGTGGTGGTGATAGCCGCCGGTGGAGACAAACGCCGCCTGGCGGCCAAAGCGCTGCATGAGCTGGAAACCCAGCACGCCGCAGTAGAAGCCGAGCGAACGCTCAAGATCCGCCACCTTGAGGTGCACATGCCCGATGCGTGTGCCCGGGTCGATCGGTGCGGGTTGCATTGGCGCTTGCTCGTTTTTTGATCCGACTGATCCGTCAGATCAGCGGCTCCGGATCGCGGTGAGCTTTACGCCTGCGGGACGGGTTTGCCGAACTCCTTGAGCAGGGCGTCGATCAACTTGACCTTTTCGGCGTGGGGCATGGCCGGGTGGAGTCCGGTGTGGCGGACCGTGCCGTCCGGGGCGAGGATCGCCATGTAGGGGATGCCCTCAATGGCGTAGTCGGGATTGAAGACCTCCTGCTGGCTGAAGGCGACCGTCCAGGTGACGTTGTGCTTCTTCATGAAGGCGGGCATGAGGCCCTTCTCCTTGTCGGGGTTGCCGCGGCAGTCGATCGGGGTGGCTTCCAGGTTCATCACCCGGCCCTGCAGGCTCGTGACGCCGACCACTTCGACATCGTAGCCCTTGTAGTGGGAGACCACTTCACCGACCTCGGGGAACGAGCTGATGCAGGGCCCGCACCAGGTGGCCCAGAAGTCGAGCACGACCACCTTGCCTTTGAGGTCGGCGAGGGACTTCAGGCCGTCGCGGCTCGCCCAGGTGAAGGTGAGTTCGGGGGCGGGCTTGCCCACGAGGCCGTTGCGGGTCGCTTCCATCTTGGCCTTGGCCTCGATGGCGGCGAGCAGGCGGTCGGCCTCCTTGCCCGGGCCGGTCTCCGGGAAATCGGCCTTGAGCTGCTTGGTGAGTTCCGCGGCCGTGGTGAAGTCTTCGAAGACCTCAAGGTAGAGGGAGAGCTTCATCACCAGAATGTCGGCGACGGCCTCGGTCTTTTGGCCCGCGTACTTGGTGAGCAAGGCGTCGAACGCGGCGACCTCGGCGGCAAGGGCCTCGGGTGAGCTTTGCCCGGCGCTGAGCTTGGCCTTGATTTTCGTCACCAGAGCCTCGAGCTCCGCAGCCGGATCACCGGCACCCTGGGCCGAAGCCGGGGACGTCAGCGCAAGGAACAGCGCCGCGAACAGCGCGAGAAACGAAGAAGGGCGGAGGAGGTTCATCGGACCCAACGGTCACCCAGAATCCCACCGGCCGCAAGTCTCCGGTCGGCGAGCGCGCACTGTGCGCTTGCGGGGACCTGCGGAGGTGGGGACAGTGCGGAGGTGGACTCGCCCCGGTTTACGTTGGTCGTGCCGCTCTACCAGGAGTCGGGCAACGTGCTGCCTCTGCTTGAGGCAGTGCGGCCCGTGCTGGCCGGGCTGGCCGGCGGGTACGAGATCGTGCTCGTCAACGATGGCAGCACCGACGGCACCGCGGCCGAGATCGACGCGGCGGCCGCCGCCGACCCGGCCGTGCGCCCGTTGCATCTGCCTCGCAACCAAGGTCAGGCCGCGGCCTTGCTGCATGGGCTGCGCGCGGCTCGGGGAGAGATTCTCCTGACCATGGACGGCGACGGGCAGAATGATCCGCGCGATTTCCCCCTGTTGATCGACTGCCTCGAACGCGGAGCGGATGTGGCCTGCGGCATCCGCACCCCGCGGGCAGACTCGGCGCTGCGGCGGGTGATGTCCCGCGTCGCAAACGGCGTGCGCAGCGTCGTGCTGGGCGATGGCATGAGCGACGCAGGCTGCCAGCTGCGGGCCTTCCGGCGTGCGGTGGTCGATGTGCTGGTGCCCAGTCCGTTGCTGCAGTCGTTCCTCCCGGCGCTGGCCGTGCATGCCGGCTTCCGGGTGTGCGAACGTCCCGTGCGTCACCACGCGCGGCGGGCGGGCGAGTCGAAATACGGCCTGCGCAATCTCAGTGTGACCCCGGCCGTGCAGATGCTGCGCTGGTGGTGGCGGCTGCGCGGGCCCGGCCGCGCGAAGAAGCCGGCGGCATGAACGTGCACACCTTCAGCCATGAAGCGATGGCGACGACGTACCGTATCCACATCGCGGATCAGGAGGCGAATTACGCGCGCCAGGCGGCAGCGGCGGCGTTTCGCGAACTCGACCGGATCGAGAACGACCTGAGCCGGTTCATCGAATCGAGCGACATTGCGCGGATCAACCGGCTGCCCGAGGGCGGCAGCACCGTGATCGGCGAAACCACGCTGGCCTGCCTCACGCTCGCCGCCCACCTGTCGGATCTGACCGGCGGCACCTTCGATCCGGCGTACGCCTCGACGCGTCCGCCCGCCGCACCGGGCGAGGATCCGCCCTTGTACGCCCTCGATGCCGCCCACCACCTGCTGACGTCGCTCTGTCCCCGTCTGCACCTCGACCTGGGTGCGATCGGCAAGGGTTACGCCCTCGATGTGATGGCCGACGTGCTGCGCGAGTGGGATGTGTCGGCCGCCTGCCTCGACAGCGGAGGCAGCACGGTGCTCGCCCTCGACGCTCCGGCCGGCGCACTGGGCTGGCCGGTGGGCGTCGGCGAGGAGCCGGGCCGGCGGCGTTTCCAGCTCGCGGCCCGCGCCCTGGCAGGCTCCGGTCTGGCGGTGCAAGGCGAGCACCTGCGGGACCCGCGGACGGGCGGAGCGGCGCAGCGGCGCAACCGGGTGTGGGCGTTCGCTCCCGGCGGGGCGATGGCGGATGCGCTCTCGACGGCGTTCTTCGTCATGGACGATGCGGGGATCGTCGCGTGCTGCGCGCGGCAGTCGGACCTCGGCGCGGCGATCGCGGGTGAGGACGGTACGCTCCGCCTGATCGGCGTTACGGCTCGCGGGTGAAGACCACGAGGACGAACCCGGGACGCAGGCCGAGGAACGTTTCGCGGTAACGGTCACGCAGCCGGGCCCGCACCGCCTCGGCCTGATCGGCGGCCGCGACCACCACGGCACCATCGCAGTCGTCCGGCGGCGCCGCCCAGTAGCCGACGCCGTCAAGGCCGCGGAGGTACCAGGGCAGGGGCCAGACTTCGCTGCTGATCACCCGCACGGGGCCGGCCTGGCCTTGAGCGCGGGCCTGCTCGACGAGCGGGCGCACTTTGCGCACGTCGGGCGAGGGGTGCACGTAGGCGAGCGGGTTGCGGGCATCGCCGGGTCGCAGGTACACGGCGAGATCGGTCTGGCGCAGCTGGGCCGCCGTGGTCAGTCCGATCAGCAGCAGCCCGAGCACCCGACCGCGCAAGCGTCGGTCCGTCACGGCGCCTACGAGTCCTCCGCCCAGCAGCGACAGGCCCACGAGCCAATGGATGACCAGCCAAGGTGTTTTGTACGGTACGACGGAAAACAGGACGGCGATCACCACGGTGTAGAGTGTCCAGGTGCGCAGCAGCGGCCGTCGCTCGGGTGCGGCCCAAATGCTGGCCGTCGCTCCGGCGAGGGCCAGCAGGAGGAAGAGCGACTGGCTCCACCGGTAGCCGCCGATCGTCTGCGGCAAGAAGAGCCCAAGGTAATAGTGCCACGGCTTTTCGTGTCCGGCGCCGGAGGCCACGCGTCCCCCGGCCGGCAGGTAGGTGGCAAGCGCGTCGCGCAGGCCAGCTGGATGGGTGAAGAACGAGGAATAGAACAGCGCGGCCACGCCGATGGCCATGACCAGGCCGAGGACGACGTCGCGCCACCGGCGTGTGGGGGAACCGCCCGCGAGGGGCAGCTGCGCGAGCAGGGCGAGGGCACCGGCGAGCAGGAAGAGGGGCGCACTGGCCTTCGTGGCTTGCATGAGGCCGATGGCCGCCCCGGCAAGCAGGGCCCAGCGGGTGAGGCCCGTCCGCCACCACTGGCGCACCGCCACGAAGGCGCCGAGAGTGAAGGCGAGCAGCAGCGATTCCTGGATGTAGTACCGGGAGAAATACACCGCGGCCGGCGCGGTGGCGAGCAGCAGCGCGGCGGCACAGGCGGCGGTGCGGCCCCACGGAGCGGCGAGGGCGGCGAGCAGGGCGACCGCGGCCACGCCCGCGACGAGGGGCACGAGGCGCAGCGTTGTTTCGGTGAGGGCGGCAAGGGTCGTCTCGCCTCGCAGCCACGCCACGGGCAGGGTGAGGTAATATAGGGTCGGACCGTGGTGGTCCTGCGGGTCGAAGCGGTATTCGCCGGTCTCGAGCAGGTGCCCCGTCTTGACTGCCTGGTTGGCCTCGTCGCCATGCATCACCCGGGCGTCGAGCTGGTGCAGGCGAAGCGCGGTCGCAAAGACGAGGATAAGGGCAAGGGGCCACCAGCGCAGCATGGTCTGACGATGGAACGGAGAGGGCGGCTGACCAGCCTGCAATTGCGCGTGGGGATCGATCGTTAACGCCGAGCAATGGAGGCGCTTACTCGGGCTCTCGGGGTTCACGCTGCCCTTCGGGAGCTCGTCGTTGGGGCGGAGCACAAAAAAGGCCGGACCTTGAAGGGTCCGGCCGGAGAGGAGCGCGAGGCTCGGTGCTTACTTGGCGATGCCGAAGACCTCGACCTCAACGTAGTGGTTGAGCTCGTCGGTCGTGTTGCCATTCGAGTAGAGGCGGACGTAGCGGCCCGTGGCGCCGGCGGCGTCGATCAGCTTGCCTTCGTTGGTCTCGATGTAGGCCATCTGCTTGCCGGCGCCGAGGCTGCCGGAGTTGTCATGGTCGTTGTTGAAGACGGTGGTGACGCCGGTCTTGAACTCCGGGTCATCGGACACCTGCACCACGACGTCATGATAGACGCGGGCCTGGGCGTGGAAGTGCCAGATCACGATGGCGTGGATCGCGGCAGATTTTTCCAGATCGATCTGCACCCACTGCACCGCCGGCCCGAGCTCCACAAACGTGCCATCGCTGCCGGCCTTCTCGCCGTCGGTCACGAAGGCGAGTTCGCCGATGATCGGGAACGCGTCGCTGGAGGTGGCGGGCTTGTCGCGCGATAGCAGCACGGTGCCGGCGGGGGCCATGAAGTCGGGGCGCTTGGTGCCGAGCGGCTTCTCGAGGTTGGGCACGGCGATCGGCACGGGCGTACCGACGAAGAGCGGCTTGGGCAGCTCCAGCGGGAGCGGCACCTTGTTTTGGGCCTGGGCAAAGCCGGCGGTCACGGCGACCAGCGCCAGGGCGGGGAGGATGCGGTTACGGATCATAGGGAAGTGGGAAACGGAATCGGCGGATTTGTTCGGTGCAAAGGGCGAGAGCGCCGGAGGCGTCCCGCCCCGGGTCCTCAGGCGACGAAGTCTTCAGGCTTGAACGTCAGCGTGGTCTTGGCGGCCACGGCTTCGTTGACCTTGAGGACGGTGACGGCGCTGGCGAAGGCGACATCGCCCGGGCAGTTGAGTTTGGCCTTGCCCCGGACGCTGTCGAAGAAGTTCTCCAGGTGCGGCTGGTGAATGGCCTTGTCGAGGGTGACGGGCATGTCCCACGCATCGAGCGCGGCCGTCTCGCGCACGTCGACGGTGGCGTCGGACGAGGACGAGCTGGAGCCGCCGCCGAGCTTAGGACGCGGCTTTTCCCATGGCTTGAGGGCCGGACCGCTGCCGGTGGCAGGACGGCTAACGACGCCGTCTACCAGCCACTTGTCCCATTGCGGGGCGCGGGCCTCGCGGAACAGGCCGGTGTACTTGGGATTTTCGGACATCTTCAGCGCACCCTCGGTGCCCATGAAGTACTCCATGTAGCCGCCGCCGGCGCTGGTGGTGGTGAGCACCTGATAGAAGCCGCGCACCGGACCGGCAGCCGTGGGGAACTCATAAATGGCCATCACGTTGTCGTACCACTCGTGGTTCTCGTAGTAGTCGTTGCCTCCGGAGGCCATGACGGACGTCGGATTGGCGCCGAGGAACCAGTTGTAGACGTCGATCTGGTGGGCGCCGAGGTCGGAGATGGGACCGCCGGCATACTTCCGGAACCAGCGCCAGTTGCGGAACTCGTGCATCGACGCGTAGCCGTACTTGTTGAGCGTGGCGTCCGGGATGGCGGCGCGGGCCGGCCAGCCGAGATCGTCGCTCACGGCGCGGTTCCACTGGCCGTTGAGGTTGGTGATGCGGCCGAGCAGATTGGCTTCGGTGAGCACGCGGTTCTTGGCGTGCTGGTAACGCGGATTGCTGCGGCGCTGGTGGCCGATCTGGAGCAGCTTGCCCGTCTCGCGCGAGGTCACGACCATGGAGCGGGCGGCCTCGATGGTGTGGGCCATCAGCTTCTCGCAGTAGACGTGCTTGCCGGCGCGCATCGCGGCGTTCGAGTGCTCAGCGTGCACGAAGTCGGGCGTCGCGACGACCACGGCGTCGATGTTGGCCGAGGCCAGCATCTCCTTGTAGTCCTCGAACGGCTCGGCGTCGTGCTTGTAGCTCTTGAGCAGGCGCTCGAGGCGCGTGCGGTTCTGCGGCCAGATATCGCAGACAGCGCGGAAGCGGATGTCCGGAATCTTCAGCATGGCATTGACGAGGATGCGGCCTTGTTCGCCGCAGCCGATGAGGCCGACGTTGATGGTGTCGCCGCCGGCGGAGCCGACCGCTGCACCCCGCATCACATGCGGGGCGACGAGCACGGCGGCGCCGAGCTTGAGGCCGGCGGACAGGAACGAGCGGCGGGAGGGGTCTGACGGGGTGGAGGGTACGAGCTCAGTCATGGCGATCAGACGTCAAAGAAAACCGGTTATGGCGGTTCAGCAAGAGGGCCGCGACACAAAGGATCACGTGCATGCCCAGCCAGGCGACGCCCTCGGACTCCTGCACGGCCATCAGGCCGACCGCGAGGGCGACGTAGAGGAGGCCCATGAGGAAGAGCGAGAAGCGGGTCTTGATGCCCAGCAGGATGGTGACACCCAGAGCGATCAGCAGGTAGCCCAGCGGATAGGCAAACGCCTTTGTGGCCCAGCCCGGGATGAACGAGGCGCCGGCGATGCCATCGGCCATGCGGCCCATGGTGACGTAATAGTTCGAGAACGAATACTCACCGCCCAGCTCCCACTTCTCGATGCCGGCGAAGAGGGCGCGCAGGCCGAGGAACAGGCGCAGGGTGAGGAACGCGTAGGTTCCTTCACACGACGAGAAACGGAGGGCGGAGGACGAGTCGGTCGATTGGCTCATGGAGGTTTGGGAAAAGTCCGTCGGAAGGGGAGGGCGGAGGATCAGACGCCGAAGCCGGGCCGGTAGGTCTTGGTGACGAGGGCGTTGGCCTCCGGCAGGTTGGTGACCTTGAGGTTGGCGGCGTCCCACTCGATCCGGCGCTGGGCGCGGATGGCGAGGTTGCTCAACAGCACGGTCTCGGTGAACGGACCGGCGTAGTCGAAGTTCGAGCCGGCGGGCGTGCCGCCCTTGCAGGCGCCGATCCACTCGTCGAAATGCGAACCCTCGACGCGCGGAATGGTCTTGGCCGGGAGCGACGGAGCGAGGTCGCGCATGGTGGCCTCGGGGATGAGGCGCACACTCTCGCTGTAGGTCGTGGTGAGCGCGATCGCCTTGCTGCCGACGATGAGGCTGCCGTTGTCGGGCAGCTGGCGGTTCTTCTCGAGCACGTCCGGGATGCGGGGCTTCAGGCCGCCGTCGTACCAGGTCCACTTGAGGGCCGGCATCGAACCCCGGGCCGGGAAATCATACGTCACGACCGACGAGAGCGGGCCGCTGATGGCCGTGCCGCGCGCACTGATCGCCTCGACTGCGGTCGGGGCGGTGAGGCCGAGGGCCCAGTAGGCCGAGTCCATGATGTGGCAGCCCATGTCGCCGAGGGCGCCGGTGCCGTAGTCCCACAGGCCGCGCCAGTTGAACGGGACGATCGACGGGTCATAGGCGCGATCCGGAGCGACGCCCAGCCAGAGGTTCCAGTCGAGGGTGGAGGGCACGACCGGGATGAACTTGCTGTGGTCCGGGGCGTTGACGCCCTGCGGCCAGACCGGGCGGTTCGTCCAGCTGTGGATCTCGCGCACCTCGCCGAGCACGCCGGCCATCACCCACTCCTTGAGAATGCGAGTGCCGTCGTTGGCGTGACCCTGGTTGCCCATTTGGGTGGCCACCTTCTTTTCCTTCGCGGCCTTGGTCAGTTGGCGGGCTTCCCAGACGGTGTGAGTCAGGGGCTTCTCGACGAAGACGTGCTTGCCCATCGCGATCGCCGCCATGGCGATCGGGAAGTGCATGTGGTCGGGTGTGGAAATCGTGACGGCGTCGATCTGGTTGCCCAGTTGCTCGAACATCTTCCGGTAGTCGCGGAAGGTCGGGACGGTGGAGAACTCCTGGTACATCTTGGCGGCGCGCGCGTCGTCGACGTCGCAGAAGCCGACCAGATTCTCCTTGGCGACCCCGCGCACCGCCGCCTCGCCGCGGCCACCGACGCCGACAATGGCGATGTTGAGCTTGTTGTTGGGCGAGACGCCGCCCTGGGAGCGCATGACGTACGGGAAGGCAAGGGACGCTGCCGAGGCGAGCGACGTGGTGCGAAGGAACGAACGGCGGGTGAGGGGATTCGAGGACATGTGGGTAGGGCGGGTCAGAGTGAAACGAGCGGCAGGGGAGGCCGTTGGGTGAGCATCGAAACGCATGCAGGGGTGTCAATCGTCCATCCCTGCACCCGTCCGGCCACGCGGCCTGTGTGGGTGGAAGGTAAACAGACGCGCCGGGCAGACGCGCGCCTATTCCCGATTGAGAGTAAAAAGATGAGTCCGCGTGATGCGAGGGATAAGGGCCTTTCCGGGCGTTGAAATCGTGCAATGCCGCGACCGGCCCGGCGCTCGCCCCTAAGCCGGACCAACGAGAGGCGCCGGTGGCGCCGGACGGCGCCCTGGCCGTTTCCGGATTGCCCAGAGCCGCGGGCCGGGGCTGTGATGAGGGGCATGACTTCGCTTCGTCTAACCCCGTTGATGGCGGCCCTGTGTGGCATCTGGCTCCTCCTGCTCGGTGGGTGTGCCAATCCAGCCGGCAATTCCGGTCTGACCCTCGGCGGGCAGCCGTGGCGGCTGGTTGCTCTCGGCGGCAAGCCGGTGGAGGTGCAGGAGCGGGCACCGTCGTTGCAGTTTGACCTCGCGGCTGGTCGCGCCGCGGGCTTCGCCGGAGTGAATCGGTACTCGGGCGACATCACACTCGACGGGGCGCGCCTGACCTTTGGACCCGCGATCCTGACCAAAATGGCGGGTCCGCCGGAGCGCATGGAGCTGGAGCGTCGGTTCACCGCCGCCCTTGCCGCGACGACGAGCTGGCGCATCCGTGAGCGGCAACTCGAACTGCTGGCGGGCGACAACTACGTGCTGGCGGCGTTCGTGGTCGGACCAGCGGACTAAGCCCGTCGCGCCAGCCACGTGGCGCGTGGAAGCGTGTAGACGAAGCAGGCATCGGCGCCGAAACGCCGGGGGCCGACCGGGACGAAGCCAAGCCGTTCGTAGAACCGCCGGGCGCGGGTGTTGCCTTCCAACGGATCGATCAGGATGGCCGTGACGGCTGGGTCGGCAAAACACCGGTTGATCGCAAAGTGCATCATCCGGGTGCCATGGCCCTGGTTGAGGCAGTCGGCCTCGCCGATCCAGATGTCGAGGGCGCGCAAATGGGGCGGCACGTCGCCCCAGTAGCGGCTCTCCTCGCGGGCAGGATCGATGATCTGGAGAAAACCGATGGGGCGGCCGTCGAGTTCGGCAATGAACTGTTCCCGCCAGTCGGGCGTCTCCGCGAGTTCGATTTCCCACCGCCAGTCGTCGTTGGGGTCGGACTCGATCACGTGCGGGGCATCGTCCCAACGCCGCAACAACGGAGCATCCGCCAGCACGGCGGGTCGAAAGGTGAGGCCAGACGAAGCAGGCATGGCGATCGAGACAGCAATCGACACCATCCGGTTTCACCGGACTTGCGGGGCGCGCGTCGGAGCGGATCTGGGGCGGGATGCTTTGGGCGAGCCGATCGCGCCGGACAGAAGGCCGAGCTGGGGCTCGGCGTTCCCGGCTGCCGGTGCGCCGAGCCCCAGCTCGGCTTTGCGGTGCCCACAAAAAAGCCCCGCGCCGGGGAGGGCGCGGGGCTGGGTGTTGTTTGAGCGTTGGCCGCTTGGGAGGTGAGCTTTCCCGATGCGGACCGCGTCGGGCCTTACTTGCTGTCGGCCACCGCCGCCTGGGCCGCCGCGAGGCGGGCCACCGGGACGCGGTAGGGCGAGCAGGACACGTAGTTGAGGCCGATCTTGTGGCAGAACTTGACCGAGTCCGGATCGCCACCGTGCTCGCCGCAGATGCCGAGCTTGATGTCGGGGCGGGAGGAACGGCCCTTTTCGATCGCGATCTTCATGAGCTGGCCGACGCCGCTCTGGTCGATCGAGGCGAAGGGGTTCTTCTTCATGATCTCGGTCTCCTGGTAGGCGCCGAGGAAGGAACCGGAGTCGTCGCGCGACATGCCGAGGGTCGTCTGCGTGAGGTCGTTGGTGCCGAAGCTGAAGAACTCGGCAGTGTGAGCGATCTCGTCGGCGGTGAGCGCGCCGCGCGGAACCTCGATCATGGTGCCGACCGAGTAGGTGAGCTTCACCTTCTTCTCGGCCTGCACGGCCTTGGCGACCTCGTGTACGATTGCGACCTGTTCATCGAGCTCCTTCTTGAAGCCGACGAGCGGGATCATGATCTCGGGCTTGGCCTTGATCTTGGCCTTGGCGCACTCGGCGGCGGCCTCGAACACGGCGCGGGCCTGCATGCGCGTGATCTCCGGGTACTTGATGCCGAGGCGGCAGCCACGGAAACCGAGCATCGGGTTGAACTCATGCAGCTCGTGCACGCGCGTCATGATCTTTTCGACCGGAATGCCGAGCTTCCGCGCGAGGTCCATCTGCTGCTCCTTGGTGTGGGGCAGGAACTCGTGCAGCGGCGGATCGAGGAAGCGGATCGTGGCGGGGAAGCCCTTCAGCGCCTTGAAGATGCCGAGGAAGTCCTCGCGCTGGTAGGGGAGGAGCTTCGCGAGGGCGGCCTCGCGGGCGCCGAGGTTGTCGGCGAGGATCATCTCGCGCATGGCGTCGATGCGGTCGCCCTCGAAGAACATGTGTTCCGTGCGGGTGAGGCCGATGCCGACGGCGCCGAAGGCGATCGCGTTGGCGGTCTGCTCGGGCGTGTCGGCGTTGGTGCGGACGGAGAGCTTGGTGGCCTGGGCGCACCACTTCATGAGCTGCTGGTAGCTCTTGAACTTCTCCGTGGCCTGGGCGGCCTTGTCGCCGTTGAGCAGGCCGGCGATGATTTCGGACGGGGCCGTCTTGATCTGGCCGGCGTAGACGGTGCCGGAGGTGCCGTCGATCGAGAGGTAGTCACCCTCGGCGAAGGTCTGGCCGCCGACGGACACGGTCTTCTTGTCGTAGTCGATCGACAGGGCGGCGGCGCCGCACACGCAGACCTTGCCCATCTGGCGCGCCACGAGGGCGGCGTGGGAGGACACACCGCCGCGGGCGGTGAGGATGCCCTCGGCAGCGATCATGCCGCGGAGGTCTTCCGGAGAGGTCTCGACGCGAACGAGGAGGACCTTCTCGCCCTTCTCGGCGGCTTGGACGGCGCGGTCGGCGTTGAGGTAGATCTTACCGGTGGCGGCGCCGGGGCCGGCGGGGAGGCCGGTGGCGATGACGGCGGCCTTCTTGACCTCGGCGAGGTCGAAGATCGGGGCGAGCAGCTGTTCGAGCTGGTCGGCCGGGTTGCGCATGATGGCCGTCTTCCAGTCGATCAGCTTCTCCTTCACCATATCGATGGAGAACTTGAGCGCGGCGGCGGCGGTGCGCTTGCCGTTGCGCGTCTGGAGCATGAACAGCTTGCCGTCTTGGATGGTGAACTCGATGTCCTGGACGTCCTTGAAGTGCTTCTCGAGGATCTTCCGGACGTTGAGCAGCTCGGCGTAGGACTTCGGCATGACGTCCTTGAGCTTGATCACGGGCTCGGGCGTGCGGACGCCGGCGACGACGTCCTCACCCTGCGCGTTGACGAGGAACTCGCCGTAGAACTCGTTGGCGCCGTTGGCCGGGTTGCGGGTGAAGGCCACGCCGGAACCGGAGGTCTCGCCGGTGTTGCCGAACACCATGGCCTGCACGTTGACGGCGGTGCCCCACTCGGAGGGAATGTTGTACTTGCGGCGATACACGATCGCGCGGTCGTTCATCCAGGAACCGAAGACGGCGCCGGCGGCACCGCGCAGTTGGTCCCAGGGATCGTTCGGGAAGGACTTGCCCGTGCGGTCCTTGACGAGGGCCTTGAAGCGCTTGACGAGCTCCTTGTTGTCCTCGGCGGTGAGCTTCGAGTCCTCGATCTCGCCGTGGTAGCGCTCGTGCTTGAAGGCTTCGATGACGGTCTCGAACGGCTCATGGTCCTCGCCTTCGCGCTTCTGCACGCCGAGCACCACGTCGCCGTACATCTGGATGAAGCGGCGGTAGCAGTCCCAGGCGAA
>CAYZBG010000074.1:0-24673 GCA_964476565.1 uncultured Opitutus sp.
CATCACTCCTCTGCAACCAGCTCACCTTCAACGACTTTAAGTGAGACAGCATTGGAGCTTCGCCCCTCCCCCTTCACCCCCTCCCTTAAATCTAACTTAATTTACCCGATCCCCTGTCCAACGGATGGGGTCCACCTCACTTTCGGCTTTCCCGGGCACGGCCCTCCTCGCGATCGCATTGACGGGATGGTTTGTCGCCCAACCCGAGGGACGACGAGAGGAAGTAGCGCGCTTGCTGGGAAACACGCTGGCGCGGGAGAAACAGGTCAGCTTGGCCGATGTCGCGTGGGACCTTGACCAGCCGTATTATGCCAATGACTACGTTGCAGCGCGATCCGGAGGCGATTTCGTTCTCGTCCTCGAGGGAAATAAGCCGAGAGTTAACGGGCAAGGAGCGTAAAGAGAGGCTCGTTGACGTAGAAATTGGTACGCCCGAGTTTCATTTTTCGGACGAAGCCTGCTTGGGTCAGTTGGTCCAAATAGCGGACAGCGGTGGGCCGCGAAACGCTCAGGTCACGTTCGACGAATTCAATTTTGGTGTAGGGATGGCGGAAGAGGTTGTTCAGCAGATCCTGGCTGTAGATGCGTGGCAGCTCGGCGCGCAAGCGATGTTTGGTGGCCTGCATGAGCTTCTGGATGCTGCGGACCTGCACGACCGTTTCGCGCGATGTTTCCTCCACGGCTCGTAAGAGATAGAGCACCCAGGCAGCCCACTCGCCGGTGTCACGCACCGTTTGGAGATGGTGATAATAGTCGGCCTTGTGGCGCACGATGTACCGGCTGAGGTAGAGAATGGGTAGGTCAAGTAAACCGTGCAGCACGAGATGGAGAAGATTGAGGATACGGCCGGTGCGACCGTTGCCGTCGTAAAACGGGTGGATGCTCTCAAACTGATGGTGAAGCACGGCCATGCGGACCAGCGGATCAAGCGCGCCCGGTTCATCGGGGGCGTGGTAGTGCTCCAAGAAATTGGCCATCAGCCTGACAATCTCGTCGCCATCCTGCGGTGGTGTATAAACGACGGCGCCCGTTTCTTGATTTCGCAGGACCGTTCCAGGCAACGTGCGCAGGCCGACACGGCTTTCCAAAAGCGTGGACTGGATCGCAAGCACGTCGTCGAGCCGAAGGAAGCGCTGCTCGCGCACGCGATGGAATCCGAGCTTGAGCGCGGCGGAGTAACTGTGGACTTCCTTCGCGGCGAGGGAGGAAAACTGGGCGTTAGAAGCATCGCCCTGAAAAAGCTCATCCTCCGTGGTGACAATGTTTTCGATTTCGGAGGAGTCCTTGGCTTCCTGCAGGGCCAACGTATCAATCAGGATGCTTTCGTTGGGGATGGTGCCGGCCGTGCCCTTCAGCTCCGCAAGTTGCCGGTGGGACCGGGCCAGCTGCCTTAGTACGTCCGGGGTCTCCAAAACCACGGAGGAAGGTAATGGGAGGGGCGTCAGCAGGGAGGGCATAGGATAAGGACAGGGTTATTTTCTTATCACGCCTGGTAGACGTGTAAAGAGAATGGCCTTTTTCTTATCATATTATCAGAATTAACGATATTAAATTGCGATTATGAGCAGGGGGAGTGTGTAAAAGGAGCAGGTGGCGCACAGCGTGCGGGACGAGAGGAGGAGAGGACGCAAAAAAGCGCCGGCCTTTGGGGCCGGCGCTTGGGGAGAGGGGAGAAGAGAACGAGAAAGATTACGAGAACGAGAACGATGGAGACGGCTCGGGGACCGGCTCAGCGGTACTCCTCGCCCGTGGTGGCGTTCACGATCTTGAAGTTCTCCACGTGGTAGTTGAGGTCGGCGCGGAAGGCCAGTTTCACGCCGTAGGTCTTCTCCATGCGCACGAGCAGGTCGGCGTCCTCGCTGCGCAGGCGCTCGAGGATGCTGGGGTGCACGAGCACACGCAGCGAATACTCCTTGCCGTCGTTGCGCGCGATGAGGCGACGGACGACGGACGAGAGCTTGCGCTGCAGTTCGACCGACATGGTCGTGGCCGACTTCACGATGCCGCGGCCGCGGCAGTACGGGCAGTCGGTGTAGAGGTTGGAGGACAGCGACTCCTGCTGGCGCTGGCGCGTCATCTGCATGATGCCGAGCTGCGAGATGGGCAGGATGTGGGTCTTCGCCTTATCGTCGGACATCAGCTCGACCATCTTCTCGTACACGGCGTTGCGGTGGCGCCGCTCCTTCATGTCGATGAAATCCATGATGATCAGGCCGCCGAGGTTGCGCAGCTTGATCTGGCGGGCCATCTCCACCGCGGCCTCGAGGTTGACCGCGTAGATGACGTTCTTCTCGTCGCCACCCTTGTTACGGTGGGAGCCGGTGTTGACGTCGATGGCGATGAGGGCCTCGGTCTCGTCGATGATGATCTCGCCGCCCGAGGGCAGGGCGACCTTGCGCTGGAAGGTCTGCTCGATCTGGCGCTCGATGTTGAAGCGCTCGAAGATCGGAATGCTGTCCTTGTAGAGGGCGATCTTGGACTTGGAGCGCTGCGAGATCTGGCCGACGGCCTGCAGGCAGCGCTCGTGGTCGTCCTTATTGTCGATCAGCACGCGGTCGACCTCCTCGGTCAGGAAGTCGCGGATGGTGCGCTCGACGATGTCGGGCTCCTGGTAGAGGCAGGCGGGGGAGCGGTCGGACTGCATCTTCTGCTGAATGCCGGCCCAGGTCTTGAGCAGGATGTGCAGGTCGCGCACGAAGTAGCGGGCCTTCTTGCCTTCGCCGGCGGTGCGAACGATCACGCCCATGCCTTCCGGAATGGTGAGCTCGTTGACGAGTTGGCGGAGGCGCTGGCGCTCCTTGGGGTCCTCGATCTTGCGCGAGATGCCGCACTGGTCGGAGTACGGCATGAGGACGAGGTAGCGGCCGGGCAGGGACAGGTTGGTCGTGGTGCGCGGACCCTTGGTCCCGATGGGGCCCTTGGTGACCTGGATGACGATCTCACTGCCGGGCGGGTAGAGTCCGGGGATATCCTTGACCGTGGGTTCGGCGGAGCGCGGCGCGGCGTTCTTCTTGCGGTTGACGCGCACGACCTCGACAGAGGAGTCGGCGGCGGCCGGGAGCATGTCCCAGTAGTGCAGGAAGGCGTTCTTGGAATAGCCGATGTCGACGAAGGCGGCCTTGAGGCCGGGGTCGAGGTTCTTGATGCGACCCTTGTAGATTCCGCCGACCATGCGGTTGTCGGAATCGCGCTCGATCTCGAACTTCTCGAGCGTGCCGTCGACGAGCAGCGCGACGCGCTTCTCGAGCGGCTCGGAATTGATGATGAGTTCGCGGAAGGAGGTTTTCTCCTTCTTGAACACGGCGAGGATCTTTTGCAGCAGCGGGCGCTGCTTGGAGCGTTCTTCGGCGCCGGCTTTTAGTGCGGCGCGATCGACGGTTTCGGCTTGTTGGACGGGCGGGGGCTGGGCGAGCTCCTCGTCATAGTTGCGGGCGGCGTCCGGCGGGCTGGATTCGCGGGACGCGGGTTGCGACTGTTCGCTCATGGTGGGTGTTGTCCTGGGTTGGGACGGGGCCCCCCGATGCGGCGGTCGCGGCGCAGGAAATTCCGGCAGAGCGGTCGTAATCGCGGATCGGCTTCAGTTTCACGTGAAGTCCTTTCGGAAGCGATAGACGCTCTGGACCAGTCCTTGCAGCAAGCAGCAACTGAGCACAAAGGAGCCACCGTAGCTAATAAAGGGAAGTGGTATGCCCGTGATGGGCACGAGCCCGATGGTCATGGCGATGTTCACGAACACGTGCACAGCAAACAGCGCCGTCACGCCAAGGGCGATGAGGGTGCCGAAGCGGTCGCGGGCAAGGCCCGCGATGCGTACGCCGTTGAACAACACTATCCCAAACAGGCCGAGAACCGTGAGGCTTCCCAGAAATCCTTTTTCCTCGGCGATGACCGAGAAGATAAAATCGTTGTGCGCCACTCCGGGCGGCAGGTAGCCGAGCTGGGCCTGCGTGCCCTGCGTCCAGCCCTTGCCGGCGAAACCGCCGCTGCCCACCGAAATGAGCGACTGGTTGAGGTTCCACGCATCCTTCGTTCCGGAGGGGTCGATGACGTCCGGCGCGGCGAACGTCAGGATGCGGTTGCGCTGATAATCCTTCAGGGGTACCCAGGAGTGGGGCTCGAACTTCCCCTTGTCGTTCATGAAGTCGAACTTGTTCTCCTGCATGAAGTTTACGTAGTTGCGGCTGTCCCACGTGACGATGCCGACGACGAGCAAGAACGCGCCCAGGACGCCGACAAAAAAGCGGGTCGACAGCTGGGAAACGTAAAGCATCGAAAACAGCATGGGGGGCAACACGATCGCCGACTTCAGATCGGGTTGAAGGAGGATAAGGAACATCGGCAACCCTACGGCAAGCGCCAACTTGCCCAACACGCCGAGGGACTCACGCAAGGTACCGATCTTGTCGCGAATGAGCAGCGTCGCGGCGATCAGCAGGACGGCTGCCTTGGCCGGTTCGGAGGGTTGGAAGGAAAAGAAGCCGAGATCGAGCCAGCGCTGGGCCCCCCCTCGCTCGTCGCCGATCCCCGGGATGAGCACGAGCACGAGGGCGATGATCACCGCGAGGTAGAACCAGTGCACCACGCTGATCCAGAAGCGGTAGTCGATGAGCGACACGGCGATGTACAAGCCGGCGCCCGCCACCATGAAGACGACCTGCTTGATCCAGTCGTTGGACGGACTCGAAAATTGGGCGCTGTAGATGAACGCGAGGCCGATCGAGCACAGGCCCAGCATGGCGAGCGGCGTCGCCCAGTCCCACCGTTCCCGAGTGGTGACCTTGAACACGCTGAGCAACTCGAGCGGGCTGTGCAGCTTCATGGCGACTCTCGCCTGACAGGCGAAAAGGCGGGCGAGCACGAAGAGGTGGAGGACGGCGTCAGCATGAACCGGGCGCAGGGGTACGATTGGGGCGTTCGGCCGGCGCGTGCCAAGGCTGAACATGGGTTTCGTGCGTTTCTGCGGTCGCGGAGCCGGCGTCCGCGTTGGCCGGCCGGGAGAAGGCCACCCCGAGGAGCGTCCAGAACACCACGGCCCCCATCGGCCCTTCGAGCACCACGCCAAAGCAGGCACTGATGAGGATCACCAACGCCGCGCAGCCCATCGCCGTATCCGCCAGCGCCCCGTCGCCACTTGCCGAACGATGGGAGTCGATCAGGACCTGTCGGGCGCGCCAGAGGCTGAGTGCGATGACGCCGAGGAGCACGAGGAAAGGCAGCAGGCCGGCGAGACCGGTCCGGGCGAAGACCGTGAGGATGACGTTATGCGGACTGCGGGCGGTGAAATCACCTGCCCCAGGTCCCAGGTAGTCACGGGCAAACTCGCTGGAAATGTCGGCGCCGTAGCCGGCTCCGGTTAGGGGGTGCTCCCGTATCCCGCGATCGATCAGCACCCGCCACCACACGATGCGGAAGCGCGTGTTGTCGCCGGTATCCTGGCTGGCCTCCCCCTGGTAGGTGCCGCTGCCGGATACGTCGAACAGCGACACGGCGTGTTCGTACACATCGTACAGACGCGTCTCGCGCCACGTGCGCTCGCCGAAGGCGACCTGGCTGGCGGAGACCAGCAAGCCGAGCCCGACCAGCAGGACCAGCGTCAGGGCGAACTTTCCTCGTACGTGGGGCATGAACACCAGGACTGTCACCAGCATGCCCACAAAGGCGGCTCTCGACACAATGAAGAGTGCGAGCCCGAGGCAGGCGCAAAGAAGCAGGCTCCACCGCCACTCCCGGGCCGCGCGCCAGCGCACGGTGGCGTAGAGGGCTCCGGCGGCGGCAAAGGTGCCGGCGAGGTCGCTCTTGATCGCAATGACCGGCAGACCGTGAACCGTGAGTCCAGTCAGGAAGAAGACCTCGTTGTAGATGTAGAATGGATACATCACGAAGAGGCCCAGCAGGGTCAGTACCCAAGCGCGATGCAGGGCTCGGCGTACGGGCGGATGTTCGGCCGCATGCCGCGCGAGGAAGAAGAAGCCGGCATAGTAGACCAGAGCGTAGTCCCGGGCGGCGTCGATGCCATGAAGCCGGACGTCAAAGGGAAGCCGCAGGCTGCTCAATACCATCCACGCCGCCACGGCGATGCCCAACGTATCGAAGCGCAGCGGCAGGCGTCGCCCGCGGGCACCTTGCACGAGCAGCCAGACGGCGCCGAGGGCGAGACCGATCTCGGCTGGGTAAAGGGGGAGGGACGGCGTGGGTGTGAGCTGGGCGAACCCCCGGTTCCCGATTACGTTGCCCATCAGCAGGGCGCCCAGCATCAGGCCGATCGCACCGCTCGGTATCCATCGTTCAATGACAATCACCGCTGGCGGCAGGAGAACGGCAAGCGCGAGGAGGTGCTGACCGGCGGCCAGCTGGGCGCCGACAAAGACCGCGAGGATCGCGCCGGCTGCGCCGAAGGCACCAAGGCGGAGGCGTGGGTCCATCGTCATGGGCGAGAGGACCCGCGTGCCGACCAGGCCAGCCATCCGGCGGCGGCAAGCGGGCTGGCGCTGAGCCAAGTCAGGTAGGCGTCGGCCGAGATCTGTGCGGTCACGCCGCCGCCGGCGGCAAGAAGCACGGTCAGTCCAATCATGGCGCGGCGGGCGTCGCCTGGCCGGCCGGCGGCCAGAGCCGGCAACTGGTAGAAATGTCCGAGGGCGAGCGCGGTGGCGTAGGCGCCGTTGGCGAACAGGTAGGGCAGGGCCCCCTGATAGCGCGGATGGACGAGGGCGCCGAGCAGGAACGGGCCCAGAAGCGCCAATAGAGCAGTGCCACCGAGCGACAACAGGACGCAGGCGGCCGCGGTGCGCTCCACCGGGCGCAGCCACGACCGAGCTTCCGGATCTGCCGTTTGCCGCGCCTGGGCGAAAAGGCGGGGGGCAAGGAACTGACTGAGGGCGGCCGACACGACGTTGGGCACCACAAACGCGAGATTGCCTGCGAGGGTGAAGAATCCGAGTTCCACCGGGTCAAGGCACACCGCGGCCCAGCCCCGGTGCAGGGCGCCGGAGACCAAGGTGCAGGCTCCGACCACCCAGAATGCCGCGCCATAGCGTACCAGTTCTTCGGGAGCGGGAGCAGGGTGGATACTTACGCCCGCCGGAGTCTGCGCCCGGAGTCGTAGCACCACAAACCAGCTGAAGACCGCGAGCAGCGCCTGCGGCACGGCGAAGCCGGCGAGCAGCATGGGTGCGGTCGCTCCCGCGACGAGCAGACCGATCAACGGCCCGCCGGTCCGCAATACACTGTGGGTGCAGGTCAAGGCACAGTCGGTCCAATAGTGGCGCAACGACTGGATCACGGCATGCACCACGGCACCATACGCTGCGGCAAGGCCGGCAAGGCACAACCACGGCAGGCAGGCGACAAAGGGGACGTCGGTGAAACTGGCCAGCGCCGCGAGCGCGATCACCAAGACGCCAATCAAAATGACGGAGGCCCGCCGCGCTGCTGCCGCCAAGGTCCGATGGTACGCTGCGGCCCCTTCGCGCGGCCAGAACCGCGCGGCATGGCGTGCCAGCCCGTGATGGGTGAGGTGGGCACCCGCCGGTACCAAAGCGAGGCACAGGCCGTAGAGCCCGAGTTGCTCCGGAGGCACCCAGGTCGAAACCAGACGCACGCCGACCAGCCCGCAGCTCACGCCGACGCCTTGCGCGAGCAGGATGGGGATCCAGTCGCGCGACCAGACGCGGCGCAGGTCGGCGGAAAGCATGCGGGGCGATTTGGGTCGTTCCGGGAGCGGAGGGCAATCCCGCAGCAGGAGGTGCGCTCGGCCGGGTTTTGGCTCGCGTGGGGTCTCGAGCTGGCCTTCACGTGGAGGGAGATGATTGCCGCGGTGATTTCCAGTTACGGCCGTTTGCCCGTGCTTGATCGGCTTCTGGCCAGCCTCCGCGACGTCCAGCCGGCGCCGCCCCGGGTGATCGTGGTCGATGATCGGGGCGGTGGGGCGGTAGAACAGCTCGTGGCCGCGGCCGGCCTGCCTGATGCCCGTGTCATCGTGTCCGGGCGAAATCGAGGAACAGGCGGCGCCGTGGCAATCGGGTTTGCGGCGGCCCTTGCTGACCCGGCCGTCCGCCACTGTGTGCAGTTCGACGATGATGCCGTGGCTTCGCCGTGGGCGTTGGAAGGCGTCCGCCGTGCGCTCGATGCGTCCGATGCCGGGGCGGCTGCGCCCATGATCCTGCGCGCAGATGGCGGCATCGGCTGGTATCCAGGACTCCAGGACCGCCGCAAATGGAAGGTCGTGCTTCGCGCCAACGGCCGGCTCACGCCGGAGGAGTATCTTCAGGCCTGCGGACCTGATCCGGTGCGCTGCACCTGGTCGCCGTGGCCGGTGATGATGTTCAAGCGCGAGGCGATCGAGCGCGCGGGTTTTCCCCGCGAGGACATTTGGTACCAGGCAGTCGACCTCGAGTACCTCCTCCGGCTGGCCTCCCATCGTCTGAATCTGTGGGTGCCTTCCGAGCGGTGCTGGCACCTGCCGCCGGATCTGGCACCGCATCCGCGGCAACGTTATCTGCGCGACTGCATCGGTCTGCAGAATTGCAGTTTCGTGTTCGCACGCTTGCCTCATGGCCGGCTGGCTTTGAAACACCTGCCCGGGGCATACTGGCGTTTCTTCCGCGCCTGGGGCGTCCGGCCCCCCGTGTTGGCCGACGCCATGCGGGCCTTCGTGTGGGGCATGGTGCTGGCCAAGCCGACCGGGTCGCCCGGCTATATGCGCTTCAAGAACCGTCTCCTCGAGGAACTCTGAATCTGTGTCGGCCCCCGCCATCAGTGTGATTCTTCCGACCCGTGGGCGTCCGGCGCTGCTTCCCCGCGCCGTGGCCAGTGTTTTCGCGCAGACCGAGACGGACTTCGAATTGATTGTCGTCGATGACAACCTGCCGCAGGACCGTCCACTCACGAGAGCAGCGCTCGCGCCCTGGGGGACGGACCCGCGGATGCGCGTGATTGAGCACGACCGTCCGCGCAACGCCGCGGCGGCGCGCAACGTTGGACTCGCGGTGGCGCGCGGCCGCTGGGTGACCTATCTCGATGACGACGATAAATACCGGCCGGCCAAACTGGCAGCTCAGCGCGCGCTCGCCGAGAGCAGCGGCTCTCCGGTCGTGCTGTGTGGCCTGTGCTATCGGCTGGGTCCGCGCGTGCGTATTCGCCAGACGGATGCACAGGTTTTCTCCGGGGCAGCGTTGGTGCTTTGCGCCCTGCCGACGACCCAGGTGATCTTCCATCGCCGCACGGATGCCGTCCGGTTCGATGAGACCCTCGATGCCGTGGAGGATCAGGATTTCTTCCTAGCCCTCGTTGCGAACGGTGAATTGACGGCGGTGCCGAACGTCGCCGCTCCTTTGGTCGACGTTTATCCGCAGCCAACCGGACCGCGGGCCAACGCGGTGTCGCGGCAGCGCTGGCGGTCGCAACGTTGCGTCTGCCTGCGTTACGGCCGGCGGTACGACCGCCAGACCCGCCGCCGCTGGGTGGCGCGCATCGCGCTCCTGCGCGCGGCGGTCGATCCGGGTTGGCCGGTCGGTTTGGCCCGGGCGAGCGGACGTCTGCTGGCGGTCGGCGGACGCGAGGAACTGCGGCTGGTGTTGAATACTTGGATCCAACGCCTGCCCGGCGTGCGGAGGCTCGTCGTTACCTGAGACTTTTCAGCCAACCCTCCACGCGGCTCCATACCTCCTCCACTTCCAGGTCGAGCAGGCAGTGCGGACGGGAAAACCGGCAGTGGTCGTAACAGGGTTTGTGGGGACACGGCGCACCTTCGATCCACGCGGCGCGCGGGTGGCGCGGGGCGAAGTTTTCCGGAAGCTGCGGGCCGAAGATCGTGAAGGTCGGTCGTCCCAGCAGGGCGGCGAGGTGCCCCGGCCCCGAGTCGTTGCCAATGAACGCGTCCGCTGCGGCCAGACAGTCGAGCAGCGCGTCAATCGTACCAGCGGACTCGTCGATCCGGTCGACCTCGTAGCCTTGGACGCGCAGGCGGTGAGTCAGGGCGTCATAACGCTCCGCCGGCCAGCGTCGCACCGGCTGAGCGGCCCCCGTGTGCACCACGATGCGTCGGACGGTGCCGGGCGCAGCCCCGACCGGCTCCGGTTGGGGCCAGCCAAGCGCCTCCGCGAGCGCCGCCCACGCATCGGCGCGATGCGGGGTCGGTGGCGGAGGCAAGGCCGAGTGCAGCAGCAGGCCGGACCCCGCCCGCGCAAATCCCACACGACGGCGCACCCGGCAGAGCGTGAGCAGGAGATGGTCGCGTGGGTCGGCGCGGGCTGAAACGCCCCGGTCGAAGTGGCGTCCGGCCAGCTGCGCGCGCACCGACCGCAAGGCGCCCCACGGCCAGTTCCAGACGCGGTATTTTCCCCGAAAGGCCGTCCACGGAGCGTCGATCACCACTCTGTCCACCTCAGGTGCAAAACGCCGGAGCAACGGTGCGGCGTGCGCCTTGGCGAGCAGGGTCACCGGCCCGTGGCGGGCGGCGGTCCGAAGGAAAGGAATCGCGAGGGCGACATCGCCGAGGCCCCACAACTCGGTGACCAGCAGGGCGGGGCGCGACTCTGGGGTTGGTTTTGCCAAGCGGCGGGAGTTAAGGTCCGTGGTGTGGTGATGACAAGCCCTTCGCCCAGTGCGGCTTCATCCGGGTCCGGGGACCTCCGGACCTGGTCGGCGGCGGCCATGTGTGCCGTCGTGGGCCTCGTCGTGTTTCATTTTTTCGGCAACGCCGGCCGCGGTTACATCGACACCGCGTCGCTGTTCGTGTGGTGGGGTTATCAGTGGTTCAACGCCGGTTCCGAGTCGGAGCACGGCCCGTTCATTGTGGCGGCGGCGCTCTGGCTCGGGTGGCGGAATCTGCGGTCCCAACCCGTCTCACCGCCCACGGGCGTCTCCCGCGGGGCGTGGGTTGCGCTCGGGGTGGGGCTGGGCTTGCACGCCCTCGGCTACACTGTTGAGCAGGCCCGCCTTTCGATCGTCGGGCTGCTGCTGTTTGCGTGGGGAACCGTCGCGCTGGGCGGTGGCGTGCGGTGGGGGCGCGCGTTTCGCTTTCCACTCGCCTTCCTCGTCTTTGCCATCCCGGTCAACGCGCTGGACTCCGTCGGGTTTCATCTTCGCGTCTGGGTGATCGATGCGACCGAAGCGATCGCCCGTGCCGCCGGCGTGGAGGTGATTCGCAACGGCACGCAGTTGTTCGCGCCGGACGGATCCTACCAATACGATGTCGCGGCTGCGTGTTCGGGCGTACGTTCGCTGGTGGCCTTGATGGCGCTGAGCCTGCTGATCGCGTACCTCAACGTCCGTTCGGCATGGCGCAGGATGGCGGTGTTCCTGCTCGTCTTTCCGCTCACCTATCTCGGCAACGTCATTCGCATCGGCGCCATCATCGCGGCGGGGGAGCTCTTCGGGCAGGAGGCGGGCCTGTGGGTGCATGCGTGGGCGGGATTCGTGGTCTTTCTGGTCGTACTCGGCGGTGTGTTGGCCGCGGTGGCCTTCATGGGCGAAAAAGAGCCGGGGCTTCCTGCGGTTGCGGCCGCGGAGTCATCCGGGAGCCCCTCTGGACGCAGACCCGTCCTCTGGCCGGGCGTGGCGGGTGTGGCCGTGGTTGCCGCAGCGGTGATCGCGTGGACGGTGGCCATGGACCGCCGACCGGTCACAGGCGGTGCGGGTATCCGGCTGGGTCCGGATGGGCAGTCACCGATCGAACTGCCGATGTCGATCGGCGTGGAGTGGATCGGCCGAAGGACCGAGGTCACCGCCATCGAGCGGGAGGTGTTGCCGCCTGACACGGGCTTTTCCCGGCGGCTCTATGTATCCACGGCCGACCGACAGGATCAGGTGTTCGTCTCGCTGGTCTTGAGCGGACGGGATCGGACCTCGATTCACCGACCGGAGCTCTGCCTGGTGGGGCAGGGATGGACGATCACCGGCCGCACCCGCCATGTCTTCCTGCATCCCAATGGCGGAGACGTGCCGGCAACCCTGCTGCGGGTGCAACGCGAACACGTTGACGGCCGGGGCGAACGCCGGGTGGTGCCGGCGCTCTTCGCCTACTGGTTCGTGGGCGACGGCGTGATGGAGGCGACCCACGGCGGCCGGTTGTGGCGGACGGCAGTCAACCGCCTGCGGGGGCGGACGGATCGGTGGGCCTACATCGTGGCCCAGACCCTCGTGGATGAGCGTGGCGAAGAGGCCGCCCGCAACCGCTTGCAGACCGTGCTCGATGGGACGCTGCCAGCCTTTCTGCCTGAGGCGGCGCCCGAACATCGACTGGAATAGACAAACAAGGGTTGAAATCGGTGCATTCGGGCACAACGGTTTGCCTACTTGAAATCAGCCAGCGCCGCCGACTTCGCGTTCCTGATTGCCGAGAGCGACCGCATTTATTGGTCGTTCGCGGTCGCGTTGATATTGGGATTCGGCGTCGGTTTCCTGGTGGTGTGGGCCTTCACGCGTCACACGCGACGCGTCGCCGGGGAGCAGGCAGCGCAGCTGATTGAGGTCGCCAAACGCGAAGCGGCCGTCGCTGCCCAGGAGCTGAAGCAAAAAGCGGAGGAGGAAATCGCCCAGAAGCGCGCGGAGCTCAACCGCGAGTTCGACCGGCGCGAGATCGAGAGTGACGTGAAGTTGCGCGAGATCCGCGCCCACGAGGAGTCGCTCGCGTTGCTGGATTATCAGCTGGAACAGAAAAGCGAGCGGCTGGCGCGCGAGAACTCGGCCGTGAAACAGGCGCGCGACGCGATCCGCGCCCTATCGAAGTCATTGCGCAAACGGCTCGAGGGCGTCTCGCAGATGGATGCCGAAGAGATTCGGAAGGCGCTGCGCGAAGAGGTGCAGATGGAGTGCGCCGACGAGCTCCGCGCCCTGCGCCGCGAGGTGCTCGACCGGTCGGAGAAGGACCTGCAGAACGAGGCCAAGCGGATCCTCATCACCGCGATGCAGCGGCTCGCCAGCAAGCCGAACAACGATATCACCGCGACGATCGTGCAGCTGCCCAGCGAGGAGATGAAGGGCCGCATCATCGGCCGCGAGGGGCGCAACATCAAGGCCTTCGAGGCCGCGACCGGCGTCACCCTGTTGATCGACGAGTCGCCGCAGATGGTGCTTATTTCGTCGTTTGACCCGGTCCGCCGCGAGGTCGCGCGCATCGCGCTCGAGGCGCTGGTGAAGGACGGCCGCATCCATCCCGCGACGATCGAAGAGTTCGTCGGACGCGCCCGCGAGGACATCGAACTTACCGTGCAGCAGTCCGGTGAGGACGCCGTGCAACGGCTGGGCATCAACGGCCTGCATCCGGAAATCATCCGCCTGCTCGGCCGGCTCAAGTACCGCTTTTCCTATACCCAGAACGTGCTCGATCACTCGGTCGAAGTCGGCTTCCTGTGCTCCATGCTCGCCAGCGAGCTCGGCCTCGATCCGAACATCGCGAAGCGTGCCGGCCTGCTGCACGACATTGGCAAGGCCATCGAGGGCGAGTACGAGGGCAGCCACGCCATCATGGGCGGCGACTTCGTCAAACGGCACGGCGAAACGCCGATCGTCATTAATGCGGTGGCCGCGCACCACGAGGAGATCAAACCCGAGACCGTTTACGCCGGCCTCGTGATCTTGGCCGACACCGTCTCCGCCGTACGGCCCGGTGCCCGCGCCGAGTCGATGACGAGCTACATTCAACGCCTCGACCGCCTCGAAAAACTGGCGATGTCCGTCGAGGGCGTCCATCAGGCCTACGCCATCCAGGCGGGCCGAGAGGTGCGCGTGGTGGTCAACCCGCACACCGTCACCGACGAGCAGGCCAAGGACCTGGTCAAACACCTCCGTCGCCGCGTTGAAGAAGAGCTTCAGTATCCGAGCACGATCAAGATCACCGTGATCCGCGAGTCGCGTTTCACGGAGACGGCGACGTAGGCCAGACCGAAGCGCAGACGAGGGGCGGCCTCAGCGACCGCGGCCCCCTCGGGACATTTCCGCCTTTCCGACGCGCCGCGTTTCCGTCCTTCTTCCTGCCATGGCCGACCCGAAGCTCATCGAGACGTTTCCGAATCCCGCGCCTCACCGCGACTACGTGATCGCGCACACTCATCACGAGTTCACGTCGCTGTGCCCGATGACGGGGCATCCGGACTTCGCCCACATCACGGTGCGCTATGTGCCGGACAAGACCTGCGTGGAGCTGAAGTCGCTCAAGGTCTATTTCCACGCCTTTCGCAACGAGGGTATTTTCTTCGAGGCGGTGACCAACAAGATCTGTGATGATCTCGGTGCCGCCCTCAAGCCGCGCAGCCTGACGATTGTCGCGGATTGGAAGGCCCGCGGCGGATTCACCTCGGTCGTGACGGCCGAGTGGACGCCGCCCAAGGCGCGCGGCCGCCGTCGCTGAGCCGACGCCGCGCGTCCACCTCGGATGGGCAAGGCGTGCGGCGGTTTTGCAATCGACTTTCCTGGGGCGGGATCAATGATTCTTCTAACCCCCGTTCCCTCATGCGTATCCTGATTGCCCTTACGGGCCTCTGTCTTGCCTCGGTGGCTTGGGCTGCCGAGAAACTCCCGGTGTTCAACGCCGTCCTGACCATGAACGGTCAGCACCGTTTTGTTCTGACGAATGAAGCCGGCGCCTCCAGCAAATGGCTCACCATCGGCGACGCTTACGAGGGCCACGTGATCAAGGCCTTCGACGTCAAGACGAACACCTTGGAGCTCGAGAAGGGCGGCTTGGTGCAGAAGGTGAAGCTGGTCGAGGCCGCGGTTGGCGAAGGGGTGTCGGCGACGCCCGCCACCTTGGCTGACGCCGAGGCGGCGCTGCAGTCCATGCGATTCGATGAGATGATGGCGAAGATGGCCGCCCAGCAAAAGGAGGCGATGCGCCCGATTTTCCAGCAGCAGGCGGCGCGCATGCGCATTCCTGAGGAACATCGGGCGCGGTTTGCCGAACTGCAGTCGCGCATCATGGACGAGACCCTCGGTGTGATGGCTGGTCCGGAAATGCGTGCGGCCATCACCCAGCTTTACAGCGAGGTGTTCACCAAGGAAGAGCTGAGCGCGATGAGCGCCTTCCACGCTACGCCGGCCGGCCAGGCCCTGATCGACAAGCAACCCGCCGTGCAGCAGCGCATGATGCAGATCATGATGAGCAAGATGAGCGAGATCGGTCCCCGCATGGAGAGGATGACGCGCGAGTTTCAAGCCAGTCTGCCGAAGCCGGAGCAACCCGCTTCGCCCCCGGCCAATCCGTCGGCGCCCTGAGGCTCAGCGGTTGAGGACGCGGATGACCTCCGCGTGTAGACCCGGCGCCGCCGCAACGGTGGATTGCGCCGGGTACGGCGGCCTGCCCTGCCAATCGGTGATTTCACCCCCGGCTCCACGGATGATGGGCACCAGCGCGGCGATGTCCCATGGGTTCATGATCGGATCGAGGCAGACATCCGCGCGCCCCGCCGCCAGCAACAGATAACCGTAGCAATCGCCCCACGTGCGCACGAGCCGGGCGCGGTTAACCAGCGCATCGTAGGCGGCGCCATTCTGGTAGCGCGCCGGGTACAGCGGATCGCTGGTCAGGATGGTGGCATCCTCGACGCGGGCGCAGGGGCGCATTCGTACCGGCCGGTCATTCAGCGTCGTCAGCCGTCCGTCACCGATCATCAACTGCTGCAGAATGGGCTGGTGAATGGCGCCCAGAACGGGCTGCCCGCGATGGAGTAGGGCAATGAGCGTACCCCACAGTGGCACGCCCGTGATGAAGGCTTTGGTGCCATCGATCGGATCGAGCACCCACACCCACTCCGCATCGTCGCGCGTGGTACCGTACTCTTCACCGATCACGCCATGGTCCGGATAACGCCGGGTGATCCGTTCGCGCATCAGCTGCTCGGCCCCGCGGTCGGCAGCGGTCACCGGCGAGGCGTCATCCTTGAGCTCGACCGGAAGGGCGGCATCGGCGAAGAGCGGACGGATGAAGGCGCCGGTGGCGGCAGCCAGTTCCTGCATGAAGGCGCGATAAGGCGAGAGGTCCACGCGGCGAGTGTGGCGGTCGCGGGCCGGGGATAAATGGAAAAACACGGCCGCGCGGGTTGCAGGTTGCGGTTGCGACCCAGGCCCGCCGGGCTTTGCGTGAGACCTGTGAGCGGCGCATGGACGGAGCAAACCCTGCATTTTATCGATTTTGAGGGCAGCCTGGGCTCGGGCATCCTCGAGTACGGGGTGGTGTCGCTGCGTGGTGGTGAGATTTTGGATACCCACACCCGTCTCTGCCGCGCCTCTGGGCGGGTGCGGCGGGAGGATGTGGCGGTGCACGGCCTGGCGGAGGCGTCCGTCGCCGGGTGCGAGCCGTTCTCCGGCGAATTCGAACGGTTCGCCGCCCTCCGTGCCTCGGGGCCGCTTGCCGCCCACTTTGCCCAGGCCGAGACGACGTTGCTCAAAGCGGCCTGGCCGTACCCGCGCACGTCGCCGGATTTTCTCTCTCCCGGCGGTGCCGTCACGGACTGGGGGCCGTGGATCGATACGGGCCGCCTTTACCCGCACCTGTATCCCACCCTGCCGTCGGCGAAACTGGAGCACCTGATCACCACCTTCGGTCTGCAGAGTCGGCTGGATGAACTTGCCGGGCGGTTTTGTCCGCCCGCCCGCCGTCAGTACCATGCGGCCCTGTACGACGCGCTGGCCGGGGCCTTGCTGCTGCAGCGGTTGACCGGGGAGCCGGCCGTGGCCGGCCAGTCGCTGGCCTGGCTGCTGACCGAGAGCACGCGCGATCCGGTTCGTCGCGCGGCGCTCAATCAAGGCGAGCTTTTTTGAGCGCGTTCGGGCTCGTCGAGCGGGTAGTGCCTGAGTCCGCTCAGCTGCGCAAAGGCACGCAGGAGGAAAAGCGGGTTGTTGCGCAGGTAACGCGGCCCCAACCGCCGGGGCTCAAGGCAGACGCGCCAAAACCACTCCAGGCCGCTGCGCTGCAGCCAACGCGGAGCCTGACGGATCCGGCCCGAGTGGAGGTCGAACGCCGCGCCGACCCCGATGAGAATGGCCCGGGTGAGGCGCGGCGCCAGTTCGGCCATGTGGCGTTCCTGCTTGGGGGTGCTCACGCCGACCCACACGAGGCGGGCACCGGATCGATTGATCTCGTCGGCCACAGCGTCCCGTTCTTCGGGCGGAAAGACGTCGAAAGGCGGGGTGCGAACGCCGGCGACCTCGAGAGCGGGAAAACGTTCACGTAGGGACGCAGCCAGCCGACCGGCCGTGCCTTCCGTTCCGCCGTAGAAATAATGCGCGATTCCGGTGCCGGCCGTGGCCGCGCTGAGCGCGAGCAGGAGGTCCGGACCGTAGACCCGGTCGATGCCCGGATGATCACCGCAACGGGCGAGCCAGACCACCGGCATGCCATCCGGCGTGGCAAGCAAGGCACGGTTTAGGCGGGCGCGATGGGCGGGATCGCGCCGGGCGCAACTCAGGCTGTTGACATCGCAGCAGCAGACATAGCCCGTGCGTCCGGCCTGGGCAGCGGCGACGAGGAACGCCACCGCGCCTTCCAGATCGAGCGCGTGGATGCCCACACCGAGGACGTTGGTGCGGGGCGGTACGGTCATGGCGCGGGCGATCCGAAGCGGGCCACCAAGGCGTCGAAGGTGGCGTGCGCGAGTGACGGCACCTTCCAATCGGCGGCGGGGAAATCAAAGTGGACGGTGGACGGGTTGGGAACCACGACGCAGTGCAGCCCGGCGCGTTTGGCCGCCAGGTGTCCCGGTACCGAATCCTCAAAGGCCACGGTGCGCGCCGGATCCGCGTCGAGGGCGGCCAGCGCGGCCAGGTACACATCCGGGGCGGGCTTGCCTTGCGACACATCGTCGATGCAGCGGATCGCGTCGAACTGCGCCAGCAGCCCGAGGCGCGCCAAATGCCCCTCGACGTGATCGTGATCGGAATTCGATGCGACCCCCAGGGCCAGGCCGCGGTCGCGGGCCGCTGAGATCAGCTCCTTCACCCCGGGCAGGACCGGTTGCTGCTCGATTAGCTGGCGCGCCTGACGGCGGTAGGCGAGGTCCAGCGTGGTCCGGTCGAACACGGGATCGAAGGCGGCCCAGGCATCGAAGCCCTGGCCCACGTGACCGACGATGTCGTGCAGGACGGCACGATCGCAGGCCACGCCGTGCTGGGCGTGGACCGCCACCCAGGCTTCGACCATGGGCGTTTCCGTGTCCAAAATCAGTCCGTCAAAATCGAATACAAGCGCTTGGATCATCGCGTAACGACAGAGACGTACGCGGACCGGTGGGGGCCGTCACGCCGGTAATGCTAGAACGCAGCCTCCGCCGACCTACGTGGGCGAGGCGAGGGCCGGCTCGGCCTGCTCCTCCCGGCGAATCGAGGCGCGGCTGAACAACATGGCGGCAAACGCACCGGCTACGACCGCAGCGAGCAGGACAAAGCCGTTCGCCGGACCGCTGCGCACAACGATCATCGTGGCAGCGAGGATCAGGCTCGTCCGCAGCAGACGGTCGAAGGCGGAGAAAAACATTTGCACCCGCCCGAGCACCTCTCCGGGTACCCGCGTGAGCACGATCGTACTTCGTGCCACGCGCGAACCGGCGGTGCCCAGTCCGAGCAGGAGCAACGAAACGTAGTAGAGCGGGGTGGCGCGAAGCACGATCAGGAGGACGAGGCCGCTGAAGAACAATCCCATGGTGACCACCATCGTCCGGTCGGCGCCGTGCTTCGGCACGAGCCGTGGGATGAGCACACCGGCCAGCATGGCCCCGGCCGCGAACATCATTTCGCCGCCCCCGTAAACGCCGGAGGACGCCTGCAGGACGCGGTCGACGTAGATCGGAAACAGGTACTGGCCGGCCATGACCACGACGAAAGGCACATACGTGCTGAGGAGAAACACACACAGCCGCGGACGCTCGCATAGCCAGCGTCCGCCTTCGGCCATTGCGTGCCACGCGCTGCGGTGGACCCGGGGTGGAGGGCGCCGGGCCGGAGGCGGCAGACCGCGCTGCACGGCGAAACTCAGGAAATAGGTCGCCGCATCCGCACAGAGCAGCCATGGCAGCGAGACCGTTCCGATCAGGAGGCTGGCCAGGCCTCCGGCGATGACGGTGGCGACCTGACCCTGAATCTCCAGCAGGCCGGTCAGGGAGGCGTAATGACGGCGTTGAAACAGTTCCTGGACGAAGGCGAACTTCGCCGGGAAGTGCAGCGTCGAGTACAGCATGCCGCAAAAGTACGTGGTCATGAGCTGCGCGGTGGAGAGGCCGCCGGCCAGCCACGCCCAGGCGGCCATGGCGATCATGGCGACTCCGCCGAAGAGCTCTCCGGCGAGCAGGATCGAACGGCGCGAACGTCGGTCCAACCACGCTCCGTAGTACGGCATGAAAAGAAATAATGCGATCGTGGTGCCCAGCGTGGCGTACCCGTAGAAGCGAGTCCCGTCGGGTTGCTGGATGAGCAGCCAGGGAACGGCGATCATCGTGACGCCGCAGCCCACCGAGCCGGTAAGATTGGCCAGCAGGAGGCGACGGACACGCGGGTCGCGAAGCAGATCGTTCACGCCCCGGCTCCAGCGCGAACCGTGCCGAAGTCCGCGGCGGGGCGGCGTCCGCGGCCGGTTCTGGCGCTACAACCAGCGCCGTCGTTTCATGAACACGAACATCGCGGCGGTGCAGACGGCGGTCAGCCCAAGCACCAGCGGATAGGCCACAGCCGGCTTCAACTCGTACATCCGCGTGAAGTTCATGCCAAACCATCCCCCAATGACAAACGGAGGAATGGTCAGGGCGGTGAGCGCGGTGATGACGCGGATGCCCTCGCTCGCCTCGAAGCTCGATTTGTTCAGGTAAACGCGAAACGACAGGATCAGCTGGTCAGCCCACGCGCCGGCCTGTTGTTCGATGCGGCTCAGGTCTTCGCTCAGATCGCGCAGGTAAGGCACGATGACGGTGCGAATGAATCGGTTCTTGCCCGAGGCGAGAGCGGTGGCGACCTCGCGCTGCGGCCGGACGATCTGGCGCAGCTGGATGATTTCCTTGCGCAGCCCGACCACCCGCGGAAACAGGGTGTCGGCAGGCTCGTGCTTCAACACGGCTTCCTCGATGGATTCGAGCTCGTGCCGGAGTTCCTGCAGGGCCGGCTGATAGGCCTCGACCATCAGGTCGAGCAACGTGTGGGCGAACCGGTCCGGACCGCGCACGGCCACGTGGGTCGTGCGCTGGACCCGCTCGATCACCGTTTGCACGGGTCGGAGCGGTTGGCGGTGGAACGTGATGAGGAAGTTTTTCCCGAGCACGAAATCGAGCTCCGTCGTGGAGAACTTGTCCAATTTCGAGTAGTCCACCGCGTGCATGACGAAGTAGAGGTAGTCGTCATAGTCCTCCAGTTTGGGCAGCGGCGAGTCGCCGACGCAGTCCTCGATCACGAGGGGGTGCAGGCCGAATCCCTCCTCCAGCACGGCCTTGATCTCGGCCTCGGTGGGCTCGGAAAGATCGACCCAGAGCATGACGCCGGGTTCGTTGCGCAACGACGCAAGCGAAGCCGCCGGCGGATTGACGGCGGAGAAGCGGTTGTCGCGATAAACGAGGATGGTCAGCATGTCGGCGCGGGCCGGAGGGGCAGGGATGCGTTTGCGGCGCTTAGATCCATCGCCTCCGTTTGCACCACCAGAAAATGAGGCCGGTGGCCACGACGTTGACGGCGATGATCACCCCGTAACCGTAGCGGGTATCGAGTTCGGGCATGTGCTCGAAGTTCATGCCGTACCAGGTGCCGAGCAGCATGGAGGGGAGCGAAAGCGCGGTCAGGGCGGTCAGGACCTTTATGCCCTCGTTGGCCTCGAAGCCGGAACGGCTCAGGTAGAGGTCGAATGAGATCAGCAACTGGTCCGCGTAGCTCGCCGCGGTTTCGTCGATCCGCACCAGATCGTCGCGCAGGTCGCGGAAGTAGGGCAGCATGACCGTGCGGATGAGCTTGGATTCCCCGTGGGCCAGCTTGTTGATGACGTCGCGCTGCGGACGCACGATCTGGCGCAGGTGATTGATCTCGGAGCGCACCTCGATGAGCTCGGACGTCAGCTCGGGTTTGTTGCGTTCGAGGACGGTGACCTCGATCTCCTCGAGCTCGTTGCGCAGCTCCTGCATGACGGGCTTGTAGAGATCGACCAGGGCGTCGAGCAGGTAGTGCGCAAGCCGGTCGGGGCCGCGCGCCACCGTTCCGGTCGCCTTCACACAACGGTCGACCAGTGCCGCGACGGATTTGAGCGGGGTACGGTGGAAAGTGACCAGGTAGTCCTTGCCGAGAAACAGATTCAGCTCGGCCGTGTTGAACTTCTCGCTGCGCGTGAAGTCCACGGCGTGCATCACCATGAAGAGATAGTCTTCGTAGTCCTCGACCTTGGGCAGGGAGCTCGGCGTGACGCAGTCTTCGATGGCCAGCGGATGGAATTGGAACACGCCCTCCAGCACCGTCTTCACTTCCTCGTCGGTGGGATTGTCCAGATCGACCCACAGTACGAGACCCTTGTCGGCCCGCACGAGGCGCAAGGCCTCGATCTCGAGGTCCCTCCCGACCAGGCGGCCTTCACTGAAGACAAAGGAGTGAATCATGCGCAGGCGCGATGGTGCGGCGGCCTCCGGAGGTGGCAAGCCCGTGGGGCGACTCGATCGTCCGGCGGGGGCAAGGGTTGACGGCACGGCGCGCGACGGACGCGAGCCATGTCGTTCCGTCGCCGATGTCCGTAGTTTCACGGCGTCCCTTTTCTCTTTTCATCACCCGGTTTAATTGCAACTTGCCATCGATTACTTCCGTGCGACTCACTGTTTCCGCCGATCCGTTTTCCTTTGCCGATGCCGTTGCGCCTTCTGACGTGGCGCTCTGCAGCGAGGGAGTGAAGCGATTCGTGCGGGAGTCCGATTTCCGACTTTGGCTGAGGGTATGACTTAACGCCTTCGGCCGACTACAAACCATGAAGAACCTCATCTGCAGCCTGCTGCTCATCGTCTCGGCGTCCGTCGCGGTCGCCAAGCCTTACGTCGGTGCCTCCATCGGCTACCTGATCGATTCCGAGGAGAGCATGATCTCCGGCCATGTCGGCTACACCCTGCCTTCGGGCGGAAGCGTCACCCATGGCATTGAACTGGAGGTGGCCGACACCTCGTTCCGCGAGGAGATCTTCAAGGCCTCCATCACGCCGATCCTGGCCAACTATCGCTTTTCCGCGCCCTTCAGCAGCCGGTTCGATTTCTTTGGTGGCCTGGGTTTGGGACTGAGTCAGGTCCGTGTTTCGGGCCGGAGTTTTGCGACGGGCATTCGCGACTCGGACAGCGGCTTCACGGCCCAGGCCTTCGCGGGAGTAGCGTTCAACGTCACGCCCGCCGTGAGCTTCACCGTGGGGGCGCGCCACTTCCGGGTGGGTGAGGTCAAGCTCTTCGACGTGGAGGACACCTTGGGCGACGAGACTTCGGTCGAGGCCGGTATCCGGATCCGCTTCTGACCTCGCCCGTTGCAGGCGTCAGCCGGCGTCGCCGCGGTCCCGATCAGGCGGGCGAGAGGAGTTTCTCCTCGGCCGCCGAGACCGCGGCGATGAAGGCCTCGGGGGACTCGGCTTCGAGCAGGGCCTTCCGGTTTGCGGCATCCTTGAGAATCTTGCACAGCGCGCTCACGACCTGCAGGTAATCGCCGGGATTCGATTTGGGCGTCCCGAGCACGAACATCAGCCGGACCGTCTGGTTGCCGTTCTCGAAGTGCACCCCGCCTTCGCTGCGTCCCACGGCCATCACGATCTGCTGAACGTGCTCCGTCCGTGCGTGAGGCAGAGCGATCTCGTTGCCCAGGCAGGTGGTATCGAGCCGCTCCCGGGCGAGCAGCTCGTTGTAGAACCCTTGAAAGTTCGTCACCTCACTGTGGCCGTCGAGCAGCCGTGCGACCTCGTTGATCGCAGCCGTGCGCTTGGCGCTTTGCACGCGAAGCGTGATGCGAGACGGATCGAGGAGGGAGGAAAGGCGACCGGGCATGACAGAGGGCGTGGCTCGACAGGTTTGGATAAGTGACGCCTCAAAAAATGCGTTGGCAAGCGCGGACTCTACGCAAGCGCCTGACGGTTTCTCCATGGTCGCAAAAAAACGACGCCGGCGTTTACCGGCGTCGCGTTGCCCCGCGATCAGCTGGCCGGCGTTTCGCCGCCGACTGCCTGTTGCTCTTCCTCCGTCTCGACGACCTTGGCGATGGAGAGCAGCTTATCGCCTTCCGCGAGCGTGAGCAATTTCACGCCTTTCGCCCCGCGATTGGTCTCGCGAATGTCTTTCACCGGGCAGCGCACGCTCTGGCCGCGGGCGGTGAGGAGCATGATTTCGTCGGTGTCCTTGACGCTCAGGGCGCCGGCGAGGCGGACGGAGCCGTCTTCTGGCAGGTCGATGGCCCAGACGCCGCTACCGCCGCGGTTGATCAGGCGGTAATCCTCGAAACGGGTGCGCACGCCGAGACCCGCCTCACTCGCCACAAGGAACTTGGTGGCGTGGTCGACGACTTCGATGGCCTGGAGGAAATCGCTCTCCAGCTTGAAACGCATGCCGGTGACGCCGGCGGTGGCCCGGCCGGTCGGGCGGAACAGCACTTCGCCGGACTCGGCGTCGCTTTCGCGGAAGCGCACCGCAAGCCCCTGGTTGGAGACAAGAATCAGTTCGTCTTTGCCTGTCGTCAGGACGGTGCCGATCACGGTGTCGTCCTCGGCAAGATTGATACCGATCAGGCCGCTTTCACGGGTGGCGTTGGTGTAATCCGCCAGGGCCGTCTTCTTGATCACGCCCTTGCGCGTAGCCATGACCAGGTACTGGTCGGGCGTGAAGTCGCGCATTGTCAGCATGGAGGCGATCTTTTCGCCCTCATCGACGGCGAGGAAGGATTTGACCGACTTGCCCTTCGAAGTGCGGTTGCCCTCGGGGATGTCGTAGACCTTCTTCGCATAGCACTGCCCGTGCGTGGTGACGAAGAGGATGTAGTCGTGCGTCGAGGCGGTGAAGAGGTGTTCGACGAAGTCCTCCTCGTACGTTTCGGTGCCGATCACGCCCTTGCCTCCGCGCTTCTGGGACCGGTATTCGGCGACTGCCGTGCGCTTGATGAAGCCGAGATGGGAGACGGTGATCACGCAGCCCTCGTTGGGGATGACATCCTCCATCCGGAACTCACCGGCGAGGCCGATGATCTCCGTCCGGCGCGGAGAGGTGTACTTCTCCTTCATCTCGAGCAGCTCCTTCTTGATCAGGGCGAGCAGCTTTGCGTCCGACTCCAGGATGCCGCGCAGCTCCTCGATGAGCTTCATCAGCTCGAGGTACTCGGCTTCGATCTTGCCGCGTTCGAGGCCGGTGAGCTGATAGAGCCGGAGCTCGAGGATGGCATCGGTCTGGCGCTCGGAGAGGGGGTACTTTGCCATCAAACGCACCTTGGCATCCTCGCGGTTCGCCGAGGCTCGGATGATTTTGACGAAGTCGTCGAGGTTATCGAGGGCGATGATGTAGCCCTCAAGGATGTGGGCGCGCTCCTCAGCCTTGCGCAGGCGGAACTTGGTGCGGCGGGTGACGACATCGCGGCGGTGCTCGAGGTAGCATTCGAGCAGTTCCTTGATGTTCATCTGCTTCGGACGCTTGCGGTCGAGCGCGAGCAGCGTGACGCCGAACGAAGATTCCAGGGCCGTCTTCTGGAAGAGCTGGTTGATGATGACGCGGGCCTGCTCGCC